>CAYHPW010000029.1:0-32499 GCA_964358645.1 uncultured Bacteriovoracaceae bacterium | reverse complement strand
TTTCCAGAAATTCGCTGAAAGCAGGCCGCAGGGCGATGGGGCGCTTTCGGAGTGGGAATTCCCACGCATGGTGTTGCCGAGTAGCGGCTTGGACCTGAAATCAATAGTAGCAGCTTTTGAAAATCATTTGGTCGACCAGGCGCTTGCAAGGACGAGCGGGAACAAGAACCGCGCTAGCGAGCTTCTTCAGATGAACAGGACGACGCTTGTTGAAAAGCTGAGACGGCGCGGGATGATTATTCCAGCCATGCAAAAGCTAGGTGATACCGACGAGGAATTGATAGCCGATAAGGGTAATAGCTAGCGGCGCTTTATTTCTGCTGACCAGCCTGCGTTTCGGCTGATTTTTTAATTGTCTGGCGGACCAGGTTCCTTATGATCCTGCTGCGGTTTGCGCCGCCGATAAGTGCCTTCGTGTCGTCATAAAGGCCGGGATCATTGATCAGTGCTCCAAGCGTGCCTGTGCCGTTGTTTATTTTGTCCAGTATTGAATTCATATTTTTAACTACACTCTTGGCGTTTAAACCGTCGAGCTCCTTGTTCAGCTTGTCAGTCGCGGTGGCTAAGTTCTTTGCCGCCGAGGTCATATTCTGAAAAAACACTTCGCTGCGGTTGTTGGATTCAAACCCGTTCACCAGCCTGTTTAAGCTTGAGGCGAGTGAGTTTAAGGAAATCATGAGCTGGTCACCTTTGTTAAGGAACTGGGCTATGTCTTTTGACTGCTTAACGGTTATGTCGGAGCCCTGTGGCAGGGGAGCTTCATTGTTGCTGCTTGTGGATAAGGCGATGTATTTGTCGCCAAGGACGCCGAGTGTGGCGATTTCAGCCGTGGTGTCCTTTCTTATCCACGGGCTTGAAGTCCTTGCGACGGAGACTTCAATGCGCATGTTTCTTTTCTCGGGATCAAAATCAATGGTGCTGACTGTGCCTATCTGTAATCCGCCCAACACTACCTTTGCGCCAGGGATCAGTCCTTCAACCGAGTTGAAGTGAATGTAGTAATGGCTTTTGCGTACAAGAATGTTTTCGCTGCTGCCAAGGACAATAATGGCCAGCATAATCAGGCCCAAGCCCAACATTACAAAGAGGCCAACCTTGACTTCAATCCCTATGCGTTTGCTATTCAGAAGTAGATTCCCCTTTCATGAAAGACTTGACCAAAGGGTCTTGTGATTTTTGTATGTTTTCCACGGTGTCTATGGCTTGTATTCTCCCATTATAGAGAATGGCTATGCGGTCGGCAATTTCGAATGCGCTAGGGATATCGTGCGTGACGAAGATGCCGGTGATACCCTTTTGTTTTAACTTCTTTATATTATCCAGCAGCCGTTTGGTGTTCACTGGGTCCAGGCCAGCAGTGGGTTCATCAAAAAGTATTATCTCTTGCCCCAGTATAATCGCCCTAGCCAGACCCGCGCGTTTTTGCATGCCGCCTGAGAGTTCGGCCGGGAGCAGATTGTTCGTGCCGCGCATATCGATAAGATCCAGCATGTCGTCGACTTTTTGACGGATCTCGCGTTCCGAGAAGGAGGTGTGCTCGCGGAGTGAGTATGCCAGGTTCTCCTCGATGGTCAGTGAATCGAACAGTGCTCCGTTCTGAAAGACATAAGCTATTTTCTTTCTGGCATTAACCAGTTGTTGTTCGTTAAGAGCACACAGGTCTTTGCCCTCGAACACAACCTTGCCGTGATCAGGTTTTTCGAGGCCGATTATTGATCTAAGAATTACGCTTTTGCCGCTTCCAGACGCGCCGAAGAGCCCCAGTATCTCCCCGTCGAACAGACGGAAGGAGATATCGTGGTGCACTGTTTTCCCTCCGAAGTTCTTCCGGAGATTTATGATCTCCAAGGCTATCTGATCCATGTTTTTGGTACTCGTCTATTACTTAGGATAGATCGTCATAATGAAGAGCTTGGTTAAGAAGAAGTCGCTTATCATTATGAATATACTTGAACTGACCACCACCCAGGTGGTCGTGTTACCAACACCCTCCGTACCGCCTTCGGTATTCAAACCCTTCCAGCAGGCGGTTACTGAAATGAAAAAGGCGAATACCATGGTTTTTGCCATTCCGGTGAAAAGGTCATAAAGGCGCAGGGTCTCAACCACCTTTGACACGAAGTACTCTGAACTTATGTTAAATTCATTGTCGCATATTATCATCGCACCAGTGAGGCCTATGTAATCCGCAAACAAGGTGAGTATTGGTAGCGCTATCATGCTGGCTACCACTCTTGGTATGACAATACGTTTGATAGGGTTTGTTCCCAGCGCGCGGATGGCATCGATTTGCTGGGTCACTTTCATGGACGCGACTTCCGATGCTATGCCGGATCCGATACGGCCCGCGACCAGCAAGCTAGTGAAAACCGGGCCAAGCTCGCGCAGGATGGACAGAGCAACTATTTTAGGGACATACAGCGTGCCTCCGAACTTGGCGAGACCATAGCCGAATTGCAGTGCCATGACCGAACCGGTGGCGAGCGCTGTGACCAGCACAAGCAAGAATGATTTGACCCCTATGGAAAAAACCTGCTCGATTGTCAGTCTGATATAAAAGGGTCGTCTGAATATTTGCTGGATTATTTGTCCGCACAGGACGCTGAACCCTCCAGCGAACAAAATCATTGATAGTGTCTTGGAGCCTAAGCGGCTTAGGAAGCCCTTGTCGCCTATTTGTAGAGTTTCATCCATCGATTGCTTCAGTCTTTCAGGCGCAGTGAGGCCGCAAATTTATCGAATGATTGTTCTTTTTCGGTGAAGCTGTTTGGTCGCGCTATGTACATCAAGTCGTACACACAGTGGTTTTTGCGTAAAACCACCGATCTTAACTTCATGAGTTCGCCGTTCATCTTGCCGTGGATGGTTGTTTGCAGCGCCGGTGAGCTGCTCACGGTGAGTTCTTTTTCCTCGCGCATGGTGATGTTTGAAACGCCTAAAAAAAGCTGATTCGTGATTTTTCTCAGGTCGTCCTCGGTTTGCGGGTTTCCATGGGTTGGGCGGCAGGCCGAGTTGAGCGAGATTATCGATGCGGTTTTCTTTGATTGAAAAACCACGTCTGAAACATCGCTGGAAGAGGGATTTGAGTCCTCGCTGCTATTAGCGGGCTGATCAAGCTTGTCCCAGTCGGGGTCGTCCCTGGATAAATCTGCTATACCGTATGTTTCTGATTTTTCATCAACGGGTTTAACGTTGCCGATCAACAGCCCGCAACCAGTTGTTAACAATATCATCCCAGTTAAACATATCTTCAGAAAATTCAGCATGTGATGTCTCCGTAGTATTAACATAAACCGTCAAGCTCCTATCGTAAACTGTTGTGTTTCCTGACAATAGGTCAAAATACAGTTACTTTTTATTGCTAGGATTTTTGTATGGATCACGTCATCAGGTATCCGCCAACATTTTTTACCGATAGGAATTGCCTAGTACGATTCAAAACTTCCGGTCCAGTTATGGCCGATCGGTAGTGTTGTGACCGGCAAATGTGGCTTCCACGGTAAAAATGGCACCATGTTTGCTCTTGAAATTGGAATCAGTGGTCAGGCAGGAAGCCAACACGCTAGGAGCAGGATGCTCGTCAGGTTAACATTCATAGCAGTTATATCTGTTTTAGTTTCATTTAGCATCCCAATGGATGTCCGGGCAGAGGCTAATATTGTTGAAGGCCTAAAGATACGGACATTTAAAACCCATAGCCGTTTTATGTTTGGGATCGGCGCGGATGTCAGTACCAAGTTCAACAGCAAGAAAGAAGGATTCGACCTTTTTCTAAAAGGGGTCACGCTCTATGACCTAGGTGCCCCCGTCGGAGATGAGAAGCGCTGGCAGGCAAAACTCAATGAGTCTGGTGATCCCAGAATCAGTTCGCTTGAATTTTTTGAGGGATCTAATGACCCGGCAGGCCCGGGGGTCAGGATAACCGGCAAGTGGAAATTCCCGGAAGGAGCTGACAAGCCAGTCAATCCACGCATGGAGTTGTTCGAGTACCGATCCAAAACCGGCGAATACATCGTGGATTTCTGGGTTAAACAAGGCCCAACGGTGCTTCAGGCAGAAACAGCAAGGCTGAGGGCACAAAAACAAGCGGAGCGCAACGCGGCGGAGGAGAAGCGCCGGCGACGCACGGAAAGAAAAATAGCATTTGAAAAGGCCAAGGCGGATGCCAACGACGTTGGGAGATTTTGCCGGGAGCCTTACAGTGAGTCGAATGAAGTTTTCCTTGAGTTCTTCCCTTTCCACGAAAAAGTGGCATTTTCGCGCTGGTTTTCCACCAAATCTCCGGATGAAGATTACCATTATCTGGTCCCAAAGAGTCAATCGAGGGCAGCTCAATATACCCGCCTCGCATTGAATCTTTACAAACAGGGAGATTTTGCGCTCGTCCTGCGCACGCTTGATTTTTTTGATGCCGAAGTACCGGGGGGCGAACACAGGCATGAAATGCGTTTCTTGCGGGCGAATGCTCTGCTGCGTCTTCCTACTATGCAGCAGGCTGCCGAGGAGATCCTCACTCATTTGGTGTCGGACTCGAAGAATTCACCTATTGCGTTGTATGGCGGCATCCACATGGCGATTTCACAAATGGCCAGGGGTGATCATCTCGCTTCGCTGGAATCATTTTCGTCACTTGTCCACAATTTTCCGAAACATAGGCTAAGCTGGGTCTTCCATCTCGGGATGGCGGAATCAATGTTCGCGCTTAAGCAGACAGAGCGTGCCGCCAAGGAATACCAATGGGTCATAGAAAACGCCCAGGATATGCGTGACAAAGCCGAAGCGGCACTTCGGAGCGGGGATTTGTATCTTGACCGCTTCCAATACGAACAGACTCTGGCGGCTTATTACAGGGGACTTAAGAGATTCGGGACGGAGGCTGAAAAGTTCCCTTCCATTCATGTGAACAGGGCCGAGGCCCTCTATCAACTAGGACAATATGAGTACGCAAAAGAGGCTTTTGAAAACTTCCTTAAGCGCTACCCTGGCCACCCCGCCGGCTGGAGGGCCACGCTCAGGCTTGGTGAGATTTCAGCAAGACAGGGCGGAAAGGATCTGGCTGAGACCGCGCGGGACTGGTTTTACGAAACAATTAACAGATACCCATCAAGTCCCGGTGCGACTCTGGCCAGGTTGAGGCTCCTGCCTTGTGGAGATCATGGGGGGATGGACATAAGCGGGCTTGAAAAATTCATATCCGATGAGGCGGCTTCGTTCGACGGTAGGCAGGATGTGGCCACCACGCGGTACCGTGACTTCATGGAACTCTCACGCATCCGGGCGCTGATCACGCTTGGTCATGAGAACAAGGCGGTCGCGGCCGCCATAGACGAGTTACACCGTTCAAAGAATGACACCGTCAAGCACCTGCTGGGAAGCTTGGTGGGCGGGCTTTTTAGGAAATCACTGCTCAAGCTTCTTGACGAGGGAAAAGGTTACGAGGCGCTTGCATTCTACATGGAGAAAAAGGGGATGATTTCGAAAGAAGCAAGCCCGGTGAATACGGATTTCCTGCTCAGGCTCTCTCAGACTGCGGCTGATTTCGGCCTGGCTAGCATCGCTTCGGAACTAGTCGCTGAATATACAAAAATTCTCGCTCTTAAGCAGGGGGATAGCCGCTCACTAGCGGCTGATGACCTGGATCTGGAATTAATCAACTCTGATGAGAGCTTTTCAAAAGCTAAGGCGCTTTGGGTGCTTGATATTGAAAAGAACAAACAAGAAATCAAGCAGTGGCTTGCGAAGGTGAAGGACGAATCCGTCCACTCATATGAGCGAGAGCTGATGCTGGGACTTTTAGAGGAAAAAGAAGGCCACAACAGTGCTGCCTTCAGCCATGCAATCAAGGCGCGGCTTTTGGCGCCTCAGTCCGGTGACAGCGGAATGGACGCGAGGGTGGAGGCGTGGCAGGCCAAATTGCATTTGAAGGCCGGGGATCTCAGCGGCGCGCTTGAATTGTATCGTAGTCTCGAAAAAAGATTGAATATTCCGAATGAAAAGAATTGGCCACAAAACATGCTTGGCCTGCCAGCGGTCCCATCGATGGATACCGTCGTAATTGAACAGGGCAGAATTTTAGAGCAGCTAGGCCGTTGGGGCGAAGCAGCCTCTACGTATGCTAAAGCGGTCGAGAACGGGTTGGGCGGAAATCGCGCGATGTTCGGCTATGCTAATGCGCTAGCCAAGATGCCTGATGGCGATGACGCCAAGGCTGATGGTGTTTTTGAAAAACTCGCGGGCAGCAAGACAGATGATTTCTGGAGAAAACTGGCATCCGAAGTTCTTGCTAACCGCAAGGCGCAGGAATCAATTCATAAAATCAGTGCAGGTAACTCAAAACGTGCCAAGGAGGGCATAAAATGACGGAGATAATCACGGAAGACAGGAGAATGCGCGAGGTTATACAGCTCGCGAAGACGGTGGCCCAAAGCAAGGCGACTGTCCTGATCCAGGGCGAAAGCGGGACGGGCAAGGAGTTGATCGCCAACCTTATCCATGGCAACAGCACCAGGTCCTCAAGACCATTTGTTGCCATAAACTGCGCCGCGATCCCTGAGAACCTGCTTGAATCGGAGCTTTTCGGCTATGAGCGTGGTTCGTTCACCGGAGCCGTCACGGCCAAGGCCGGCAAGTTCGAGTTCGCCAATGGCGGCACGCTTTTGCTTGACGAGATATCCGAGATGGATATCAGGTTGCAGGCTAAACTCCTTCGTGTGATCCAGGAAGCCGAAGTAGATCGCATTGGCGGCCGCAGGCCCATCCCAGTCGATGTGAGGATCATAGCCACCACGAACCGTAACCTTGCTGATTGCGTGAAGGCCGGGATATTTCGCGAAGACCTTTTTTACAGATTGAATGTTGTGAACCTCACGTTACCGCCGCTACGCGAGAGGATAGGCGATGTCAAAGTGCTATCTGATCACTTTATGAGGCAATATGCGATTAAGAACTCCACGCCGCTCATCGGGTTCGCGGAAGGTTCCAGGCGGCTGCTTGAATCGCATGTGTGGCCCGGCAACATCCGCGAGCTTGAGAACGTGATAGAGCGCGCAGTGATCACCGCTAAAAATCAGATAGTGACCGAGAACGATATCCATATTGAGAGGCGCAATCTCACTGGTGTTCAGGCCGTACAGACTGATTCAGGCGAGGACGCCGACGCAAACTGGCTGCCAGGGCAGACACTAAACGATATTGAAAGAAGAGTGATATTGGTGGCGCTCAAGTACCATCACGGCAACAGGACGCACACGGCGCGCGCGCTTGGCATTTCAATACGCACTTTAAGAAACAAACTTGCGGATTACAGGAAGCTCGGGATTTTTGCATGAATATTAGGAATAAGATGCCTAAGCGGGTTCAACACTGGGCAAGCTTTGCCTGGCAACTAACACGAGAGCCCTCTGTGGTATCGGAGGACGCGGCATATAAGTTGAATAAAAATTTCTTGGGGGACTATGATCGATAACAGCGGTTTTGATCCAGTCATCGGCGCACTTAACACCTCAATGAATCTTCGTCTGCTTAACCAGAACGTGATCAGCTCCAATATCGCCAACGCCGATACTCCTGGTTACAAGGCGAAGGCCATGGAGTTTGAGGGCAAGCTGAGGGAAATTCTCGGCACAGAAAAAAATATCACGCCATCCGAAACGCAGTCAGGTCATATCGTAAGACACGAAACCGATCCCGTTAACCCTGAAATTTATGATGACCCAAACGGCGTTGAATCGCTGGATGGAAACACGGTTGATCGCTCAGCTGAGATGGCCAAGCTTGCCGAGAACCAGATCCTTTACGATGCAGCCACGGAGGCCCTCAAAAGAAAACTAGGCATGCTTAAATACAGCATCAGTGAAGGCGGAGGTAACAGGTAATGGATTTTTTTTCCTCAATGCGTGTAAGCGCAAGCGGTCTTGATGCCCAGACCAAGAGGATGAACACAATCTCAAGCAATATCGCTAACGCTGAATCCACGCGCACTTCGGAAGGCGGTCCCTATAAGAGAAAAGATCCCATCATGGCCGCGCAGACCGACAGGGAGAGTTTCGGCGAGATTTTACAAAATGAACTGGATGAGAAAATACAAGGTGTTCAGGTGGTGGATGTGGCAGAAGACGAGCGGCCCCCGAGAATGGTTTACAATCCATCTCATCAGGATGCAAATGCCGAGGGGTATGTGGCGATGCCCAACGTGAATACGGTTGAGGAGATGGCGAACATGATAAGCGCGCAGCGCTCGTATGAGGCCAACGTGACAGCCATGAATGCCGCTAAGGCGATGGCGCAGAAGGCGCTTGAGATTGGACGCTAGTATGTGCGCAAAAGGAGACATGAATAATGTCCACGCTCAGTATTGAAAATCTAGGCAGGATAATTGAAGTCGGAGGCGAACCCGCGCTTAAGACGGTGCGCAATATCGGACTTCAGGATTCCTCACCGAATACGTTCAGCGATATTTTGAAGAACTCGCTTGAGAAAGTGAATCAGCATCAGAACGAGGCCGACACTGCTATCAAAGAGTTGATGGCTGGGCGGACCAAGAACGTGCATGAGACGATGCTTCTGCTTGAGAGGGCCGATGCTTCCTTGAAAATGATGATGCAGGTAAGGAACAAGATTCTTGATGCTTATAGGGAAGTCATGAAGATGCAGGTGTAATTGAAAGGAAGGATTGGCGGTGCAAGAATATTTTAGAAGAGTTACCACGCAAATCGCTGAATTCATGAAATCGCTAAGTCCCAGTAAGAAGGTTGCGATGTTGGCAACCGGGCTTGGCATCTTGGCAGGCCTGGTGCTTCTTTTTATGTGGGCCGGCAATACTACCTACGCCCCATTGATGACAAATTTGAATGCTGAGGATTCTGCAAATATAATACGTATTCTTAGGGAGAAACGCATACCATTCAAGGTGGATGTAAGCGGCAAGAATATCTCCATCCCGTCAGAAAGCATTTATGAATTCCGTCTTGAGCTGGCAACGATGGGAATTCCACAGTCCGGTGTCGTGGGCTACGAGGTTTTTGACAAGCAATCAATAGGAGCAACAAGCTTCGTCCAGAGGATTAACCAGAAGCGCGCCCTGGAAGGCGAGCTGATGCGGACTATCGGCACCATCCGCGGCGTGCGCAGATCCAGGGTTCACCTGGCGGTCCCGCAAAAAAGCGCATTCGTTGAAGACCAGAAAAAATCTACCGCTTCAGTGGTTGTGGACTTGGAAGCAGGCGTGGTTCTTTCTGAAAAGCAGGTCTACGGCATAAGCAATCTTATAGCTAGGGCCGTGGAAGGCATGGAAGTAGCCGATGTAGTCATTGTTGATTCAAACGGCAAGGTGCTTTCAAAAAACCAGGGCGACCCGTTGGCGGCAGCGTCCGCGAGCCAGCTTGATTTTCAACAGAAGATTGAAGGTGATATTGAGAAGCGTATAGAGGCCATGCTTTCAAAGGTCGTGGGTGATGGGCACGTGGTAGCCAAGGTCACGGCTGATGTTGATTTCTCGCAGGTCAGCGAGACACAGACGCTGTTTGATCCTGATGGTTCCGCAGTAAGATCGGTGGACAAGCGCAGTGATGCCATGAATGGCACAAGGCCAGGATCTTATGGCGCGGCGGGTGCGGCGTCCAATCTGCCAGGACAGCCGCCTGTAGCGAACAATGAAATCAAGAACGCGACAACTAAAAATGCCGAAATTATTAATTACGAAGTGCCGCAAACCATAAGGAAGACCACTCGTCCTGCTGGGAACGTAAAGAAACTTTCCGTGGCTGTAGTTGTCGACGGGAAGACCGTAAAGTCCGTTGAAAAGGGCGGCAAGGTGCTGAGCAAGGTTGAGCCATGGCCGCCTGAGAAGCTGAAAGAATTTGAAAGCATAATCGCAAGCGCCGCTGGCATCGACCGAAGCCGCGGGGACAGCCTCGAGATAAGGAACATGGAGTTCACGCGCGAAGATTTCGAAGAAGCCTCCATGCTTCTGGCTGAACGCGAACGCAAGGCCTACGTCCAGAACATGATAACGTATGGTGTGATCGGGATCACGATCGTGCTGTTTTTCTTCTTCGTGGTGAAGCCGTTTATCAGGTGGATCACCGAGAATACCATAGAAAGCGTTGATACATATTTGCCGCAGACAATCGAGGAATTGGAACGCCTGCAGGCCGGCGGAGCACTTGTCGGAATGGATGATACCATGGCGCCAATAGGGGCTGACAGCATGGATCCTGAGAAGACCGAGGGCGAGATGATACGCGAGAAGATAGTGACACTTGTAGATGGAAGCCCGCATAAGGCCGCGTTGATTTTGAAGGACTGGCTGCACGTGGATGCCAAGAAACAAGGCGAAAAAGACGAAGACGGTGGGAAAGAGAAGTCAGCTTGAGGAGCTAATCGGCTATGCCATACACAAGCTTTGAAGAAATGAATGGACTTGAAAGGTCAGCCTTGTTGTTGAGCTTGTTAGGCAACCAGGTGACGTCGCAGATTTTCAAGAAAATGAAGGATAACGACGTGAAGAGGCTTGTCAATGAGATGGGCCAGATTACAAAGGTACCGATACCAGTGGCGAAACAGGTACTGGAGGCATTTTACTCAGAGATATCAGAAGAGGACACGCTGATTTTTGGTCACGCGCAAGGAAGGGACTTCGTGCTGGCCACCCTTGGTGAGGAACGCGCAAAGACAGTTCTTGGGCAGCTTTCAGTTATTGAGGGGAGCCGTACGCTTGAGGCGCTTGAGCTGGTGGACTCGCGCACGCTTGCCAATTTCCTGGTGAACGAGCATCCGCAGACAATCGCGCTGATACTCGCTCATCTTGATCCAGCGAAGAAATGTGAAGTCCTGAAGCGTCTGCCCGAGGCCATACAGACCGAGGTCGTGCTAAGGATAGCGAATCTTGACTTCATTTCACCAATCCTGATCGCGCAAGTTGATAATGTCTTGAAGGAGGAGCTCGCGTCGCTTGGTTCGATAGATACCAAGCAGCTTGGCGGCGTGCAACCTATCGCTGATATGCTGAACGTCATGGACAAGACCAATGAGCAGAACATCATGGCGCGGGTCGAGGAGAAAGATCCGCAACTAGCTGAAGAGATAAGAAAGCTGATGTTTGTGTTCGAGGATATTATTTTCATCGACGACAGAGGTATGCAGCAGCTTCTTAAGGAGGTTGATAACTCGAAACTGGTCATCGCTCTTAAGACCGCTCCTGAGGAGATAAGGGACAAGATCTTGAGGAATATTTCGAAGCGCGCCGGTGACCTCTTGCGTGATGATCTTGAGTCGCTAGGGCCGGTAAGGTTGTCGGACGTCGAGGGAGCCCAGCAGGAGATCATAAATATTGCCAAGAAGCTCGAAGCCGAAGGCAAGCTCTTCATAAGCCGCGGTGGTGAATCTGACGCGCTTGTATAAGCACGGGAGTGAGAGACCAAGCCAGGGATATACCAGGAATATAAAGAAGGGTGTGAGGTTTGGAAAAATTTAAAAAAGAAATTATAGAAGAAAACAGCTTGCGAGTTATCAAAGTAGCCCCGCAGAAGTCGCCAGCGGTACAGCAATTTGATTTTACTAAACTTAATGACCCGTCAGATGCGTTAAAAAAAGACTCGCTCAGGCGTCAGGCCATGAAAACCGTGGTTCCTACGCGGTCGACAAGCCAGTTTGATACAAAGAATCTTCGCTTCAAGCCCAGTGATTTACTGCGAGACCCGTTGGCAATAGAAGAGGAGGAGCGCAGGCTCATTGAGGAAAGAGTGCGCGCGGGCGTTGATTCATTAGCGGCAGTGGCGAAAAAAACTGCTGCGGAAGCAGGATATCAGGAAGGACTGTGCAAGGGCCATGAGGAAGCTTTTCAACGTTTTAAGCGTGAAGCCGATGAGCGCTTATCCAAGTTGTCCACACTTATAAATGAGCTAGAAGGCGCGAAAGAACAGATTTTCCACGCGAATGAACAGTTTCTTATAGAGTTGATTTACAGAATAGCCAGGATGGTTCTTTTGCGAGAGCTCAAGGCGGATCGAGGATATGTTGTCCGTTTGGCCAAGATGCTTATTGAAAGAGTTGGGGCGAGAGAAAACATAACAGTAAGGATCAGCCAGGAGGATTTGGACACCATAGAGCTTCTTAAGGATGGGCTAGCGAAGAATTTTGCCGATATTAAAAATATCAATATCGAGGCTTCAACACAGGTCAAAGGCGGTGGTTGCATGCTTGAGACGGAATGGAACGCCATTGATGCCAGTGTTGAGACCCAGCTCCAGGGTATTTATAATTCGCTTACCGGCAGTGCTGGCGGAAGCGGGACATGAGCACCTCCATTGATCAATCATTGTATGACGATCGTCTTCGCCACGCGCTTCTTTACAAAGAGGCGGGCAAGATTACCAAATCCCTGGGTTTGATTTACGAAGCACATCTCCCTGGCGCGGCTGTTGGGAGCTTGTGCCGTGTTTTACTTTCAAATGATCCGCGATCAACAAAGGGTGTTGATGCTGAAGTCATAGGCTTCAGGGATAAGCGCGTGATTCTGATGCCGTTTGAAGAGGCACCTGGTGTGAACAACGACAGCCTAGTTGTTCTTAAAAAACGCTCCTCAACAGTACTTGTCAGTGACGCTATGCTGGGACGGGTTTTGGACGGGCGCGGGGTCCCGATTGACGGTGGCGGCGCGATTGAAACCCAAGGTACGTGGGGCGAGGAGTTGAGCTTGTACAGCCAGCCAACGCATCCATTGGAACGCGAAATGATCACTGAACCGCTCGATCTAGGGATAAGGGCCATTAACAGCATGCTCACATGCGGGAAGGGACAGCGCGTGGGCATAATGGCAGGCTCAGGTGTTGGGAAGTCAGTCCTGCTTGGCATGATGGCCAGGCATACGTCCGCTGATGTTAACGTTATAGCGCTTATAGGTGAGCGCGGCCGTGAAGTCAGGGAATTCATCGAGAAGGATCTTGGTAAGGAAGCTTTAAAGCACTCCGTCGTGGTGGTGTCGACTTCCGACAAATCACCACTCCTAAGAATGCGTGGAGCATTTTTAGCTATGACTATCGCGGAATATTTCAGGGATCAAGGCAAGGATGTCCTGCTCCTGATGGATTCGCTTACCAGATTTTCAATGGCACAACGGGAGATCGGCTTGGCCATGGGGGAACCGCCTGCCTCACGCGGATACACGCCAAGTGTTTTCTCTACACTCCCGAAGCTGCTTGAGCGCGCCGGAATGGCGCCTAAAAAGGGGAGCATCACAGGATTGTTTTCAGTTCTTGTGGAAGGCGATGACATGGATGACCCTATTGCCGACGCTGTCAGGGCTATCCTGGACGGCCACATCGTGCTTTCACGCAAGATCGCGCAGCGGAATCATTTTCCGGCCATTGATGTGTTACAGAGCACGAGTCGAGTGATGAGGGCCGTGCTGAAGGGTTCCTCCCTGAGTAACGCCGATAGCATACGAGAATGGCTTGCAGCTTACACACAGGCCGAGGACCTAATTAATGTCGGAGCGTACGTGCGCGGTACGAATGCCAGGATAGATCAGGCTTGGTTTGCTAATGAAAAGATAAGCGCATTTCTAAGGCAGGGTATAGAAGAGCGCTGTACATTTGCCGAGACTGTTGCGGCAATGGGTTCTCTGGTTCAGGGAGTTCAGGCGGCATTTATTTCCCAACAGCAGACCACACAAGGCAAACGTTAACCCTCCAGCTAGGAAAAACATTCAGTCTGGCGAGATAGGCTTTCACACATCAAAATAGAACATGAGGAATAGAAAGTAAGAATGCGAAAATTCCGCTTTAGTCTTGCCACGGTCTTGGATGTAAGAAAACGGAGCGAAAAGGAAGCTCTCCATGCGCTTGGTTCCGCCCAGAGCGCGTTCATGCGGGCCGTGGAAGCTGGGAACCGCTTGTCAGCAGAACTGGAAGCGGCTTTGCTCCGCCGTGAAAACCTCGGCAAGGAACCTGTCGGAATCATCCCTTTCAAACTTGAGAATGACTTCATCACCGGGACAAAGCAGCGGCTTCAGAAAACTGAAAATTTGATAATTAAGGCGAAAAAAGGCGTTGAAAAAGCAATACGCGCCTACCTGGCGGCGAGGAAGCAGACACTTATCATTGAAAAACTTTACGAGAAAGCGCTCGGTGAGTTCAAGAAGCAGCTTGGTAAGCGGCATGAGAAAGAAATGAATGACTTATTCCTGATGCGCGACCATGCCAGGGAGAAGATCGTATGAAAAATACAGTGCTAAGATTCAAATGGGCCATGATGGTGCTGGGCGTGTTCGCCGTTACCATTGTGTCCGTTGTGGCCGAGGATGACGCTCATAAAAGTAATCAGGAGCAAAAACCAGTAATTCAACATGAGTCCACATCCGCGGCATGTCTGGCAGGCACAGCCGCTGTGGAAGACATGCAGCGTAGCCGCGAAAACCTTGAAAAATTCGAGAAGGAGCTCGCGGTGAGAAAGACCGAGCTTGAATCCCGCGAGAAGGCTGTTGAGGAGGAATTAAAGAAACTCGAAGCTGCAAGAAATGAGATCATCCAGATGGATCAGGCCAGGAAAAAAGAGAACGAGGCGAGAGTGGGCAAAGTGATCGAGTTGCTTGAGTCAATGAGCCCAAAGTCTGCTTCACAGCTCCTGGCGTCGCTGGACGATGAACTTGCCGTGGCGGCCATGGGTAAGATGGTCACGGTGAAGTTAGCTAAAATAATGAATATCATGGAGCCTTCGCGCTCATCAAAGTTATCTGAGATTCTGGCTGGAGTGGCACGAGCCAGGAGGCCTGCGGCAGCAATGCGCGCACCTACCGCGTCGAATGAAGGCGCGGCTGCGGCCACAAGTTCTGAGTCACCGTCAGGTGCGACTCAGAACAAAAAGAAAGGAGGTGAACAAGAAAATGAACGAAATATCAAATATGAACAACGTATCGTCGATAACAATAAACGATCAGATGATGTCCCAGCAGATGCAAAGGGGAAAAAGCCAAGCAGCTGAAATCCCAGGCATCAGTCAAGGTGCGGTTAAGGCTGGTGAGGCGATTTCCTTTGACGAAACCATGAGCGGTGTAGCTGAGAGGTCTTTGCCGAGCAAATACGTCATGGAGTTTAATGGGCTCAATAGCAAAGAAATGCTTAATGAAATATCTGATGAACAGTCTGCGCTTGTTGCGGGATCACCGATGCAGCAAGCATTGGCTTCATCATTGATGCAGATGCCGGTATCGCAGCAGCTGTATGCGATGCCACAAACGTCTGTCTCGTTGACGGAGCAGCTGTTGGAGCAAAAACCATTACAGATATCGTTACCGATGTCTTCTATGCCTGTAGATGAAACATCTGTAGGGATGGAAGGAGTGGCGTGGGTTAAACAGCAGGTGGATCCTGCTCAAGTAAACACACGTCCCGCACATTTGAAGCCAGCAGAGCATGTCGGCAAGCGTGTTGAAGGCGATACGGCGGTACAATTATTCCAAAAACCAGTTGCCAGTATGAATACTGCTACAGCAATCGCTGGACTCAAACCGTGGAGCAGGGAGTGGGTCTTTCAAGGAAGTGGGCAAGGAAGTGAGGAGGGGCCGGTGAAGGCCGTTTTCTCAGAAAACTCAAATCCTGCCGGGAGACCTGCCGAGCCTGTTTTAAATGGACTGAGAGGTGATGGAAGAGCAGCGGTTTCGTACCCGAATAGTATTGAATCTCAGCCGGGAGCACATGTGCTCGGCTGGAACGTGGGGTATGGAGGCGCTGAAGTGACTGGTTTTTCAAATAGTCCTGGGCGTGATATGGCGGAACATTCAGGTTTAACCCACCTGGCGAGTCGTCGTGAACACTTGGGACGTTCGGGGCGTCCGGAATATTTGGCTGAATATTCTGCGGCACATGGGGGCATTTCCTCCAACCTGTCGGGAGCGGATTTTCTCAGTGTTTATGGTGCAACCCGCGCTAAAAACACCGGTCCTGGTGCAGGCGTGGCGGAACAAGAGCAGTTTCTCGGTGATAAGAAGCTGAACATTGCCAAGGTCATGAACGCACCGATGGAACAAACATCGGAGCAATATGATCGTGAGAAGACAGTGAGTGTCTTAAAAAACAAGGCAATGCCGTCTCATGATACGAGTGGACCTGGTTTTACACAGCATGGACCAAAGCTTGAGCTGACCGCTCATGTCGTAAAAGGCGCCATGTCCCAGGACCGCATGTCATCCGAAACACTCAGAGGCATAAGCAGCAATATACTGAATCTTTCTGCCGATGGCGGCGGTGAGATCCGCGTGCGGCTGAAGCCGGAGGAGTTGGGAGAGCTGCACATACGTGTAATCACAAAGGGCAGCAATGTTGGACTGCAGATACGTGCCTCGGATGAGAGTGCAAAAAAAGTGCTTGAAGAAAGCATGTCTCATTTGAAGGAAAGCCTAGCTAGCCAAAAGCTCAATCTCGGAAAGGTTGAGTTTTCGGTGACTGCGCAGACGGATACACGTGCTGATTCTGGTTTAGGTGGAAACGCCGGCCAGAGCCAGTACAACACTTTCAGCGGTAACCAACAAGGCGGCGGGCACAGCAGGTCAAACGCATGGGATTTGCCGGAAATGAATTCTTCGGTGAATCATCAGGCGGTGAAGCCTGGTATTGTTGCTTTGCCAGCCGGAAACCCACGCAGTGTTGCAAGTGCAACAGCGGGGCGACTAGATGTTATGGCGTGATGGCGTAAGCAAAGTGAGCTGACGGAGAGGTGGTGGGAGATTCCCACCACCTCTTCAGAAGCGGAAAGAAAATGAAGGATGTTGGACGGTATAGGTAAGGCATCATCGGCTAATAACATGACCGTGCAGAGTGATCAGCTCAATGTCGCTGGCGGTACCGGTGGTTTGCTCAATGCCACCAAGGATGCGACTGAATCCTCTACCGCGCCTAAGTTCGGTGATCTTCTTCAGCACATGCAATCAAAATATGGCGCAAAGACCGAGAAGCCGAGGGAAATCAAAAAGACTTTGGGAAAAGATGACTTTCTGAAAATCATGATCACGCAGATGAAGCACCAGGACCCAACGAGCCCGTTCAAGGCGGATCAAATGGCAGCACAGATGGCGCAATTTGCCTCGGTTGAGCAGCTTCAAAACATGAACCAGAACATGGCGAAGATGCTCGGCCAAAACAACCCGCTAGAGCGGCTGGCCATGACCAATATGATAGGCAAAGTGGTGACGGTGGATCGTAACCGATTTCCGCATACCGAGAACAACACCGACCCGCTCTCATTCAATTTACCGAAAGACGCAGCTGACGTGAAGATAGCCATCATAAGCGAGACCGGCGAGACGGTTGTGGAAAAGGGCCTTGGCCCCAAAAAAGCTGGTGAATTGGTTTACGACTGGGATGGACTTAAGAAAAACACGCTTCCAGCCAAGACTGGCAATTATATGTTCAGGGTTGAAGCCATGGGCAACGATGGCAAGTCGATGCAGACTAACTCGCTTGGACAGGCCATGATTGTTGGAGTGAGCTTTGAAGGCAACGAACCAGTTTTTCTGGTCGGGGACGCACGCAGGCAGGAAAAAGTCCTGCTTAGAAATATTATTCGCGTGGATGCGGATGGCCCGCAACCCGCCAAGGTTCAAAGTGGTGTAGCGCAAAATGGCGTAGCAAGTGATAAGCCCGCTACGCAAGACGCCGATAGTGCATCGCAGACTGATTTTAAACCGACAGCTTTTAAACCGGTGGATCAGGGCAGTTCATCGCCGAATTACTTTACCTTCCAGAAAGGCGTTGGTTCAACGAATCTTGACCCGGCGAAACTTCTGCCAGAAGCTGCTGCCGCGATAGCCAAGTATGAAGCTGATCAGCAGGAAAAAGGTTTTCCAAATGGTTTACATGATGATGAAGAAGTGTCTGATGTAAAACAAACCAATACAGTGAAAGGGGGTGAGAAAAAATGAGTACGGGACCTTTTATGTACCCGAACGTAACGTCCATTCCGGCACAGCCGTCAAGTTCTCCAGGAGTCGAGCGAGGCGGCAAAGCAACAAAGGGCGAATTCGACCAGGTTTTTGAAAAGGCTTTGGATAAAGGCAAAGCCGTCAGCAACCTGAACGCTTTGGATGATGCTTTAGGCCATGTTAAGCAGCCGCTTAAGTTCTCGGCGCATGCTTCGCAGCGTATGCGAGATCGGAAAATAAACCTCGATCAAGCTACGGTTGCGAGGGTGAGCGAGGCTGTTGATAAGGCTGAGGCTAAGGGAGTGGATGATACGCTGGTGTTGACGGGCGATGCTGCACTTATTGTGAATGTGAAGAACCGTACCGTCATTACGGCGTTGGATAGAAACTCGCTGCTTGGCAATGTTTTTACTAACATTGACGGCGCAGTAATCGTGTAAGGGAGGAGTAGGTGAACTAGGCTGGACCCGTAAGGGAGGCCTGGCTGGCTCTGATTGATTGATGAGCCGGAATAATAAAAAACATAAACCTGATTGAACGCAAGGAGGCGTCTTTTTATGGGTATCTTATCATCGATGTATACCGGTATTACCGGTTTGCAAGGGCAAGGCGAGGCCCTAGCCGTTTACGGCGACAATATCGCTAACGCAAATACAGCAGGGTTTAAAATAAGTCGTCCTGAGTTTGAGGACGTGGTTGCAAAGTCACTCAAGGGAGTCTTGGGCGGCAACCAGACGGGTCGTGGTGTCAGGCTTGCGGCGATTAACCCTATTTTTTCACAGGGCTCGATCATCCAGACTGAATCAGCAACGGACCTGGCTTTAAGCGGCGATGGTTTTTTCGTCGTGAATGGGTTGGACGGCCAAAGCTTTTCGCGAAGCGGTGCCTTCCACTTCGATAAGGACGGCAAGCTGATTAATGCTGACGGCTATCGGGTGCAAGGCTTCGCTGCTGATGACAATGGAAGGATAACGTCCAAATTAGCGGACATATCCGTTGATCGCACCGTCGTCGATGCGAAGAAAACAAGTGAGGTCAATCTCTTCATGAACCTTGACTTAAGAGCAGAGAAGGCTCTCGAGTTTAATCCGAAGAGGCCTGAAGTTACCTCTCACTTCGCGACTGGCGCGACTGTATATGATACGGCCGGCACCGCGCATGTTGTGACCGTTTTTTTCAACAAGACGGATGACGGAGAATGGACCTGGCGCGCGATGGCCAGGGGTGATGATATCGTTGGCGGAAAGAAAAACCAGCTCATTGAACAAGCAAAGGGCAGGCTCTATTTCGACACCGACGGAAAGCTCAAGAAGCAGGTGATCGACAAATCTGGCTTTAACTTCAACAAGGGCGCGCTGCCTGACCAGTACATCACGTTCAACTTTGGCGAGGACAAGTCTACAGGTGGGGCGGGACTGCAAGTCACCCAGTACGGGACTTCTTCGGAGACATACAAAACGCTCCAAGATGGTTACACGGCTGGGACGCTAGCGGGGCTCAGCTTTAATGACGACGGTATTCTTGCCGCTATGTATACGAACGGCCAGAACGTCAACTTGTCCCAGATAGCGATCGCGAAGTTTGAAAACCCGGAAGGCCTCTTCAAACAGGGGCAAAACAGGTATCGCGAAAGCAGATTAGCTGGGCAACCTACGATCGGTGCTCCGAACACCGGCGGCAGAGGCAGAGTCTCGTCCAAGACCATTGAAGCTTCTACCACCGACATAGCTACTGAGTTCATCAATCTCATGACCGCGCAGAGAAGCTTCCAAGCGAACAGCAAGGTTATCAGCACGGCGGATGAGATGATGCAGGACGTGATCAACATGAAGAAATAATTATTCTTCATGAAGTGACTTAGCTTATTAGCCAGCGGCGCTGTCAAGTCGGTGACGAACGGCGGTCGGCGCCGCTGAATGCTAGGCAAAAACAGCCTAAAAACAGGTTTTTTTGAAGAAATCTTTTTTATGAGTCTTGCCTCTTTGGGCAGTTACGTTGCAAAATATAACTGTAAGGGGAGGTCACAAGAAACTCATGGCTGCAAGCACAGCGCCGGAGAAAACTGAAAAATCAGAAAGCCCACAACTTGCGGCTCCAGCAAGTGGCGGTGGTAAGTTGCTCGTCGTGCTCACCGCGCTTAATATCGTGCTCACCGGCGCGATGGCCGGTGTTCTAGTTTTTTCGATGAAAAAACAATCCCAGCACGCATCTATTGAAGACATCGCGCTTAAGGCGCCATCTTCTGAGCACAAAGGCGGTCAAGGAGAAAGCGATAAAAAAGGCGGCCATGGTGAATCGCCACAGGGGCAGAAGAAATCATCGGACTTCGGCAAGATGATTACGCTTGAGCAGTTCACCGTTAATCTTTCCACTCCAGGTAGCGCGACGCCGAAATATGTCCGCGTGAATATTTCGCTTGAGGTTCCCACACCTGACATCGAGGGTGAAGTTACACAAAAGATGCCGCAGGTCAGGAATGTCGTGATTGACTTATTCAACAGCAAGAGACCAGGTGACCTCACAACGGTCGAGGGGAGGGAGTACCTAAAGGAGGAGATACGCAACGCGATCAACGCGTTTCTTGTGAGCGGCAAGGTGAGAGGGGTATTTTTTACGAATTTTGCTTTAAGTAGTTGATCGGGCATGAGGCCCGTGAAACTCGTGTTATTTGCCGGAAAACCGGCATGAGCTAGGATGGCTGATGAATCAGGTTCTAACCCAAGCAGAAGTAGACGCATTATTGAGCGCTGTTGCTGACGGTTCAGCCGGGGCGGCAGCAAATGATTCCGCTCCAGCGCCTTCTAGCGGTGGCGGCGGAGGCGAGGGTGACGGTATCCCACCATCTTTCGGCGGGGATGGTGATAATATTTTCCAAGAAGAGGAAGTCATCCCGTATGACCTAACCAACCAGGACCGCGTGATACGCGGCCGCATGCCGACACTCGATATAATCTACGAGCGGTTCATAAGGTTGTTCAGGATGTCGCTTTCAAACGCGCTTAGGAAGATCGCCAGCATCAGTATAATATCGACTGACCTGTTAAAGTTCGGTGAATTTATAAACACTCTCCCGATACCTAGCTGCATGTGCATCGTGCGGTTCGAGAGTCTCCATGGCCCGGCCCTTCTAGTCTTTGAGTCGAAGCTCGCTTACGCGCTTGTAGACAGCTTCTTTGGCGGCACTGACAGGCCTTATACCAAGATCGAGGGCAAGGAGTTTACCAGGATAGAACTTTCCATAATGAACAAGGTCATGGACCTAGCCATCAAGGATCTCGAAGAAGCTTGGGCTCCGGTTCATAAGGCAGAGCTGTCGTTCGTGAGGCATGAGGTTAACCCTCAGTTCGTTGGTATCGTGCCGCCTTCGGATGTCATCATTTCAACCACCTTCGAGGTTGAGCTTGAGAATGCCAGCGGAACGGTAGCACTCGTTATACCTTATTCAACGATCGAGCCGATCAAGAACAAATTGAACGCGTCCTTCCAGACTGAGTCAGACAGGATTGACAAGGAATGGATTGCAAAACTCGAGGAACATCTCTTGGGCTCGGAAGTTAATGTAAAAGTTAATCTTGGCTATGCGCGGATTACGGTGGGTGACCTGGTCAATCTGAATGTCGGCGATATCATCCCGCTGACCCAGAATGCTGATGGTGAGCTAAACGTCCTCATCGAAGGCGTGCAGAAGCTTAAGTGTTTTTTTGGTGTTTCGCGTGGCAATAGGGCGGTCCAGGTGACCAGGGTCGCGGAGAGCGGTTAGCGTGGGTTAAACATGACGTATTTAGGAGAACTGACATGACAGAACGAGCAGCATCCCCATTGGGGGACATTAATGTTGGAGACATGGATGCGGCACTTGCGGTGGCGGGTTCTCAGCCCGCGCCGGATGGTGTGCCCAGGGGCGCGGCTTCAGGTGAACAGGCCCCGGCAGGTGCGGCCAACACTCCCGCGGCAAAAACTTCAGGATCGCAGGTACAGTCGCTTGATTTTATTTTGGATATTCCGCTTAAAGTCACGGTTGAACTCGGCCGTTCCAAGATGGCAATACGCGAAGTGCTGCAGCTTGCGCAGGGGTCTGTGATTGAGCTCTCAAAATTTGCTGGTGAACCGCTTGAGGTGCTCATCAATGACAAACTTATCGCACGTGGGGAAGTGGTCGTCGTCAACGAGAAATTTGGCATACGCCTGACGGACATCATTTCACCTGTGGAAAGGATTGAGCAGCTTAAATGAGACGGTCCGGTTTTATAATTTTTGCTGCTGCTTGGTCATTGGCCGGTGTTATTGCTGGCGCTGGTGACGCGCATGCGGCAGTAGGCCTTAAGCAGGTACAGGTCGCGAATGGTTCAAACAACGGTACGCAAGTAGATCTTCTTTTTGACGGCAAAATATCCAAGGGCCAGATTAAAACAGAATTTTTAAATGACGTAATTCAACTCAGCTTATCAGATGTTTCGGTTTATCCTGCGAAAATCTTAAGCGTGAACGGGCAAAATCTTGTAAAAGTGTTTGCCTATCAATATGCGCCAAACATAGTGCGCTGCCGACTTACGGTGAATGGGAAGTCTGATCAGTACAAAAATAAGTTTCGTATCAGTGCCGGCGGGGCGAGCGGAAAAATAGTGACGATATCGCTCCAACCGCGGTCCAATCATGCATCAGACAAGGTTGTAATGAGCGCATCGCAGGCAATGCGTTCCACGCCCAGTGGTGCAGGCGGAAGTAATGCGCAGGAAAAGGAACTTTTGGAGCATGTACTGAAAGGTAGCCAGAAAGCCTCGCCACCAAAAGAACAATCCGCCGCTCCTGTGACTACTTTAGCAAAGCCTGAAAACAAATTAGACAAGCAGCCTAAATCTAAAAACGAAGAACGCCTCGGTCGCGCTGAAAAAAAATCAGAAAAGCGTGGATTAAAAATGATTCTTAGATTAGCTGCAGTGCTGGTTGCCTTTGTGGCTATTGCTTTTGTGGTAAGAAGGTATTTCAGGCGATCATCCGACAAGTTACGTGGCAGGCTGAGCAAGCTAATTAAGAAGCGCACCAAGATGATTGAAGTGCTGGCCACGCATTACCTGGGCCCTAAAAAAAGCATAGCGATTGTAAAGGTGGCCGGCCGTGTGTTGGTTCTAGGTGTTACGAATGACAACATAAACCTTATCCAGAGCCTTAACGGAGAAGGTTTAAATAATGAGCCAAATAACATAGACGACGAACGTGATGGCGCTGACCCAAGCTTTGGCAACTCTTTTGGCACTGGGGCAGTGGCGGCAGGTCCTCCGCAAATTTCCCAGAACTTTATGGATATGATAGGCCACGCGGCGATTGGTCAGAGTTATGATTCTACCGGAACCGGCGGCGGCACCGACATTAGGGCAAAAATCAGAAGCAAGCTGGAGGGGATGAAGCCGCTATGAAAAAAATGATTGCGGCAGCCGTAGGAGCCATGGTCGTCGCAGCAGTATTGTTGATACCCTCCGCGTTTGCTGAAGGGACCGCCGGAGGGAGTTATATCCCCGGCACATCCGGGCTCACTCTGCCGTCATTAAGCCTGTCTTTTACGAATTCGCAGAAGCCTTCGGATTTAGTGTCGGTGCTGAGGATAGTCATTATGCTCACGGTGCTTTCACTTGCGCCGGCGATACTGATAATGATGACGTCATTTACGCGCATAGTAGTGGTTTTAAGTTTCATACGGCAAGCGCTTGGCACCCAGCAGATGCCGCCAAATCAGCTCATAGTAGGCCTTGCCTTGTTTCTTTCATTTTTCGTGATGGCGCCCACATGGAAGGTGATATCCGCAAACGCCGTTGAACCTTACCTTAATGAGAAAATAGACCAGCATACGGCTTATGAGAGGGCCGAGGCTCCGCTCAGGGAGTTCATGTTTAACCAGACACGCGAAAAGGACCTTGAACTTTTTCTTTCCCTGGCAAAGGTGGGCAAACCAAACTCCCGCGTTGAAGTCCCGACATACGTGCTCGTGCCGGCGTTCGTGATCAGCGAATTGAAGACGGCCTTTCAGATAGGCTTTCTGCTCTATCTCCCGTTTCTCGTGCTCGACATGGTTGTTGCCAGCGTGCTTATGGCGATGGGCATGATGATGCTCCCGCCGGTGGTGGTGTCGTTGCCGTTTAAGCTTCTTTTATTCGTGCTTGTCGACGGATGGGAACTCGTTGTCGGTAGCCTTGTGAAAAGTTTTGGATAGGAGGCTTTTAGTGACTGAGGAAATGGTGATGTCAATAGGTTCCGAGGCGATTAAAACGATGATCTACCTCGCTGGACCAATGCTTATAGCCGCCATGCTGATTGGTATCGTTGTCAGCGCCCTGCAAGCCATTACTCAGATTAACGAAGCCACTCTTACGTTCATACCGAAAATGGTCGCGGTCGTGGTCATACTGGTGTTGCTCGCGCCGTGGATGCTGGAGGTGCTGCAAGAATATACCAGGCAGGTCATCGGCACCGCGGGTGACTTGGTGAGATGATGTCACTTTTTAATTTTAATGAAGAAGAGATGCTTAGTTTTTTCGCTGTATTCGTAAGGTACGGCACTCTTTTCGCTGTATTGCCGTTTGTAGGTGACCGTATCGTGCCCATCCCGGTGAAAGTGCTTTTGTCCTTGGCGGTCACGGTTGCTCTTTTCCCGGTATTGGTTTCGAGCGGGAGCGTGAACCCTGGCGAAGCCCAGCGTTGGGCTGCCACGACCGGTGGAATTGTGTCGACGATTTCAATGGAGGTCATCTTGGCATTGATCCTTGGATTCACCGCGAAGATGATTTTTGAGACAATCAACTTTGGCGGGAATCTGGTGGGGAATTTCATGGGTCTTGCGTCGGCGAGCACTTTCGACCCTCATCAGGAGTCACAGACCCAAGTGGCTGCAGAGCTGCAAATGGCGATTGCCATGCTTTTGTTTTTAGCCATGGATGGCCACCATCTGCTTTTAAAGGCTTCGCTCGACAGTTATCATATTGTGGGGATTGGCGGTTTCGCCGCTTTGGGTAAGAGCGTATTTGGCTCGGATATGACCCAGCGTCTAGTCCATCTAAGCGCGCAGGTGATAGCCTTCGGTCTTGAATTAGCCGCGCCGGTGGCTCTGTCAATGTTCGTTGTCAATGCGGTGTTTGGTATCATGTCAAAAGCGATGCCGAGCATGAACATTCTCATACTTTCTTTTTCAGTCTTGGCTCTGGTTGGGATGTTCGTGATGTGGCTCGAAATCCCGGTCTTCCATGATGCGGTTGCGGGACTTTTCACCAGGATGGGTGAATCCATGGAAGGCGTGATGCAGGCTATGGCACATGGCAAATAGGGGGATTGGATAATTGGCCGAGAATCAGGAAGATAGATCCCGCGAAGACCTTAGTGAAGAGGCGTCGCCATACCGGCTTGATGAGTTCCGCCGCAAAGGCATGGTCGCGCAGAGCCGCGAAATTTCCGGTCTTGCGGCCATGCTTGCCGCCGGTTCCATGACATACATGCTTTATCCAGCCATGGGCGCACAGATGGCTGAATTCATGCGCGAGATTTTTAGCACCGACATGTCACCACGACTTGACCTGGGTGGGGCGCATGTATTGAAAAATATTTTTACCAAGGCCATTGAAGTCAGCGTCTCCATCGGTCTACCGATCGCACTGGCCGGATTCGTGATCGGGGCGTTGGCAAGTTTTGCCCAGATAGGTGGGATTTTTTCATTTGATCCCCTCACGCCTGATCTCAATAAGATAAATCCAATAAGCGGTATCCAGAAGCTGTTCTCAAAAAGGCAAGCATTCGACGCGATAAGACTGGTGATAAAAATCGTGACATTGTCGCTTGTGTCTTATGCCGTGGTGAAGTCAGAAGTGATTCAAGCGCCATTTTCCATGTCTGGTGATCCTGCGGACTTGTTTAATGCTTACGGCAAGGCGGCCGCGGCGGTATTTTTTATCCTCTGTCTTATTCTTGCTGTTTTTGCCGCTGCTGATTTCGGGTTGCAGCGTTTGGAATACACCAAGAATTTGAGGCTTACGAAGCAGGAAGCCAAGCATGAATACAAAGAACGTGAAGGTGATCCGCAGATAAAGGCCAGGATTAAATCCGTTCAGCGCGAGATGGCGCGCCGGAGGATGATGCAGGCGGTGAGGAAAGCCGATGTGGTGGTGACGAACCCGACACATATCGCGGTCGCGCTTGCTTACGATAAGAACGATATGGCGGCTCCCAAGGTGGTGGCGAAGGGTGCCGACTTTATCGCACAAAAAATCAAGAAAGTGGCGGCGGACGCTGGCGTGCCTCTTGTTGAAAACGTTGAGTTGGCAAGAGCACTTTTCCGCTCAGTCAAGATCGGCCAGTTTATACCACGCTTGTTGTACCAAGCGGTGGCCGAGGTGTTGGCTTATGTGTATCGCATGAACATAAAAAAGAATGCGAAGGGATTTAACTGATGGTGGCATGGATTTCACGTTTCCTGAAGAACTCCGATCTGGCGCTGGCTGTGGGGCTGGTGGCGATCATCGGCGTGATGGTAATCCCGTTGCCGAGGTTCATGCTCGACATACTTTTGTCCATGGGTATGGCGGTCTCAATAGTTCTGCTTCTCACTTCTGTTTATGCCACGAGGGCGCTTGATTTCAGTGTTTTCCCGTCCCTGCTGTTGATTACAACATTGTTCAGATTATCCATAAACGTGGCAACCACGCGTATGATCCTGTTACACGGGGCTGAAGAGGGGACCGCCGCTGCCGGTGAAGTGATAAGGTCTTTCGGTGAGTTCGTCGTCGGTGGTAATTATGCCGTTGGTATAGTCGTGTTCGTGATTTTAGTCATAATTAACTTCATAGTTATCACGAAGGGCGCTGGCCGCGTGGCTGAGGTCGCCGCAAGGTTCACATTGGACGCCATGCCCGGAAAGCAAATGTCCATCGATGCCGACATGAACGCCGGTATCATCAACGAGGAAGAGGCCAGAAAACGCCGTTCAGAAATTGCGCGTGAAGCGGATTTTTACGGAGCCATGGACGGTGCCTCTAAGTTTGTAAGAGGCGATGCCATTGCCGGCATTCTTATAGTTTTTGTGAACATCGTCGGTGGGATCATAATCGGTACCCTGCAGAAGGGCATGGGTATCGGCATGGCAGCGCAGACGTTCACGCTGTTGACCGTTGGTGAAGGCCTCGTCACGCAGATCCCAGCACTTATAGTTTCGACAGCTGCTGGTATAATAGTCACAAGAACCGCCACCACGAGCAACTTCAGCCAGGAGTTCTCAAGACAGCTTTTGATGAAGCCAAAGGCCATAGCTGCCGCTGCTGGCATAATGTTTTTCATGGCGGCAGTGCCGGGCTTGCCTCATTTCCCGTTCATAGTGATGGCGAGTTTTCTAAGCTGGATAGCTTACAAGCTTTACTCCAAGGAGCACTCTGAAAAACAAGCCGTACAGAAAAAAATCGAGCAAGAAAAGCTGAAGCCCAAGAGCGAAAAACTGGAGACCCTTCTTTCGGTGGATCTGCTCGAGCTTGAGGTCGGCTATGGTCTGATTAATATCGTTGATGCTGAACAGAATGGTGACCTGCTCGAGCGGATATCAAATATCAGGAAACAATTCGCGCTCGATTTGGGGATTATTATACCACCGCTTAGAATAAGGGATAATTTGGAACTCAAGCCAGGCGATTATCAGATATTGCTGAAAGGCGTGCAGATCGGCTCTGGTTCATTGGCGGTAGGGCATCTTCTGGCCATAGATCCTGGAAATGTGGTTGATAAAGTAGCCGGCATTCCCACACACGAACCAGCGTTTGGGCTGGACGCGATCTGGATCACTCCGAAACAAAAAGACGGAGCAACGTATGCTGGTTACACGGTTGTCGATCTTTCCACGGTGATTGCAACGCATCTTACGGAACTAATCAGGCAGAATGCGCACGAACTTCTTGGCCGCCAGGAACTCCAAGTGCTCTTGGACGCGGTCAAGCAGAACGCACCAAAGGTGGTTGAGGATCTCATCCCGAATATTCTGCCGGTCGGCACCATCTTGAAAGTACTTAAGAACCTGCTCAAGGAAAATATTTCGGTGCGCGATATGAGGACAATCCTGGAATCACTCGCGGACAACGTGCACCAGAGCAAGGATGCGGCGGTTCTCACTGAAAATGTCAGAACAGCTATGGCGCGCACTATAACGAAGAATCTGGCGGGGCCGGATGGAAATATCAAACTGCTCACGCTTGACAGGACGGTTGAAGAAACAGTTGCCGGCGGCATAATTCAGACCGACCAGGGCGCCCAGCTTTCGCTTGACCCAGAATTTGTCCGCAGTCTTATAGCGCAACTAAATCAGAAGGCTACGGAGCTTGCTAAGGAATCAAGCCACACGGTGGTGCTTTGCTCTCCACTGATCCGCTCACATCTTAAAACGCTGGTCGATCGTTTCATGCCTAATGTTATCGTTCTTTCACATAATGAGATCACGCCTAATGTCTCGGTGAAATCCTTTGATACGGTGAGGTTATCATATGCAAGTTAAGAAATTCGAAGCCCCAACTATCCAGGAAGCCCTTGAAAATGTAAAACGTGAGCTAGGGCCCGAAGCTATAATACTCCAAACTAAGCAGAATAGAGGTGGGTTTGGGTTGCTGTCAAAACCATCCGTTGAAGTGACGGCCGCGGTTTCAGAAAGATCATTAATTAAGAAGAAAAAAGTTGAATCAAAATTGCCTAATGTTAAGCGAAGCCTCTTAAATAAGCTGCCAGCCTATAAGCAGGCAAACATGTATGATAAATATGAAGATAAATACCTGGAACATATAAGCTCCACGCGTGAGCATGTAGAAGTCAGCGCAGCCGCCAAAACTGCTGTTGTTGAAGAAAAGATTGAAGATATCGCATCGCCAGCAGCCGCTAAGCACGTCACGTCCAGGCGCTACATTGATATTGATGATGACGAACCAGCGACAGTGAAAAGCGCAGTAAGCCAGAAAGTCAATGCCACCGCTTCCATAGAGGAAGAGGTCAAACGGCTTAGAAAACTAGTAGAAGAACTCAGCGCTGTACCGCAAGTGCAAACCACCGTTGTTGGAAATCCGGTGCTACAAGAAGCATTTGAGCAGCTGCTTGTAAGTGGTCTTGATCGTAAATTCGCTTTCCCGTTGGTCAGGAAGGCCGCAAACGAAATAGGGACCGAGAGATCAGGTAAGCTGGATGCCGTATTGGACCAAGTCGCGCTTGAGATCATGATGAATACGGAAGTGATTTCCCCTCTCAGGGGAGTTAATGCCAATGATAATAAACCAAGAGGGCCTGTCATTATGGCCGTTGTTGGGCCGACTGGTGTGGGTAAGACCACCAGTGTCGCGAAAATAGCGGCAGAGGCAAAGGCAAAACGCAACTTGAAGGCAGGTTTCCTGAATCTTGATGTACAAAAACCTACATCGTTTAACCAGCTCGCCACGTATGCCAAGATATTGAATATCCCTTTTCGTTCGGCTGCCACCACTGAGGATCTGAAGGCGGTATTGCAGGATTTTAAGAGCCTTGACTTGGTGATAGTGGATACCGCCGGTTTCTCGCAGCGCAATCCAGAGTCGCTTAAGGACACACAAACATTGCTGTCTGAACTTCCAAATTTGCAGACACACCTGGTGCTTTCAGCCACTACACGCGATTCCGAGCTCTATGATATGTCGAGCCGCTTTTCAGTCTTGCGGCCCCAGGGCTTAATAATAACCAAACTTGATGAGTCCACGACTTACGGATCGATTTATAATATTTCGCAAAAGGCGAAGCTGCCGCTCCTGTATTTCACCACTGGCCAGCGCGTGCCGGAAGATATCGAGGATGCCAGCCGTGAGCGCGTAGCAGCACTGATATTGGATATACATTGAAGTTGTCAAATTAGTGGCGGGCCTCTGCCGGAGGTAAGGAAAAAAACAGAAAAGATAGTTATGACCGGTGATGAAATAAAAAATTCTGTTAAACTTGAAATCAGGAGCTAAGGATAGCACACGGGGATAGCATGAAGCTAAATCAAGGAATACAAAAGTACCGCCAGTCCAGTAAAACATCTTCTAACGGCAAAAAAACCAATACAAGCGTGAAAGAATCAAAGCCGCACAAGTCCACGTCGTCAGCGGAGATTGAAGCTGATCGCGCGCGCTTAGCAGAAGCCACACGCGCCGCCGAGATGGCGGAGCAAATCGCGCGTGAAGAAGCGGAGATAAAAAAAGAAATCGCGGAGGAATTAGCCCGTGAGGAACACGCCACGGACAAGTTGGTTAAGAATGATCTGTCACCTGTTAACAGCACGAGGGAGCAGCTTGTTCTTGAGTATTCTCCGCTCATTAAATACATAGCCCAGAAGATAGCGGCCAGGCTCCCCGCGAACATCGAGCTTGATGATCTCATGAGTTCCGGCGTTATAGGCCTAATGGATGCGATAGAGAAATACGACTCTACACGCGATAATAAATTTAAGACCTATGCCGAGTTTAGGATACGTGGTGCCATCCTTGATGAATTGCGGGCCCAGGATTGGGTGCCAAGGTCGATCCGTGAAAAAGCCAAGGTGCTGGAGCGTTGCTATAACAAGCTGGAGCAGGAAAAGGGGCGGCATGCGACCGAGGTCGAGATATGCGCTGAACTCGGGTTGTCCCAGCAAGAATTCCATGAAATGCTTAACGATGTTCGCAGCGTGTCCCTGCTGTCTTATGACGACATCATGAATTTTTCAAAGGCCGACAAGCGCAGCCTTCACGGTATCGGCGAGCATAGCCTTAAAGCACCAACGCCTTTCAATGAGGTCAGCGTCGCGTCGATCAAGAAGATAATATCCGATGTGATCCATGACCTGCCTGAAAAGCAAAGGCTGGTACTGTCGCTATACTACTACGAGGATTTGAACCTTAAGGAAATAGGGCGCATACTTGACGTGACCGAATCCAGGGTCAGCCAGCTCCATACACAGGCGGTGTTGAGACTAAAGGCCAGGCTGAACAGCCGCTGGGACGAGTTCATTTCACTGATGTCATAATTCGGATAATTGGTGCGGGTCCCGCTGCCCAGATCCCAAATATTGATTTAAAATATAGCTGAGTGTATCAAAGATATAAGTGCTTTTACCTGAAAGGTATGGTGACAGAGGTGTTAAGACAAATTACAGCTTTGATGGGGTTTGTGTTTTGTGGTGGTTTGGTTGCCCATGCGGGCATCTTCAACGCCGTTCATTTCGTTGATCCCGGCAAGTTCGCGCTCGGCCTCGAGCCGGAGATGACGCTCACTCACGGCGCGAGTGTGGGGCTGAACCTTAAATTCATACAGGGCGTCAGCGACGTTATCAATTTAAGTGGCATCGTGGGAACAGGAAGCGGAAGCCGCAAATTCCGTACAGGTGTGTCGGCGGTTTTTGACATTTTCCCGGACATAGAGGGTCAGCCAGGAATCGGCTTTGGCACTCAGGGCATCTACTACCGGCTTACGGATACAAGCAGCTTCGAGTTGACTGCTTTCCCGTATATTCACAAAACGTTTGTATCAGGTGCCAACGAAGTCGAGCCGTTCATCGGGATCCCCTTTGGTCTCAACTTCACGGATGGCCAGTACAAGGCGGTTTCCACGATCGTGTTAGGTTCCATGTTTAAAAGCACGGAGAGTGTGCGCTATTCAATGGAGTTTGGCGTGGCGGTGAACAATGCCGAAAGCTACATATCCGGAGGGATAGTTTATTACTATTAGAATTAGTAAATCTGGTGATTGGTCAAACGTACGTCCTGACGAGCTTAAATCCATACGTGGCGTCTGTCTTGATATAGACGATACACTTTCCACGGCGGGAAAGTTAAGTGCCGAGGCCTATGTTTCGTTATGGAAACTCAAGAACGCCGGTTTTAAGGTGGTCCCGATCACCGGGCGGCCTGCAGGCTGGTGTGACCACATCGCGCGGTTCTGGCCTGTGGACGCGGTTGTGGGCGAGAACGGCGCGTTTACTTTTTTCATGCAAGATGGCGTTAGAAAAAGGATTGATACCCCTGCAGGGCAAGACAAGCTGGGGGGAATGGATAAGGCGCTGTTGTCGGCTAAGCTTAGTGAATTGGCGCAAAAAATACGGCTGAGATTTCCTGATGCGCGGTGGGCTTCTGATCAGCACTACCGGGAATATGATCTCGCCATAGATATTTGCGAGGATGTCCAGCCATGGCCACGTAAGCGCGTGGATGACCTCCTTGAGTTTTGCAGGTCTGCGGGCGCGCACGCCAAGCTTTCAAGCATTCATGTGAATGCGTGGTTCGGTGATTACGACAAGCGCAAGGGATTTGAGAATTGGTTGTCGACGCCAACGTTTGATGAATGGATTTTTGTGGGCGATTCGCCCAATGACGAACCGTTGTTCGGTGCTTTTCGTTACAGTGCCGGCGTAGCAAATCTAAAAAAATATCTAGACCGCTTGACGGTGTTTCCTACCTGGATCACCGGCAAGGAGAGTGGCGCAGGATTTACTGAGGTTGTGGAAAAACTTATTGAAAGCAGTGTAATGTAGGGCTTTTGTGGTTGAAGTGTTTTAGGAGCAGGAGATCTGGCCGGAAGATTTGAGGAAATTAGTCAGTGAA
>CAYHPW010000028.1:0-32665 GCA_964358645.1 uncultured Bacteriovoracaceae bacterium | reverse complement strand
AAATGGTGGAGACGCCGGGAGTTGAACCCGGGTCCGAAAGCAATCCACCGCCAGAATCTACATGTTTAGGTTGTGTTTTAGATTGGATCAGCGGCGTCCACAAACAAACTTCGCAGATCCTCCGCAGGCCATTGTTTCATTCCTGATGCACCTACGAGACATCCGGAACTATCCCACTTAATGGCGCCTTATCCAAGCTCGTGGGCGGGGCCTGGTAAAGCGTGCTACTTAAACAATGTTAGGCAGCAAGTGCGTAATTGTTGTCAATTACTTTTTGCCACTTTTTAACGAGGCCGGTGGCACCCTCGACATGCATCCGGGGTTTCAATGCTCCCGTCGAAGCCGTATCGTCCCCAGAATTGAAATATATCACGAAGCGAAATGCGTGTGAATAATAGAAAAACCCAAAAAATAATTTTCATGCCCATCTTGACTGATTGTGTTAAAAATGACAAGAACGTTTGTAAGTAAGTGGTAGTAATTAAACTATGCTTGTTGATCGAGCCGGTTGTTTAAGCCTGCTCGTACGCCTGGTTATATTAATGAGAGGATTTATGCAAAAAGCATTGTTGCTCATTTGCTCGGTGTTCTTAACAGTAAGTTGCTCGCAAAAAAAAGAGGAGAGCTATAGCGACAGTGATAAGGATAAAATTGAATCCGCCATAGTTAGGATGCAAAAAGGCGAGCTTATAAGACAAATTGAACAAGCAGCGAATGATAATGTTGACAATGATAGCGATATTGAACTGCCTGATGTGCCTGGCCTTGATCCACCTTCATTACCACCTTCATTAGATATTCCGGGGGATGCCCCTAGTTACCCACCGGATGCAGTGCCAGAACCGGCTGATGTATCGACTGAAAATCCATGTGATGCACCAAGACCTTCCGATAAAGAACGTTCAAAAGAAGACGTGATCAAAAAGCTGGGTGCTTGTATGAGGGATCAACTCGAGCGGCCTCTAATGCTCGAGGATGCGTTTAAGTATTTCCAAACATTTAAACTTGAAAAAAACAGCGAGCCACTCTCAAGCCTCAGTGACGAAGATCTGGATAAGTTTTTAAAGGCTAATAAATTTAATAGTGTAGATACCTTATTAGGTGGCTTAAAAGCAGATAAATTGAGAAACAGTTTTTCTGATGACGAGCTTAAGGAACTGGTGGCCCTAGCCTCAAAACGAAAGCAAGCGTTGTCCACTACTGCAAACAATATATTCGCGTTAGTTGAAGCGAATATAGAAATCTTCAACGAGCTAGCTAAAACCATTAATAGGTATCAGTTGCTGCTAGCGCTTAATGAGCTTTCAAAGGCACTGGATTCTTCGGCTCCAACAAATAAAATAATGGAGAAGATTTTAAAGATTTGTGTAGCCGCTAGGATTAGCGTCCCAACTACGATGGAAATTAAAGAACTACCTGTTGGTTTTCTGATTCCTTACGCGATCGAGGTGGTAGTCCCTGATGAAGGATATGAGCTTAAGCCGCTTCATTGGCTTGAAAATCCATTTGAAGTCGCAAAAAGAGGATTCGCCAATTTGGGCGATCACCCTGATGTTGTTAAAAAAACACTAATTACATATTCGATGTTAAGGGAGAGTGAGAGAGTTGTAAAGTTGCCGGAGCATCCAGAGCCCTCCCCGGATGCCGCTCATGTGGCGATAATAGACTCCGGAGTGGATTTCTTAACGTTCCCTGATCTTGGGCTCTTTCTTGGAAGAGAAGGAAAGAAAGGTGAGCTTGCTTCGTTCGACTACGCTGATGATGACGCTAACCCATGGTTGTCAGCCATTAGTGATAATTTTTCTCATGGTAGCAGTACGTCAGCCACGCTGCTTACAGTAGCCGCGCATTACGCGCCTGAGGTTCTAAGAGAACGAAAGCTTGATCTTGCTGTATGGAAGATGTACTCGATTCGAGATATGCTCGCGGGCACGTTTCAGGACATTACAAATTGGAGGGGCAGGTTCTTTCCAATATTAGACTCTGTTATAGCTAGTGCCCGGAGTGGTAAAGATAGTTTAAAGCCAAAAGTAGTTTCAGTCTCGATGAGCTTTAATACCAAGGAATTCCTCAGTATTGCAAAACAGGAGGATTTGATAAAAAACACACCATGGTTGTGGGTGATGTCGGCCGGGAATGAAGGAGTTGATGTCAATCAGGTGGTCGTACCATCATGTTTCAATGATCTGGCGGCTGATAAGCGCAGTGATGCTAGGATCCTCTGTGTTGGTGCTCTTGTGCGCGGAATAGTGAATGACAAAATCACAAGTTATTCAAATTTCGGCAAAAGGGTGGAAGTGTACGCCTACGAAAGCTATACGAACCTATGTCCTAATGGTACATCGTGTTCTACGCCGGCTGTCGCAAGTACTGCCGCGATTTTGGCTGCAAAATTTCCAAAAATCACTCCTGAGCAGATAAAGGAAGTGATCTTGGAATCCGCTGAAGAGCGGGAGCTTGAGACTGATGGAGATAATTTTTTAGGCCCATATGGGACACTAAAAAAACCAGTTTTAAGAACTATAAAGGTCTTTGATCCTACCACCATGCTTCAGGTGGCGATAGAAAATGCTAAGAAGAAGCTCGGACTTTGATCGCTGTGCCGGTGAGGATGATTTTATAATCAGTACTCAAGGTAAGGGGCACCAGTTGCATAGTGAAATTTACTATGGCCGAAGCACCCTTGAAATAAGCCTTGTACTTCAGCTCCCGTTTAAGCGCTTCAGTCAGGTCATGATACTCGTGTGAGTTTTTAGCCTCAACCACAGTGGTTTTTAGAGTAGCGCTTGCGGTTATGACATCTATTACCGAGTATTCATTTCCTGGGATTGTTGCAGCTGTGCTTACGGGGAGTGATTCGGCCGGGTGATCAGTTACAGCCGGACTTGCATTCACGGTACCCGCCAATGTCGTGGTGTCGTGTGATGCGCAAAATTCATCAGTCGGTCCAAAATCCATTTGAACCTGTGCTGCGCGAAGTGCCTGGATAATAATAACACCGGTAAATTCGCTTATGCGTGGGATTAGTATCTTGCCTGATGTGAATTGCGGCTCTAAATCGACGGCAGTGATGCCTGTGTTTTCGCGCGATAGGATTTCCAGAAGTTTTTCTTTTTCAACCGCGGAGAGGTCGCCGGTTATAAGCAGGTTGAACGGGAATGCTATTGTCACGGCTGTTTTTGGTTCGGCGGCGCTTTCGGCGAATGCGCGGACCTCTTCTATCGTATTTGTCCCTGATTCAGATGTATCCGGTGCTGCTGGCGTAGCGAACGGGTCATCATTCGTGGGTGCCTGTGGTTTGTTCTCTGCTTCGGCCCTGGAGGCGGTTAATTCATCAAGTCTCTGGAAGTCTGAATCCACCTGATTGTCGTGCTGATTGTCGTCAGGTGCCATGGCATTTCTTGTATTTTTTCCCGCTGCCGCATGGGCAGGTTTCGTTTCGCCCTACTTTTGGTGTTTCGCGTGTCATAGTCATGCCACCCGTCGGTGCGGCAGAAGCGGCAGCCATAGGACTGTCCGCCACATTGAGTGATGAGCCTAATGACGGCATTACACCTCGACCGAGGGTCATTTGTTTTCTTTGTGCTCTCATTATGGATTGTGATGCATCGAGAAGCGGCATTTTTCTTGGTGTGTGTTGTTGCCCTGCTGGTGCCGTTATCAATGCGCCATCCGGAGACATATTATATTGCATTGAAGGTTGATCTTCTTGATCCTCACCTTGATACTCACTGGGCGATGGCGCCATCTGTACGGCGAATAATTTGCGGACAACGTCGCCGGTTATCTGATTCATCATCATCTCAAAAAAACGATAACCTTGTTTTTTATATTCTATAAGTGGATCTTTTTGACCATAGCCTTGCAACCCGATCCCCTCGCGCAGATGATCCATAGCGAGCAGGTGGTCCTTCCATAAATGGTCTATGGTGGTAAGCAGTATTATTTTTTCCAGCTGGCGGACATTCTCCTGGCCTATTATGCCCTCTTTCTGGTTATAAGTTTCGTCAGCCAGCTTCACTAGAAGTTTGCGTAGTCCATGATTGTTAAACGGGGTTATGTTTTTTTCTTCAAGTCCCCAGGCTGGAATTTGAAGCGATATCGCCACGGCATCCCGTAGCTCCTTAATGTCAAGCATTGCCTGGCCATTTGTTTTTTTAAGACGTCCATTCGGGAAAAAATCCTCCGCGATGGCGGAGCTTAGTTCATCCACCATTGAAAAAACCATGTCACGTAGGTCGCCGCGCGAGAGCACCTCTCTTCTCCAGGAGTAAACAACCTTGCGCTGCTGGTTCATGACATCGTCATATTCAAGCAGATGTTTGCGGATGTCGTAGTTATGGCCTTCGACCTTGCGTTGCGCGTTTTCAATCGCCTTGGTTATCCAGCGGTGTTCGATCGGTAGGTCTTCCTCCATGAATCTGCCTATATTCACGCTGCCGAAGATCCTCATCAAATCGTCATCAAGCGAGAGGTAAAACCTGCTTTCGCCGGGATCGCCCTGCCTGCCGGCACGGCCTCTCAATTGGTTATCGATGCGTCTTGATTCGTGTCGCTCGGTGCCCAGGATGAAAAGCCCACCTGAAGATATGATTTCTCCGCGCTCCTTGGCGCATCTCTCGCGCCATTTTGCCAGTGTTTCGGCATATGTTTGCTCATACGTTGTTTTTTCTTCAGGCGTTGCTGTGGTTTTAAGCGGGCCGATTTCGGATTTAGCAAGGAATTCAGGATTGCCACCGAGAAGGATGTCGGTGCCACGGCCTGCCATATTAGTTGAGATCGTGACAGTTCCCTTGCGTCCTGCCTGGGCGACTATTTCAGCCTCGTGTTCATGGTGTTTGGCGTTTAAGACATGGTGTTTAATGCCTTCGCGCTTGAGCAGCGCTGATAGCTTTTCTGATTTATCAACCGACACGGTCCCGACGAGCACCGGCTGTCCCTTGGTTTGGAGCTGTTTTATTTCGTCCAGTATTGCTTTTGTTTTGCCACCTTCAGATTTGAATATGACATCAGCATGGTCAAGACGGACCATTGGTTTGTTGGTCGGTATGACTGTTACATCAAGCTTATATATCTGCTTAAACTCAGTGGCCTCCGTGTCGGCGGTTCCGGTCATGCCCGCCAGCTTCTTGTACATCCTGAAGTAATTCTGGAATGTGATCGTGGCCAATGTCTGATTTTCGTTTTCAATATTGACGTCTTCCTTGGCCTCTATTGCTTGATGTAGGCCGTCAGACCACCTCCGGCCCGGCATGAGCCGGCCGGTGAATTCATCGACGATCATCACTTCGCCATCCTTAACCACATAGTCAACATCGCATTTGAACAGCACGTGCGCCCTGAGCGCCTGGTTGACATGGTGGAGGAGTTCTATATTGGTCGGATCGTAGAGGTTGGAGACGCCGAGGCGTTTTTCCATTTTTTCTACGCCAACTTCCGTCAGTGCGGCTGTTTTTGATTTTTCTTCGATCGTGTAGTCAGTATCCTTGATAAGGCCGTCGTCAACCAGGATCTGCCTGTCTATCTTGTAGTAAAGGTCGGTGGAATCCTCGGTGGGACCGCTTATTATCAGTGGCGTGCGTGCTTCGTCTATAAGGATGGAATCGACTTCGTCTACGATCGCGTAGTGCAGATCGCGTTGGACGTAATCCTCAATCCTGAATTTCATGTTGTCGCGGAGATAGTCGAACCCGAATTCGTTGTTAGTCCCGTACGTGATGTCGCACCCGTAGTTTTGCTGTCGCTGGCTGTCGCTTAGGCCGTGTACTATTATTCCAGTAGTGAGACCGAGGAACGAATATATCTGCCCCATCCAAGCGGCATCGCGGCGGGCGAGGTAATCATTTACAGTGACTACATGCACGCCTTTGCTTTCCAGAGCGTTAAGATAGCAGGCAAGCGTGGCTACCAGGGTTTTCCCTTCACCGGTTTTCATTTCTGAAATTTTGCCACGATGAAGTGTAACACCACCTATGAGCTGAACATCATAATGTCGTTGGCCTATGGCACGCCAAGCGGCTTCTCTTACTGTAGCGAAAGCTTCAGGGAGAATTGAATCCAAGTGCTCGCCGTTTGCTATACGTTGTTTAAAATCAGCTGTTTTTGCCTGCAGCTGCTGGTTTGTGAGAGGCTTGATCGATGATTCAAACTGGTTGGTCTTGTAAACAAGCGGATAGATGGACTTAAGTTCACGCTCGTTTTGTGTGCCGAAAACTTTTTTCGCCAGTTTTTGAAAATTAACCATAGCCTTCCTTAGAGTCGCACTTTACAGAGCTTAAATCCTGGTGTCACGTGCAATCAAACTAATTTTCTAAGATATATGACAAAGGATCAACGGGTGTTCCGTTCACTCTAACTTCATAATGGAGATGTGGTCCGGTGGCGCGGCCACTGCTGCCAAGCAAGGCTATAGAATCACCGCGCTGCACCTTTTGTCCCTTGGTGACTAATAATTTTCTTGCGTGAGCGTACCATGTTTCCACACCATAACCATGTTCAAGGATGACTGTTTGGCCATAGCCTGGCTTTGATTCCGCAATGTTCACTATGCCATCTGCAGTGGCTTTTATTGTGGTTCCAGGTTTATTAGCTATATCCAAACCTTCATGCATTTTAACCCTTCCGCCATATGGGGATCTACGTATTCCGAAACCAGATGTGAAGTAACCGACCGCTGGTTTCCTTGTCGGAAGCGCGGATAAAAAGGCTTTCTGGTCGGCGAGAAGTTCATACAAATCCTGCAACATTTCTTCAACCTGCAGGCTGTCCGTGTTTACTGCGGTGATTCCATCCTCAAGTTCATGGAATATAGTGTTCATTTGCGGGTCCTCGGTATCCGTGACAGGAAGTATCTGAGCTTCTGTTGGGCCGCCTGCAACAGTGTTTGTAGCAGTGCTTGCGGTTGTAGTTGTTAAGGTACCGGTGGTGTTGTTTGTGTTAATGGATGCATCAGGAAGTGATCCACTCATTGCCTGTGGACTACTCGCCCTTTCTTCTATATTTGTGATCACTTTCAGTCTCGTGGCGAATGTCTTAATTCTCTCAAGCGTACTTTCAACGGATGTTATCTTGTTTTTGAATACCTGCACCTGCAATCTGAGACGTCGGTTTTCGATTTTTAGTGATTTGTTCTCATCTATCTGGTTCATCACGTACCAGTAGTCCAAAAACATTATCAGTCCGAACAGGGCTAGGAGCGAGAGCCCGATAGCGCTTCCTTTCAGTATCCATGCTGGGACGATGATTTTTCTGACATGTGAAGTTTTTTCCGGAACTATCATTATCGTAAAAAAACGATTGGACATTCTATTGTGTCACCTCATCTTCGTTGTTGTTTAACCTTACGATTATTGTCGTGATATTGTCATCACCGCCATTGTTATTTGCGGTTTGGATCAGTTCCCTCACAGCGTCTTCAGTGTTGTTAAGGTCAAAGACATTCCGGTTAATTACACCCTGTATCGTTGTGTCATCCACCATCGCTGAAAGGCCATCGGAGCAAAGCATGAAAGTGTCCCCGATGCGCGGGGACATCTCATATATTTCAACCTCTATTGCTGGCTCAAATCCCACTGATCTCGTGATCACATTTTTCATCGGGTCGTTTCGGGCCTCAGTGCGGCTTATTAAACCAGCGCGTAGTTTTTCTTGGACGAGCGAGTGGTCACGCGTGGCTTGCCAAATGACGGTGGGGACGAGGTAGTAGCAACGGCTGTCCCCGACGTGACCGATTACAACCCGGTCATTTTTAAAAAGAAGCGCTGTTGTCGTGGTTCCCATCCCTTGAAGTGATGCATCTTTACAGGCGCGGTTGAATATGGCTGAGTTAGCTCCGAGTATGGCTTTTGTCATCGCTGTTCGAGGGTCCCAGTCAGGATGTTTTTGTGCCTCAAGAACGCGGTCGGCTATGATTTGAATAGCCATGGTACTTGCTGTTTCTCCGCCTAAGTGTCCACCCATGCCGTCTGCCACGGCAAACAGCCCTATTTGCGGGAGAGCAAGCAGGTTATCCTGATTCTGGGTGCGCTTGCGTCCGACATCAGTTGCAAAACTTACTTTGAATTGCATCTGGCCTCTCTCTGGATCTGGTCCATCAGCTTATAATTTTCAATCATAATTCCAGATGCGCCCAGCGAAAAATCTCCTGTGACTGGATTGGTCATATGAATCCATATAAAGCCCTCGCTTTTACTCAAGCAAGTTTTTTATATCAAATGATAGGCTTGCTTTACATAGATAGCCGTACAAAGGTAAAATATCAAAGAGAAGACAATGTTGAAGGGTGGTGTCTAAATGGATCATTTTGCTTCTGGCAATGATTGGAAAAAACTAGTTAATGAAATGAACACGGCCAGTGAATACCGCGGGTATCATTGGGAAGGCTCACTTGCTGATTACCTGGATGTAGTTAAAAAAAGTCCTAGTATAGGAAGGAACGCATTCCAGCGTATTTACGACATGGTCCTTTCATGGGGAACTGTCTCGTACGTCGAATACAAAAAAAACATAGTTCGCTACAAATTTTTCGATGATCCCATCGATAACGGGCGAGATGCGGTCTACGGGCTTGACGTGCCGCTGATGAAGCTTGTTCACTTTTTTAAATCAGCTGCATGCGGGTATGGGACCGAAAAACGTGTGCTTCTTTTACACGGCCCTGTAGGTTCGGCGAAATCCACCATCGTCAGGCTGCTGAAGAAGGGCATGGAGCGGTATTCAAGGACCAACGAAGGCGCGCTTTACACGTTCCGCTGGGTCGATGGCAAGAGTGCTGGCGATCATATACTTGGAAACCAGACTGAAATGAGATGCCCCATGCACGAGGAGCCGCTGAAACTTTTTCCTGAAGAAATGCGGCAGAGGGTTGTTGATGAGATCAACAAAGGCAACAAGACTACTTATAAAGTGATGATCAATGGAGACCTGTGCCCAGCCTGCAGGTTTGTGCAAAGAGAGTTCATGAAACGCTACCAGGGTGATTTTACGAAGGTCATGGACCATGTGAAAGTTGATAGGCTTATCCTTTCCGAGAAGGACCGGCTTGGTATCGGAACGTTTCAGCCCAAGGATGAGAAGAACCAGGATTCCACAGAACTCACCGGCGATATCAATTACAGGAAGATCGCTGAGTACGGATCCGACTCTGATCCGCGCGCGTTTAATTTTGATGGTGAATTTAATATCGCCAACCGCGGGATAGTTGAATTCATCGAGGTGCTTAAGCTTGATGTCGCATTCTTGTATGACCTGCTTGGGGCTTCGCAGGAGCACAAGATCAAGCCTAAGAAATTCCCGCAAACAGATATCGATGAGGTGATCATTGGCCATACGAACGAGCCGGAGTTCAGGAAACTTCAGAACAATGAATTCATGGAAGCCTTGCGTGACAGGACGGTCAAGATAGACGTCCCGTATATCACCAAGCTAAAAGAGGAGATCAAGATTTACGAGAAGGACTTCAACGCCAATAAGATAAAAGGTAAGCACATTGCGCCACACACCATCGAAATGGCGGCGATGTGGGCCATACTGACCAGGCTTGAGCAGCCGAAGAAGGCGAACCTCTCGCTTATCCAGAAGCTCAAGCTCTATGACGGCAAGACGCTTACCGGTTACACTGAGGACAACGTAAAGGAACTCAGGAAGGAGGCCGTGCGTGAGGGGCTGGACGGTATTTCCCCGCGCTATGTACAAGACAAAGTCTCAAACGCGCTTGTCAACGATAAGAACGGCGAGATTGGCTGTGTGAATCCATTCATGGTGATGAACGAGCTGGATGGTGGTTTGAAGCACCATGCGCTGATCGGCAGCGATGAAAAACGCAGGGAATACAGGGAACTGCTTTCGGTGGTCAAGCAGGAGTATGAGGATATCGTTAAAAATGAAGTCCAGCGCGCGATCTCAGCCGATGAGGACGCGATAGCAAAGCTTTGTGCAAACTACATCGACAATATCAAGGCATACACCCAGCGCGAAAAAGTTAAGAACAAATACACCGGACAGGACGAGGAACCCGATGAGAGGCTGATGCGGTCGATTGAGGAAAAGATTGATATCCCTGAGAGTAGGAAGGATGACTTCCGCCGTGAGATCATGAACTACATTGGCGCTCTGGCCATCGAAGGACGGACATTCGATTACAAAACGAATGAACGGCTGCACAAAGCGCTTGAGCTCAAGCTGTTCGAGGACCAGAAGGACACGATCAAACTAACCTCGTTGGTGTCGAATGTTGTCGACCGGGCCACGCAGGAGAAGATCGATGTGGTTAAGACGCGGTTGATCCAGAACTATGGGTATTGCGAGATCTGTTCCACGGATGTGCTGAATTTCGTCGCGAGCATATTCGCTCGGGGGGATGTGAAGAAGCGGTGACAGGGGCGTTATGCTCTATAATATTAAAAGAGACCATGCACGCTTCAGGTCCATAGTAAAAGGAAAGATTAAACAAGATCTTAAGAGATACGTCACCAATGGCGAGATGATCGGCCGAAAGGGCAAGAACATCGTTTCGATCCCAGTGCCAAGGATCGAAATCCCGCATTTCAGATTTGGCGACAAGGAAGCCGGCGGTGTTGGGCAGGGAGACGGCAAACCAGGTGATCCAATAGGCCAAGGGGACCCGGCCGACGCTACAGGAGAGGCCGGAGATACACCGGGCGAGCACATTTTAGAAGTGGATCTAACACTTCAGGAGTTGGCAGAAATCCTTGGTGAGCAGCTCGAGCTGCCGAAGATAGAGCCGCGCGGGCATAAGACAGTGAAGTCCAAGACGGAACGCTATACCGGGATCGCAAGCCAGGGGCCGGATTCCCTCAGGCATTTTAAGAGGACGTATCGGGAGGCGCTTCGCAGGCAGATAGCGATGGGGCTTTATGATCCAAACAATCCGTTGGTTATCCCAATCCGTAGAGATATGCGCTATCGCTCGTGGAAGACCGACGTTCGGCATGAGAACAACGCCGTTATTATTTACATGATGGATGTGTCAGGTTCGATGGGTGACGAGCAGAAGGAGATAGTCAGGACGGAGGCGTTCTGGATAGATACGTGGCTTCGCTCGCAATACAAAGGCATCGAGACAAGATATATTATCCATGATGCGACCGCTAGAGAGGTTGATGAGGATACGTTCTTCCGCACGCGCGAGTCCGGTGGGACGCTAATCAGTTCCGCCTATAAGCTTTGCGAGAAAATCATCCAAACCGATTACCCACCCATGGACTGGAATATTTACCCATTTCATTTTTCGGATGGTGACAATTGGTCTGGCGAGGACACAAAGCTTTGTCTGGAAATATTGGAAAAAAGCCTGCTCGTCATGTCAAACGTCTTTTGCTACGGACAAGTCGAGTCGCGATATGGTTCAGGACAATTTTACAAAGACTTAAAAGAGCACTTCGGCGCTGCACATGAAACTGTCATCATGTCAAAGATCGAGAACAAAGAAGGGATATTGCAGTCCATAAAGGAATTCCTGGGGAAGGGGAAGTAAGGCCATATATGGCTCAAAGTGATTACATAAGCAGCAGTCTTACACCTGATTTAGAGAGAATTAGGGATCAGATCCGAGGACATGCCGAAAAATATGGCCTGGATTTCTTTGAAGTGGTGTTTGAGATGGTTGATTATGACCAGATGAATTCGCTCGCAGCACTAGGGGGATTCCCGGTGCGATATCCGCACTGGCGCTTCGGGATGGATTATGACCAGCTCTCCAAAGGCTATACATGGGGTTTGCAGAAGATCTACGAAATGGTCATAAATACCGACCCGTCATACGCATATCTCATGAAGTCTAATAACATCGTGGACCAGAAAACCGTCATGGCGCATGTTTACGCGCATGTGGATTTTTTTAAGAACAATTACTGGTTTTCAAAAACAAACCGTAAAATGCTGGATTTCATGGCCAACAATGCGGTCAAGATCCGTGATTACATGGATACATATGGGCACGACGTTGTTGAAGGGTTCATCGATCGCTGCTTGAGCATCGAAGGCCTTATTGACCCGTTCCTGCCGTTTTCTCCGAAAAAAAGGACTGAATCAGATAACTTTGCCGACAAGAAGAATAAGAAAAAGGAACCGGGACGGCTTAAGACGCATAGACAGTACATGGATAAGTACATCAATCCGCCAGATTTTATCGAAGAGCAGAAGAAGCGCATGGAGGAAGAGGCGACAAAGAGCAAGCGCAAGCCGTCGGAACCGCAAAAAGACGTGCTTTCTTTCTTGCTGCAATACGCTTCGCTTGAGGACTGGGAACAGGATATTTTGCGCATGGTCCGTGAAGAGGCCTATTACTTCGCGCCACAGGGCCAGACAAAGATTATGAACGAGGGATGGGCTTCCTACTGGCACTCAAGGATAATGACCGAAAAAGCCCTCAAAGACTCCGAGATAATAGATTTTGCCGATCATCATGCCGGCACTATGGGAATGCAGCCAGGGAGGTTGAACCCGTACAAGATTGGGATTGAGCTCTTCCGCGACATCGAGGACCGCTGGAACAAGGGCAAGTTTGGCAAGGAATATGACGAGTGTGACAACATGGTAATCAAGGCAACCTGGGACAAGAAGCTCGGTCTAGGTTTAAAGAAAATCTTTGAGGTAAGGTGTGTTTGCAATGATGTGACATTTATTGATGAGTATTTAACCGAGGAGTTCGTCGAAAGATTCAAGCTCTATACCTACGCATTCAACCGTCGGACCAACCAGTATGAAATCGCCGAGCGGGATTTCAAGAAAGTAAAGGAGAAGCTGCTCTTTCAGCTAACAAATCGTGGCCAGCCATTTATTTATGTTATGGATGGGAACTATCAGAACAAAGCCGAGCTGCTTCTTTGGCATAAGCATCAAGGGCTTGATATTGACATGAAGTGGGCGAGAGAGACGATGAAGTGCTTGGCGGATATTTGGAAACGCCCGGTGAACGTTGAGACGGAAGTTGACGGCCAAAAGAAGTTGCTTACTTGGCAAAATGGTGAATTTTCCGAGAAATTTCTGTAGAATTTTTTAGCTTTTTCGCGTAATCCAGAAAAATATTTTTTAGTCAAGCGGTAGTTCAGTTTTTGCGCCGCAAGAAGAGTGCTTGTTGATGTATTTTGTTGCGGTAGGCAAATATAAAAAACCTAAAGCGGTTGTGCACCTAACGCATAATGAGAAAAGCCTATTCCTGGTGGTAAAAAAAATCACACCACAATAAGTAGTAGCTGTTTTTGACAGCTTAGAAAAACAAAGGCAGTCTGAAAATATCAGGATGAGTTTTTTTCATACGCTGCGTTCATGAGGGGCGCAGGCCACAGCTTGGAGCTGTGGTGACATGTCCAAGGGCAGTTCTGGAGAGCTGGTTTATGGAAACACAAGAAGGTAGCAACATAGCAGTGACGATAACAGAAAATATTACATCAAAGACGGTTAAGAGAAAAGCAACGGAGCAAGTGGGCAGCCTTAGGATTGCACGGTATTTCACAAGTGATACACACAAAAAGGGGTTAAAGCCCCTTGATGCGATCAAATATAAAAAAGCTGTTGCAAAAATAATGGATACTGATGGGACATCAGTTTTTGAAATGAGTAATGTCGAGGTTCCAACCGATTGGAGCCAACTTTCCATCGATATCCTTGTATCGAAATATTTTCGCAAGGCTGGAGTCCCAGGCGTCGGATACGAGACATCCATCAAGCAAGTCATTTACAGGATCGCGCACACTTTAAGGACGTACGGCGAAAGCATGGGCTATTTTGATGTGCAAACTGCCGAGGTTTTCGAGGATGAGCTTTCGCATCTGCTTATACATCATATCGGGGCGTTTAACTCGCCTGTGTGGTTTAATCTGGGGCTGTATAGTGAATACGGCATAGGGGGCTCTGGAGGCAATTATGCGTGGGATCCGCAGCAAAAAAGAATAACAGAAACGAAAAATGCTTATTCCAGACCGCAGTGTTCCGCATGTTTTATTCAATCTGTTGACGATGATCTGATGTCGATTTTTCAACTGGTTAAAAACGAGGCGCGGTTGTTCAAATATGGTTCTGGAACCGGCACTAATTTTTCCAAGGTCCGCGGCAAGCAGGAGAAGCTGTCTGGCGGCGGCAGTTCCTCTGGGCTTATGAGTTTCCTTGATGTCTTTGACAAAGGTGCCGGGGCCACCAAGTCAGGCGGAACCACTAGGCGCGCGGCTAAGATGGTTTCTTTGGAAATGGATCACCCCGAGATTATGGATTTTATAACCTGGAAGAGCAGGGAGGAGCGGAAGGCGGCGGCTCTGATTGCTGCTGGTTATGGCACTGACTTCAACAGCGAGGCATACCGCAGTGTTGGCGGGCAGAATTCGAATAACTCGCTTCGCATCACCGATGAGTTTATGCGTGTGGTGGAACAAAATGGGAAGTGGGAAACAAAGGCGCGGACAACAGGTGAGGTGATAGATACATACGATTCTAGGCATTTGTGGCGGACGGTAGCTCAGGCAGCATGGGCCTGTGCCGACCCAGGCCTGCAATTCGATACCACCATCAATAACTGGCATACATGTATTAATACTGGCCGGATTCGTGCCTCAAATCCGTGTTCGGAATACATGTTTCTTGATGATAGCGCGTGCAATCTTGCTTCGTTGAATCTTATAAAATTTCTCCAGACGGACGGGAGTATCGACATTGAGGGATACAGGCGTGCATGTAGGATCTTAATCACCGCCCAAGAGCTGCTCGTTGGATTATCAAGTTACCCAACGGAACTCATCGCCAGGAACTCGCATGAATATCGTTCTCTAGGACTAGGCTACGCCAACCTCGGCACTCTCTTGATGCTTAAAGGGATCCCATACGACAGCCAGGAAGGGCGCGCATGGGCTGCCGCCTTGACGGCAATAATGACAGGTCATGCATATGCGGTCAGCGCGGAAATAGCTTCAGTGCTCGGGGCGTTTGATGGGTTTAGCCGTAACCGTGATTGCATGATCAAGGTGATTTCAAAACACCGGGATGAAGCTCACAATATGGATTCTGCGCTCCTGCCGGATGAACTAGTAAAAGCAGCAAAGCAGGACTGGGCTGCGGCTTTGGCGATGGGAGATCGCTTCGGGTTTCGAAACGCTCAAGTGTCTGTGTTGGCTCCTACTGGCACTATAGGCTTACTCATGGATTGTGACACCACCGGGATCGAGCCTGACTTCGCCCTGGTGAAATTCAAGAAGCTTGCGGGGGGTGGATACTTCAAGATCATTAACCAGTCTGTCCCGTCGGCACTCAGTAATTTGGGATATGACGAAAAAGAGATAGCGGATATCCTAAGATATCTCCTTGGTGTCATGAGCTTCGATGGTTCATCGCATGTGGATCATGAGTTCCTTAGGTCAAAGGGGATGGAAGATGCAGACATAGCGAAGATAGAAAAAACTCTGCCAGGAACATTTGAACTCTCAAGTGCGTTTACAAGAAACGCTATTGGCGATGAGTTGTTGAAGCGAATTGGCGTGCCAATGCAGGAATATGAGAAGGCTACGTTTAACTTCCTGCGCTGGGCTGGGCTTTCGGAATCACAGATCAGGGAAGCCAATGAATCGATTTGCGGCGCTATGACGATTGAAGGCGCTCCGCACATTAAAAGCGAGCATCTGGCGGTTTTTGATTGTGCCAGCAAATGCGGTACAAAGGGAAAACGCTTCATCGCCCCAATGGGCCACGTTAAGATGATGAGCGCGGTCCAGCCATTTTTGTCAGGAGCGATTTCAAAAACAGTCAATCTTCCACATGAGACCACGGTAGAGCAGGTGGAAGACATTTATTATCAGGCGTGGAAGCTCGGACTTAAAGCGATAGCGATCTATCGCGACGGTTGCAAACAATCGCAACCGCTTAGTTCTAAATCTTCAGGCAGCACTGGCATATCAAGTACTGATAAATCCAATAAAACAGGAGATGTTGTGTCGGCAAACACAGCGGACAAACCTATGCGTAAAAGGCTCCCTGCTAAACGCCTTGGGTTCACTCAGGAAGCCAACATCGGCGGTCACAAGGTGTACCTGCGCACCGGTGAGTATGATGACGGGATGCTTGGTGAAGTGTTTATTGACATGCATAAGGAAGGCGCCGCTTACCGCTCCATGATGAACTGTTTTGCCATTTCAGTGAGTCTTGGCTTGCAGTACGGTGTCCCGCTTAAGGAATTCGTCGATAAATTCACGTTCACGCGGTTTGAGCCGTCCGGGGTCGTGGATGGGCATCCTAATGTGAAGATGGCCACCTCCATCGTTGATTATATTTTCAGGGTTCTCGGCATGGAATATCTTGGTAGGACCGATTTTGTGCAGGTTAAACCAGTTGTTGATCTGACTGCTGATAAAAATATGGCCTCGCTTGTGCCTGCATCAATCAATCCAAAAGCGGCGGTGAAGTTTACATCGGCCAGCGCTAAGCCTGGTCTTGGTGAGCATCTTGCTGAACTTATGGGGGACGCTCCCCCTTGTGATAGTTGTGGGCACACAACCGTGCGCAATGGAAGCTGCTATAAATGCCTTAATTGCGGCAACAGTATGGGTTGTAGCTAGTACCCCGGCCAACTGGCCGGGAGCTTCGCTTCTAGCGTTAAGACAATTCCACTGACGGCTGGAAGCGTCAAGCGCCAGGCATGCAGCCAGAGCCTGGATGAAGGTTGCCCACCATAAATCGTGTCCCCTAGGATAGGAAAATCTTTCTGGGCCATGTGGCAGCGGATCTGGTGCATTACGCCGGTTTCGATTTCAATTGTAAATTCAGTGAGCCCGCTCGCCATGCTTTGCGCTGCCTTTAGTACATGTGTAACGGCTTTGATTGGTTTGCCGCGAATTTGCTTATCTGGCACATCATCGGTAATTGCGATCATCCTTTTTTTGGAACGTACATCATGCGCAATCCGGTAATCGATGGTAAACGGCATCGGAGGCAATGGATGCCCTGACCCTGATAAAGCGCGGTATGTTTTTTTAATTTTCCCTGTTTTCCACAGTGCTCTTAAGCGCAGGAACTCCTCTTGTTTTTTCGCAAATACAAGAATGCCGCTAGTAAGCGTATCAAGCCTGTGCATGATGCCTGGCTCAAGGCCCTTATATCCGATGTCGCTGATGGAGGGCACCTTGGCGAGCGCGGAACCAACTGCTGTTTCTGTTTCTTCTGGCGTGTGTGGTATTGATGGGATGCCTGATTCCTTATTGAGTACGAGCAGAAATTCATCTTCATAAATAGTAGGAAGAAAGGGCCCATGCTTTGACGGCCTGGCATTTGTTTCGAGCAGTTCTTCCGGGTTCCAGTCAATGATTACGAGTTGATGTGTTCCCGTGGAAAGTAAGAACGACGGTGGAATCGGCTTTCCACTCATGAGAACGCGCTTGTTGTGGAAAAGTGATTTCACATGGCTTCTTGAGAGCGTTGTGATTGTTTTTAGTAGTTCTGTCAGCAATGCCAAGTCTGCTCTTTGGTGTTCTCCTTTGACCGTAACCAAGAATTGCTGCATTTTGATCAGTACTCGGGTGTCAGGCACTGAGCATCTGGTTCAAGGTGAGCGGCTGAAGGCGTATTGCTCGTTATTCCACTCCATACATTCACATTTGTTCCGCAACAGCCCTGTTTTGGCGATGCCTTCCCGGCTTTTGTGTTGTTGTTGTCAAATGTAATTATGCATCCATAAGTAGTGTCTAACTTAAGAGCCTCTTCAACATTATTAGCCTTGGCAAGAAGCGGGAACTTCGGCCAGGTTACACCTGCTGCAACCACGGTCCGATCGCAAGTCTTGTTCGAGCAGATAAACGTGTATTTTCCATTCTGCGGGTTAAGATATCTATCGATTATATAATCGTCTGGATGTCTTGCGAGAGCTTTATTGATACCAGAAGGATTTGGGTTTGTGGATTCGCCTGGGCATGAAAGTACGTTGGCGGAGGGATACTTTGTGGGTATGGATGACGGGAGAGTGTAAGAGCACTCTGCGCTGGCTGAGTTTTTTACGGCATGAGAGGTGAATGGAGCGACTTTGCCACCGTAATCGTCATTCGTGCCGGGCCGCCAGTCAAGTGATGGTACGTTATCATTTTGTGTCGGGTAGGACTCGGCGCACCAGCCTACGTTTCCTGTGTTTTCATCCCTGGCAAAATGCATAGGTGGATCCCTGAGTGGTGTAGCTTGTGGGGCGCATGCCTGGAAGTCCGTGTCTTCCACATAATGTGGAGCCCATGCACGCACTGGCCTGATATAAACCTGTTTGTATTTTGGATTGCGCATATGCACGGTTGCCAGTGAATAAATGCTTCGGTCAGTGTTTAAAATAGGTAGCACTGCGGAACATGAGTTTGCTAAATCAGTATTCGGCAATTGAATGCCATCTATGTTTTTACCATTCCAGTTAGCATCGTTTGTTGATCCATAGGATGGAAGCCCATTTGGATATAACGGATCGGTAAGACCCATTACGGCTTTATGATCAAAGAATGCAAATGGGCAAGGCTTTGGTCCGCGCATCGTGAATGGTTTAAGCGGGTCTGCCGTAGAGGATTTAACAGGCCTGTCAAGAACGTATATAGTATCGGTGGCTTGTCCTTGTCTTAATGTATAACCGTCGGTATCAAAAACCGGCGGATAAAGAGCTATGAGCCTTCGCAATCTATATGTCAGCCTTATATCGCCTTGAGCGTCCTTGAAGGAGGGACATGTTCCATCTATGTTTGGTTTAGCTGCGAAGCCAAGGCATGACTGGACTAGGGAATCACCTTTTTGTTCTATACCGCTGTCCTCTCCGCTCTCTTGTTCTGCGGGCGGGTAGCAACTCTTTGAGGCTGCTGAAACGGGATCGCCTGTCTTTGAAACTTTGCTGAACGATTCTACGCCTACGTTGAATTCTTGTGTCGGTCCAAGTGAAAGTGAGAATGTGCTGTCAAGCGGCCAGAACTGCGCTTTGGTGCCTATATCGTCGTTATGTCCAAGGGCCTCTGATACCAATGGACAAGCATATCTTATATTACCGTGGTTTATATCGCCTCGCTCGCTGTCGCGTATGAATAGATTATAATAATATGCTTGGGCGGAGTTTTCAGGCAGTGGCATTGATTCACAACCTGGAGTTTCGTTCATGTTGTTATCTCCGCCTGTGTTGGCCTTTTGTACGCAGAATTTATTCGCCGCCGGGTAATTGATGGTTATCCCGGTGTTTGAAGTGGCGCTTATCATTTTATTTTGTATGCTCATGCCGCGTTTAAACTTCTCATAGCAACTGTAATGCAGAATATTGTCGAAAAAGTGGCCTTGGGCGTCCTGGAAACTTCCGTTTATTAGGTTGGTATTTTTTGTCAAGCTGTAGGCTGGGATTTTAAAGCTATCGTTGTTGCCTGGCCCTGGGACTATGGATATCTTGATTAGTGTCCCGTCCGGTATTTCTTTTGTGTAAACTTCGGGGGCGCTGCAACTGACCAGATTCGATTGTACATTCGTGATAGCTGTTTCAACGGTTCGTTGGATCACCATGTCCATCCCGGTTGTCTGGTTGATCTCATTCCAGCTGAAACGACAACTGCATGGTTTTGACGTGACCTCTTTTTTGCCGTCAGCGTTATTACAGTGGTTGGTGATGGGTTCTTTTGATTCGCCTGCCTCGAAAAAGACCGTGGTCATCGGAGCACTGTCGTCGTCTGATTCGGCTGTGAGCGGTATGGTGATGTTTGAAATCCTGTAGTCACTGGTGCGCGGTCCGGTGTCATCCGTGATGATTGCTTTTTCGTTTAGTTTGATCTTGGATCCTTTGTTGTAACATGAGGACAAGGCACATGAGGATAATGCAATGAACGCTGTTGCTATCATGGTTATGGTTGTTTTAAACGAGCTAAGCTTGGCCATTGTCATCCTCTTTTATCAGTCCTGTGGTTGATCCGGTTGAAGCGCGCAAACCGGAAATACACCCGGCCTGTTTTGATCATTGGCAGGAGGATCGCCGTTTTCGCTGACGTCATGTAGTTTTATGCCGTAGTTGATCTTATTACCTTCAGAATGGTCCCCTGAGGTTTTAAACCTGTATGGCCTGTATATATCCCCGGCTGAATATGATGATTTTGCCATATCTGCTGCCATGATATCCGGTGGAGAAACCACGAATAAAAAGTCATAGCGTGCGCTTGATCCATCAAGGTCTATATCCAGTAATTCGCTATAATCATGCGGAATTTTCTTTGTGCACAGGTTTAGCGGATTGATGGCTCTGTTGCCGCTCTTGCTGCCACAGTTGTATAAGGAGTTAATGTAGGCCTGTTCCCAGACATCGGTTCCTGCCGCGAAATTTTCATAATAACCGCTGAATTGTGACGTGTCTTCTTTTGTGGTGCAGCCCGGGGCATGTTTCCTGCCTTCATCATCATTGCAAGGCGCGAAGGTTTTGTTTGGGTTATCAAAATCAAAACACATGTTTAAATCACCGGTATTAGTGTCATTGCTTGTGGCATACGTGAAAACCCGAGCCGCAAGCGAAGCATTGTCATTGATATCGGTTATGGCCTTGCTGTCTTTACAGCTTTTGAAAGCGTCTCTTTCGCCCACCTCTGGATCGATATATTTACCTGGATTGCAGCTTATAGAAGCGATTTTTCTCATCATATTGCTGGAGCGAAAATAACGGGACGGTAAATCCGCGCGGAAGAGCCATACTTTTACCCAGTGGAAGCCTGATGGGATACTGATATCGTTTGGGCATTTTTCTTTCTTGTAGCCGTATGGTATCGGGCTTGCGCCGTAGCCGATAGGTGGAGGTGAGCCCGAGGTTCTTGTATTTACTGTTGGTGCTATATATGCGTTCAGCGGGACTTTAAATATTCCTCCTTTTGAACGCGAAAGGTAAAATGTAGAGCGATCAAACTTGCTCCCCGTTGGAGGATAGATGAGGTTACTGCCTGCATTATCGGCATGTACGCTGTAAACAGTCAGGTCTATTCCTGCGCTCGTGTCGTTTGGTATTGCTGGGCAGTTCCAGTCCTTTATATTTTCGGCAGGGGCTGAAGCATAAGCCGCTATGGCAGCACCCATGTTTGTAGTGTAAAAATTCAGTGGCCACGACAGGCGTGGATCTTCTGATTGGACCGGATCATAAATACTTTTATCAAATATATACGGTATGGTGATTATGTCTTTGCATTGGTATCGCTGCGCTCTTAGAAAATTTTGAGGGCTGGCCAGGTCTGCGGCTATCCCGCTGTTGCTTGTGAAGTATGTTATTTCGTTTGAATACATATCAGCCTTAGTGAGATGGATTTTGATTTTTAGGTACGTGATGTCCGATGGGACCTCGTCGTACTTGCATCTAATCATATTTGATTCACGGTAAACCGTTGGTACGTCAAATGATTCGGTATACCCGTTTGATCTCACATAGGTGTATGTGCAATTGCACGTGGTCTGTCCTGATGATGGTGATCCCGTGGATGTATCTGCCGACGAGCAATAGTGGCTCATGGCACCGGTCCCGTCACCGATTAGATCAAGAGTTCCGCTGGGGTCTAGTTGGTTTTTGACTACTTTAAATAAGGTAAGGGTGGATGAGTTACCAAGGCTTTTTGTATTTGGCAGCGCACTTATGTCGATATTGCTTGTTGTGTTGTTGTTTGGTTTTTTAGAATTGTTGTTGAGGCACGACGCTAAAAACGGCAGGCAACAAGCTGTTGCTGCTGTCATGATAATCATGCTCTTTAAAGGACGTACCTCACTCAAGAAAATATCCCCCCCCATTATGCAATATCTCTATTGGTGTTATAGGATTGCTGCAAAGTTTGTACTGACATCCGGAAAGCCAAATGAAATCAACAAATGTTGCTGCTTCGTCTTGTGTATTATTATATGACTTGTGTGTAATTAATTTACAGGCCGATGGCGGCGGCGCTGTAATATTCGATAAGTATTTAGAAAACATGGCTATATGGAGCTGGTTTTGTTTTTGTATAAACAATAAACGATGTGTATTTATTGATCGGTACAGGTTCGCGGATTTGCTGATGTATCTAGACCTGCGTTTGGCCTCGGCATGTGTCATATGTGACCTATCCTAAAGAGTGTTGCTTTTACTCCCTTACTTTATATAAATCGGGACATTTTTAAAAAAGTTGATAATAAAAGTATACTACAAAGAATTTAAAGATGGGGTAACGATAACTTATGAATATCAATAATACTTCTTTGACTCATTAAGAAATTTTTCAATCTCCGAATTGCGAATATTATGCGGCGCAATATCGTTCATATATTTTTGTATGGCTTCTATCATGGGCTTTGCCGTGGAGGCCCAGTTATGTAGTCGCCGTTCAGAAGCGCTTCGTGCAGTTAAAAGTGTAACTCCTGCAAGGTGATAATACGTGTCATACACGGCTGGCTGAACAGATAACTTTGCCACGAGAAGTGCCTGAGTATCGGCAAGTAGTTCGAGCGAAGAAGAATGAGAAAGCGTCTCAAGCTGGTTAAGTTTTACGTTCTCCAGCCGGTGGTCTATCCATGCTTGGCCCTGGCTTAGATCTGCAGAAACTCTCAGGCTGCGTATCGAATGCTGCAGCAGGTTTTCTGCGCTTTCGCCGTCTGAATTTTTAAATGAATTAAGGATAAAGGTCTGATGGGCGCCGTTTTCAGTGATTATTGTAAACCTGCTCTGGAATCTTGAGATGTTTTCACCGCGAATATAAAAGCCCTGGACCTGTTCGTTTCTTAGGAGTGCTTTGTTGCCTACCTCAAACCATTTCAGCGTCCATTGCCTGGGATGTATCCTGTTTATTTCGTCTATGTGGCGGCTGAGAACCGCCTCCCTGATGCGCAGGCAATCCATCGCTCCTGGTTTTTTGTCCATGCCTGGTACTTTGCCGAAGATCGGGGACATCAGGCATTGTCTTATGTCATTTCGGCTGGTGTATTTGACTGGTGTCTTTGGGCCCTCGAGTGTGAGCTTGATGTCGGGTTCTAACCAACGAGCCGTTATGTGACCGATGAATCTTGATGGTGGGCCCTTTTCATAAGGCAATGAATAAAACACCGGTTGCCCTTTAAATTTCTTTGGCCATGCTCCTAGGGAGTAAAAAAATGGCACATTAATCCAATTAGGAGCATCATCTGTTGTCGGGAAAAAGGCCGTGAACTCCAATTTTTCTGCCATTACCCATGTTGGATTTCTTGCATAAAGGTCTTTTACCGCGAAAGCGCATATCGCCCAGATAACTATCGTGGCGGTGGCATTTGTCAGTGTGGTGTAAAGATCAAGACGTTCAATTTGATAAAATCTGTTTTTTACTCTTTCAGTGACAATGTCAAACCAGCCGGCTTGGGTGCTTGTTGCGGAAAAGACTTTCAGGCGCCAGACAAGTCCTCCGATCGTTCTACCGAATAAGGCTTTTTGTAGGAACCATAAAACTGAAAGTTCAAGAATAACTGCCGGCATCCACCACCAGCGTGGGGCGGTTGGCAGATGCAAGAGACGCAGTGTAAGGCAGAAAAGCAGTATGGCGGTGCCGAGATCCGTCAAAAATGCAACGGTTTCAAGAGCTATGGATGGAGGTTTTCTGTAGGCTGTATGGCCAGAAACGTGACTTTGCAGGATCTGAACATTAGTGCTCATTTGACTCCCACTTTATTGAGGTTACACTAAAAGTACGGTGCTGCCTATGATTAAGCTGACGAGGCTGAACTCGAAGGAGTTTGTTCTCAATAGTGATCTTATCAAGTTTATTGAATCTACTCCGGACACGATCATATCGCTAACTACTGGAGAAAAAATAATGGTGCGTGAAAGTGTTGAGGAGGTCGTGCAGGCCACCATCCGCTACAGGAGGTCTTTGTCGCTGCCAGGAAGTACGCCGGATAATGCACCTGGGGTCATGTAAGGAGGGAAGATGGATTTAGCCTCAATAATTGGTACCTTTCTCGGGATCGCTTCTGTTGTAGGCGGTCAGGTTCTTGAAGGCGGACATATAGGCCAAATAGTCCAAGGCACTGCTGCACTGATAGTGTTCGGCGGCACGTTCGGTGCGATGCTGGTTTCTTTCCCCACCCAAGACATCGTGAAAGCTTTTAAAATGATCCCCTCGATTTACAGCAATGTGAATCTTGATGTCAGGCCTGTCATTGACGAGATAATTAAAATAGCCACGATTGCCCGCAAGGAAGGCGTGCTTGCCGTTGAAGGCCAGCAGCAGTCTATACAGAATCCGCTTTTCAAAAAAAGTATCAAATATGTGATCGACGGTTTCGAGCCCAACACCGTCAAGGAAATCATCGACACGGAGATCTCCCTCGTGTTCGAAGAAGAGGAGCAGGCTGGTAAAGTCTTTGAAGGCGCTGGCGGATATTCGCCTACAATCGGTATTATTGGCGCGGTTTTGGGATTGATTCACGTCATGTCCATGCTCAATGATCCATCCAAGATTGGCGATGGTATCGCGGTTGCGTTCGTTGCCACTGTCTATGGTGTTGGTATCGCGAACCTGATTCTGATTCCCTGGGGTACCAAGCTTAAAAGAAAAGCCGCACAGAGGATGATGACCAAGGAAGTGGTAAAGCTTGGCGTGGTAGGGATTCAGGAAGGCCTTAACCCGCATTTTCTACAGGAAAAACTTGAAATCTTCGTGGAAGAGCACATGCGCCGTAACACGGAAGGTTCAGAGAAGAAATGAAGAAAAAACATCCCGAGCACGTGAACCTGGAAAGATGGCTGGTTTCGTATGCTGACTTCATCACGCTGCTTTTTGCTTTTTTTGTCGTCATGTATGCGCTTTCGCAAGCTGATATGGCCAAGTTCAAACAAGTCGCGGCCAGCTTGAAGGCAGCGTTTTCTGGTGGTGGGCCTTCTGGGATGATTGATATTGGCGGCAGCACAGGAGGCAATACCGTCAATCCACTCGAGAACCTGGAGGCGCCAGGAGGTAGAGTGATGGATCTTCCTGCTGGTAAAACAAATACAGCTGCTGATCCGGACCCGGCTTTACGTGAAGTTAAGGAACTCCTGGAAGAGACCATAAGCCTTGAAGCCGGTGTAAGCGACGTGGCTGAAAAAGTCCGCATGGAGTACGACAGCCGCGGACTTGTGATCAAGCTCGCGGCGGATGATTTTTTCGACCATGGCCAAGTGGAACCTGATAGGGATCTGTTGCCGCTTTTCGACAGGATAGGTCGGGTGATAGCAAGGGGCAAGCAGTTGTTCCGCATTGAAGGCCACATAGATGCTACAGAGATTGATGTTAAGGGTTATACAAGCGGATGGGAGCTCTCCACCGCGCGCGCGGCCTGGCTGGCCCGATATTGGATGAAGCGCTTTAACATGGATCCACAACGCGTTGGTGTTGCCGGATATTCACATTACCGCCCGCTTAGCTCGCGCAATGACGAGTGGGGGCGCGCAAGAAACCGCAGGGTCGAGATTGTGATCCTGAACAACCGCTACGAATCGAACTGATATTTTTTCTGTTGCCTAAATAGTTGGTCTTGATAGTGGTTTCACATGCCTAAAAAGACCACGCGTGAAAATCTCCTGGCAAGATCCTTGGAATTGTACCACTTGCCTTTCATGGAACTTTTGTACAAAGCTCACCAGGTTCACAGATCTAACCATGATCCTGGCCGAATCCAGCTCTGTTCACTTATATCGATAAAAACCGGCGGTTGTTCCGAGGATTGTAGTTATTGTTCGCAGTCAGCTCATTACAAAACAGACGTCAAGCGCAGCGCGCTTATGTCCGTTGATGAAGTGCGAGCCCACGTGCGTGATGCTAAAAAGAACGGTGCTCAGCGAGTGTGTCTTGGTGCCGCGTGGAAGGGGCCGGGCAGCAGCGCAGATTTCGAGCGCGTGCTTGATATTATAAAATCCGTTAAGGCGGAAGGGGTCGAGGTATGCGTCACACTCGGAATGCTTAGCGCTGAACAGGCTAGGCGCCTTAAGTCAGCGGGTCTTGATATTTATAATCATAATCTTGATACCAGCAGGGAGTATTACAGCAATGTGGTGAATACGCATTCATATGATGACAGGCTTAATACGCTCAGGAATATCGCGGATGCCGGGATTCGTGCCTGTTGTGGCGGGATTATCGGGATGGGTGAGAGTCTCGAGGATAGATGTAAAATGCTCGTTGAGCTTGCAAGCCTTGACCCGCAGCCCGAGTCGGTCCCGATAAACATGCTCGTGCCGGTGGATGGCACCCCATTTGGGAATTTGGAACAAATAGTGTCATTAGAGCTTGTCCGGACGATAGCTATAGCCAGGATTCTAATGCCTAAGCCCAGGATTAGATTATCAGCTGGCAGGGATATGCTAGCTAAGGAGGCGCAAATCCTGGCTTTTTTTGCCGGAGCAAATTCAATTTTTCTTGGAGAAAAGCTACTGACTCAGGCTAATCAGTCTATTGAAAATGATAAATATTTATTGTCAGAGTTAGGAGTAGTTTAGATTTTTAATACCCCCCCAACAGTTTTTTGCTTATATTATGTTGCATTGCATTGCATTGCATCATAACACAATGGTAACCGTTATAGTGGCTTTAGCCAGAGGATAGTAAATGCGAGACCGCCTCTTTAGCATTATGTTATTTGTATTGTTGGGTTTTCACCGTGCTGCTGACTGCAGTGTTATCAGCAGCGTGGAACCTAAGGTCCTCGGTCGTGATAACCCCACCACATCTGCGGCATTTTCATTTGCGACAATGGATTATCTTGGTTCGTATGGGCATACCGATGGTTCTTTTTTATCTTTTTTCGAGGCTGACCTTAAAGTTTCAAAAATGGGCCGCATAATTGAAGCCGTCAGCCAGGCCGAAATATTGCTCACGCTTAACACCGATAGTTACCGGTCTTTTGAAGTGCCACAGGCCTATATCGCCACATCAGATGATCTTGGTCGTGGCAAGGTTGTTTTAGGTAGAAAATTCGAACCATGGAGCCATCTTGATGAGAATTGGAATCTTGGAGTATGGCAGCCGCTTTTTAGGTGGGATTTCCTTGCGCCTGATAGAGTGGGGCTCTCGGGCATTTTTCTTAATCTTAAACTAGATAGCGTAAGACTTGTTGCGTTTGGTTCACCGTTTTTTATCCCGGATCGTGGGCTCCCGATGGACCTAAGAGATGGAGCGGTTAGGCCGGACCTGCCATGGGCGATCGTGCCGCCAGAAAGGGTCAGGTTGCTTAACGTATATACGCCTGTCCGTTACAACGTTATTGTTCCGCCGGTTAATGAAATCGTTAACAAACCTAGTGGCTCTTTATTGGCTCATTTTGGGAATGAGAAAGGCATTCAGGCGTCGGTGGGTTATGGTTACAAGCCAATGAATCAATTGCTCCTTGGCTATGACCCTTATCTGGATGTTTCAACGCCGGATTCACCGCAGACGGTAGTTCAACTATATCCCAGGGTTCTTTACCATCATGTAGGTTCGGTTGATGCAGGATACAAAGGCGAATTTGCGGAAGGATTATTATCTTTCCTGGTAGAACAGCCTATCCGTGATGAGACTCCACGTACGTGGATGACGCAGGAAGTGCTCCCGTCTTACGCAATAAGCCCATCAATGGATCTTAGCGTGGTTGGAGCAGGGCTTGATTCGATGCGCTCTACGCGCTTGTCGTTTTCATATATCAAACAATGGGGAGGCAACGCACCAGATGCCGGTCCTAAGGAGTTGACCCATGAGGGTGTAAACACGTTTGAATCTCGTTATCCTTTCCAGGAAGCAGTTAAGATCGGGATTCATAGCCCTGTTTTTGAAAAGGGCCGGCATCGCTTGTTCGCCAATTCGCAGATCCTGTACGATCTGATGAGGCAAGGGACAATTCTCAGCGCGGATATTAAATACAGTCTGCAAAGCTCGTGGCACGTGGGTGTGGGTGCTGATTTTCTCGGCTCATCCCGCGAAAGTGAAAGCACGGTGGCAACGGATTTCATAGGCCGTTACAAGTCAAATGACAGGATCCGTGGTGGGGTTACTTATGTTTTTTAGGATTTTTTTCACTGCTGCCGTATTTGTTGCCTTTGCCGCCACGGGTTGTTCTTTGCGGGTAGGTGAGCAAAAGCAGGAGGCTTCAAGCCAGCAGATAGGCGGTGGCGAGCTTGGCTGTCTTGTCAATGCGGATGAGACGACAAAACGATATTTCAATGGAAATGCCGATGATGAAAGCATTGATAAGATGTTTCGCTGCATCTCAAACGGTCTTGATCTGTTTGGCAAAAGAGCCAGGGGAAAGTCGGAAGGGAGTTTTACTCCGCAAGAGCTTAGAGGTTTTTTAGAACGGTACTTTTTGGATGGCCTGAAAATTTCAGATGATCTGCTGAAAGAGGCCATGGTCCTTAAAAGAGCATTGCTCGGAGGTAGCTCGGACTCTCTCGCTTTGGTTGATCTGGAGCGCGCGCGCTATTTGATAGATGTCGTCAGGGTACAGGCGCTTCGCCTGCGGCCATTCATTCCTCTTAATATTAAAAACATGTCCGAGAAAACTGATGAGTGGCTTGAGTCGGCGTTTCAGGCGTTAGTACGGGCTGGCGGTGATTTCGGCGGCGCACTGGAGGAAACCGGCATACCATATTCCTTCGAGCGTTTTGAAAAGCTTCTTTTGTCGCTCGAGCCACTCCACAAAGTGAGTGAGGTCCGTTCCTGGATGCCGACAATCCAATCAGCAAAGCAATTGCTGGTTGGCACGTCCGAGAAGGAAATACAGGGCAATGAGTGGCGGAAGCTTTTTGCGGTCACGTCCCGCTGGTATACGGTGTTGCTTCGCTCTAACTTTCTTATCGACTCGAAGTTAAGCGTCGTGCATGGACGTGGCCATGCGGTGCTTATGAGGATAGCACGTGAAGCCGGTGATCTCATAAGGGACTCTATCCGCATCCATACCGATGGTGTTATACGTTTTTCAGAGCTAGATCAGCTAATAGACAGTTTTGGGCGCAAACAAATCAGAATCAACGAAAATGCTGTGATGGAAATCCAGACATTGAAGAATTCTTTGAGGCCTTTGATTAAAAGGTTTCTCGGAGGCTCCGATGCCGGTCCCGGTGGCAGGGCCGCCGATGGTTTGAGTGTAGAAGCGCTTGAGCGCGGCTTGGAAGGGCTCAGGCAGTGGTCCATGGGGCAGATTTTTTTAGAAGATCTTTTCACTGATGCCGCAAAGAGAAGCCGCGACCAGGTTGATTCGCCATTCAAAGGGGTTGGTTTTACAGCAGGTGAGTTGATCGGGGCTCATAAGGGATTGCTGCCGCAACTTTCTTCCGTTGATGCGGACAGCGAGCTGCTTCGTGTGATCAGCAAAGGAAGGCCGTTTTACGCTGCTGATGATGTTGAGATGATGTTCCGTGCCACTGACAGGATGTTTTCATTCCAAGGCCTGTCCAGGATGAATTGGGTTAGGCTGATGCTTAAGTTTATATCCATTGGTTACGTCAGTAATCCTGATAGGGCTGTTAACGGTATCGGTGCCAGTGAGGATGAGTTCCGCCAGGTGCTTGTGGATTTTCTTCCTTTGGCGAAAGAGCTAAAGGTGGTGGATCCAAGGCTTACAATAGATTATCACGTTAAACGTATCCAAGCCGGGAGCTTGTTTATTTTCAGTGGCGATGGTGATGGCTTTGTTAGCATAGACGAGGCCACTGAACTTGCTTTGTTTACAATCTCATCGAAATTACAAGCAGCACGCTACCACGAAAAGATCAGTGAATTGTGCAATTCAAAACAGAAAGACGTCATTGGACGCCATATTATTGAAGAGGGATGTTTCTGGAAGAAATATTTCGAATCCTGGCTTACGCCTGATAAGAAACGTTACTATCGCATAGATTATTTCTGGGATCATATGCCAGATTTGGTGTCATACTATCGCATGAAAAAGGAAAGCGGCGATGGAGAAGAAGTTGAAGACGCAATAAGAGCGCTGGTGGCGAGTTTTAAATTCAAAGCTGGCCAGATTGATTCACTTGATTCAGAACTGCTTGCGGCTATGTTGCAGTATGTAGAGTCATGGTTTATCCGTTTTGATACGGATCAAAATGGTATCATAAATGACACAGAGGCGACTTCAATATTTAGTATTTTTCAAAGTGCCCTCTCAGATATCGTGAATAAAATGGGCTACAAAGTCGGTAAAAAAGACCTCAGGTTTTTATTCGACTACGTTCTGATATACGGCAAAATGCCGAGCAAGTCTGGGTTCGTGTGGTGGAAATTGATAGGGCATAAATTCCACAGCGTTAAAATGAACCGGGGCAAGTTGTTGCAAGTGTTATCCATGATAACTGTTTCGTTTAAAGACAAGGCGGCTAATTAAGTATTCCACTTCTAAAGTGATGTAAATGAACCAGTCGAATAATTGAACTATATTTTAATTATTCGACGGGTTAAAATAAGATATGCCACACGCCAGAAGTCGTCACATTATTAATCAGATCAAAAAGAAAATCCGTTTTGCCCGTGTTGTCACCATACAAGGCGCTCGGCAAACGGGTAAAAGTTTTTTGGCGCGGGAGATTCTCACTCGGTTTTTTCAGGATTCTGTTTATGTTACGCTCGATTCTAAAGTTCAAAAAACATTTGCGGAAGATAACCCCGAAAGTTTTCTTGAAAAAAACAAAGAAAAAGGTCCACTCATGATCGATGAAGCTCAAAAAGCGCCATCACTTTTTGATGCCGTAAAGCTTTGTGTGGATGAAAATTCAGCACCTGGGCAATTCATTTTATTGGGGTCCACTGAATTTAGTCGTGAAGTAAAAATCAGGGAATCCCTTACGGGGAGGATCTCAAGGGTGCGTGTATATCCATTCACCGTTGCTGAGGCAAACAACCTCCCTTTGAATCCAGCACGTTCATCATCAATTCTAAATCCAAAGCCGCGTGTTTCACGAAAAGATCTCCTAAAATATCTTGAAAGAGGCGGCCTGCCAGGGATTTTTTTTGTTTACGATCAAAATGAACGGGATGCATTGATGAATGATTGGATTTCCGTGACTTGCCAAAGAGATTTACTACAATTTCAAGGTATAAAACCGGATATTGAGTTGGCTGAGGGTATTTTAAGAACCATTCCGACGCTTGAGGAGCCTGATGTGGCCTCGCTTGCGCGCAGGCTTGGAAAAAGCTCTCATTTAATTCTTAAAAACCTGAAACTTTTAGAACAGCTTTTTGTAGTTCAGTCTCTCAGGCCGCATCCTCTGGGTACGGGGAAGACTAGATATTTTCTCTGCGATGCGGGTCTGGTGCATTTGATGCGTGGAGATTACCGTCAGCAATTGGCCACCTGGCTTTTGGTTGAACAAGTTTCACAGCGGAATTGTCGAGGGGAGTTTCTGACCCAATTCTACTATTATCGTGGTACGCGCGGAGGTATCATCGATTTAGTTGTCGAACACCGTGATCATTCACTGACAGCCTATAAGGTGATTGACAAGGAGTCGCTTGATCTTCGAAATCTTGAAATCCTGATTTCCTTTGGAATGAAATGTGACCAAGCCAAAATCGCACATGAGCTTATCGCCTTGGGTCCCTTTAAGGAGACTTGTTTTGTGAAAGGAATCCGGTTGGCACCTTTAGAATCTGTAGTGTAGGCACACACTGTTTACCTGCGCCACATTTAGCTCAGTGCACCAAAAAAACTTGACTTGCTATATGCGCAGCATTATAGATACTGCCGAGAGAGTAAATTTTATGAAAAAACTATTACCTGTTGTCATTTTTCTTTTCAGCGTTTCAGCGGTAGCAAAAACCACTCTAAAGATACCGGTTTATACCGAGGAGGGTCAGTCGGCTGCTGAGATAAATGAGCTTTTAAAAGCTAAAGGCATTAAAGATTCTCTGCCGCTATACCTTGAAATTTCATCGAAAAATATGAATGACTCTTACAAAAAATATGAAGAACTTGCGGCAAAAGTCTCTGACTTAACCAAGCTATTAGGCCAAGAATCATCGATCAAAAGCGAAAACATTCCAAACAGCACCATGAAGGGAACATGTTATACGGGTGTTGGTGGCCAGACTGTTGTTGATAGAGTTTTTTCACTTGCTGGCGGTTTCTACACCGAACAAATGAACCTCTGGGGCTGGAAATACAAACAAAAGAGCGTAATAGACCAGAATGCGCTGGATAATGAAGATGAAGAAGGCGCAACCGCACGACTCCTTAACGAGCAGTCAAAGTTATGGAGGGAGTGGCGAGGTTTTGGCGAAGCCGTTCTCATTCTTACCGCACATAATGATGGCGGTGATGACGTGGGCGAATCAATTATATCAAAATGTAAATTCTGATTTCATCATTTAGTAGCTACTACGGGTCGTTCGCATAACGACCGATGCCGCCATCTCCTCTGGCTACAGTGATAGTTCCGGCAGATGGACATGCCATAAATATTAAACGAGAACTGAGAGACTGGCCAAAAATTCACGGTAATTCTTCATTGTCACCATTTGTAAAGTAATACCAAGCTCAGTCTCGGCATCGCGCATGGCTTGTTCCTCACGTTTTCGGGTATCCTGATCCTCAGTGACACGCATACCTGAAATCCGCGCACGTGACCGTCAGGCCCTGTGGCAACAAAATCCAGTTCGCCCCCACTGCGCGTGAGATAATAAGATGGATCATATCCGGCACGCTTAAGATCCGGGCAAGTCCCAAAGCTAGTTGAAATTTAAGTTGAGTGGTTCGATCTTTTTGT
>CAYHPW010000027.1:0-33601 GCA_964358645.1 uncultured Bacteriovoracaceae bacterium | reverse complement strand
TAAGCTGGGGCAGGGAGTACCGGAAGATAAAGAGTTATTTCACCAAGAATTTCTTTGAATCAACCGGGCTTTGGTTTGGTAAGTCTGATGCAACTCCGGGCTCAGAACTAAGTTCAATGCTCGCATCATTTAAAGCCGCAGGCTTAGCAGCTGGCGTAGGACCACCAGGGGCTTGAGCACAAGGACCCATGGGAGGCGGCCGTCTTAGTTAAATCTGGATGAGCTCGTGAACGGCTCAATATAACCACGCGATGTGTAAAAAACTATTGCGCAATACGGCAGACCGTTATACACACCTCTTGTTTATTTTATTAACGATCCCAGAGCGTCAGGCGAGATGGGCTCTCCTACAAACTTGGGACAATATGGAGTATCTTTATGAAAAAACTTATTCTTACGGGTGTTGCTTCCCTTATAATAGCAACTAATACATTTGCCCATACCCTTAAAAGCATTAAGGAGCCAACAAATCCAGCGTTAAACCCCCTAGACACTATTGCAAGCAAGCTTTCTAAAGAGAACTTTTTTGCAGCTAATACTTACAAGGTGGTCAAGTTCAAACCAGAACAAAAACCATATGAGAGCTTGGAAGATCTATACATACGCGTTTTGAAGTCTACACTACATAGAGACTTTCCAATCACTGGTGACGAAGATGGGTATGATCTTGGGGTTCTTGACAAGAACTGCAGTCTTAAACAAGTCAAAGCTGATATTGCAGAAGGTATAAGCCACAACTTAGACTTAGACGACTACAATAAACTTACAAATGCTATGATGGTGGCACTGCAGGCAGGAATGATTATAATTACCGGCTCAGGCAGTGGAAATAATACTTATGCATACATCGTTGCTGCAGTGGATACAAAAAACCAAGAACTTGTCTATTTGATCTCAAGCAATTTCGGAAGTGATGAGTAACAAACGTTTTTCAAGGATAATTATATGAAACTATCCGGGCTTATAATTGTTAGCACTTTAATTTTATCGAGCAATGCCATGGCCAAAGACCACGACTATATTTGCAATGGCAAAGATAAGAAAGAACGCGCAGTTAAAATTATCTTTGACGAATATGTGGGTCCTGAGCAGAGAGCTAATGCCAACGTTACAATTACAGTCGAAGGGAAAGCCATTAAGACCTATAAAGGGTTGGAAGTATATGTGGATTCCGAAGGTGGCTTTGATTATGGCGTAACTGGAAGCGATTTTATGTTCCTTCTCATAATGCCACCAAACATGCTGGGTAAAGGCCAGGTAGCCGGGTCTTATTACTACGGTAGCAGCTACCGTTATCCGAAGGTCGTTCTGGAGTGCACTGAGTTTTGAGGAATTAACAGTTTACTGGGCAGTGATTACAGCTTTACAGCGCCTTTCCCGGCCGCATGGATATCATTTGCGTTCTGCTTTATTGCTGGCGCGCTGGATGGACTCAAAAAAATCTTTTGCATTTATCGCATAATCCATCTGTTCTAATATTTCCTGTGTCTGTGTTTGAACAGCTTTTATGTAAAGATCAAAATGCGAGTTTTCCTTCATGACCTGGTAAGACCGATTCATAATTGTGTCACCCAATTTGTGATTTTGCGTGAACTCAAAATAAAGAAAATCAAAGATCGCGATTGAGGCCATTGTCATGGCTATGTTGTTAAGGGCCTGCTCTTTCATCGCCTCATGGCCGGAAAGTTCTTTTTTAAGCTCACGGATTCTGTCAGATTCCGCGAGGCTTAATTGGTCCTGCGGTTTTTTGTCAAGACCTGCAAGCTCTGACCGGCAGGCTTTTGCTGACTGGTTATGGACTTCAAGATTGGTGTCATGTGCGGATAAGTCATTAAGAAACCCACGCATGTAACCTATGCCTATATTGAATTCATAACTTCTTCCCACCTGTACGTCCCCAGGCAGTGCTTTAGTGTTTTGTAAATACATAAGGCGCAGGTTGCGATCGAGTTCCTTCCATTTCTTGTAGGCTTCCTCCTGCGACATGGCTTTAAAGTTGTATCGGTCCATTTCTGCCTGAAGTGTTTCTAGCCTATTCTTGTGTTCTGGAACGGTTGCAAGGTTGGCGAGGATTTTCTGCACCATGCGAGTTATGGCGGAAAGATGATTCTGCCCGAATTGGTTTAAATAGTTTAGTACTGGGGTTATCGGCCCAGAGACTATATTGTTCACCCCTCCAGCGAATGGGCCAGCGATAATAGCGCCAACTAAGATGGGCTTTATGTTTTTGATTCCCCAACTAATGGTACCGACAATCGGTCTGATAATTTTTCTTACATGCGGATTAGCGATCGGTGCCACCAAATGCGCCTCAAGAAAGCTAGGGTTTCTTGAGGCTGTTTCCCATATATATTCCGCTCGCAGGTCTAATTGAAGCTGTCCTAGCGTGTAACCACTATTAATACATTGTTTGAGTACAGGCAAAGTAAGACGTTCTTTTTGGTTTTGTAGCCATTCTCCAAAACCTTTTGGTACTTTTAATTCGGATGCCTGTTTCTGAATAGCCGCGAGCCTTTCTAGCGCATCGAAAATGGAGGTTTTGACGTCTTCTGGCAGTTTCTGGCTATTAAGCAGGCTGGCCTTGGGGGGGGGGTCGCTGGGTAGTTTGACGATTTTGCCAAGTTGCGTATTGAAGAGCGTAAGCTGGATGGCCACGATATCGTGCCTTGAAAGTTTAGCGTAGAGATAACGTAAACGATCTATCGTGCAACTTGATGTGGTGGCGCTACTATAAGTGGCTGTTGGAAAAATGCCAGAATAAGCCGTCGCTAGCGCGAGGCTTGCCACAAAGAAAACTAGTTGCTTTTTATACGGTATGATCACAGTCATTGCTTTTTCCCTTATCGGCAGTAAAGTCATTAATCTTTAAGCGGAATTTAGCGGAACAACTACGCGCCATAATCCAACTCAAGAAACGCTGAATCGCTTATTACGACCATTCGGATTAATGCTGACGATTGCGTCAATAAATGCATTAAGCAAGAAAAAGGTGGCGTAAACTAATAAATGCGAGCGAAATACACATTAAATCACGACGCTTTCCTTCTTTCGATGAGCACATCTAGACGATCATTGAGCCACATCTTGATTAAGGCTTGCCGATTTACACCAACCCGTTTGGCTTCGTCATCAAGCCTTCTCAACATGTCCACTGGGAAATCCACATTCACCCTCTTCATCCAAGTCGCACCCGGAGCGAGTGTTGTTTCCTCATCCTCTTTTTCCCATTGTTTTTCTTGCTGAGTCGGCATTTTTTTCTTAGCCATAATATGCTTCCTTTTCGTCATCATGCGCTGGGCGAACCATGAAAATGCGAATCAGCCCACGACGCAAAGTGTATCCTACGGTCCATAGTTTCCCTTTAGCCATTCCGACGCGAAGCCAACGCTCCTCATCGTCTTTTGACATTCCTGGCCCAATCGTCACATTAGTATCGTTGAAGACTTCACGAGCCTCGATAAAATCGATTTCACGATTCTTTTTGTCCACTGGCTTTTCATTTGGTCAAAATTATCATCAAAGACCATAACTTACTTTAGCACATAAAATACCTTACAGCAACCATATAGATATATTGCATATACCTATCATACTATGATGGCCGTTTGAGCTACGTTGGAGTTGTATCGCAGCAAAGATAGCCAAAAAGCTTGTAATGGAATTCGAGGACGTGCCTTCTCAGAATAGCCTTAATCCCCAGGTGACCCCTTTCGTTCGTTTGACTCTGCTGGAACTTGCGGAACGGTATAGTGACCAATTATATTTCCGGTAGGCAGAAGAACTCGACCTACACGTTTAGTCCTGGGCCAGCGGACTTAACCTGCACAAAATAGCTTTGCTTTGGCGACAACCGACATAAATGGTGCTCGCGAGCCGAGTCGAACGGCTACGGGATACCCACTGGCTTCTAAGACCAGCGCGTCTACCAGTTCCGCCACGCGAGCACTATTGAAAATTACTAATACAAATCAATGGAGCACGCCATAGTTTTTAGGTTTTCATTTCGCCATTTTTCTATGGCAATCTCCCACACGGCTAGATTTTTTTATAATTCAGGGCCTGGCCTCCTGGTCACAACTCAATTAATATCTGATTCGAGGATAATCTTAGATGACTGCATTGCAAGCATTCCTGATGGGTTTAGTTGAAGGGATCACCGAGTATCTGCCGGTAAGTTCCACCGGGCATTTGCTGCTGGCCCAACACCTCCTCGGCATCGATGCCGGCGGCAAGAGCAACACAGCTATCGCGGCATATGAAATCTGCATACAGGCCGGAGCCATATTCGCGGTGTTATTCCTCTACGCCAAACGCGTACGCTCAGTGTTTGCAGGCATCTTCGGCCATGACCCCATGGGGCGGCAGCTTGCCTGGAATTTGGTAACGGCATTTTTACCGGCAGCGGTCATCGGGGTTTTGTTTGAGAAACAGATTAAAAGCCATCTATTCGGCATGTGGCCGGTGGTGCTGGCATGGTTAATCGGTGGACTGGCCATACTTATATTCACCAGGCGATATGAACCCGCGCATACCGCAAAACCAGCTCAGCAGCTTGAACAAATGACAATCCTCCAGGCGCTGATAATCGGCTGCATACAATGCATCGCTATGTGGCCAGGAACCAGCCGGAGCCTTGTCACCATTCTAGGCGGCATGCTGGCTGGCCTCAGTGCGATTGCCGCAATTGAATTTAGTTTTCTATTAGGATTGATCACACTGAGCGCCGCCACGGTTTTTGAATCGCTGAAACACGGCACTGAGATAATCAATACGTTTGGCTTAATAAATCCGCTGATTGGTTTCGTGACAGCATTTCTTGCAGCCATGGCAGCCGTTAAATGGATGGTTGCATACCTGAACCGAAACAGTCTTGCCGTGTTCGGCTATTACAGAGTCGCGCTTGGCGTGGCCGTAGCAAGCTTTATGGTCATGGATTTCATAAAATAACTTACTTTTGCTGAAAAAGTATCTTTACGGTAGTAGAGCACTATATGTCACGACACATGATCACATTAATGGTTATTATTGCAGCCGCACAAATCACCACTGCTTGCTCATCGGTAAAGCAAACCCAGGAAAAAAACGCATCCCCATACAAACAAGTAGATTTACGCGAACTACTGATGCCTCCTCTCCCGGAGTGGGCAAAGGACGGGCTTGACGAAGGTTATTACTTCAACATGGATCGCCTGATGAAAGCAGAAAAACTAAGCCGCCACGACGCGATTGAAACACAAAATTGGATGCGCGAGTACCTTGCCGCTGATCAGAACATCTCAATAGCAGAGGCTTATGAAAAAGCACTTTTGGAAGTGCGGGCTGGGCACCGCCAGAGCGGATGGAAACAGGTTGAATTCAAACACCACGGAGACTTCGTACTCGTCACCGACATGGACGAAACGATTTTAAAGCAATGGTACGGCTCCGGCAGCAGCGGGTTTTACGACTTAAAAGACGTAACCCCTGACCAGGCCGTTGCAGGTTCAGGCGAACTTGTGACAAGCAGCACTTATATAAAGCTGACTCCTGGTTTTGAAAGATTCATCCGACGGATGAAGGCGAACCCGCGCTGCAAGGGCATCGCCGTATTCTCTGGGAAGCGTAACATACCGACATTCGAGATAATGAATCGCCTGCGCTTTTCAAACGGCAAAGCTGTAATGAACCACATAGATGGAGTTTTTGGGAGAAGCCACATGGTGATCGGGCGCAGGGTTGCCTTACCTAGTAAGGATATGCGAATCTTTGATCCGGAACTAAAACATGTTGTGCTGGTGGATGATAACCCGCTTAAAATCTTCCAGCCTCAAATCCTGCGCGCACAGCCCAAATTCGACGCCGATCGCTACCGGACGGCTTTAAATTCTAAGGACAAACAAGCAGTTTCTTATTACGAAACACTTCTAGACAACGCGGCGGATGAGATAGAGGAATCATCGCGTGCCGCCGACAAACTTGGAATCCCGTTCTCACAGGCGTTTCTCCCCTACTCTTACTCTGGTGAGCGGGTCTTTAGGACTCTTGCAAAAACACTCCACTCCAGCAAAAAAGCCCTTGAGATAACAAGACTGAAGCCGTACCTGCAGGACGCTACTTTCCGCCCAGAGCGCGACATCCACCGAGATGAAAACTTTCCATCGCACTGGTGGCTTAAAATTACAAAGGAAAGCGTGGCACCATCAGAAATTCCCAAGTGGGAAATCCTCCCACATGAGGCGGGACCAGGCGAGGTGATCCTTTCAAAGCGCAACGAGCTTGGTATTCTTTCAAACTTCGCACCAACACCTTTTGAATTCCGCGGTAAACGTTATGCAAGCCTTGAAGGCTTCTGGCAGATGATGAAGTATCCGGAGGAAAACCTTGGCGACGAATCTGACCCCAGAAAAATCACTACCAACTTGGGCACCGACCTGCAGTGGGCTTACACCCGCGAACAAGTCGCGGGCCTAGTCAGCTTTGACGCAAAAAAAGCAGGAGATCTAGCCTCTGAAAACATGAAAAAACTAGGCATAGACTGGGTGTCATTCGAAGGACGGCGTATCACTTACAAGCCAAAAACTCCCGGCGAACATTATGATCTTATTCTGGCAGCCATGAGAGCCAAGCTTGAACAAAACCCCGAGGTCCGTAAAATCCTGCTATCCACCGGCAATTTGGTGTTAAAACCCGATCACAGACAGGAACCTGACGCCCATGCCGCATGGCGATACCATGAAATCTGGATGAAAATACGCAAAGAACTGCACAAATAAGTATAAGACTCGTTAAAATAATCCAACCACTGTGTTATTTTATTCTTCATAACGGATAAATGAGGCGGATATGCAATCAAAGAACATGAACAGTTTTGGTACACAGTCAGTATTGACTGTGAGCGGTAAAAATTACCGTTATCACTCGCTTAAAATCTTTTCACAAAAAAGGATAGGCAATCCATCGAGGCTCCCATTTTCACTGAGAATTCTTCTTGAAAACCTGCTGCGGCACGAAGACGGAGAGGCGGTGAAAAAAAAGGACATAGAGGCTCTCGCCAACTGGAACCCGAAAGCCGCACCTGACACCGAGATCCAGTTCATGCCGGCGCGCGTGCTTCTGCAAGACTTCACGGGCGTCCCTGCCGTGGCTGACCTTGCGGCCATGAGAGCGGCTCTTAAAAAACTTGGCGGCAGCCCACAGGCGATCAACCCGCTGCAACCAGCGGACCTTGTAATTGACCACTCAGTCCAGGTTGATTTTTTTGGAAACAAACAGGCACTAAAGGCGAATGCAAAACTTGAGTTCGAACGCAACAAGGAACGATATGAATTTTTAAGATGGGGGCAAAAAGCTTTTCGCAATTTCCGCGTAGTCCCTCCTGATACCGGCATTGTCCATCAGGTGAACCTCGAATACCTCGCACAGGTCGCTATTACATCCGGTGGCGGTGAAAACACCTTGGTTTATCCTGATACGTTAGTGGGAACTGATTCACACACCACAATGATAAACGGCCTCGGCGTGCTCGGATGGGGCGTTGGCGGAATAGAGGCAGAAGCAGCGCTTCTAGGCCAACCTTGTTCCATGCTCATCCCTCAAGTCGTGGGATTCAAATTAAGTGGCAAGCTCTCCCCGGGGGCAACAGCTACAGACCTAGTTCTCACCGTCACGCAAATGCTCCGCAAAAAAGGCGTGGTTGGGAAGTTCGTCGAATTTTTTGGGCCAGGACTGCTCGGCCTGACACTCGCTGATCGTGCCACAATAGCAAATATGGCGCCTGAATACGGCGCTACGATGGGACTTTTCCCTGTCGATGAGGTTACAACGGATTATCTCCGCCTCACAGGGAGATCCGATCTCGTCCCGCTTGTCGAAGCTTATTACAAGGAGCAAGGCCTATGGTACTCCGCTCAAAACCAGGAACCCGCCTACTCTGACCTGCTTGAACTTGATCTTGGTTCCGTCGAGCCATGCCTCGCAGGCCCGGCCAGGCCGCAAGACCGCGTCCCGCTGAGCGGAGCACCGGCATCCTTCAGGAAATCACTTGTCGCGCTTCTTGGAGACCGACTCAATGACATGGACAAGAATGCCCTGACAACATGGCTCGGCAACGGCGGAAAACCGATGACACTAGCGCCAGAACTTGCGCCTCTTACGGTGGATCCGGCTTTAGGTGCCATTGGGAAATGCATGCCGATAAAACAACCTGACGGATCATCCTATAATTTATGTCACGGCTCTATTGTAATTGCCGCGATCACGAGCTGCACGAACACTTCAAACCCAAGCGTGATGATAGCGGCAGGCCTTCTCGCACGAAATGCCGTAAAGCGAGGCCTTCAGGTAAAACCATGGGTAAAAACCAGCTTAGCCCCAGGCTCGAAGGTTGTAAGCGACTATCTCAACGAATCCGGACTAATGACTGATCTAGAATCCTTGAGATTCCACATTGTCGGTTACGGATGCACCACCTGCATCGGCAACAGCGGGCCACTGGAGGATCACATCACAAAAGCAATCGTTGATGGCGACCTCGCCGTCGCGGCGGTTTTATCCGGCAACAGGAATTTCGAAGGCCGCATTCACTCGCACGTTCGAGCTAACTATCTCGCATCACCACCGCTGGTTGTGGCATACGCACTAGCAGGGAATATCAACATCAACCTTACCCGCGATCAACTGGGCATGGATACCGCCGGAAGCGCGGTGTATCTGAAAGACATCTGGCCTTCGCACGAGGATGTCGCAGCGTTGCTGAAAAAATTCGTAACCGCAAGCCAATTTCAAAGAAGTTATGCCGATGTTTTCAGCGGTGATGAGAGCTGGCAAACACTGCGATCCCCGACAGGTGATCTTTACAAATGGGAAGCATCTTCAACATATATTAAAGAACCGCCGTTCTTCCAGGACATGACGGCTACCCCACCCACAGTCACGGACATCAAAAAAGCCAGGATTCTTGCAATGCTTGGCGATTCAGTCACGACGGACCACATATCACCCGCGGGTTCCATCGGGAAATCATCCCCCGCCGGCCAGTATCTGATCGCGCAAGGTGTGCAGCCAAAAGACTTTAATTCACTTGGTGCGCGCCGAGGTAATCATGAGGTCATGGTCAGAGGCACATTCGCGAACGTGAGGTTAAAAAATCTTCTTGTACCAGGAACGGAAGGCGGCGTGACAAAGCACATGCCTGATGGCAAGCAGATGTCAATTTACGATTCTGCAATGCTGTATCAATCCGAAGGAGTCCCCCTCATCGTGATAGCAGGAAAGGAATACGGAACAGGCTCCTCACGTGACTGGGCGGCAAAAGGTCCAAAGCTCTTGGGCATACGTGTGGTAATAGCCGAAAGTTTTGAACGGATCCATAGATCCAATTTGATCGGTATGGGCATATTGCCGCTTCAATTCCTCTCAGGAGAAAACCGCCTGACCACCGGATTAACCGGCTCTGAAACATTCGACATCGAGGGTCTTGCAACGATCAGCGCGGGCCAAAAGTTGAAAGTGCGTGCAACAGACCGAAACGGGGCAACAATGGAATTCCATACTCTCGTAAGAATCGACACACCGAATGAACTCGAATACTTCAAACACGGCGGGATCCTAACTTACGTCCTCCGCCAGCAATTAAAACAAAAGGGGGCATGAACACTATGGATCGCCTAAAAAAACTGGAACTCATCGAGCGCTCTCTCGGGATACGCCACAAATTAAAAGTATATGAAAGCATGAAACCACCGGAGACCCATGAGGATCTCGCCATCATGCTTCTATCTAGGTGGGAGCTTGAAGACGAACTACACGCCATAGAAGAGCTAATAAGTGAAACACGCAAGAAAAACGTCGGTGTCAAACGTACACTGCTGGAAAAAGATAATTCACTTTCAAAAAAAGCGGCAAAAAATGTAACTGCCCCAGCCACAGCTGACTCAAGGAGTTCCCGCTAAAACAATATGCTGAATAACCACACCGATCCTCGCGCAAAAAAGCTCACACAAATCCGCGCCAAACTCCCTAAAGGGATGAAAAGCGAAGCCCAATTCCTCGCCGGACGCCACAGGGCGGCCACAGAAGTACTACGGTTGCTGAGAATTACCATAGAATTCATAAGAGGATTCTGGGCTCTCCAAAAAATAGGCCCTGCCGTCACCGTGTTTGGCTCATCCAGATTCGGCGAGGACAACCCTTATTATAACCTCGCCAAAGACGTGGGAGCCGCGTTAGCAGGAGAAGGCTTCGCCGTGATGACCGGCGGAGGACCTGGAATCATGGAAGCCGCCAACCGCGGAGCAAAAGAGGCGGGCGGCCTCTCGGTCGGCTGCAATATAATTCTCCCTCACGAGCAGACACCAAATCCATTTTTGGATAGAGTCATAACCTTCCGTTACTTCTTCGTAAGAAAAGTTATGCTGGTGAAGTACTCTTATGCATTCATCATCATGCCAGGGGGACTAGGCACGCTTGATGAAATGAGCGAAGCAATGACATTGATACAGACAGGAAAGCTTTATGACTTCCCGGTAATACTGGTAGGCCGCGACTATTGGGCCGGGTTATATGACTGGATACGCGACACACTAGTGAAAAGTGGAGCAGTGGCGGTAGAAGATCTAAACTTCATACATCTTACCGACAGTCCGGAAGAAGTCATCGCCGTGATAAGGCACACCGCGAAGGCCATAGGGTTGAAGTTAAAGAAGTTTGTTAATTAATACTTTTTTCCGAAAAAAATGACGTTTTTTGTAAAAAAAAGTTGCAGATGCCGAAAAATCCACCTAAAACTTTCTTCTTAGGAGAACAATTATGGCAAAGAAAAAAACTAAATATTCTTTTTTGAACGAAGTATACGAAGGCATCTTAAAGCAAGCTGTAGTCAACCGTAGTGGAGAAGTCCGCATGAAAAGAGCTGACCTCAAAAATACGATTGAAACAGCTTTCGTAAAAGGTGCAAAGGCCGCTGCAAGCGGTGAGAGAGTGCGTTTCCCGGTAATAGGCGCGCTTGTACGTAAAGAAGTAAAAGCCCGCAAGGCAGGCAAAGGCGTCAATCCCTTCACAGGCGAACCGATGGAAGTAAAGGCCCGCCCAGCTTCAAAGAAGCCTCGCTGGTCCTTCCCACGTACGCTTAAGGACACATTTGCTGATAAACGCAACTGGTAAGTCATCAGCAGTTATTCTAATAAGGAAGGCTGGTGTTGCATATAATGCCAGCCTTTTTTATTTCCCGTCAGTTAATTCAGTTTTCTCAAATCAATAAACTTTCAGCTTGCAAACAAAGGGCTATTTTCTATAACAAAGGGCCTCTGAGAAAATAACCCTGTGAAAATAACAAGGAGAATAACAAAATGTCGCCATCCACTATGCCAACCAAGAAAGACCTGCTGTCAAAGACCGTAAACCACATAGATATTAAAAAATATGATGTGCGTGGTCTGGTGGATGCCATGAGCGAAACAGCGTTTCAGGGCCGAAATCTAGGCCGCGCCTCACAAATATACGAGAAGATGTTGAACGACCGGGACTGTAACGTCATTCTCTGCCTCGCCGGATCGCTCTTCAGCGCCGGACTTAAGAACGTGGTTGTCGATCTCGTGAACAACAACATGGTCGACATGATAGTTTCTACTGGCGCGATAATAGTGGACCAAGACTTTTTCGAGGGCCTTGGCTTTAAGCACTACATCGGATCCCCCGCGCTTGACGACAACAACCTGCGCGAAATAGCGATCGACCGTATTTACGATACGCTTATTGACGAAGACCAGCTCCGCATATGCGACGAAACTATTTGCAAGGTCGCTGACGAGCTCCCCTCCCGACCCTTCAGCTCAAGAGAATTCATAAGGGAGATGGGCGCGTACCTTGACAGAAACGCCAAAAACCAAGACTCGGTCGTGCTCACCGCTTATAAAAAGAACGTGCCCATTTTCGTGCCTGCGTTCAGCGATTGCAGCGCCGGCTTTGGCCTTGTAATGCACCAGACGCGTAAGCCAGAGAGCCATGTCACTATTGATTCGATACGTGACTTCCGCGAACTGACTGAACTTAAGGTATCGTCCAAAGAAACAGGTTTGATTATGATCGGTGGAGGCGTGCCTAAGAATTTCGCTCAAGACACGGTCGTGGCAGCAGAGTTACTTGGCCACGAATCACCGATGCATAAATATGCCGTACAAATTACGGTCGCCGACGAGCGCGACGGCGCGCTATCAGGCTCCACACTCCGCGAGGCGAGCTCGTGGGGAAAGGTTTCAACATCGTACGAACAGATGGTTTACTCGGAAGCCACCATAGCCTTCCCTCTGCTAGCCGGATACGTTTATTGGAATGGATCATGGAAATCGCGCAAGGCTCGCGAACTCGCGCGTCTGCTGAAGTGAGTTCACGCCACCCAGCCGCCTTTAAAAAAACGCCAAGCCATCCAAACTTGGATAACTAGAGAGAATAAAAGCGTGAAGGCAAACCAGCGTGTACATACCACCTTGGGGAGTCTGTATCGCCAAGTTCTTGCCAGACACATTACAAGCAAGCAGAAAGAAGGCAAAGTGTATCTAATCATGCTGTCCATCTTTGCCCCAGCCTTCCCAGCTAGTGGAAAGTAAAACATCAAGAAAGCCACCACACAAAGAGCAATACCACTGGAGTGAGTTTTAAGATCAGTCTTCAAAGCAAAGTAAAACAAAATGACTGTCAATGGGATAGAGGCCCTTGAGATTGAATCAACGGTATCCTCAAGGAAAAATCTTGGTATGTATGTCATGGGGTTGAAAATCGCGAGATACTCTGGCTTATTGCCCCACCCTAATTCCTGTAATTTAAAATATAAATCCCATGATCCGAAATGGTAATGACACCACACGAAGAATAAAACCGCTCCCATTGCAGCTACACCCGCAAGTAAAACAGAGCCCGGGTTTCTTTTTTTAACAAACGGATATACGGCGGCAAGCAATCCAAAAAGCCTTGTAATGGAAAGCAACGAACCATGCGCAGCCGCGAGCAACCACCTGATCCGGAAACGCCCGGCCTGCTCTAGCCACCGCTCTGTCCAAAATATAAAGCCAAGCAGCATAGCCATGAACATTGATTCAGAATAGCCACAAATAAGAAAAAACGCCGCTGGATGCATGAATACTATACAAGCGGCAAGCGCTCTACCTCTCACATCCACGCCCCATATCCGCATTAAAAGAAAAAAATATATCCAGAAAAAAGCACAAAAAACCTGTGCAGTTACTAAAACGGCTATTTCGGTTTTAATACCCAATACCCGCCCAACATATCTTGCTATCAATGGATAAGCAGGAAAATAAGCTACATTCGCACGCCTGAGGTGCACATCCCGCGCAACAAGCCCACCGAAACCCGCTGCTGGCACATGATAGCCATTGTCAGCGATATCAATATAGTGGTGGCTGTCCCATTGGACCAGCCTTGTATACGAAGCTTTTAAATAATCATCAGACTTGCCATTGCCATGAACCAGCTCCACTACAGACGCTATGATCATCATAAGAGTAAACTGGAGGGCACAAACAGCCAGTGCCTGCAAGACAGGCTGGCTTGTTATTGATTTAATCCGCGATAAAACTTGCCGCATGTTGCGTTCATTATCACAAATGATCCGGCAAAATGAAATCAATCCTAATTTTTCACATTCTGGATGGTTTAATTGATTAAGGGGCGATTTTTTAAATCACCCCCTAATTGATTTATTAAAGATTCACTGTCAGTGCGAGTGTTGCTAGACCCCGTTGCTTTTCTGAGCTGATTTCTGGGCAGGCTTTTGAGCTGCCTTTTGGCCAGCCTTCTGCTCAGCTTTTTGTGCGGCTTTCTGAGCTGGCTTTTGAGCAGCTTTTTGCGCAGCCTTCTGGGCAGCTTTCTGCTCAGCTTTCTGCGCAGCTTTTTGAGCTGCTTTCTGACCGGACTTTTGTTCAGCCTTTGCGGCCTGCGCAGCCTTTTGGGCAGCTTTCTGCTCAGCCTTCTGCGCAGCTTTTTGAGCTGCTTTTTGAGCGGCTTTCTGCTCAGCCTTTTGCGCAGCTTTTTGCCCCGCCTTCTGGGCTGACTTCTGACCGGCGCTTTGGCCAGACGTTATACCTGGTTGTTCATAGACCTGTGCAAATGTGGAAGCGCCGCTTAATATCAACGCTATTGCACCAGCATACAGTGAAACTGTTGCGAAGGACCTCATTATCTTAATCCTCCCTGGTAGAAGATTTGGTTCGACAATCATCACATTTTGCAACTGAGGTGCCACAAACCCGATGGGCATACCCGTTGCACAAATATGAATTTAGCGCGCCTTATTAGTTAACATGACTTGGTTAATATAATTTGGAGCACTAGAGTTATGCGTAGCAACTAAATACATATGGAGTATTTACAAATTAATACATTACAAAAGGAGCTACACGGCAATAACTTGATAGTTGTCGCAAATCGTGAACCTTATATTCATCATAAATCAAATGGCAAAATTGAGATTATGCGCCCCGCTAGCGGGGTAGTCGCGGCGCTCGAGCCAATACTGCGCAATTGCGGTGGCCTATGGATAGCCCATGGAAGTGGTAACGCGGACATGGAAACATCCGGCCCAAACAGTGAGATATTGGTCCCACCGACAGCACCTAAATATGTTTTGCACAGGGTTTGGCTGAATCATGAGGAAGAACTCGGTTACTACTATGGTTTCGCCAATGAAGGTATTTGGCCACTATGCCACATGGCCCATACACGGCCGGTATTTAGGCTTTCAGACTGGCACCACTACTGCGCCGTAAACAAGCGCTTCAGCGATGCAATCATGTCACATGCGACACAACAAAACTCTCTGGTACTGGTACAGGATTATCATTTTGCGATCCTGCCGCGCCTTTTAAAATCTAATCGCTTACAACCAAAGAACTTTCCAGGGATTGGATTGTTCTGGCATATCCCGTGGCCGAACCCTGAGGCGTTTGAGATATGCCCATGGCACAAAGAACTCCTCCGTGGCATGCTAGGCGCGGATGTGATAGGTTTTCATACACAATATCATTGTAATAATTTTCTTGAAACCTGTAACAGGTACCTAGAAGCCAGAGTAGACCTCGGCACCTTCTCCGTAACAATGGAAAATCATGAAACACGCGTCAGGGCTTTCCCTATAGGCATTGACACAGCACCGGTAAGAACCATGACTGACAGCGAACGCAGGGAGCTGAAGCTTAAATACGGAATCACGTCTGATATAGTCGCCGTGGGGGTTGACAGGCTTGATTACACCAAGGGACTTATAGAAAGGATTGAAGCAGTGGAAAGGTTTCTCGAAAAATACCCCCAGTACATCGGCCGCTTTACTTTGGCGCAAATGGGATCGCCAAGCAGGGGACATATACCGTCTTATCAGAACCTGGTTACCAAATTACATCAAGCAATAGATAGAGTTAATGCCAAATTTGTTTCACAAAACAACAGCGGATATAAACCGATAATTTTCATGGAAAAGCATCACGACTGGGATGAAATCCAGTATTTTTATCAGATAGGTGACATATGCCTGGTCACGTCGCTTCACGACGGAATGAACCTCGTGGCAAAAGAATACGTCTGGTGTCAAAAACCGGAGCGTGGTGCATTGATTCTAAGCAAGTTCACCGGAGCAAGCCGCGAACTTAGTGATGCGTTCATAGTCAATCCGTATTCCATAGAGGAAATGGCCGACGCAATAGCAACAGCACTGGCGTTACCAGCAACGGACCGCGAACGGCGCATGCTTGCATTGCGCAAGAAAGTCCAGAATCATACGGCGTATCACTGGGCATCTGACTTAATAGCCACGCTGCTACATGAATCACCACAAAGGCGTAAAACCACCGGCCGTTGAAAACATATGGCACATCGATTGCTCCTTGCTCAAGAACATGACTGAAACAAAAATCAGTGCGACGGATTTCCATTTATTGCAAACAGAGACTGAAGCTCAAGGAGAGCTTCTGGCCAAGGAGCGCATTGAAAGAAAAGCCGAAGTCGACAGCTTAAGAATTGAAATAGAGGCGTTAAAAAAAACACTTCAAGAACTGCTACCTGATTTTATAATGCGCTATCGCAGCACTTACAAAGAGCAAATTCAAAGTTACAATCCAGATCTCGTGTCGGAAGGGAATCAGCGCTAGTAATCATCGCAAACTGGCTGAACGGATGATTCTCTTTTTGCCTGGCTCAATGCTAAAACGAATTTCAACACCCATAAATGCAAGCTGCTTGGGTGATAATTTGCCTTGATACATGACATAATCAGCATAGGGAGGGCTGACGGCGGAAACCTCAACCATCTCCTGAGTTTCAGGATCCTGGTATAAAACCACGGTCATTGTCCTGGGCACCTCACCGCGCTTTGGCTTCAGTGAATATATCGTGACATGGCCCTGTTCCGGCGCAACTTTCACTTCAAAGGTATATGTCTTGTCACCCAAAATCATGCCGCCATGCGGACCGCCTACCATGGCTGACACCACTCCCGCAGTCAACAACACACCACATAAACACATCTCCATTTTTTGACGCATAAACATGCCAGATAAGACAAACAAGCATGTTTTGTTCCTGTCAGACCGTAAATTTTCTTACAGCTTCGACCGCATACATTGTTGACATGTGGTGTGCCACTTCGCTTGTCTGCGGCGGCGGAACACTATCAAGTATCGACACCCGTGGCTCGTCGCGCAACATAGGCCTTTCAACACCCATTATGTTATTAAAAAGATCCCTTGATCGTTCCGTTGTTGTAGTTGTTCCTGAAACGTTTGAAACTTGCATCACACATACTCCAGAAATAATATTGCGCCCAGCGTAATTATTATACTTTATAAGTTTAGTAAACACTACGTCAAAATAGTAGCAAAAAAGCTCAGCATTTTTGAACGCTTACACAGTACACTCAACATAAAATAGGGCAAAAATCGCCCATTTACAATACACTCAAGCATTAGCGACAATTGACAAGGGTACGATAAAATGGAGCAAACCAAAGAAAATCATCCATGCCTAAACAACCTTGCCACGGCGATACAACATGTAAAGTCATCACTGCTAAGCGAGTCAGCAAAGTCCAAGCAACTTCAAACAGAACTCGAGATACTTAAAAGCACAGTGGATTTGCTAAAAAAAGAAAACAAGTCGTTTAATACATCAAAAACAGAATTGCAGAATAGAAAACTAGCCAGTGAAAATGCACGCCTGATCGATGATCTCACACATACAAAAAATGAGCATTACCAATCACAGCTACGCTGGAAACAAAGCGAAAACGAACGCCAGGAAGCCACCATGCTGGCAGCCAAACTAAATTCTGAACTTAAGCTGCTAAACGAAAAATTCAGCCGCGAGCGGCAGCGCATACGCGATCTTGAGATACAACTAGAAAACGAAAGAATCGAAAAGCACATGCTCCTGCAATGTTTAAAAAATGCAGAAGACAAGATTGCATCAGCTAAATTTGCTATTTCTCCGACACCCTCTGGAACTTGTAATATTCCGGATTCGCCGGGCACCCGACCTGCCAACGTTTTGTAGGCAGATCCAACAAGATCGTGCCATCCTGACAGCGCAGCAATTCAATTTCATCCACTGCTTTAACTTTTACGTTAAGCACGGTGTACACCACCTCAGACTTATACCAGGCAAGATCACCGTCCTGCTGCTTTGTAGTGACATCGGGATTTACCCAGTAAACATCCAACGCACCATCCACTGCTGGATTCTCGCTTACATAAATTCCCTGCTGCCCCTTCATTAGCTGCTCGAACTTGAGATTCTTTGCCTTTGACTCCATCACCGAGCCACCGGCCAACATCAACATTCCATCTCCAGCTTTTAATTCAAGCACCGCGCCTTTAGCGTTATCCTGAAACTTACCCCTATATGCCGATGGGATGACCCCGCATCCTATCGCGGCTGCACTGAAAATCGCCAGACCGATCAGTCTACAAATAATTCCTGTTTTCATTTGGCCTTGCTCCTTAGTGTTAATGTTAAAAATCTTCCCTATGAAGAACTACCGTTCTGCCACTCTCTTGGACTTCAAGTTCAATCGTACCGCCAGAATTAGCGCCTCTGACCAGCACCGGGGCAACAAAACCGCTTGTCTGTCCATTGAGAATAGGGCTGAGGTACTGTGGGTTTGGACCAAGGACGGCGAACGGATCACCTTCCTTTGCCTTAATGCGTATCTTCAATTGCAAGGTTTTCAGTATAAGCCTTGAGCTTACATTCCTGATCTTGTATTCCACTCGCGAAATCCCCGCCATCCTCAAGCTTGTAGCCCCGCTAACAACATCTATGACATAGTCATTCATCACAGGGATATCACGTATCTCATCCATGAGGCCTATGCGGCGGCCGGTGCCACTCACCCCTTCGAATGCGACAGGGATTTTGGCGTTCCCGGTTTCACGCCCAATAGCGACGAACTCTATAACACGCTCCTCACCAGGATTAAGCACACCAACATTGACTTGCGGACGCACTATCTCGATTAACTGGGAACTCGATTTGAAATTCACTAGAAAACCGCTATCCGTCGCTACCGAGGACTGATTCTTCAAACGTAATTTAAGCGCGCTTTCTAATCCTTCGCGTAAAACTGGAGGTTCCGCAAAAGCCATGGCCACCATGTACATCGGTGTAATGACCACCACCTGCTCACCCGCAACCCTGCCCTTGCAAAAAAGTGTAATACGAAATGACTTAGCTTCCCCTACGCTATCCTCAGTCAAACTAAAATCAAGCAAACCAGAAACCGTTGTCCTGCTTTTTCGCATCAGGTCGCGCGAAAGATTTGTCTCGCTTTCGGCGATTATAGAAGATGCACCATCAAGAGCCTGCAACTTCACTTTGACGTCGCGACCATCAAGTCCCACGTCCGCAAAATTCCGCATTTTAATTTTAAGTCTTAATGGTTCACCTGGCTCATAGAGATTATTAGGAATGGTCTCCATAACCTCTGCGTTCAACAACCTGACCGGACGTTCATCAAAATCTCTGGCTTCGTCCTGTTTACCTCGATCAAACTCCTGAGATGCGTAGATCGGATACATCTCATTGAATTTTGCTTTCTTTGCACTGTTGAAAGCACGCCTATAGAGTTCATTCACACGTTCGGCATATGCTGCCGCGCGGGCACTTTCAAAATGTCTCTGATAGTACATCTGGTATGAATTTCTGTAAGCTTGGTCAGAAGCAGTGCTAAATGAAGCATTGTATGCATAACGATAGGCCTGGTCATAGGCAAGCTGATATGCGCGGTTATACCCGACCGACTTCCCCTCAACAAAACCACGCTCGAAATCTAATCTATAATCCTTGTGCTTTGCCTCCCTGCAGCCATGTTCTTCACCATGCCGATATGCCATGTTATAGGCGCTTGAATAAGAAGATTGGTATGTGCTGCTAAACCCGGAGTTATAACCTTGATCATAGCCCGAACGATATGCATTGTTCTCATCCGGAGTGGGATAAGTACGCCTGGGGTTATAAAAACGATGATCCGGGGTGGCTCCTGGTTGGGTGCTGACAATGTTCAGCGCGTTTAATGACAAAGTCTTCGCATTAAAAGCGGGCTTTCCAAAAACACGTGCGACACCGTTTACTAATTTATTAAAAAAACTATCCTCATTTTCGATTGGTTCAGCATATCGCTCATCTCTGTAATATTTGCGGCCACGCGGATAATCCTCCGCCTGGGCTTTTTGAAACGCTTCCTTGTCACCAGCAACCGTGCCATCCGCATCGCCTCGCTGAGCGGCATCAGAAGCTTCAGCCTCCTGCCTCCCTTTCTCACGACCAAGAGGAGTTGCTTCGGCAAATGCATCCCTATCTGCGCGCTGCTCTCCGTCCAAGCGTCCTTCCGAAGTTCCTCTTAACTGCCCATCTACATCGCCTTGTCTGCTGCCGAAAGTCTGGCCTTCGAGTTCACCCCGAATAAACCCTTCCCTGTAGCCTGAATCATAAGCATGTCTACGCCCATCACGCTCACAGCGAGCATAACCCTCGCGATATCCACAATCGCGGCCAGCACTTTCGCCTTCCACGGGCCCACGCACTCGGCCTTCTCGCGCACCATCGACATTACCATCAGCGTGGCCTTCATGTCGTGCCTTGCTAACATCTGGAGTAGGTTGGCTTGGAGGAATAGGCGACGGTGCCGGTGGATTATGTGGCGGGTTGTTTCCATGCCCAGGTCCCGGATGGCTTGGATCAGCCAAAGCCCAGGTGGTAGCTCCTGCTACACCAATCAATAAGAGAGAAAGAAAAATAATCCCACTAGCACGCTTTAACATAATGTATTGCCCTCATTTTTTCTGGACTGACTAAGATCATAAGCAGACTAGCAAATCAAGTGATATTTTATACGGCGAGTTATTCTATATAGCCTGTGAATTTTTCACTTCTTCTTCTTTTTTTCCGCACGAACGCGCTTCTCATTTAAGGTGTCTGATATAAGACCATAAACAGAACCAATCGTGGCATGATTGTAAGCCCAAAAAAACGGGAGGTTCAAGACCAGCCAGTCATTATTCCCTTTAACAATGGAGATCTTGCCCATTATCCTCGTCACAAAAATACTATTAATAGCTTCAAGCATGAAGTTGACCTTAGCCTTGTCAAATGCGGAAGCGTGAATCACATTCGCTTCCATCAAACGCTGGACTACGTCTTTGAACCGCGTATAACCGCAGTCGAGTTCATCCTTGCCGTCTATGACCTTCCATGAAAGTCGCTTATCACCATTCTTATCGCAGGTATCAAGCAATCCTTCGATAGATATAGCCACTATAGTGAGGATATCCAGATCATCCGGACTCACATATGCTGAACCAGATTCAGCGGAAGGGATTATCTCATCAAACGCTATCCCACAGGACCGTTCGAACCCGAACTCGGTACAGCTTTCATATGTCCTCGGAAAATTTCTTTTAAGCATCTCTGGCAAAAACTTGGTTATATCATCACGATGGACAAGCCCTGGGCGCTGATATTCCAAATCATCCTTGGATAGAAGTTCGTTTTTACCAAGCACTGAAAGATACACCTTGCGGTAATCAGCAAGCGAATCCAATGTCGTCGTAACCGCAGTAACAGCCATCTGATCCATGAAAACCGAGCTTTTCGGGAAAATATTAAACAAATAGCTGAATATGCCTTTCAAAAAATCCTCATTCTCCCGAGTGCGCACAACAAGAACATCATTAGTCATGGTGATGAGACGGGCTAGCCCAGTGATATCGAACTTATTGAACCGATCGGTTGGATCTCCTGGCTCGATCATTAATCCCTTAAATTTTCTTCCAACGTTATCAGTGAATCTTTTTATGACTTCATAACCCTGCACACCTGTGCTGAGCAGATGCACAAGTTCATCATCATTATTGCCAATATTAGTAGAAATAATCCCGTCACCGTCATTATCAAAAACACGGACAATCTCACCGCTCAAAATATAAAATAGAAGAATTCGTGAAAACATCCTCCCATCAAGAGGGACGGCCTCACCGCCGTAATTCGTATTCTTGACTCTCAACACAAGATCCACGAGTTCATACTTTTTTCTCGCAGCTTCGATATCCGTAGGCACACACTCACGCCAACTGTACGGCTCACGACGCCCGGATAGCGGCAGGCATTTGTGACGTTCAGAGGCATCTGTGAATACAGGCATGCTTTCCAACAAAAGCCTGTGGAAATTCGCCATCAAGCCAAGAACATGTTGCAAAAATGTAGGGTGAATGAGCTTACCGCTGGACTTGTTATGGAATTTGGAGACTAGCCCCAGAGAATCAATGAACTTTGTCGGGGGATCCACACCAAGCCCTTTGGAGAGATCTATCAGCCTCCGTGTCTCGAGATACCCCAAACGTGGATCATCGAACCAAGACGTAAGTTTTGATTCAGTGGATTTTATTGATTCGTTGATAACCCCGTAATTCTTGCGGTTAAATTTATAAGACGGGTTGGTGGCAAAATCAAACCATGCGGCGGCTCCCTTGAATTGACCAACAAGGAGCTGCAGACATTGGCTGGTTTCAACACTGTTCCACCTGTCTCTTACGGAAAAATTGGGACAAACCGCATTCAAAATATTGATGGCGAAATCAAGCCCGGCCGGGAGCGTGCCAACTATGTCGCGGTCCTGCAAACCAAGAACCGAGATCCACAGATCGGCAACCTCCCTGGAGTTAAAATCAACAGCGGCTTTAGATAAAACCGGAGCACTGACGGCGACTCCGAGTTCAAGGTCGCTATAAAAAAACGGCTCATTCCTGCTTTTTATTTTTTGAAAAAGATATCTAGCACCGCCCCTGACTTTACGTGCGACATCAAGCCACGAATCCACTTCGGCTCTAATCAAGCCTGGCTTGATTCCTAGCATATTTTTGAGCGTGAACACGCGCTTTAACAAGTCCTCGCGATCGCCATGTATTCCAAGCACGCCTTTTCTTACAAGGATGGAAAACTCTTCGTCGCTGAGTGAATTTTTTTTATGACCTTCCACATTTTCCCACAGTGATGAAAACCTAAGCTGAAGGCAGTCAAATACCGCAAGCGACCTTTCCTCGCTGCCGGTCAATACCTCCGCCAGGTCACCGCAGCTTGGCTTTGTATCAGGCATGCTTATGGCTTCGCGAGCCGGGCCCTTTTCACCCCACCAACTTCTTAAGGAACAGCCATCAAACGTCATAACAGCAAGAATAGCCGCCGTGAATGCCAATATTTTACCAGACATATCTTGCTCCCACGGAAAATGAATCAAACTCCCTCCATGCCCCGAAGTAACTTTTATCTGTACCGACAATAAGATTTGAAGAAGCAAAAACAAGCATCTTCTGATCAACCGAATATTCGAGTGATGGCCTAATCAATGCGCCCTCAACCTGGCTAGCTAAATGCCTTTCCACTCTAATCGATGGCCTAATTGATGGCCGTATCGAAGACCTCACATTGCTGTAGCCAAGATCCAGCCACACCAGTTTATTTGCGTAAACAGGAGGTGCGGGCTGCTCACGAAAAAAAGTATGCAAAGCGCCTACGCTAAGAAACTTGAATATTTCCGCTTTCGCTGAAAGAGCCAAACGTCCGGAGCTTGATTCATGCGCGGCTTCAACAACTGGCGATGGCCAGATTTCACCAAGCCCCATTTGCATAGCGACAAAATTCTCCCTCGGAAATCTGGGCGTGGCGAAGACTGCTATGCTAAGTGGATCGGACTGTTTTTCAACATCTATAGCTAAAACACTCTTATCAATACTGATCTGCGGAACTGGTGACGGCGCCGACCACGACATAAAACGCAAAGTGTTCTGACCAACCTGACATCCCAGGGAACCAAAATACTGGTTTTGGAATACTATCTTTTTTAAATCACCGGTATTGACGTGGTAATGGATCGGTATCGTAAGTTCACTAGACCAATTAAGATATGTTGGCGGCAAGCGCGCATACCTGGAACCACTGGCGATGTTTGAATCATGCAAGTCCAGGCGCGGCCCGAAAGATGGCAGAAAGACAGGAGACATCGATACACTTGCAATAATTGACAGTGAATTACCGACAGGCGCCTTCCCAAACCATCCAAGCCCTATCCATCCGGAAGTCCTCGGCTCAAAAACATCCGATTGGTTTTGCACCCAGTTTGCCCCCACGGCGCTGACGGATGTGGGCCACAGAAAAGCAGCAGCGCCTTCAGAAGCAGGATGGCTGCGGCCAACCCAGACATATTGCACAGGCTCTGGTTTAGATAAGCTGAATCTTAGCGCGGTCCTGTCGATATCAATGCTTTTATCTCCCAAGTCACCGCCTTCAAAAAATGAATAAATATGCAATTCGCGGGCAGGTATCCCAGAAGCGGCGTCCACAACTGATGAAGATTTCCATTCTCCGGCAAGATCAAAACGAATGCTGTTAGACGACTCCAATGCGAACTGTTGCGAAGCCACGCCAATAGAAGATCCACCAGAAACATCACTAATAGCGGCAAACACTTCCGCCACGTCTCCCATCAAAAAAAATATGAATAGGAGCAATAATCTATGGACGTGCTTTTTTGTCACCAAACTTCCTTGGTTCAGCATGCCTGGTTATTATAAATTTAGATAAAATAAGTCAAGTATTCTTACTTCGTGGAAGTAAGAATCTCAATAGCTTTCTTTCTAACAGCATCATACTTGTTATGGCTGTATTCGCTGACTTTTACTGCCACATCAGGTTCGATTCCGTTGTTTTCAATGTAGCTTCCATCTTTGCGGATTATAAGAGATTCCGTTTGATTAACTATCAAGTGACTGTTGGGCGCCTCAAAATGGGTTTCCACATTGCCACCGGCACCCATCGTCTTGCTCCCTATTATTGTCGCGATACCGTTGTCCTTCAACACAGCCGAGAATATGTCACACATCGAAGCGCACATCTCATTAACAAGCAACAAGACGTTTAAACCGTGGCCGCCATCCTGGTCCGGCAATATATCAAACGGAAACAATGCTTCAGTGCTGTATTTGGCTGAAATCAAATGCCGCTGCGCCAGATCCTCCCGCAACAACACAAAAATCCTTCTTGCTATTTCACGCTCCGCATCTGATGCGGCACTCAGGCTTGTTGACTCAAACTCATCAAGCCAACTCTCACTGACCTTAAATTGCATCTCAGGCAGGATTAATCTTTCCTTTGAAAGCATCTGCGCTAGCTGTAGACCAAGCTTCAACGACCCACCGCCGTTATTAATCAGGTCTATCACGAGATCCTTCACGCCAAACTTCCGGAGCGTTTTAAGAGTAGACGTGAATTCTGAAACGACTGTTTGCTCGGTTTCGATTGGAGAAAAAGTGTGCAAGTACATGTATGCGATGTGCTTAAGCTGGTCCGTCTCCTTGCCGTCGCGATCAAGAAGTTTTTCAGCTGATATATATGTCGGAAAAATTTTTGCATCTTGCACAAAAATACTGTTTTTTGGGATATTACGCAGCCGTTTGAATTCATCCATTGTAGTTTCTGGCTGCCCGGCTGCCGCTGCTACCGCTGATGTCAGGACCCTTGATGTCCATGTCGGCATATTATCAACGAATACGAACGTGTCCCAGATGTTGAAGCCCTGAAACGAACGCGAAATACGGCGTACCACATCAGGCTTCAACTCTAGCTCACCGCTTACGGCACGAAATGCCGTCTCAAAAAACAATCCAGTCTCCATACTTGCTATGCGTTCGACAAACGAGCTTGTGCCTCCATCTTTTTTCTGGTTCTTCGTCGCATCCGCCTGCTCACGCGTGAAAGCATACAAATCCTTCACAATCCAAGGCAGCTTGACTTCTAGCTCCTTCTTTTCACCTTTGTCATCAGTTGCAGTTGCTTTAACAAAATCACTGCCGCTCTTATTTTGTTGTTTCTCAGAACTACGAAGAACTGTCAGCACTGCAACGGAACCGCTTTGCGGCATGCGCGAGGTAAGCGAACTACGGTTAAAAATCCTTGGCATAAGATAGGTAAGGTTTGATTCGTCGCTCCCGAGATTGCGTATCAGCGTCATCTCTTTGCGGATAATCTCCGACAAAGCCACGCCATCCAGCTTAGAAATCTTATCACCCACGCGGATCGGGAATAATTTATTTGAAATCGTAGGCAGCAGCTTCGTGACAATCAATTCGTCCCCGTTGCGGACGCCGTCAAAACCAAGATAAGCGACTTCAGTGCGCGCGGGCAGGCTGGAACTTATAAGCATCGATGAGGTATGGGCATCTTTAAATTCCGCGACAAAGCCGTGCATCACGCTATAAAACTCCTCGTTAGATGAGGATTGTTCGGCTTTCTTTAAATATTCGTTCTTGAGTGCTTCATAATCAAATCCATATCGCTGTTGCTTGTAGGCCAGTGGGGCATAGTTCTCGCCAAATTGTGAGTACAGCCAGTACATGTCGGCTCGCTTTTCTTCCGCAGTTAAAACCCTTCTTGGAGCCGGCGAACACCCTGCTAAAACACTCGCAAAAACAAACGAGGTTAACAAAACCAAACTAATGCTTTTTTTCATGAAACCCCCACTTAATATAAAAATCGCTATAGATGGAAAGTGTGCATATAACAATTAACGCTTCAATAAAAGCCAATAAATGCCACTCTTGAAGTGACAGAAAAAATCAGGCAAGTTGTGCTGATGGAAGGAATCCGCATATGACTGAGCCAAGAAAAACCATACCTAGAAAAACTATAATGGAACCATTCAAGATCAAAATGGTGGATCCATTACCATTCCTCACAAGATCACAACGGGAGGAACTCCTCCGCCAAGCCGGATATAACTTATTTCTTATACCGGCAAAGCACGTGACGTTTGACTTCCTTACGGATTCAGGAACCACCGCGATGAGCGCCGCCCAATGGGGCGCCATGATGACGGCGGATGAAAGTTACGCTGGATCTAAAAGCTTCGAGCGCTTTGAAAAAAGCGTGCAGGATCTAACAGGCTATAAACATGTCATCCCAACACATCAAGGTAGAGCATCAGAGAGACTGCTATTCGGCGTAATTGTCAAGCCAGGCTGCAAGATCCCTTCAAACAACCACTTTGATACAACAAGAGCGAACATCGAGTACCTCGGTGGCGAAGCCATTGACCTCGTCATAGAGGAGGGCAAGGACCCCGAGAACCAGCACCCGTTCAAAGGCAACATAGACATAGCTAAGCTCGAGGCCTTCTGTGCTGAAAACAAAGGGCGGATCCCCTGCGGGATGATGACCATCACCAATAACACCGGCGGTGGTCAGCCGGTTTCGCTTGATAATTTAAGAAAGACCTCAGACGTTTTGCGCCGCTATGGGATACCATTCATCTTGGATGCCTGCCGATTCGCGGAGAATAGCTACTTTATTAAAAGCAGGGAGCCTGGCCAGGCTGGGCGAACCGCAAAGGACATTGCTTTAGAAATATTTTCACTTGCCGATGGTTGCATGATGAGCGCTAAGAAGGATGCCCTAGTGAACATCGGCGGGTTTATAGCTTTGAAAAAAAACAATTGGTCTGAGCAAGGCTTGGTTGAAAAATTAAGAAGCATGCTGATCCTCACCGAAGGCTTCCCGACATACGGTGGGCTTGCGGCACGCGATCTTGAGGCCATGGCTACAGGACTCGAAGAAATTTTAGATGAGCGATACCTCGAGTATCGTCTCGCGGTCATAAGATACATGGCTGAAGGGCTTAACCATGCGGGGATACCGACGGTCCAGCCGCCTGGGGGACATGCGGTTTACATAGACGCAAAAACTTTTTTACCCCACATTCCGCCTGAGCAATACCCCGGCCAAGCCTTGGTATGCGAGATGTACCTGGCCGAGGGGATAAGGTCGTGTGAAATCGGCTCGGTCATGTTTGGAAAACGCGAGACTGGCGGAAGCTTCCGCCCAGCGATGATGGAACTCGTGAGGCTTGCTTTCCCACGCAGGGTCTATACGCAAAGCCATTTCGATTACATCTTAGAAGGCGCCAAAGAACTCGTGGCGCACAAAGAAGAACTGCGCGGGCTACGGATGACTTACGAGCCACCATTCCTAAAGCACTTTACCGCACAGTTTGAACCGGTTTAAGCATATGCTCGTAGTGTTAAGAGTTGTCATCAAACAAGTTTCAGATTGTCTGCACAGTAAAGGCTGTAATTTATATGAACTACGAAAATAAACTCCACCAAATTGACGAGCTGAATAAGCAGATCCAATCCTTCCGTCCCATCTCGCCGTCCCATCTCGCCGTCCCATCTCGCCGTCCCATCTCGAAGGATTTTCTCAAGCAGATTAAGGAGTACTTCCGCATCGGACTGACCTATAGCAGTAACGCCATTGAAGGAAACACGCTGACCGAGACCGAGACAAAAATCGTTCTTGAAGACGGCTTGACCATTTCTGGCAAGCCGCTGAGAGATCATTATGAAGCTTCGGGTCACAGCGAAGCATTTGATTTCATTTATGAGCTAGCTAAAAATAAAACTATCACCGAGAAAGACATCCTAAAATATACACAGACTATTTTATTATAGAATAGATAAGGAAAGCGCAGGCACTTACCGTAAGGTGCGTGTCGTAATCACGGGCAGCCAGCATTTACCCCCACCAGCCAATAAAGTGCCATCGCTCATGTAGAAGTTCGTATCTAAGATCCCTGTCATGAGAAAAAAACATCACCCTGTCGTATTTGCGGCGAAGCTTCATGAAGAGCTTGTGAACATCCATCCGTTTGTGGATGGCAATGGCAGAACTGCCAGATTGCTGATGAATGTTGCCCTATTCCAGGCTGGGTACACGATTACCGTCATCCCTCCTGTTTTAAGGCAAGACTATATTGCTCTTATAGAAAGGTCTCGAAAGGACGACACGGATTTTGTTAACTTCATGAGCTGTATGGTATACAAATCGACAAAGGACTACTTGCGTATTTTGAAAGGATGATTCTCACAAGAAGCTCGCACGATCTCAAGCCCCGCCCCCTAATAGCACCTAGCCCCTGCGCTAAACCTGCGATTAAAAAACTCGATAAGTATAATATGATACGCAGGGGTGTGCTATTTTATATCAGTTTTATTGCCCTAGTTCTTGCGTCCGAAAATGGTTTTTCAAATGGGCAGCAACCCGCCTCTGGATCCACGTCAACTCTTTGTCAGAATGCGCTACTCAACATTATTGGCAACTCATTAGCTGGCAAAAGTAATAGCGAAATCCAGGAGCATCAGATCCCTAATCTTCGTCCAGTTCGTGAACAATGCAGTGGCACATGCTGGCTCAATGCAAGCCTCACCGAATACGAATACCTACTTGCAGCTCAAGGGATCATGGTACCTCATCTCTCTGCCGATTATCTCATGGCACAAAAACTCACCCGTGATACTTGTGCCTATGCCGCGAATGGTCCGAAATATTCGAAACTTCCGAATTTGGATGGCGATAATCCATCTGCACTTGGAGTTTTAGCTCATCGCTATGGCCTAGTTCCAGATACTTTATTTCCTTATAAGCCAGTAGGAGGTTGGAACAAAATTATAGGCCAACTAAAAGTCTATGCAAAACAAGCATGGTCTCGGCGCGAAGCAGGAGAGGACTTTGTAAAGATTCGGGATGAAGCAAGAACATGGGCGAAACAGTTAATTGAATCAGAGATCGGACCTTTTCCCAGATCTTTTGAAGTTGATGGAAAAACTTGGACTCCCGAAACCTACTCTAAATATCTCGAGAGCCAAAACTCCTTCCACAAAGAGTATGCGTTTTTTCTAAGTCCAGACGCAGCGTCACACTCCATGAAATACGATAGTAGATATTTAGTCGAAATGATAATGGATCCTGCCCAGAAGATCTTGGAACGAATCAAGCAAAATATATTATTGAAGCGTTCCACCTTGGTGTCATTAAGGTGGGCAGGGCAACTAGAAAATAATAACGGCGTTTTGAAATCTAATCCAAATATACGCATTCCGGTCAAGGCGACACCAGAAACAGTCGAGCATGATTTACATGCCATCCTGGTAGTTGGCTATAGAGAACAAGACGGCAAGCTAACCCATCTCAAACTTCAAAACAGCTGGGGCACAGAGAATGGTCTAGAAGGATTTAATATCATCTCTGTCGATGACTTTTTTAGAGTTTTTCATAGCATGCGTGATTTCACCGCGAGAAAGTGACTTTCGGACCTGGCGCGCGACCTCTTAAAATCCAGCTCCACTTCCACAGAAACATCGCGGTCCCAGGCCCACCACGTCCATAAATACTGACCGATTACACATAAATCATGGCGCTAAAAACTCGCGATTCCACCGATGGCCATTCCTCGTGAAACGAATGCGTTCATGCAGCCGATTCGCTCGCCCTTCCCAGAACTCGATACAATCCGGTATCAAACAGAAGCCACCCCACCATTCCGGACAGGGAACGTCAGCACCTTGCAGCAGGTGCTTTAATTCATCGACTTTTTTAACCAATGCGGCTCGCCCAGAAATGATGCTACTTTGTGGTGATACAGCTCCACTCAACTGGCTGCCTCTAGGCCTTGTTCGCCAATAAGCGACGCTGGCCTCACGACTCGTTTTTGTTGCCACACCCTCGACCCGAACTTGTCTCTCTGGAAATGCCCAATGAAAAACAAGTTCCGCTCTTGGATTTTCAGTGAGTTCACGTCCTTTTTGGCTCATGTAGTTAGTAAAAAATGTAAAACCGCCATCCTTAATGCCCTTAAATAGAACAACACGAGCTGATGGCTTACCGTCGCGGTTAGCCGTGGAAAGAATCATCGCATCTGGCTGATGAATGACAGCAGGCGGATAAAGCCATGTCAAAATTCGCCTCCAAACAGTCTTTTTTCCCGCCTGCCTATACCAGACAGCAAATAGGTCAAATGGATCAGACTCGATCTCTTTCATAATTCACTCCCCGAGAATATCCATTCCTTATCATAAAAGGAGAGATAATTTTATATCCCGTAATTTGTGTTGTTAGTTGCACTCAGTCTTTTTTTCTGTGATCAACGCGAATGTCCTATACAGTCATGCCTCCATGAATTTTTTGAGTGTGCTCCTGCCATATCGGCAGTTTTTGACTTCAAAAAGTTAAACAGCTTTTAAAACAAGATTTGGTCTAAGCGTTTCCATATATCGAACCAACCGATCCAATGTCAGCTTATTAATTCTGTAATGCACAATTTCGCTAATGCGTGACTCCGGAACACCCAACATCTCTGCAAGTTTTCTCTGACTGATACATTTTTTTCGCATAAATATGACGAACTCTTGGCAAAGGTCATATTTGGCGCGATCCAATGCAGACGCGTCAGGTGGCAGGTGGGCCGTTCCCTTCATCCGGGATGTACTTTTTCTAATCTCCTTGATTTCATCTTCACTTAAATACCTTGTCGTCATCACTTCCTCCAAACTGCCCTTCGAAAAGCATTGATAATGCCGATATAGTTTTCTTTCGGATGAGCTGTCCAAATCAATCGATAAGGCTTCTCACCAAGAAAAACTGGATCATCAACGTATATTTCAAACCCGCTTGGCAATACTTTCTCCGGTAAAGATTCACTGCCATTCAGCGACTTGACCAGCTCCAGAATCAACGGGTCCGTAATACTCTTTAAGTGTTTTACTTGATAATGGGAATCGATTACTACTCGATTAAATTGCCGACCATTGACTTCAATTTTTAGAAGATATTCTCGTCGCACATTAAAAGGATATGCTGACTTACAGAATTTTGGAAGTTTTTTCCATCAGACGCCTTAAGTAATTGCAGAACTCCATCAGGCCGCTGAGTGGAAGTGGTGGTAGAAGTATGACTTTTGTTAAATCGGCAAATTGCAAGTGCCACGATCACTCCAATGATTCCAGTAGCAATAACAACCCATTTTACAGTCAATTACTAAACACCCTGTGCGGGCTGTGCTCGCCTACCCAGTACCTTAGATCGCACAAGGCATGGCCATCCCTGATTTTGATCAGCGCGAATGTGGGACAGGACTGCTGGCCGATACTCCTCAGATCCAAGTGCACCATCTTGGTCCACGTGCCGGTATTGATATATTGTTTGCCGTCGGGATATCCCTTGCTAATCGGCTTATGGGTGTGACCTATAATCACCGTTTTTAATTCAGGGTCCTGGTCCAAAAGCTTCCGGGCATTGCGTTCTAAATCCATAAAAAACGCGACTTCCTGTTTAAAAATATCCATTGTCACCTTAAAACTTGAGCGCCTCTTGGGACTGTATACAAACCTTGTCTTAAGAAAGTAATAGATCGAAAGAAAAACATATCTGATTATAAACCATGGATCCGAGATAGCACCCACAAGTAGCAGTACCTTAAGCGGTCGCACTTTATCCAGATAGTCGCGCTCCCATTTCATTCTGTTAACTATCTTTAGAATATAAAAACTTCCCCATGGGATGTTCAGGACCGGCTTCGACAGGCCGGATTCCAATAACGGCTTTGAAAAATTCAGAATATGCATCGCCTCAAACTGGTTGCCGTGATAAACATCAACCCCACCCTCAAGCCTTATATGATCCCTGTCGGCGATTATCGTAACTTTCCCGCCGGAAGAGCCGCTCTCCGCCTCCGGATCCCATTCCTTGATTATCCGCTCTCTGACTTTCTGAAAAAACAAATCAGCGTCATGGTTGCCGACTAGATAGGTGATGCGCTTATTCGGCCTGGAGGCAAACTCCCTGAGCGCTATCATCACTTTCTTATGGCCAGCGATGCAGGCTTCAAGCTTCCACAGTGAAATTTCCTCGGTAATCGCCTCCTCAAATTCTCCGAAATACGGGACATTCAGAAAATCAAAGAAATCCCCGGCTAAAATGAGCTCGACTTCAACAGGACCTTCGGGTCCATCACCATATTTGCCTGTGCAGAAATATCTGATGAGGTCGCAAAGTTCGTTATCATACCTGAAGTCTTCATGCGGGTTGCGATAACCCTCAAAAAATTCTCCCGCCGATAAATGACTATCACTAACGACAACCTTGATCTTATCCACATTTTTAATTATAGCCGATCTTATGGCAGACAAGACCAAAAAGTGGCCGGACAACGTACCGGGCACATTCTTCGTTGATGATCAGTGCATAGATTGTGACGCATGCCGCGCCGAGGCACCTGATCATTTCCAGCGCAATGATCAAAACGGCTATTCGTATGTATACAAACAGCCTTCAACACCGGAGGAAGAAACCCGATGTAAAGCGGCCATGGAAGCCTGCCCGGTCGAGGCTATCGGCCGCGAATCCTTATAGTTCCATGGATAGTTTCATGGATAGCTTCGTGATAAATTCATGAACCCATTTGGGTCCAGCCACGTTTCTTTAGTGAGGATAAAACTGGAGAAGCCTTCTTGCGCGAACTCTTTCTTGAAGAAGCCTTTGCGCCTTTTAGTGTGGGCCTTCTCTTTCCAGAAACTGATCTACTGACTTGTCTTTTAGCTGCCTTGCGTCTTGAAATTGCTCTTGCCATTGTGGAATCTCCTTTTCCGACCATATGGCTTTGCAAACGCCAGGCCGCCTAATCAAACCGTCCCATCTGTACTAATTGAGCCGATTGAGAAGTATCAACACTCTTGTTTGGCAATTCAGAAATCTGCTTGGCGACCACTCTGGCAAGTGATCTAAAAGCAGAGGCTGCTTCGCTCTGTGCATCCAAAACAACTATGGGTTTTCCCTCATCACCGCCCTCTCTGACCGAAGGTATGACCGGTATGCTGGCAAGCAGCTTGATACCAAGCTTTTCAGCAAGAACTCGCCCGCCATCTTTGCCGAACAGAAAATGCTTTTTATCGCAGCCATCACATGTGAAGTAACTCATATTCTCCACCACACCCATAACCGGGATATGCACCTTATCGAACATGTGGAACGCCTTGCGCACATCCTGCATCGAAACTTCCTGTGGGGTACTCACCAATACAGCACCGCTTACAGGGACCAGTTGGGCCAACGAAAGCTGCACATCACCTGTCCCGGGCGGCATATCAACAACAAGGTAATCAAGCTCGCCCCACTTAACGCGATGACAGAACTGGCTTACAACGGAATGAAGCATGGGCCCGCGCCAAACCACAGGCTGGTCGCCTTC
>CAYHPW010000026.1:0-35737 GCA_964358645.1 uncultured Bacteriovoracaceae bacterium | reverse complement strand
CAACCCAAATACTGGCAGGCACCCGTCTGCTTTTTTTTAGGCGTCTGAGTCACAGTTGTTACCAATAAATAGTTGATATTAACCAATTATTGGTTAATACTATTTACAAATGCTGGAAGGAATTTTTGGGAATCGAACCGCTGAGCGGGTTTTACTGCATGTGTTTCACTATGGAGGCATATATGCGTCAGCTATCGCTCATGATTATCAGACTGCTATAAACCCTATGAAATTACAGCTGGAGCGTTTTGAAAATGCTGGCGTGCTTGTGTCCAAGGAGATGGGGAGGACACGCGTTTATTCATTTAACCCAAAATCACCTCTTACAAGCCCGGTAATAGAACTTATTAAGATTGTCTATGAATCCATCCCTTCTAAAGAAAGAGAGCAGCTGTTTAAAATTCGGCGCAGGCCAAGAAGGAAAGGTAAACCAGTTTTATGAAGAAACCAAACTGGTCTAACTGCACGGAAGAAGAGCTATGGAAATATGTAGCAACCCATTTGACAAAAAATGGTATTGATACAGTTCTTGTTGGCGGGGCGGTGGTGGCTATCTACACCGAAGGAGCTTACCGATCAGGTGATTTAGATTTTGTTTTGTTAAACTATATCAACACAAAGCTTCCGGAGGTGATGGCTGAAATAGGATTTAAAGTGACTCACAGCAGACATTATAGCCATCCGAAATGCAAACATATCATAATAGATTTTGTTACAGGCCCCCCAGGGATAGGCGATGATTATAAAATTAAGCCAGCAGAAATAAAGTCAGAAGAAAGAATTATAAAGATCTATTCGCCAACGGATTGCATTCGTGATCGTCTGGCTTCTTATATATATTTCAAAGCGCGGGAATGTTTAGAACAAGCCGTGATGGTCGGAAAGAAGCTTCGCTTTGATAAAACCAAAGTGAAGAAATGGTGTACGAAAGAAGGCGCGATAGATGCCTTTAATGAATTTAATGCTGCATTAGATGAATGACCGGACTCTATAAAATCCTTTGACTCCGCCGAAGCTTCTAAAACATGTCGAAATCTTCTGTTTGACCTGCGCCATCCTTCTCATCCCCCGCCAACGACATTGAACTTAAATGGATAAGTGACCTGCACTATGCCGGCACCTCGAGGGATTGGGAATTGTATCCTCTTAATCACCTGAATAATGCAACCTTCAGCATTTACATTTTTAAGAGTGGTTGACTCGATACCAGCCTGATTAACCCTCCCGCTTGATCCTATGACAAAACTTGTACCGACCCTTCCAGCCAGCTTCGGGTTTTCAGCATTCAGCTCGCGTTCGTAACAAAGCCTGAACTCATCCCGGTGCGCGAGCAGCGCGGCTTCTATTGCATCGGCATCTATGTTGCCCATGACAACGGTTTCCTCGGGCCCACCCGCGCGTATTACAACTCGCGTCTGCCCACCTATGATCCCGGCACCGCTGCCAGCAGCACCAAGACCAGTACCAACGCGCCCACCACCGCGGCCTTTTTCTCCAATCCCACCGAGCGAAGCAGCGTCACCGCCACCACCGCTACCAGCCCCTGAAAGCGCAAGCCCACCACTACCCTCGGTCGTAAACCCACCGAAGCCTTTTAATTTCTCTCCACCCTTACCAAGCTTTGCCGCGCTGTTTGCTAGTAAGTTAGCGATCTTCCCGCCTGTGCCCTTAAGAAAATCAACGTTCCCCTCATTAGGCACCTGGCTGCTGCCTGAGCCACGTCCCGCGCCACCTTGCGGTGACGGCCTGAATGCAGCATTCTGAGGCTTCTGCTTTGCCACGGTCGGAGCATTTTTAGAACCCCTACGCCCTTCCTTGCCTTTTGCGCGCGCGCCCTCACCCTCTTTGGCCTCCGATTGGGCAACGGAAGATCCGGCCTTCTTACTTATCGCGCCCTTGCCTTTGGTTGAATTTTGTTTCACGTCGATTGTCTTTGGAACAGGCTTAAGAGCGTTGGCTGGATTGGGTTGTATGTCAATTTTTACGGTTTCTTTTGGCTTAGGTGGCGTTGGTTCTGTTTTTGTCTCAACTGGTTTTATATCGGTATCCGCAGTTTTTGCCGCTGTCACGACTTGCCTCTTTGTAACAAATCTTTCCGGCTGGTAAAGAATAGTTGCTATGCGCTCCGGCAATTGTTCAGCCTCAAGTGTTTGTGGTACTTCAGCGTTAAGCAGAGCCATGATAACAGCGGCAGTCATCGCCAGAGATGAAAAGAAGACTTTAAGAAAAAGGGGATCGCGCTCGAAGAGCCTGTTTCTCTTAAGCCTTGGCGGCGCCACTGAATTGCTTATGAAAAAAACAAGGTCACGTATAGTTATTTTCGCGAAATCATCCTTACCAAACGCGATCTGCGTGTTTTGTCCGGATCCCGCTGGTTGGCTATCAAACCTGGAAAGCTGTCCTTTTTGCTGCAGCACCACGCTCATCTTAGGATCCAAATTAAGAACATAACCATCGCCGGATCGTACGATCAGCTTGTGCTCGGCTTCACTCAAAACAGGCGGGATATGGAAGTCGTTCTTCTTCGTGCTTCCCAGGCTTATGGCCTTTGATTTTACAAAATGTCCTACATTGATGACAGTTTCATTCCACGACATGATCACTTCAAGCGTGTCTTTCATATCCTGGCTTGAAGGTCTGTAATCCATTATGGACTCAAAAACATCGCTTTCTTCGAGAATCAAACCTCCATGACCCTCAGACTTCTCTTGTTTTACATATCCTTTTCCAGGCGTCGATTCTAATGCCCCAGTGCCGTAAACTAGATTGTGATGACCAATCGTAATTTTATCGCCGTCATTTAACGGGCTTGTGACGACCTTGCTACCGTTGACGAACACGCCGCTCTCACTCGCAAGATCATATATCACCACACCAGAGCCGCAGATCTCTATAAGCGAATGGATCGGCGCCACACCATCGCCACCAAGGCGGATGTCAGCGGAAACTATGGACCCGACCACGATTTTTTCTTTTTCGAAAAGGTAACAACGACCATCCTCATGTGTAAAACGCGCTATATTGCGCATGATATTACCTGGCTTAACGTTACCTGCCATCTGATTTCTAATTTCCTGCGAACCCATCAACAACTCCCTGTCATTTGCTCAATACGACATCCCTGAGCATTTCCCTGTGAAAATTTTTCCGCCTTTTAACCAATGAATCAAACTTCTCCTCTGTCCTATGCTGGAAATAAAACTCACCAGGGTTCCTCACTTCACCCTCTATTTGCGTTCCTTCAAAATCAAGCTGTGTCTTCTTGGGGTAAATGACCCTTTTTTCTTCCGTTTGCGCTGAAAACACCAGAATCATCCCGGCAACCGCAGCAAGCAAGCTGAAGAAAAACAAAAACTTGCCCAAAGAATCCAAACGACGTCGTGATATTAATCTGGTTTTTTCCATACCCGGCATATCTCCTTAAGACGTAAGACAGCAGCCGCCTCAAAACCTCCCAATGCGGCGCCGTCGATTTTATCAAGTTTTTCAAGGCAAATTTCTGCGCCTTTCGCCGCATCTGACCCGGACAATGAACGAACGGCCTCATGATAAGGCAGAACAAATACGGAACGTTCTCCGTCTGAAACTGCATCACCGGCTTTTTTAAATGTGGCCTCGGCTTGTGCAAGCTCACCGCTGCCCTGAAGAGCTACGGCCAAGCCAAGAAGAGCATCAGCGGAAGGATCCTTCGCGCATGCCTGCTCAAGAAGCGGGCGCGATCTGCCGAACAAACGGTAGTAATTAAGCAGGAGCGCCTGATTCACTTTTGCGGTTACAAAAAACGCGTCCACCTTAAGCGCTTCAACAAAAAGGTGATTCGCTTCTGAGGCTTGAGCCCAGTCCTCTTCACCGTCACCAAGAAGTAGTAGTACACCAAGGTTATTTAAAGCAGCCGAACTTTTCACATCCAGCAGCAAAGCCCGTTCATAAGCAAGCTTAGCCAGGATAGGTTTATTATCACCAAGTAGGAGGTTTCCGTAATCGATCCAGTCCTTGGAAGTATTTATATTTTTTCCGCCACGCAGAAGCTTTTCGCGTACATGCTTTAAGGCACCGGACTTCCCTTCGCTGCCTCCGTTTGTTGGAATACCCGCAAATTTAAAACCACCTCTAAATCCCTGCGCCCTCCATGGCGGAGTAAGCCTGGCGTCAGCAAGGCTATCGGCCAAACCGGGGATCTCCGGGCTCATGATCATAAGTTCAGTAGCCTTTGAGTAAGCATCCTTCCATGTCGCCCTGGCCCTGTTGCGCAAAGGCGCGCTAACGGCTTCAAGACCTTTTTTAAATCTGTCCGCAACTTCTTTATCATTGCGTCCTGATTGTGAGCGTGGCGGCGGGACCGAGTCAATCTCATCCGCGAACTTGACCGCCCATGAAGCAAGCCTGGCAAGCGCGGAGACACCCCATGGACCTCCAGCATCTACAACTGACATATATGCGCGGCTTAGCGGCTCCAGAAAATCTAGTCTCTGTGAAAGCGCCTTTTTAAGCTCTGCCTCCGGCATTTGAAGCGGCTGCAGCTTAACCCCACGCTCGATCAGTTCAGCCAACCTGAACCGTGCCAGTGCAACGAACGGCGAAACCTGCTCTTTCGGACGCTGCCCTTTCACGCTTGCGGCTCTTTTAAACAGATCCCTGGCCTGATCCAAATTACCGCTAGCAAAATAAAGTTCACCAAGACGGACGGTACACTCAATCTCGAATTCCTGTGGGCCACTCATGCAAAACTGGTATAGCTTAGCAGCCTCACTCTCATTTTTGGCGTTCGTCGTAGAAACATAAGACTCAGCAAGCAAGAGCGCCACCTTCCACCGCCCCGGTGATTTAGGATAAACCTCAAGATATGCGGACAAAAGGGCCTGAAACCTCGGCAGATCACCAACGCCTCCTGAAATTCTGGCCGCGGTCACCAGCGAATCAGGATCGCCGCCTTCACGGCCAAGTCTTTCAAAAAGCTTGCTTGAAACTTCAAATTTCCCGTGTATCAAGGCTGATGTCCCGCTGTTGCGGATCACATCGATTGAGCGGGCACTCTTGCCGGATTTTTTCAACCATGCCACCGCAACACGTTCGGTGCTCTCGAAATCTAGAACCTTCATATATGCACCGATTGCGTTCGCGTAGGATTTTTCGGATAAATCCTTTTGTGCAGCTTCCAACGCGAGTTTTTCGTAGCCCCTGCCAGCATCATCAAAATTTTTATTTTTTTCATGCCTGGCGATTTCATCGATCTTGAAGCGCACATCCTGCTCAGCAAGCATCGCCTTAAGCTTGGATCCGCCGAGTTCCGCATCAGCGCTCATAAGAGCTGTGTTGCCACGAAGCTCTTTGCAGGCTTCACCAAGCTCATTTATAGCATCGGAAACTTCTGGCGATTGATCAATCTGCACAGCCCCAGGCGCCGGTAGAATATCCAAATACACCTGTAGCCAGAGACGTCCTCCTGTAACGGCTTGTACGGACTTTGGCCAACGTTTTATTATTTCCCTTATGCGTTTTACCACTTCCTTCTTAGACTTGGGGTAACCCGCAAGAATTTGTGCAGCCTTAAGTGCGGCTTCCCTGCCCTCGGGGGTCTCACCCAATGCCTCTTGTAAGGAAGTTGCAGCTTCCACAAATTCTTTTTCAATTCGCGATGGCTCTTCAGACGCCATAGATGGAGACGGAGATGAGCGCCCGGCTGTTTTTATGCCCTCTCCCAGGCTGCCCAGCCAAAGCACCGCAGCCTCCTTAGAATAACGCTTATCCTTCGAATCAACTACATGCCTGTAAATCTCGGATGCATCGGCGGACTTCCCTAGAGCACGTTTCACCTCGGCAAGATACATATTGATTTCAGGATGCTCATGCCTTGCGTCTTCCCTCGCTAAAAACACCGTAAGATATGCCGAATAGTAAGTCTCCGCGATTCCGAGATCAACCTTGTTTCCAGTCTTCCTGTACTTGCCATGATGCTCAACTGCGGTCCTGCGCACGATCGCCTTGAGATTTTGGTATGAGGTCTGTGCATCCACGCTTAAACCATGCGAAGACCTTAGACTCTGCACGCGAGCAATCGCTTCACGATATCTGCCGCGCCTTAAATCAAGGTCAACGAGTTTAAACATCACGCGATGATAAACATCAGAATCTGGATTGGTTTTAAGAAGCGACTCATAAACAACAACAGCCTTGGTAGGCTCGGCGTTACGCTCATATTGTTTGCCAAGTTTTTCCAAGGCCTTCGGATAAAAATCCTTATCACCGGCCACTGTCTGAAAATAAGAAACGGCCTCATCAGCCATTCCAGCTTCCATCATGAAGACCGCCATATCCTTAAGCGCTTCTTCTTTCATGGAAAGAAATTTCTCGCCGCTGCTTACCGCCACCTCGATGGCTTGCTTCATAACCTCGATGGCGCGCCGGTATTGTTTCGTACGATAATAACTCCAGGCCAATCTATGCAGGATCCTTGGCTTTGACTCATTAGGGCTTTTCTTGACCGCGGTCTCGTAATACGAGATAGCCTGCCGGTACTGAAGCCCTTCAAAACTAGAATCGCCAAGCTCACGGTAAGCTTCCGACACAAGCGGACTTTGCGGATACTTCCTGGCGAGCATCGAGTAATACGTCATGCTTTCCTGCTTATTGCCAAGCTCCTTGTAATTGAACCCAAGGAAGTAATAAATCCTGTCCAGTTTTGAAAACGGGATGCCAAGCGCAAGCAACTCTTTACATGCCTTTATACCGGCCACCAAATCCACGCGGGAATTGGAGTGGTCTATGAACTTATACTCCATACCCGCCGGCTGACCCACTGAAAGGCGCTTTTCATGAACACGGCCCTCCAGAATATATCCGGCCCGGTAGGCCTCCATATAATTTTCAGCCATTTCATAGTATAGGTCAGCCCGCCTGTTCTTTGCCTCGTGCCGACTTAGAATCTTGTGCAGCTCCTTGATCCCCTTTTGTCTTAGCTCCCTGACTTTGGCCTCCTCAGCTGTTTCAACGGATCTGAGTTCAGCGATGCTATAGCCAGCTTCCGAGTGACCGCTCCACAGGGTGGCTATCACTATAAAAGCAATTATACCCAAGCGGTGGATTAAACTGTTCTTAAGCACCGGCATTCTCCGCCCCACAGGCCGACTCAAGACCAAAGACATAGTCACCTAATTCATCATTCCAGAATTCACCATTGAACGACCAGAAAAACTGATAGCCGCGACGTACCGGCGCCAAAGCCCCCCTGTCCCTGTCCAAAACCGATGAACTATTCTTGTATATCAGACTCTCTTTGGCTCTTTTTAATATTTCGTATTTAATAAATGATATCTTGTCAAAATCAGAAACCAAAACTGCGTGATAATCCATGAGACTGTTTTTAACGAATGCGCCACCCAGCAGGCGTACCGACTTAACCCTCCAACTCAAGACCTGCTCCAGGAATGAAGGGAAGCCACCACCCGACACGCCGATCTTCTCTGAAGCGTGCATTTTCTCAAGACGGTTAACAGCGGCGAGTTCTGTTGCTGAGGTATGTTCGGACGCCACAAGGTCCTGGAAATATGGCCCGCGCACAAACCTGTTCGCCATCCGATGCATTCCATTTGCGGTATATACGGGCGCCATGAGCGCTTGTTTACCAAAATCGTAGAACATTCCCATGTTGTCGCCGCCCTTTTCAACGAGCAGCTTCAACTGGCGGCTAAGGTCGGTGTATTTTTTGTTAAATTCGTCAATCACGCCATCGGCATCATGATACAGGCAAAGCGCCAGATACGCCTGCGCGCGCAGCACATCGACTTCGCTGTTAAACACGAAGCTTAGCGCAGGGCTTTTGTAGGAAACCAACTTACCCAATGACCTGTTATACTCACGGCGCCCGAAAGAATTCCACGCCTGCTCGAATAATATGTCCGGCCATACGAAACTTGATTTTGGGATCCCGTCGTACTTGACATCCGCTTCGTCAAATCTATCCATCTGGTACAGTGTTCTAGCCTCACCAGCTGAGCACCTTGCTTTAAGATCAGCGGCCTCGCGCTTTAGCAGCCTGACTTTAAGAGGATCACCCACTCCAAGCTTGATCAGTTCATCAGCCCTATCTTCGCATTCCTTAAAATCACGTATGGCATTATTAACATCACCTAAGATGGCATAACCAGTCCCTCTTAACTGGAGAGCCTTCGGCCACAAGAAGCTTCCACGCGCTATCCCGCCGAGATAGCCAAGCGCCTCCCTCTCCTTGCCGGATAAAACGGCTTCCTTACCTATGGAAAACAGATAGGCACTGCGGTTTTTGGCGTCGTAATCATCGTATTCGGTGTGCCTGATGAGATATTTGCGGAGAATATCGGCACCTACTGACAACAAAAGCTTTTCAGTCTCGGTCAAAACACGTTTGATGGCGGTTTTATTCCCGCTCTGAAGTGTTCTTATAAAAAAATAAGACGCCGATTGATACAAACCTGCGCGCACTAATGAAACAGTGATCCATGAATAAGCATCCGCTTCAAGATCCTGACTTTCTTCCTGCGCGGCAAATGCATATCGCGCGGCTTTAAAATATTGGCCGGAACTGAAAAAACCCTGCGCGGCTTGTATGTGTTGCAAGGCGATATTGTCAGACGCTGACAAAGGCGTCGGCAAGCAAAGCAAGAGTGCCGACAATGCGACAATACAGCGAGCTATATTCTTAACCCGATGCCGATTCCTAAATTGTAATTTGAAAACCACGCATTATCCCCCGAAGTTCCAAACACAGGAGCGCGGTAAAACGCCCCTGTAAAATCCAACCGCACGGCGAATGTGTTACCCAGATAATACTGATGCCCGGTGCCGGCGAAAAAAGATGTAAAGTTCTGATCCACGAACACCGCCTGGCCCGAAGAATTTGTTCTGTTATCAAGCGCTGTCTGAAGAGTTCCAACTCCTCCGGAAAAATACCAATCCAGATATAGGATTTTGTTAAACACGTTTATCTTCGCGTACCACGGCACCCAATGCACGAGTAAGCCATATTGCGAGCGGATCTCCCTGACTAGCGGCCAGGTATTCGGTGATGCTCTCTGTAACGCATCAAAAGTGTTGTTGCCACTGTTGGATGTCAAACCATAGAATGCCTCGAAACCAAGTGCTTCAGAAAAATAATAAGCTATCCTCGGATCCAGGTTATAAGAGCTGCGATACGGGTTTGAAAAACCAGGCCCAACCATGGCACTTACAAACAGCTTGTTGGCTTTGGTGTACCTTCTGTTCTGCAGCACATAGATTTTCTTATCAGGATCAAGCCAGGTGAAATTATATTCACCACCTAAATCACCTGCGGAACTCTCAGCCGCCTCGCTCCACGCCGCGGTCAACATAGTGAGCCACAGCAGAGCAAGCATGGCGAGAACAAGTTGCGTTCTTATTTCATTTATTTTTTTTCCCATGACTTGCCAGTCCCGCCCGAAGGGCATTAATTTAACATTTGCTAACTGCTTTAATGCAGCGATTTTCGTGTTTTTTCACTGTCTTAATAAGTGTACCAAACACTTTCTAAGGACAGCAACCGTTTAAGCTTACATTTTCTGCTTATAATGTGAGCCGTTGCTGATTACGTCAATTAATTGTCATATAGCCACAACAATCCTTATGCGCACACCAGTCACAATGAGGCGCATATGACGTCGCGCTAGTCGCGCCATTGACCAGCGCTGCCGCTGTATGTATGAGCTCATGCAGATCAAAACCACTAGAGGGAACATCCACAATCTCCACGCCTCCAGGAAAAATATTAACAATGGCGCACGAAATATTGTTTTTTTGTGCTTTGCCTGCTTCTAGCATTTCAACCGCATAAGCATAGAGCTGGAGCTGGACTCCGTAGTGTTGAATGAGTTCTGCCTGGCTTTTCTTACCGCCTGACACTTTAAAATCCACAATCAGATATTTTTTGTGGTCCCCTTCCACAGCATCAGCGATCAACCTGTCAATTGATCCAACCACGACTTCACCAGCTAACGGAACTTCAAACGAGAGCTCCGTCCATACATCATCACAAGCGGGGCTGGCAGGACCAAACCGCATATATGAAGTGTTTTTGGCCCATTCAATCAAAGGCCCGGCGGTAAACCGATCACTACCCGCTTCGCTCTCTAGCTCGATTAATCCGTTGTAATCCGTCTTTTCGAGGCATGCGTGCACACGGCTCCCAATCTCATGCTGTGGCATCCTTGCAGCGTTGCCAGACACAACACTTGACCTGCGCGGCTTGATATACGTCCATTCATAAGCACGCTGGCATTTTGCAAGGAGCGATAACTCGGTCACGCTGTAGCGCGGCCGTATTATCCTCGAAACAATAGTGTTTCTCTTTTGCTGCTCGCGCTCGCGCATACAATGATTGAGCATTGCAGGAGCCGATGTATTTATGTAAGCATCATCTACTATCTCGCATGTAGCACGCTCTGTTGAGCTACATTCAATCCAAGCCCTCCAGTTATCATTTGTAAACACGGTTTTGCTCTGTACCTTGTCTTGTACTTTCTCCTGTGTTTTTTTAGGCAAAGGAGGACAGACTATCAGCAAGCGTTCCTTGGCGCGCGTAAGTGCCACATAAAAAAGTCTCATGCTTTCTGAAATATTTTTTTGCCGTTCCAGCTCCCTCCATTCCGCTTCCACCGGGGCACTACGATCCCTTGCTCCGCTTTCATCACGTTCGCCAAGATGCACACCTCGCTCACGATCCCAGAAAAGAAGAGGCATATTCTGAGGCGACGTCTTTCCTACAAAATCAATGAGTATGACATGCGGGAACTCAAGACCTTTGGCAGAGTGAATGGTCAGAACTGAAAGCTGGCCGGTATTATGTGGAGGTGGAACATCCCTTTCCCTTCGGCGCTCATCGAGCAAACAAGCAAGCTGCCTGACTACGTCGTGGAAGTTCATGCCCTTGCGTGATAGCTCCTCCACCCTGTGCCACAGGCCAAGAAGTTGCGCTCCTATCTCATCCTCAACACGGTCATCAGACAAAATTGCAAGCAGGAGCTCGCCTGGACGCACGCCCAGATAGCGAAACGGCTCTAGCAGTACCGCAAGCCTGCACCCGGAACCAAAGAACGGAGCAATCCATGTTTTATCTTCCTTAACCCATTTATCCAGAGCCTCATCACTGACCCCAACCCAAGGAGCTCGCAGAAAAACAGCACCTGACAGTGAATTAGCCGGACAGTCCCACCATTTCAGAAACGAGACCAGTTCACGCACACGCGGATCTTCCCAGAAAAAACCACCGCTGCCGACAGCAAGCGGGATCCCCTCGGCGCTCAGTGCCTTAAGCCATTGTTCATTACCCCTAAGACGCCTTGTCAGCAGAACCATATCGTTAAGAGGGATCCCGAGTTTGTTTTGGGCTTTTATCCAAACCGCCAAGTCTTTCTCTGTCTGGATATCGAGTCGCATCACTTCTGATTGGCCGGACCCCACGCGATCAGCGACAAGAGGCTCGTACTCCATGCCGGCATCCAAAAATGCCATGCTACAAATCCCGTTGACATATTCTATGATCCCGGGCCTGCTCCTGAAATTTCTTGTAAGAAAAAACTTGCGCGGCAAATTGGAGCAAAATTCGCTGAACACGCTGACGTCCGCATCCCTGAAGCGGTAAATAGATTGTTTCGGGTCACCAACTACACATAAATTAGAAAAATCAGCCTTCGCCATCTTACTGACTATTCTGGCTTGTACCTGGTTTGTGTCTTGAAACTCGTCAACTAGAAGAAGATCAAAGCGCTTATGGTAAGTCGCTGCCACCACAGCAGAATCAAGCGCTACAAGAGCCTTGCTCTCAAGATCATCAAAATCCAAAACTCCACTTCTAGACTTCAATCGGCTGTATCTGCCAATGACAAAATCAGCCAGCCGGGCCAGTGCCTGTGTTTCTTTGTCGCATATGTGAGAACCGATATGCTCAAGAGCACCGAAATGTGCCAAGCGCTTTGTCCGCTTAAGCAACTCTTCTAGCGTGGACCTGCTTTCACGCTTCAGCATGACATCCATAGCGTCCGAGACATCCAGAGGGATGTCATCCAACCAGATAGCGCCGAGCGCTTGCCCCCAAATCAAATCGGCATCAAATTCAGGAATTATCTGTTCATCCCCTTCAATGCCGGATTCATACGGGAATTCTGTTATCACCATCCTGCATAATCCATGGATCGTGGTTACAACATGCTTGTCTATATCCATCGATGCGGAAAGCTTCGTCCTCAAGTCATTTGCCGAACGCTCAGTGAATGATACCGCCGCGAACCTGGCATCCTGCTTTATCGATAAAAGTCTTATGCACTTTTCGACAAGCGTGGTTGTCTTCCCAGAACCAGCTCCGGCGATCACGGCGCAGCCTCCGCCCCATGCCTCAACTACCTCGCGCTGTTCAGGTGAAAGATCAATCATATAGGCCTGTCTATTTCGCACAGATCCCGCGCGGTGCAGAAGCGGCACTCCGTGGCTTTTTTGGGGTCTACATCATAGACCCCGTTGACATACAGTTTAGCTTGCGCTGATACCTTCTCGCGAAGACTGCTCCAGACTTCTTCGGGATCCGCATCGATCAGGCTTTTTGAATTAATCCTCAAGTTACTGAGTGAACCTGGTTCTTTCCCGTTAAAGCGTTTGAAAAAAATGCCATTAGATCTTCCACCCTTGCTGGTAAGCTCTATGAACTGCGCCCCAACTACAGGCTGGTTGAAAAATCCACGGGCAGCAACGGCGTAAAACGGCAGCTGCAGCTTATAACCAGTTTCAATCATTTCCGCACCGCTTGCCACACTGGATGAAGAAGACTTATAGTCAGCCACGAAAATACCTTCTTCGTGCTGATCTATCCGATCAGGCCTGCCTGTTATCTCAAATCCGCCGCAATCAAGTCTGAGCTTTATATTCTCAAGACTCAGCGTCCTCGTGCCTGAGCGCGCGGAAAACTCAGCTTCTTTTTCCAAAAAAATATCAAGCACTTCAAGGAGCCTCGCCTTGGCGTAATATAGCACCCGCTTTGAGCGCAACAGGCCCTTTGGCGCAGACTTATCCCATGCCTCCTCTAGCGCTTGCTTGGCTGTAATTCTGGATATTCCAGACTCAAGAATAATTCTCACTGCTTCGTGCAATATGTTCCCACGCACATACGGCCAGAGTTCAAAATCAGGCTCGGTTAAATCAGAAAGCTTCCACCTGCAAAAAACCAGCGACTGGAACCCACAGCGGCTTGATCTATCAAGCGCGGTGGCGGAAATCTCCACCCTGCCCTGCTCGTCCCCATTAATGGCAGGCAGTCTTACAAGACGGCTTGGCACGGGTCTTAGCGCCTGATAACTAGCTAACCTCTTTGTATAAGCTCCCATCTCAACCGGCTCGGCATCTGTGGGGACCCCATCAACGAGTGTCCTTAACAGCGGCAAGCTGTACTCACGCTCTGATCCGTCAAAATCATAGTGTGCATCAACAAACGTCACTTCACGAGCTGTTGAAAGCCACGACTTCAAAATCGCCACGCGTTCCTGGCGAACCTGAATGCACGACCTTACAGCAAACTCAGTGGCCAGAACCTCACGCTCACGTGCGCTAAACCACAGATCCCCAGTCCCATCACCCCTTAACCAGTTTGACGGTAATCCGAATATGAATATATTTTTTCCCACCAGTTCAGCAGACACATCAAAAGGGACCTGATCGAGTCGATGGATATTTACCCCATCCGCTGAGCGGTGCCTTTCAGCAATCTGGCCACTCTCGGCGATTCTTTGCTTAAGACCCTCAAGCCACTTGAACACACGAGCCATTGTGCCCTGCTTGCCGACAACCTTCATGTCGCTGGCATATTCTCCCCATAAATGCTCAAAGAAATTTAGCACTGCAGCCTCCGGCTGCTTAAGGACTGACATGTGCGCCAAAGCTGCTTCTTCACAAGTCATGCGGCCCGAAAAACAATCATACAAACTTTTTAATTCCAAATATGCAGCCGTAAGCCCCGCATCACGATACTTATCAAGCCCGCGCACTATCCCACGCTCGCGGATAAGCGCGGCAGAGTGATAAAACTCCGCGCCACTCAGCACCTTCCCAAGCCAGCTCACAACTTTTTCACGCTCGAAATCAGATGCAACAACTTCAAGCGGAAGCAGCCCGGCCTTTACCTGTTCATTGCTCTGCAAATCCCCAGGTTTCTTTTGCTCTATGACCGGAATTTTCCTTGCTTCCAGCGCCCTGACAAGGCTGGCCCTTATCCGAGGTACCGGCGGGACTAGGATTATATATTTATTCCATCCAGCCATCCCGTCATAAATTTCGTCATCAAGCCTATCACCTAGCCTATCTGCGGCGTCATCAAACGTATGCCAGATCTCCCAGTTCACGGACCTGAAATCTTTTCCATGAGCGGTTAAGGATTCTTGCGGCCCGACACGCCTGACGCTGGTGTGAGAGCCGATTGATTCCCAAAAAGCTGCTTCCAGGCTTTCATCAACTTTGGCTGACAACACACATATTTCTTCAGGGCACGAGACCCCAGCAGGCCATCCGTCGTTTAGTACATCAATAGCCCGCCTCAAGAGCATAGGCGGATCAAAAAAGTCTGAGGCCTTCATCCACTCCTCATAAGCCGAAGAAAGCAACCTGACTTCATCTCTTATCGGGTTCTTGCCTAAAACACGTTCAAGCCTTTCGCAAAGTACCCTCTCCTCCTCCGGATGCGCCGCAGCCCCCCTTCCAGCCTGAATAGCCTTATCGAGTTTGCCAAAAAATCTGCTCCCACGTTTTAGCCTCTTAAGCTCGACCAATTTCCCACTGATACGTCTTTCACCAAAAAGCAACTTGAGCACTTCCTGTCGCGCGGTGGACCCTAAAACCTTGTCACCACGGCAAGACGCAATTATCACGGCCAGGTCATCAATCGTCGTAACCGCGCGTGCGGTGATACCAAACCCTTTTGAGAGCACCAATGACTTTACGTCTTCACGCGAAAAGCCATGCCCCACTGACACCCATGCGCTTGGTCTAAGACCGCATAACTTATCAGCTGTTGGCAATGAATCGCTCCAAATCACCTTATTTCCCCAATCATAATGACGTAGCCAGTGATTATTATCCAAAATCAAGTTTTTTTCATCCTAGCAAACAGGTCAATTTGAATAACTGGACTTTTCATTAAAATTCAGAAAAGTTATTAGGTAGTCATGCCCAGTATAACTTCCAGTACCATGTCCTGCCTGCTCGCATTGTTTCTAACAAGTACTATATTTGTTGGAACAAACGTAGAAGCAGCACCTGGTAAAAAATCACCTATTTGTTCCGTAAATCCGGCGGGAGGGACATTTTCAAACTCAACCCAGATAATGATGAGCTGCTCATCAAAAGCAAAAAAAATTTTTTTCAAATGGAATGAAGAACCTGAAGACCCACTGGTCACCTCAGCCACGACCACCTATAACCCAAATTACAATGGCAGCCAAGACAGCAGGTTGCGCATATTCGGAGAATATCGAGGTGAAGCATTCTTACAGGATTATGTATTTAAGCCCATCATTAACGGCGCCTGTGGCGCCAACCACGGGACCGAAATGACCGTACCCCCGCTGGCCACCTGTTTGTCAGGATCCCCTTCATACAACGAACCATGGAACTGGAGTTGTAACGGAAAAAATGGCGGAAGCACTGCCAAATGTAACGTCATCAAAGTCCCGAAAGCGCATTCCGTTAACCTGATTGCTCTAAAACTTTATGCAACTCCATCGAAAGGCGCTGATAGCAGTGAATTGATAAACAGGATTTCAAAAGCGCTTGCTGAAAACCCGGAGTCCGACCTCATCATCACACCGGAGTATTCGCTCTTTACCAAAGGCACATTCAAACACTATCTAGAAATCAAATGTGACGGCACAAGCTGTATCACGGTACCGATGGACGCCGCCGCGAAAAAGATAAATGAAGTCATTACGAACATACGAAGCCTCGCTGCCAATTATAAAACAAATATCATCCTTGGCACCGTCGCCGAGATCGAACGAAAAACTCTGAGCAACAAGTTGCTGGACGACATAGTTTATAACACCCAACTTGTGATAGACGGCAAAGGCCAGATCATCGCGAAAAAAAGAAAAATCACTGAGTGGAGTTCAACTGCACCACAATGCCTTAAACCAACTTCCTCGGAAAACAGTTGCCGCGAGTTGGCGCTACAGCTCGCTCTTGATACGGTCAACCTGATACGTCTTAAAACCAGGAAAGGAGAACAATTCACTGTCCTGCCAACAATTTCCACCGAAAAAGACAACGAATACATGCTCAGCCGAGCCGCGGGATTCAACTCTGACATCGTGGCGCACTCGGAAAATGAAGGCAATTGCAGCTACGAAACGATAACACGTGGCACGCAGGAAAACAGCCTCATGCCAGCATGCTGGAAATGGGCTATCGAACCAATTTATCTCAACAAGTATGTAAAAAACAAAGTCACCATAAGCACCGGCCACCTAATCGTATCGGAAGCCGCGAACGGCACGGCTGGAATCATCAGTTTTGACAGGACCAAGCTTCTTTCATCAAAGATCACTAACACGTATATTTACGGCACCGTGGCTATCGATAATGGCAGCAATTAACTACAAACAGGCCGGGGTTGACAGAAGCGCTGCGGATAAGTTCGTGGAAAAAATCATCACAATCTCCAAGACAACCGTGAATAAACGCGTCAAGGCCTCCATTGGCGGCTATGCCTCGCTTTTTGCGCTGGATAAAAAGCGCTTGATCGCGGCTTCAACCGACGGCGTCGGGACGAAGCTGAAACTCGCTTTCCATTTGAATCAGCACAGCACCGTCGGGATCGACCTCGTGGCCATGTCAGTTAACGACATTCTATGCGTTGGCGCCGAACCATTGTTCTTTCTTGATTATCTCGCCACAGCAAAGCTTGATGTTGGCGTGGCGGAAGAAATTATAAAAGGCATCGCGGAGGGCTGCCGTCAGGCCGGGTGCGCGCTGGTCGGTGGAGAAACCGCCGAAATGCCTGATTTTTACACAAAAGGAGAATATGATCTTGCTGGATTTGCTGTTGGGATCGTTGAAGCGAGATCCATACTTCCACAAAAAACAATCCGTGCCGGCGATGTCCTTCTTGGGATCCGCTCAAGCGGGTGCCATAGCAACGGCTACAGTCTGCTAAGGAGGCTTTTACCTGAAGGGTCGGCTGGCGACTCGACCGCGCGAGAACTGCTCACGCCAACAAGGATTTATACGAAATTGGTGCCGCTGATCAAAAGCGGCTCATTCAAAGGGCTTGCGCATATTACAGGCTCGGGATTCCTTAATGTTCCTAGAATGTCGGAAAGATTCAGCTACAAAATAACACTGCCGCCACGCCGCAAGCTGCCTGAAATCTATGAGTGGGTTCGCCGGGAGTCGAAACTACCATTTAATGAACTGACGCGTACATTCAACATGGGCATCGGAATGGTTGCCATCACAGAAAAAAACAAGGCACATGCGGTATTGAAGAAGCTGCACAAATCAGGGGAGACGGCTTGGCCAATAGGCGAAGTCATCCGAAAAAGATCAGGTCACGCCCCCCAAGTCATCGTATCAGAAAGCGACGAGGACGGCGGCCTTAGCACGATGCTGGAGTATTAATTCACCTTAGACAAAGCCGGACATCATAAAACAGAAATATCACTGATATGGCAAAGCGTGATCTCTTTCCGCTGAGATATGCCGCCAGGCTTGTGGCATACCTCCGGAGGACGGCAAATATAATTTGGATCTCTGATAGGAACCAATCGCACTTTGCACTCTACGGTCACATTCCAGAAAGCCTCCAGGCCCGTCTCATCTGAAATATCAACACCATAAAAGCGGAGCACTTCGTCTTCTGAGATAATTACTTCTTTAAAAGCATCTTTAATGAAAAAGAGCTCAAACGAAACAATGCCATCAAACTGTTTTCTGAAATATTCAAGGCCTTCCTGATTGCCGAATTTTTTCAACGCATCCCCAGTAAGCGTAGAGCGAAATATTTCAAGATTGCTTTTCTTTACGGCTAGAAAGGATGTTTTAATAATACCACCAGGCGACGAGTATTCGTTACATCCAGCAAACATAATAATACATAATACAAGTAGAATTTTTTTCATACCGCTTCATACATAGCAAAAACAATCATGCTTATAAATACACTCAAGCTGATCCATCAGGGTCGTGTTGGAATATTAATTACTCAGCCGCGACTTCTACGCTAATGATACGGCATCCTTTCTCGCTAAGGGTGGGGCTAGGTACATGAAGGTTATCTTTAGTTGTAACTTTAAATGATTTGTAAAGATGAGTCGGGAAACTAACACCAGGTTTACTCAGCCAATACCCAACATGAAATATTTCATTTTTTGTAGATGAGTTATTATATTGCGTATCCCATGAAACATCAACATATGCGCCCGCAAACATCTCGTCATCACCATTTGCAACCAACAGTGCCGCTGTAAGATTTTTGGCTTTGACTTTACAATCTTCCACAAATTTCATTATTTCGTCACTGCTTGGACCACTCTGCACAGCAGCCTGTGCGTTGAGGTTCATTAAAGTTCCTGCGAAAAATGCCAGACAAAAACAGATATTTTTTACACTCATGTAATTCATAAAATACCTATCTCCTTTCGCCACGCACCCTACCAAACATTGCTGCAGTGCGCAAGTTTTAAATACCAAATTAATAGAGGGAAAAAACTCTGTTTCTCCTTGCCACCATCACCCACATCTGCGCCGCACATTATAGCAATTCTCTTCAGTTCAGAACTCTTAAAAACTCTTCCTGCGAGATAAACCAAATACTTTATAGAACTGAGGATTTTTCCAACGCTGGAAGTGCCGCAGCCCTCATACTGTGACGCACAGAGGATTACACGACACTGACTTACATCCTGGCTTGCAACAGCTTCAGCCTGGCCTGGCTGGTGGATTTACTTGTTTATGGCTCTTGCTCAAATTTATCGATGAAAACTTCTGAGCCATTTTTTATTAGGGTGATGGGTCCCTCGTTGACTTGGCTTGCACAATAGAGATATGGCCTGACGGTGTAATCTCCAGGCTTTTTTATCCCGTAAACCAGCTCAGCGTGCAGCGAATGAAAAACATAAGGGAGTTTGAAGGAACGGCTGGCTGGTGCGGAGAGGGCGACTTGCTTGGAATTTTTTTCCACGGCAATACGTAGATAACAGCTTTTCACATTAGAGCCTTTGTTTTTTATAGTCGCATGAGCCTTGATTCTCACGATACCTGGCTGGGCAAAAGTGAGAGTCTTTGGTGTGAGAATGTCGAGTTCAGAATTGTCGAGTCGAATAGGCATGTCCCTTGGTGGCTTGCTTCTAAAGGCATTAGTTAAAAACATACTATTGGGGTGTCTGTTTTTCCGAAAAATTATTCCCTCTAGTCTGGAGAGATGCGGTCTAGCCCGCATGTTTGGGCGAGAACTGACCTGTAAACCGTAGACGCGTGTCTGAAGCTCGATTGTCTTTTTGGAAGCTGGCGACCACATGCTTAATGCATTCAGGGATATCCTGCTGAGTTCAGTGGGGATCGGGTTTTCACTGCTCCCTGACAAGCGCTTGCTATTGGCTATGAGTTCGAATCCAAACATCGGGATTTCAGGATCAGGATCATCTGCAGTTGCGTGGGCACTGATATAGACTTTATCTTCAGGCTCGAATTTTTTTTCAACACTCAGCAGTTTATAGCGGGTTCCATATGGATCAGCTGGATTCTGAAAAAAGAAATCACTATTGGCATGGCCCGTGATGCTGAAAAAATCAATTGGTGCCCAGAACTGTGAAAGATCATCCGTACTGGTTATCGGCCGGTAATGATTAACTACAAGTGTGGTGCCGTATGGATGAATAATACCGGGTGTTCTGGTGAATTTTACCATCAAAGCCACTGTGATAGGGTTGGATATTTCATCTGTGATACGGCAAGAACCGGTAAGTGAAAGAGATCCATGATGGTTCCCTCTGTAACGTCTCATGGATTTCTTAGTGACAGGAGAGACTACTACGCCATCACAGGCGATATATGCTGAAAACGTCGATATTGTTTCGTCGCCTACTGGCGGTTCATAGGTGCCTTTTACAAGTGCATGCAGGAGCAGAATATCGTTTTTCCTGACAGAGCGTAAATGTATGGATGATACGGTGTTGTATGTGTATGTCGAGATATTATCGTCTTTCCGTGGGCTGGCTACTTCTGAATTTAGCAGAGCGTATGTGGTGCCTTCCCTAGGTTCAGAAATGGCAAGCTCTATTTGAGTGTATAGCAGCAAGCAATAAGTAAATAGCTTTATAAATAAAATATGTTTATTATTAAATATGTCCAATAGCTATACTCTAGGCCTATTTCCTCCTGTTCGCTAGATGTGTCATGAATGATACATTATCACGTTGTATCCGCCATCTTCAACTGGAGTAAATGACGTGAGTGTTAGTATTAACGGATCAACGGTCACGAGTAGCGTGGCGGATATAGTTACAGCTAATGATGTCTCTGTTTCAGTAAATGGGAATGAGGAGATGCGGCAGTTAATGACATCAGCAATCAACAGCCAAATGGCGGCATTGGCCGCTATGAGCTTTTTCTACAGCTATTTCACATTTATAAAATCCGATACGCTGGGCGATACAACCAACAATAAATTATTCTTCGATCACAAGCGAATAAGAACTGGATGAAATTTGTTTTAAACTCACTTTATCACTAAAAGTAAACGATGTGGCTTCAACAATATCTTCATCGTTGGTCCAATTTTTTGATGAAGTGGCAAATATAAATGTTTTATCCACGTCACCATTTGGGGAACAACGTAAAACAATATTTGAGGATCTTAATTCGCCAGCAACGGACATGTGCTTCTTGCAATTTTCTGAAACAGAAATACTTACGCCACTTAAAGGACGGAACCCGTAAAAGACCTCGCCAGCTCGTGGAAAATAAAATTCCCGATCACCAGGTTCCCAATATTTTAGGTCAGCATACACAAGAAAAATATTATCTAAAGTGAGAGATTTGCCGTCAGCTTTTCCTGGGGATAAGAACAGGGCTAAAATTAAGATATTTGTTAGTGCAATCAATCCTAAAAAGCGTTTCATATAAAGGCTCCTTATCGTCAAAATCGGGCTGCTACTTTTTAAAATAATGTTCTGTTGTTTTTTCTTCACCTTCTGAGTCGCCGTCATATTCAGGGTGCAAATAGTTATGAACAAACGTAGCCTTTACTGTAGGGACCCATTGGTTTTTAATTTCTTTTGGATAAATAATACCTGTGATTTTTACAAGTACTCTACAACCCGGGTCATCACATTCACCACTATCTAACACACCTGTTGAGAAAAGAAGTTTACCTTCTTTTTCGTAAACAACGGCTTCCACGCCTTCATCTGGGAAATTAACGGTTATCTTTTGTTTGTTTTTTATAACTTCTGCTTTATCTGTTTTATTAGAGGGGTTAGTGTAGGTCCCAATTATCTCTTTGCTGTCAAGAGTGTAAGATGGCTTTTGATCAGCAAAGGCTAATGTTGTGAAAGTTAAAATGGTCAAAATTGAATTTATAAGTTTCATAAAAAACCTCTGTAAGTCCCAGATTCGTAGGAGAGACCATCTCGCCTGACAATCTAAGATCGTTAATAACGTAAACAGGTGGTTGTATATAATAATTTATTGCGCTGCGCAATAAATTTAATACTATGTGTAATTTAATGAAATTTGAAGAGTTTTTAAACTACCATCAAATAATAAGCTTCTGTCAGTAATGTCAGTTCATTACAATAACGTATGTAGTGTTCATAGAATATCAGGGTTAAAAACATTGCATTATTCACACAGCTCGATAAACTTTCGATAATTAATAAACGATCTGAAAGGACGCGTAGCCTTGTCGAAACACGATAAAACTCCCGTCAACTCATCAAAACCCACGATCGCAGATCTGCAATGTTCATACATGCGACATATCCAGTATACCTTGGTCAAGGACAAGTATTCAGCCACGAAGGCCGATCTTTATCGTGCCTTGGCGTACTCCGTACGAGATCTGCTTGTAGAAGGCTGGCTTGATACTCAGCAATCCTATTACGTTAATGATGCAAAGCGAGTGTATTACATCTCAATGGAGTTTCTGATGGGACGCACCCTAGGAAACAGCTTGATCAATCTTGGCATCATGGACCAATGTGAGATGGCTCTCAAAGAGATGGGGATTAATATCAAAGAACTCCTCGAGCTAGAGTGGGACGCCGGCCTCGGTAACGGTGGTCTTGGACGTCTTGCGGCCTGTTTTCTTGATTCCATGGCGACAATGAACTTGCCCGCGTATGGATACGGAATCAGGTATGAGTACGGGATGTTTTTCCAGAAAATCATGGACGGCGCACAATCCGAATCACCTGATAGTTGGCTACGATACACCAATCCGTGGGAATTCGTGCGCCAGGAACACTTGCATAAGATTCAGTATCAGGGCCGGGTGGCTCAATACACCGATGAGAACGGCCAGACCCGCTACTCCTGGATTGATACCCATGACGTGATGGCACTAGCTTTCGATGTACCGGTCCCTGGTTACGGAAATAATACAGTCAACACGCTACGCTTGTGGAGCGCAAAATCATCGCGTGAATTCGAGTTAGAATCATTTAACGAAGGTAATTACTTAGGTGCGGTCGAGTCCAAGATGAAAAGCGAGAACATCTCCAAGGTCCTCTACCCCGCAGACCACAAGCTGGAAGGGAAAGAACTTAGGTTACGCCAGGAATACTTTCTGGCCTCGGCTACAGTTCGAGATATTTTTTATCGATTCGCAAAGAAGCACTCGGATCTCAGTCTGCTTCCGAAAAAGGTGGCGATCCATCTCAATGATACGCACCCGACTCTCGCCATTCCAGAACTGATGCGAATCCTTCTAGACGAACACAGGCTCTCCTGGCAGGCGGCTTGGGATATTTCGTTCAAGACTTTTGGCTACACCAACCACACCATCATGTCTGAAGCGCTTGAAAAGTGGCCCGTGCAAATGCTTGAATATATCCTGCCACGTCATCTTCAAATTATTTTTCAGATCAACCACTTTTTCCTTGATGAGGTCGCTTCACGCTTCCCGAAGGATCGTGACCGCTTACGGCGCATGTCGATTGTTGGTGAGGATGGCGAAAAGCACATACGCATGGCTCATCTTGCTATTGTAGGCAGCCACTCAATAAATGGTGTCTCAGAGCTTCATACCAAAATTCTTAAGAAAGAGTTGTTTCGTGACTTTTACGAACTCTGGCCCGAACGCTTCAACAATAAGACTAACGGAATCACACAGCGCCGCTGGCTCAAACACGCGAATCAAAGTCTCGCCGATCTCATCACTTCAAAGATCGGTTCTAGCTGGATCACCAATCTCGATGACCTCCATAAATTAAGGGATCTCTGCGATGATCAAACCTTTCTTAAGCAGTGGACCGAGGTCAAACGACACAATAAGAAGCGGTTATCTGAGCTCATCCTTCAACAAACCAAGATTGATGTCTCTACTGACGCAATGTTTGATTGTCAAACCAAGCGCATCCACGAATATAAGCGGCAACTCTTAAGCGTTTTACACGCAATCACTCGCTACAATCGAATCAAGATGTATGCGCAAGGTAGCCTACCACTGGATATGGCCCCTAGAGTGATAATCTTCAGCGGCAAAGCAGCACCTTCTTATTTCATGGCAAAGCTGATTATACGCTTGATCAACTCCGTAGGTGCGGTCATCAATAACGATGCAGTTGCAAACAAGCTTCTCAAAGTAGTTTTCATTCCCAACTATAATGTTTCAATTGGCGAGGTGCTCTATCCCGCTTCAGACCTGTCTGAACAAATTTCAACAGCAGGCACAGAAGCTTCTGGAACCGGCAACATGAAATACGCCCTTAATGGGGCACTCACGATCGGAACACTCGATGGCGCGAACATCGAGATCATGGAAGAGGTTGGACGCGAGAACATCTTCATCTTTGGATTGAATGCGGAGCAAGTGGGAAACCTTAAACGATCAGGGTATCGCCCCTATGACTATTACGCTCGCAATCTAGACCTCAAGCAAGCAATCGACATGATAGGTGATGGTGTGTTCTCACACGGTGATAGAAATATTTTCAAGCCAATCGTAGACAACTTGCTAGGGATCGACCATTACATGCTACTTGCCGATTACACTTCTTACATCGCTTGCCAGAACGAAGTAGACAAGCTTTATCTTGAGCCTGAAAAATGGGCACGTAAATCAATTATCAACACGGCGAGCATGGGCAAGTTCTCTAGCGATCGCACTATTCGCGAATACGCCCAAGAAATCTGGGGAATCGGGCCAGAGAAAATCAGGCACTACAACCGACACGAGCTTACAGTCCACAACTTCGAAGAGTTAGCGCTGATGAGATCCACTCTATCTGGCAATCACAACAAATAACCCTGGCCGTAGTAGGTTTTGGCTGGGGGTATTGTCGGCGTACAGTTTCATTTTTGATTTTTTCCTGTGAATTAAAAAATATGCGCTATAGATTGAGGCGAGGAGAAACCGCGCCATGCAACACCATATAAATGACGAACTTGTCGCTCACAAACCATTCATCCCTAACGAACGGATCATACCAGAATTAGGCATAGTACCGATCCTTCTTGGCATTGTACTTGGCATTGTGTTCGGCGCCTCGTCGCTTTACCTAGCGCTCAAAGTCGGGATGACGGTAAGCGCATCGATCCCGGTCGCGGTCCTGTCGATCACGATTTTCAAGGCATTTTCAAAGATCTTCGGCTTCCGCCAGGCAAGCATATTAGAAAACAACATCGTCCAAACCACCGGTTCGGCTGGTGAATCAATAGCTTTCGGCGTCGCGGTCACCATGCCGGCTCTCCTGATCCTCGGGTATGACATGGAAATCACGCGAGTCATGCTGGTAGCGATACTCGGCGGATTGCTCGGGGTTCTAATGATGATCCCGCTTCGCTGGGCGCTGATTGTAAAGGGGCATGGCAAGCTTAAGTATCCGGAAGGCACTGCCTGCGCCGAGGTGCTCATCGTAGGCGAACAAGGCGGGACAAACGCCAAAACAGTCTTCGCTGGGTTCGGTATAGGCTTCATTTACAAATTCATGAACGTCGCACTCAAGCTGTGGCAGGACGTCCCCGAAAAGGCGATCACTTGGTATAAAGGTTCGACTTTTTCAACCGAGGTTTCACCGGAGCTACTTGGTGTTGGTTACATAATCGGCCCACGGATCGCGTCGATCATGGTGGCAGGCGGCGTGCTCTCATCTTTCGTGCTGATCCCGGCGATCATGCTATTTGGCGGAGGGTTGAAGGAACCGCTGTTCCCCGCCACAAAGCTCATATCCGATATGTCAACGCACGAGGTATGGAAAAACTATGTGCTTTACATCGGCGCAGGCGCGGTTGCCGCTGGCGGCATAATCAGCCTGTTCCAAAGCCTCCCTACGATCATTAAATCGTTCGCCGCTGGTTTTGCTAGCCTGAAAGCCACGGGGGTCCGGATCACCCGCTCACTTTCTCCACGCACGGAGCGCGACATCCCGCTGAAATGGGTGGGCGGAGGATCGCTCGGTCTCGTGCTTGCAATCTGGTTTGCCCCAACCTTACACGTAAACCTGCTAGGCGCGCTTCTTATCATTCTGTTTGGGTTCCTGTTCGTCACTGTTTCGTCTCGCATCACCGGTGAGATAGGCTCGTCGTCAAACCCGATCTCCGGCATGACTGTCGCGACGCTGCTCCTTACCTGCCTGGCCTTTGTAATAATGGGCTGGGTGGGACCGCAGTACCGCGTTGCCGCGCTCAGCATAGCCGCAGTCGTTTGCATCGCGGCCTCGAATGGCGGCACAACCTCGCAGGACTTGAAGACTGGTTTTCTAGTTGGCGCGACCCCCCGCTCACAGCAGCTAGCGCTGTTAGTTGGCGCCTTGACCTCGGCGCTGGTGATAGGCTACACGCTTCTTCTCCTTAATGACGCCTCAACTATTTATCACAAGGTTGATTATCCAAATTTCACCGCACCTACCTCTTCCTTGACTGCAAATGAGAAACTTAAGGGACCGGATGCAGAAAGAGATCAGAATGAATACGCCGTTCTCCATCTCACTGATCCAGTAGGTGAAGTGGCAGCCGGAAAATACTTGGTCGACACCCATGGCAAACTCGCTTACTTCGTCGACCCTGGCATAAACGGCGTACTAAAAACACGCGATGACGGCACAGCGGTACAGAAGTACGAAGCACCAAAGGCGCGCCTTATGTCGCTCATCATCGACGGCATACTGACGCAAAAACTACCATGGAGCCTGGTGCTGATAGGCGTATTCATCGCTATCGTGCTTGAATTTTGCGGAATCTCGTCACTGCCTTTTGCAGTGGGGGTTTACCTTCCGATTTCAGCATCGATGCCGATCTTTTTCGGCGGCATTATCCGCTGGCTGGTGGATCGCTCATTGCGGACGAAAGATCTTGGAAAAGACACCGAGAGTTCCCCCGGCGTGCTCCTGTCATCGGGCTTGATCGCTGGCGGGGCCATCGCTGGAATAAGCATTGCCATTTTTTCGCTCAAAGAAAAGTGGGTTACATCACTTGATCTAAGCAAGGTGTTTCCGGAACTAGCCTCAAGCCAGTGGGTCCCATACGTCGCATTCGGCGTCATGGCTCTACTGGTCTATTCAACCGGACGGAAGTGGATTTTAAGCGGCGGGAGTAAGAAGAGCTAAAAACCGTTTTATTACCAACTACCGCGACTCACGCACATCCCGAAGCGTGAGCAGGCTTATGAACTGCATACCGGCATCCGCGATCGCCTTGGCGCCGCCCTCCTCGCGATCAACCACCGCGAGCACGGCCACTGGATCAAACCCGGATTCACGCAAACGCTCTACAGCCTTGAGGCTTGATCCTCCGGTGGTGACCACATCCTCAAGGACCAAAAGCTTCGCGCCTAACTGGATATTTTCAACACCCTCTATGTATCTTGATGTTCCGTGATCCTTTGCGTCCTTGCGCACTATGAAGGCTGGCCAGAACATACCCTCCTGCCATGCCGCAAGCGATACGGCCGTTGCAAGCGGATCCGCGCCAAGCGTTAACCCGCCGACGCCAGCAATCATAAGCCCTAAATCATTCACCTTAGCGACAGCAAGTTTTCCGATCAGATTTGCGGCTTCTGGGTGTAGGGTCGTGGCCTTAAGATCAATATAAAACGAACTCCGCTTCCCAGAGGCCAGTAAGAAATCACCTTCACGATAGCTTAGTTTTCTTACCAGATTAGCAAGCTGCAGCTTCATGGTGGAAGAATCAGCCACCATCACGCCACATCCCGATCCATTCCTCAAGATCATGGAATGCCTGTTCCTTGCCGACTTCATTGAAGCTCTCGTGAAAAAAATCTTTATACATCTTTATGCGCTTGTTCCGGTGTTTTAATTCATTGAAGAACGTTATCGTTTTGTCAGGGCCCACGATTTCATCAGCAAGAGGCACAAGAAAAAGCAGCGGCGGCTTTATGCCAGCCGTTCGTTGAACAGTATCCAATATGGCGGCCTGAAGACTCACAAAGAACTTAGGCGTCACCTTCTTGTGCACCAGGCGGTCAGTGTCATATGCCTTAACTACGGCAGGATCATGGGAGATCTTGGCTGAATTCAAACCTGATGTTAAATGAAATGTCCCCCACATTTTTGACAACAACGTGACTGCAGATTTTTTAACAGCATTGACCGATGACCTGATGCCAAGGAGCGGGGCGGAAACTGCGGCAGACTTGATCGGTAGATTTCCCTTCTTCAACAAAAGCCGCAGAAGCACTAACCCGCCCATGCTGTGACCAAGAACATGAATCTCGGAACCACCGAAACGCCGCTTCAGCTCCTCATCAAGAAGACTTATGGCCTTGGCAACATCATCCACGTAAAGATTAAAATCATCGACATGCCCGCGCACGCCCTCCGAGCGCCCATGCCCGCGCAAATCCATACAGGCAACTGCATCAACGACATTTTTCAGATAATGTGGAAAGTGCAGGTATCTGCCGCCATGTTCACCCAGGCCGTGTATCACAAGCAACACGCGAGGTGTGTTCCACTTCTTCTTGTGATGAGTGACCATGAATATCGAAACTAAGTCTGCTTGGAATGTTGTCCACTGTGACTCCCAATCCTCAGGCAAAGGCGGGAACCCGGCAGGCTGCATACCACCGCCTGCGTACTTGGTAGCTTCGAATAGTTCAGTTACTTCCATTGATATAGGTCTCTACAGCCTTTATAGCCGCGTCCGTAATTTTATGAAACCTAAAGCTGAACCCTCTTCCATCCTCCAGCAATCTTACGATGGTTCCCTGGGCAACGAACGGCTGGATCTCACCGGTCGTTGAACTCACGTTAAACTTGATTTTCTGGCCCACTGAACCTGGGATCTTATCAGTGAGGACCTGCATCCCACCTATGCTGATATCCCGGCACATCCCGACATTTACCGAGTTGTCGTTAGCCATGACTATCTTGGCAAGAAGCGGCCTTCTAGGCGCGGTCCTGTGATCAGGAGCCATTGTTTTTCCACGCGCTGGCGGCTGGCTTTGCCCACCGGACAGGCCTTTTAGCTGCGGCACTCGCTCAAGCGCTTCCCAATTAGTCATCCCGTCAGCCCAAATGTAAGTACGTTTATTTATGCGGCCTGATTTCAGAAAACGCGCGATCTCGTCACCAGAAAACGGCCCGTGCTGTGTATCATTTTGATAAACAAACCATTTTCTTTCTTCAGAGACCGTCTTCTTTGGCGGTGGCGGCGGGCTAACCGCAGCTTGTTTGACTTCACTTTTTACTTCCTTGCCAGGCAAAGTGGGAACGGCCGACTGGAACGTCTTAAGATCACATATCCTTTTCCACTCAGTCTGACCGGGCTTCCAAACATAATGTGCCCAGGTTATCTCATGGCTCAAGACCTGTTTGTAAACCTCAGTCGCGGTGAACGGTCCGCCCCAGCGGTCCCCCAGCGCCACGTACCAATGAGGAGTATTGTCATCAAACATGATTTTAGGTGTGTTTTCCATGCCTCACCTTCCTGTGTAAAAAAATTAGACAGTCGTCATTCATAAAAATGAAACACGGGTAAAAACCCGCGCCCTATAAACTCATTTTTAATTAATTATAGCACCTTAAATCAGTGTTTTAACACGATAATTTTCATATATATCCATGCATGACTATATATGGCATCAGCCTTGCTCTGAAGTGTACCTAGAAGTGGAATTTATATGTCTATTCTATTGAAGAAGAGCATTAATAAGAACTTTACAATAGCCGCGGCAATGGCCTTTAGCGCAGGTCTGGTCTGGCTGTCTGGGTGCGGAAAGCAGGCATTCATAGTAACAGCCACGACTCAAACCCAGCAAGCTCCGGGTCACTTCACCGTACCACCGAAAGTCGACATACTTCTTGCCGAGGATGATACGGGTTCCATATTTGAAATTTATACTAAAATCGCCAAGCAAATGCCGGTTTTTTTAAAAGGTCTTGAAGACAGGGGCTGGGACTACCACTTCGCCACAACGCCTTTGACCACAAACCGCGTGATGGACCAAGTGGTCGCATCAAAACATGACGGCAACTGGGGCTCACAATGGGTGGCGCCTTATCCAGGCGCGGCACTTCCATTGCCTGGAATGATTACACAAAGCTTATTTAGACAATTTGACCGCTACACTGGGTTCATCGGCAAAAGTGACATAAGCAACTCCAGTAACGGGCAAGAACCAGGTTTTGAAACAATCAGGCAAGCACTTTATGAACGCGCGCTAGGCACCAACCTTATCAGGCAGGATGCCCTGCTCGTGATTTTCGTGGTCGGCAATGGGAATGACACTTCAGGCGTGACGATGTGTACACGGCAGGACGGCTGGGTCGGCCCATGCGAAGCGGCTGGATCACCGCAAAATGGCACGATGGCTTCAAGTTTTAATTACTACCTGTCCCAGTTTAAAGCGCTTAAGACAAGCCAAGCGCAGGTATCTTTCCATGCAGCAGTTGCGAATTACAGAACCGATAATTGCCGTGGTGGGCGGTCATACGTAGGGACACGTTACAAGGAGATGGCAACCGCTCTTGGCGGTAAATCGTATGATGTCTGCAATGCTTCATTGACATCCATTCTTGATTCGCTGGCTGGAAGCCTGCAAGATACAAAGATAGGATTCCGCACCAGGTACTTGTTCATTGACCGCGAGCCGAACCCCGCCACCATCAAGGTCACACGCCACGCAGGCGGCAATATGGATGTCTCATCAGAAATCACAGAGGATGCCGAAAATGGCTGGACTTATGCCGGCTATGTCTCAAATGTCCACAGCATCGACTATCCAGCGCCGATGAATCTGGCTTCAGGATATGCGATTGAGCTACACGGCTCTGCACGCCTGATCGGCGACGACACCGCCTCGGTGACGTTCATGCCCGCAGGCGCCGAAAACGCCGCTGCTAAGTGAGTGAATATTCATTCCATCCAGATCGAGGTGAAATCAAAGCTAGCAAAATCTACCGCTCCACCTGCTTCAGTAGCTGCAGCATCTCGACGGTCTGTTCAAAATTCTGGTTAAAGAGCGACTCCCACGCAGAGCTGGTTCCGTTTGCTAGCTCTGAAAGGCGCTGTGGGTGGATAAGGTCAGCGTTCCCGGATATGAGCAGGTCTGATACCACTGAAATCTCATCCAACAGCGCGGCTACTTTCGCTGGCGTTTGCCCGGCCAAACCATTCAAAGTCGAACGCAGGCCTTGACCGATTTTTACCGCCGCCACCGAAGTAGAAGAAGCATATTTTGGCCCGAATTCAGATGACTGAATACCAAGAACCGGTGACAGTGACGGGTCACCTAGATTCACAAAAAACTCCTCGAGCGAGTTGTACTCAACCCGCTTCATACGAAGACCTCCTTCGTGCGCTACAAAGAACGGGATTGTTACGGTGTTTCTCCTTAACAACTCACTTCGGATGCGCATGATCCATTTACACTGCTGTGCCTGGCTTTTTTCAAGCGCTGATTCATCGCAATCTGGGATCACTTTGGAGTTAGCAATATAAAATGTCGCGTGACTCGGGCCACTGCTCTGTGCGCTGTTCCCGGAAACTCCGCCAATACCCACACCGTCACCTCCGCCCATGCTAGCTAGTAGAACACCGCTATAAAGAACAGATTGACCGCCTACAAGCTGCTCAGCGGGATCACGAACTATCTTAGGTTTAATTGTACCGTTCAGCACACCTTCAATCCAGCTCCGGGCCTGGGTGGCGGGGATCGCAATGAGAATATCCACATCAGAGCCTTCGGCTTGAAACTGCTTCAACTCCGAGCGGTCCCCGCGCTTTAGTGACAGGAATTGGTGTGAAAGAATCCCGATCACTGAACTCCGGCTGCTATCCAGCACGGCGCCGCCACTCATTCCATATTCTCCATGAGCCGCAATCTCCATTGTGCTTGATACACCTGGAATCCGGTGACGTTGCCCGTTCATGGTCAAAATCCGCCCAGAAGGGTCCTGAACCATACTCGCCGACTCGTGCGGGAAGCCAAAAGTGTGAACACTCAAAGAACTAAAATCACCAAAAACAGAAATATCAGGGATTGATAAACCAGAAAGCCCACCACCTGAAATCTCAAGCAGCGCCAACCCAGTACTCCAATCCGCCGCCCGCAACTTCGCTGGCCGCTCCTCGCGAAGCGAGGTATTCATGACCGAGTGGCAAACAAGCAGATCTTCCGTATTAGCGCGCGTATTCACGTGCGCGCGCGCGTGAAGCACCACATGCTCGCTCGTAAGCACAAAAACACCGCTGCCGCTGCGAAACAAAATTCCAGACCCTGCAAGCATTCCATCGCCCTGATCTGGATCGCAAAATCTAGACTTCACCTTGACGATTGCCTGATCACCAATCGGCTCTGCCGCCTGTAATGAAATTTCAACGACGCTCAAGACCAACAACATAAATCTGATTAACGCTTTCATCATAATCCACCTCACCTTAAAAACCCTCTTCCGGACTCCGCAAGCTGTGCCTGCAGCTTTTCAGATAAACGATAACGTGTGCTGCGAGCCCCGCCTTCTTTAAAAAGAAGCCCTTGCTTTCTCCACATAAGCAGTTGACGGTTTGCGGTCGCGCGCGACTTTCCAATGAGATCCTCGAGCTCCTCGCGCCGGAGCGTCTCACTCACTTTATTGACAAATATATTTTGCGACGATTGCTGAGATGTCTTGGTACTCAGCAGATCACCATTCCTACGCTCGCTCTGACCACCTGAGTGGATAAACTGCTTCCATTCAGGCGCAAAGCGAACCCTGAGTGGAGAGGCTTCAGATTTCACAAGCATGAGCCCCTTCCAAGAACCATGCGCGAAGACAAACCCTGATTTGATCCCCAAGCGAAGCGGGCCGACAGCAGCCGACGTAAAAAGATACTTGATGCGCGAAAGAAGGTTCATGATCTTTGCCCTGTGAATAAGCTCGTCGTAGCGCCGGATACCGAAACAAACGAGCGCGAACTCTTCGCAGCTAACCGTTTCCTGATCACGCAGGATCTCCAAAGCCCAAGCAATGGGCTGTGAAATCAACGACTCGCCGGTCGAGGTCACGCGGATCTGGAATCGATCAAGATCCACCAGAAGTCGCTCCCCAAAAGTTGAATCCTCACGATCGAGGAGTTGTCTGAGATGGCCTACCAGGCCGTCAAAACTTTCACCACCGGTACAAGCGCCACTCGGGCCTTTTCCTTGAATCTGCTCGACGATCTCACGAAAACGGATCTCAGAAGAATTCCAAAGCTTATGAAGCCTCAACGCCGTAAGCGTATCCTTGGCGACCAGGGACTTACCGTCACGCTCAGCTTGCAACCAAAGAACCAAAAGCCACTCAATTTCAAAAACAGGATCGTGCCTGAGTCCGCTCTGCCCTAGCCGCCTGAGGAGCGACTGTAATGAAGCCGAGCTTGCAGGATCAAAAAGCCCGAGCCATAGAAGCGCATTGCGGAGCATCTGCCTATCCTCGGCCGTCAGCCTATAAAGAATCTGGTCAAGCTCAGTTTGCGATAAGACAGCCAAGATCCGCTCGAGCGGGAATTCCTTCGGGCTTCTAAGCCACATCCAAACCCAAAGATAAATCCTGTCTGCAAAATCAGAGGCTCTTGGTGCATTAATGTCCTGCGGGTGCAAAATACCTTGGAGCGTTCTTAAGCGGTAATTTTTTTGATGAAAGAAAGGAGCGGCACTCAGGTTTGAAAGCGCCTCACCATCAGCAAGCCTAAACCGTGAATGCCACGGAAGGGCTGTCATCCAAAGCGCCTGGTAACGAGCCTGATTCATTTCAGGCGATGATTTCTCAGCAGAAGCAAAGCTTGCGTCGATCTGACCTTGTCTAAATGTCTGCCTCACTCTGAGCGCACAGAGTTGATCTTTAACACCAGATACATCCCCTCGTGCATCCATAGCGGATTCAATCTCCGACAAAGTCTTTTCCATCGGAAGTTGAAGGTTCTCCATGCAAATCGCGGCATTTAAAAGTGCCTGGATTTTTCTTTCCATATCACGGTCGGAAGCCCGGCAAATCACAGCAGCACGGAGAAAATGATCTAGCGCCTCGGCAAAAGATCCATCCAATAAAAACGTCACGCCTCTTTCAAACTCTAAATTAAAATGCACACCAACACCGCATTTAAACAAATACTCTCCCGTCTCTTCCACTTTAGTACGGGCGCGATCAATCTTTCCTTGCACGCGAAGCAAAGAGGCTTCCAGCAGCTGAAGCTCCGCCTCTTGCGCAGGATCAAGCTCCGAGCCGGCCACTTCGGCTTTTAAAACAGGGACCAGCCTCAGGCACTCTTCAATTTTTTGAGCGCGGCGTAGATCCCAGGCATGTTGAATGCGGTCTTCGATCATTATCTCCCCCGCAAACTCTCTTTCTCTGCCATCATCACCAGCGCCAAAGCCCTCGCGCGTGGCGAGCCAGCCAAAGCTTCAAACATCTTTACAAACCCATCCTCATCCATCTTCGCAACAACCGCTCTCACACTCTCTGCGCCAGCATTCGCAGCAACAGCCTGACCGATCAAAGCCATCAGTTCCTCAAACTGTTTACGATCAGACTCAGTCCATATAAATGTCCTCTGCGATTCAAGCGCGGCTCGCAAGATCTCAAGCGAAAGTGGTGCGCGGATTTCACTAGTGAATATCGGCTGAAAATCTTGAATCTCTTTTGAATTTAAATAATGTTGATGCATCTTCTGATAAACAGGCAATACTTTCTGTTCTACCACTTCAGATTCGATGTTTTCAAAAAGTGGTTTTAAAGAATTTAATATGTAAAGCCGCTTTAAATTACCTAACAACGACTGATAAGTAACCCGATCACTCGTGTCTAGAGGCGGGAGCTTTGAGACGATCCTAGCTATGGATTGTAAAAACACACTCTTTTCAGGATAAACAAATCTCGCGGCTTCTTTAATGGATGGCTCAAGATTCTCCAACGAAAAATCTTCATTAAAACTCTCCCATGGGGAACTGGGCTCGATTTTCCAAAGCATGATTGTGTTATCATTAGATCCAGACGCTAGCGTCTTACCATCTGGACTGAAAGCGACTGATAAAATACCGCCAAGACGCTCATTAAGCGTCTTTATATTCTTTCCTGTTTTAACGTCCCAGAGTTGTATTTTTCCACCATTAGAACCAGACGCGAGCACCTTGCCATCAGGGCTGAAGGCTACTGAAAAAATAGTAGTATACGAGTCTGGATCCACATTAAGCGTCCATATATTCTCTCCTGTTTTGACGTCCCAGAGTTGTATTTTTCCACCATTAGAACCAGACGCGAGCACCTTGCTATCTGGGCTGAAGGCAACAGACTCAACCATGCTAAAATACTTACTAAGCGACCTAATGAGCTTTCTTGTTTTAGTGTCAAATAAATGGATTGTTCGATCATTAGACCCAGAGGCAATCATATTACCACTAAGGCTGAAAGCGACTGAATTGACAATGCCCTGATGCTTATCAAGTTCCTTAATTTTCTTACCTGTTTGGACGTCCCAAAGCATGACTTGACCAAGCAAGTTTCCAGAGACAAGCAGCGTACCATCTGGGCTGAAAGCAATTGAATAAACTACATAAACTGATGATCCTGAATAATCTTTAAGCGTACTAATGTTTTTTCCTGTTTCGATGTCCCATAGTTGTATTGTGCCATCATTATAACCTGCCGCGAGCACCTTGCCATCTGGGCTAAAGGCAACAGACTCAGCAGTGCAATATTCCACATTAAGCATCCTAATGAGCTTTCCTGTTTTAGTGTCCCATAAACGGATTGTTTGATCATCAGACCCAGAGGCAATCATCTTACCATTAGGGCTGAAAGCTACTGAACGTACCATCTTATCATGCCCCTTAAGCGTCATGATAGGCTTTAAGTGATCATCTTTCATCCCTATTGGCTGGTCTTCTTGAGCCCGCGCAAGAAAACTAACCGTGGCCAGAAACACAAATAAAATCAATAATCTTTGAATAAATAAATTCATACTCATTTCCATCTTAAACTCTCTTTCTCTGCCATCATCACCAGCGCCAAAGAACTGGCGCGTGGCGTGACTTTGACACCCGTTTTCGCGAGTGCGTTGTAATTAAAGGAGAATCTGT
>CAYHPW010000025.1:0-37597 GCA_964358645.1 uncultured Bacteriovoracaceae bacterium | reverse complement strand
GATTCAGAAGTTCAGATCACTTATATTAAGATAAATGGGACTCAAATCGTTGATTCATTGTCAGCCCTGAATCCGACCATGCATGTTCCGCTGGGTAATAGTTATTTTTCAACCAATCCGCACTTTGATAAAAGTTGGACGACAGCTGTGTGGGTTAAAGTGAACGCGACAGCCAAGCGCGGTGATGTAGTTAAGTTTCAGGTTGGTTTAATTCCATCAAATGGGCCTACAGAAACACTGATTTTTGAGACGATGGTGAATTGATGAACAAGCTGCGCGTACCTGTAGTGGTAGTTGTTATTGCCGCTGTGGGGGGTGCATTTTATTTTTTCTATTTAAAACGCTTAACTGATGCAGCCATTTCCAATGATTCTACAAGTTTAATATCAGCAGGCACTATTCCTGCTAAGTCCTTTAGGCCAGCGCCTTCAATAAAAAATAAAAATATCATAAAAAGTACCAATGACACCATCAGGAGTGTTGATAACGCATGGGAAGTATTCCAAAGCAGATTTGGTCCAGGTTTGGAGCCGCAGTTTTTAAAAAATGGGGCGCTGGCATCGATTCATTCAAAGCTGGCCATGGCGGTTGATGATAAGACCGATACTGCGGCTAAAAACGGCGTACCAGGTTTTTCTACATTGGATATTTCAAAAATAGAAACACGCGCGGCACAAATCATTGAATCGATTAAGCCCCTTTTAATGGTAGAGAATGATTGGTTGTTAGAAAAAGTCTCAACAAAAAGTGGTCCGGTGTCAGCACAAGTTTTTTTTAGGCAATCCCGTAATGGTGTGCCATTGGCTCCATATGGTAATATATCAATTAATCTTGGCAAAAATGGAGAACTCATTAGCGTTTACTCGGATTATCTTCCTTTTGTCCGTGTGAATCCTTCAGGGGAGAGACTTACAACAGAGCAAGCGGGGGTAAAAGCACTTACTGCACTGCCGGATTTAAAACCTGCGACGCCAGAAGGCGGAAGTCTTGTGTTATGGGCTTCAAAACCGGATATGGGGCGCACTGTTGACGCGAAATACGCGTACGAATTTTATGTTGCCGGCAGACAAGTTGTGGTTGACGCATCGGATGGCTCAGTTCTGCATGTTCGTGATCGCCGACAATTCTGAGTGCGTCTCCATAATAGCTGGATGGCTAGACCGCCGAAGTTTTGACGGATTCTCAGAGTGCTGCGGCGATTCGCCAGTTGCCATACAAGCATAGCTAGCTAGCGGCCATGAGCTTAAGTTTTTAAGTAATTGCTCGATAAGTATTCATGTTGTTGTCAAGGAGGACATCAATGCGCCTACGAAATCATTTAATCCAACTATTAATTACAACGATAGCATTAAACACGGCGGTATATTATAAGGCGCTAGCGGCTTCGGCCGTTGCGCAAGCTGTCCAGACCGTTATAGCCGTGTTATCTATTTCAAAAATCTCTGATCTCAATTTTGGCACGGCGATACAAGGCTCCCTGCCTAAAACGGTACCGCCGGGAACGACTGAAAATTCTGAAAACGCAAGCTTTACAGTGACTGGAGAACCTAATCGTGATTACGCAATCCATCTCCCTGCCAACGGTTCAATAAAAATGGTGACAAGTAATGGAGGGAGCTCTGACAAGGAAATAGGAGTAAGTAATTTTCACTCTTTCCCATTAGGAACAGGGATGATTGGGCCTGGCGGAACACAAAACCTGTTTATTGGAGCAACACGAAACGTGATACTGCGCAATCAGGTCCCAGGTGATTATGCCGGCTCTTTTACCATAACCGTGGTTTACTGAGGCGGTTTAGCCATAGAGATTTGCAACATGGACTTGTGGATGAAACTAAAAATTGTACACTGGATATAATGCGATATAAAACTCAGAAAAAAGATCAAACATCACATCTTTTTTTCGCCATTCACAACCTGAACAGCGAAGGGGGGCAAGACCGATCCACGCTTGAAATAATCAGGAGGCTATGTGGTGACCAAAATATCAGCGCCATTGCTTATACGCTTGATGATCAAGAAGTTTTAAAAAAAATAAAATTTAAAAAAATACGTCCTCTAATACATAAGCCATCAATAATTACTGGCGCAATATATCACGGCATATCTTCATTGATACTGGCATTAGAACGGTTGCGGCATCGTAAAAGTGTCTTAGTACATTCTACCGGCACTTCGTCGCTGATAAGCGACATTGTTCAACTGCAATTCATACACGCGGCCTGGCGCGAAGCGAGACAACATTTACCAAAAGAGGCTTGGGCTGGAGTCCTCCCACGCGGGCCCAAAGGGCTTATAAGGGCGAAATATCACGAATTATTACTTGATTATAATGTCTTTCTCGAAAAGAAATTTTACACCAAAAACAAAATATACATTGCTATATCAAATACTGTAGCTAAAGAATTATCTACGCACTTTGGAATTAATAAAAATGTCCACATAATCCATCATGGCGTAGATTCAGACATGTTTCACCCACCCAACAATGAGTTGGAACAGAAACGTCGTCGAACCATGCGTGCTTCACTTGGAATTAATGAAAGTGATACGGTAGTTATATTTGTTGGTGCGTACGCAAGAAAAGGTTTAAGAGTTGCTATAGAATCCATTGCAAAACTTCCGGAAAATATCCGCGCCGGGACACGAATGGTGGTTGTTGGACAGGGTGATATTCCTGAATTTGTGCGCGTCACTGATGATTTTGGAATTAAAAATCTAGTGACATTCATTCCACACACTAAATCGATATTAGAATATTACCAAATGGCCGATATTTTTCTGCTGCCTACATTATATGAACCATTCGGCCTGGTTATTATAGAAGCCATGTCTTGTGGCTTACCAAGTGTAGTGTCAAGATTGGCAGGAGCATCAGAACTTATTGATGACAAAAAAAGCGGGCTGTTAATCAATGATCCCTCTGATCCATCTGAAACATCACAATTAATCCAAAGTCTTATTGAAAACCCTGAAATGCGCATGAACATGGGCAATGCAGCAAGAATGGTTGCCATAAGCCGTTCATGGGACAAGGTGGCGAGCGAGTATTCAAAAGTCATTAAAGGACTTCAAGAATAATATCGCGACAAACCTTCCATAATTTTTTTTACAGTTATATCGTGATTAAAGAATTCAATTACACGTTTTCGACCATACACGCCCATCTTGGTTCTGAGGTCATCATTTGTCAGAAGTAATTTTATCTTTTGAGCAATGTCTTTGCGGTCTGCAGGATCAACAATAAAGCCAGTTTTTCCATGTTCAACTGAATCAGGGATCCCGCCGCTATTACCACCTACAACCGGCCTGCCGCAATAATTTGCTTCAAGAAAGACCAGCCCGAAGCCCTCCACATCCGATGTTTCTTTAATATGCCGGCATGGTAGAACGAATAAATCGCTTAAATAATAGTAATTCACAATATCCTCATCAGGAACTTGCCCGGTGAATTTTATATTATTATCGAGCGACATTTTTTTTACTAACTTTTTGCAATTCTCGAACTCAGGTCCGCCACCGACAATTATGTATGTCACGTCCGGCATATCACGTAGCAGCTCATTTACCGCTAGGATTGCCAGGTCATGTCCTTTTCTTGGAACCAAACGCGAGATGCTTAGGATAATTTTTTTACCATCAAGATCATATTGTTTCACAACTCGCTTCTTAAAAATTTCAAACTTTTCCTGCGAAAAAGAATCAAGTGTGGTGGTATCAATCCCGCAAGGAATCTTAAAAATCTTGTTTGCTGATACACCTGATTTTATAACTTCATTTGAAGTAAAATCACTTATAGATAGTACGCATGAAGCATTTTTAAGAACTGATCTGAAAAGCCATTTATAAAGCCAAGACCTAAGGTTTGTATTTATAATTGCGATTTCCATCCCCATCGCGTAGACGCTGTAATGTGTGTTGTATACTTTTGATAACACCATGGACACCAATGCGGCATAAATATTGCCTGATTGTATGTGGTTAATATGTAATTTTTTAAATAATGGTATTGAACGCACTAAAAATTTTATTGCCCTTGATGGCGATGCTTTGCCGCACCTGATGCGTATCACGCTAAATTTTTGTTTTAAATCAAACTCATCACAGCCATTTACCCATGGGGCCATTACAATGACCTTGCCGGGCATGTTCCGCATTATGTGATAGAGCATTGTCTCAATGCCACCGACACTCGGAGGGAAGTTAAAAGTAATAAGAAGAGTGGTTTTACCATCCATTTACAATGCCATATCTTCTTAAGACTTTGATTTGTTCGTGATTGTTTTACGAATCACGCTGCATATTTTCTTAACCTGATCATGGGAAAGCTTTACGCTGCTTGGTAAATTAATCCCATTTTTCCCGAGTTTTTCAGCGACTGGAAAAGGTGGTTTATTTTTACGGTAAGGAGGCAAGATATGTACTGGATAAAAAAATGGTCTACTTTCAACCCCGACATCTAATAGTTGTTTAATTAAATCATCCCTGCATATGCCGGCTCGCCTTGGATTTATCACCAAGCTGTACATCCAGTATGAGCATCGTGCCCATCCCATCTCTGGGTGTAGCTGTATAACGCCTTTTTCATGCAGATCCATGAGTCCAGAACTATACCATTCAGCAATTTTGCGCTTTTTCTCAATAAACTTATCAAGCTGTTCGAATTGCCCCATACCAAGCGCGGCTTGCAGGTTTGTCATGCGATAGTTATAGCCAACAACATCATACCAATAGCGCCGCTTCGGATTCATTCCGTGATCACGCAGAACACGCATTTTTTTATATAGCGATTCATTATCCGTCAGGCACATCCCGCCTTCACCGGTTGTAATCGTTTTATTACCAAAAAAAGAAAAACTGCTGATGGCGCCGAATGAACCAATCTTCCTACCGCGATAACAGGCACCATGGGCCTCGGCCGCATCTTCTATTACGTATAAGCCACGTTTTTTGGCTATACTAACAATGGGCTGGATGTCGCAAGGATGGCCATACAGGTGCACAATCATAATAGCTCTGGTTCTGGATGTGATGGCGCTATCAATCTTATCCGGATCCATGCCCCAATATACCGGGTTGCTATCCACAAAAACAGGTTTGGCGCCGGTATATGTAATTGCATTTACGCTTGCCACAAAAGTAAAGCTCGGGACAATAACTTCATCACCTTTGCCGATCCCAAGAGAAAGCAGGGCTAAATGAAGAGAAACAGTACCATTAGATGTGCATACGCCAAATTTCCTGCCACAGTACGCAGCAAAATTTTGTTCAAAGAGCTCGATGAACTTACCCTTGGAGCTGACCCAACCGGACTTTAATGCTTCTGTTACGTATTTTAGTTCGCGACCATCAAGAGATGGCTCTGCTACAGGAATCACGGCACTATCTCCGCAACACCCTTGTCAAAATGCGAAGATTTTCTGTATGGTTTGGTGCATCCCATGGGAAGTGCTCGCCATTCATGTATCTGCGCCAACGTGTGAGGTCTTCAGTAACCATGATCTTAACTAGCTCATCGAATTTAGTCTTACATTTCCACCCTAATTTCAATGACGCTTTTTTGTTATCCCCCTGTAAATAATTAACATCCAATGGGCGTATAAGGCTCTTATCTATTTTCATATAACGCTTACAATCCAACCCTACAGCATCAAAGGCATGCTCAATAAATTCACGGACAGAATGCGCCTCATTTGAAGCGATTACATAATCATCTGGCTTATCTTGCTGAAGCATGAGCCACATAGCTTCAACATATTCTGGTGCGTATCCCCAATCACGTTTTGTATCGATGTTTCCAATTTTTAAAGAATCATCCAAACCTAGCTTGATTCTAGCAACTTGGTTGGAAATTTTACGTGTCACGAAATCCAACCCGCGAAGCGGCGACTCATGGTTAAAAAGAATGCCATTACAACAAAAAAGTCCATACGATTCACGGTAGATTCTAGTCATCCAGTAACCATATAATTTGGCTGCCGCGTAGGGACTGGCCGGACAAAACGAAGTATCCTCATTATATGCCTCAATACGGCCGTTACCATAAAGTTCACTTGTGGATGCTTGATAAAATTTAATCTTTGGATTGATATTTCTGATTGCCTCAAGAAACCGCGTGACGCCTATACCGTTGATATCAGTCGTTCCCTTCGGCTGTTCGAATGATGCGCCAACGTGGCTCTGAGCCGCAAGATGATATATTTCATCAGGAACAGATATCTTTACTGCTTCAACAATAGATGCAGCATCCGATACATCACCTGGGATGAGGCTCACACGGTCCGATATACCAAGACATTGGATGCGCCAGAAATTAAGCGATGATGTCCTACGAAAAAGGCCGAAAACTTCATAGCCTTTGTTTAATAAAAACTGGGCAAGATAAGCGCCATCTTGCCCGGTAATCCCGGTTACTAACGCATTTTTTGAAATCTTGGCCATATTATCCTCTGTAGTATTAATATAACTACAAAAGATCTCCTCACACAAATATAGATAATGTCATATATTTGACGAATTATTCTATAGAGGTCTTGGCCCACAGATATGCCGTTCGCACTATATTATTGAGGTCAGAAAACTTTGGTTCCCACCCCAGCTCAGCACGCGCTTTAGAGCTACCTGCCACTAAAATCGGCGGATCGCCAATTCGTCTGTCGCCAACCACAACAGGAACCTTGCGTCCTGTGACATGCTCAGCACACGCGATCACCTCACTGACCGAAAATCCATTACCGCTCCCAAGATTATATGCCTTAAAACAGCCGTTCCGGCCAATGGTTCTTAGTGCTAATAAATGTGCTACGGCAAGGTCGGTGACGTGGATGTAATCACGAATGCATGTACCATCCCGGGTATCATAATCATCGCCAAAAACAGTGAGGGACGGGTGCTTCCCTAGAGCGGCATCCAATGCCAAGGGTATAAGATGTGTTTCGGGAGTGTGGTTTTCACCGATATCACCTTCCGCATCGGTGCCGGCTGCATTAAAATAGCGTAAGGCGACCGACTCAATGCCATAAGCGATACTGAATTGTTCCAGCATTTTCTCTACAGCAAGCTTGCTATCACCGTAGGGATTCACTGGAACTCTGCGATGGTTCTCATCAAGTGGCAGGAACTCTGGAATGCCATACACAGCGCACGTGCTTGAAAAAACGATTTTTCTCACACCGGCATCCTTCATGGCGCTTAATACGCTTAAGGTGCCGCTGACATTGTTTCGGTAATAAATTTCAGGATTTTCTACAGACTCTCCTACATATGCGAATGCTGCGAAGTGCAGTACCGCTTCTATCTTGTGCGATTTAAGGCATTTTGAAAGAAACACCGTATCCAGGATATCACCCTTTACAAGCGGCCCCCACTTGACGGCGCTCTCATGCCCACGTACGAGGCTGTCAAATACGATTGGTTTAAATCCAGATTTTGACAGCTCCTTGCATGTGTGGCTTCCTACATAGCCAGCACCGCCTGTGACAAGTACATTCATGGTAATTAAACAATACTGGACAATATCCCGGTGGTCCAGTCTCAGTAAATCGCTAGAAATTTACGCCAGGAGTGTTTTAGTCGTGTAAAATTTATTGTATTGGCTTTTATAATGATCGCTTCTATATAGGAGCAATTGAAAAAAGGAATTTACTATGCCGTCATTTGACATTTCATCAGAAGTTAATTGGCAGGAATTAGATAACGCCATAAACCAAGCCAAGAAAGAACTATTACAGCGTTATGATTTCAAGGGGATCAAAACCGATATCACGCTTGACAAGAAGGACCATACCATAACCATTCTTTGCAGCGATGAAGACAAACTAGAAGCGCTTAACGACGTCCTCCAAACCAAACTTGTAAAACGTAATATTTCCCTGTTGGCGCTGGAATACAAAGATGTGGAGCCTGCGGCCGGCAGTAGTGTACGCCAAGTAGTAACCGTCCAGGCCGGCATATCAAAAGAAAAAGGGAAAGAAATCATCGCTGCCATAAAAGAGTCGAAACTAAAGCTCCAAGCCCAGATGCAGGATGAACAGGTCCGTATCAGCGGAAAAAACAAGGACGATCTCCAATCCGCAATGTCAATGCTGAAGTCAAACCAGGACAAACTTAAAGTGCCTCTCCAGTTCGGAAACTACCGGGACTAATGTCTGTTTATTTCGTAAGCCTAGGCTGCCCAAAAAATCTAGTAGATTCAGAAGTGATGCTCGGCCTGCTACATGAGAAAAAGCACGTTCTTACGAATAATCCCCATGACGCTGAAATAATTATTATCAATACCTGTTCGTTTATCCAGGCTTCCAAGGAGGAGTCGATTGAAACCATTCTTGAGTTAGCGCAACTCAAGGAAACCGGAAAATGTAAAACACTGGTGGTAACCGGCTGTCTGCCGCAACGCTATTCATCGCAGCTTGAGAAAGAAATGCCAGAAGTTGACCTATTCATTGGTACTGGGCAATACCACAAAATAGTTGAGATCATTGAAACCCACAAAACCACTATGACAACTGGCACGCACCTGCCGCATAGAGCGTATGTAAATCAGCCAGCTTTCATACACTCAGAAAAACATGCTCGCGTACACACCGGGCCTACCTATACAGCTTATTTAAAAATAGCAGAAGGGTGTAATCGCCGCTGTTCATTTTGTATCATCCCAAAAATAAGGGGAAACGTAAGATCAAGATCTGTGGACTCATTGTTAAAAGAAGCAAGCGCAATGGCAAACCTTGGAGTACGCGAGCTTAATCTAATTGCCCAGGATCTGACTGAATACGGAATGGAGTGGAAATACCGCGAGCGACTAGAAACCCTGTTGCGGCCGTTGGCAAAAATTAATGGCATAGAGTGGCTAAGGCTTCATTATGTTTATCCTGATGAATTATCCGATGAATTGATCGATATTATCGCGGAAGAACCAAAGATCGTGAAGTATTTGGATATACCGATCCAACATACGAGCAATAAAATCCTGAAAGCAATGAACCGTAGACTGACTAAGGACAAATTATTTAATGTCGTGGAAAAATGCAGGACTGCCATACCAGAAATAGTATTTAGAACATCAGTGATAGTGGGATTCCCTGGTGAAACCGACACTGATTTCGAAGAACTTTGTTATGATCTTTCAGTATTGAGGCTAAATCATGTCGGGGTATTCAGCTACTCACGCGAGGAAGGCACGCCGGCAGCTATGATGGCAGACCAGATTCATCCATCCACGAAACGAAAGCGGTTAATAAAACTCGAGAGATTGCTCGAAGAATTTTCGCTAGATAACAATAAAAAATATCTTGGCAAAGACGTGCAAGTCTTGATCGAAGGACGGAGCGATGAAACAAACCTTATAATAAAAGGAAGAATGCCTACCCAGGCGCCTGAAATCGACGGCCAAGTTCTTATAAATGATCTTGGCGAACTTGAAGCGAGCGCATTAAAGCCAGGCGATATGGTCACCGTAAAAATAACTGATATCATGCCACATGATCTTCTAGGCACGCTAACCAGTCTTGATTATAAAAGGGGAGATTTGGTTGGATCTCGCTGAAAAGCTGCTCGCCTTGACAGCAGAAAACGGCTTTAATTTAGCCGGTATCACGGATATCGAACCTGTGCTCTCAAACCGCGATTGGATAGAGCAACACCTCGGACGCTTTGATCGCCGGCTCTCACATGATCTTGCGGCAAATATGACATACCTTTCTAAAAACCGTGACAAACGCGCCGACCCAAGGCTTCTTTTTCCGGAGGCGCAGAGCGTGCTTTGCGTGGCGATTAGATATCCTACTGCCGTTAACGGCGCCCATAGTATTGAATCCGGCGTCAGGTATGCGCGGTATATGCGTGGAGCTGATTATCATATAGAAATCACCAAACGTCTTGATCACATAATGAATCTGGCAAATCAGACCTGGATCACGGAAGGGAAAAATCCTTTAAAGTGGAAAACATGTGTGGATACAAGCGCGATTCTTGAAAAAAGCTGGGCTATGATCACAGGGCTTGGGTGGATAGGTAAAAACTCGCTTTTAATTAACCAGAAACTCGGAAGTTACTTGCTCCTTGGCGAAATCTTGATTAACCAGCGCGTGAAGCGAAACCCGGTTCAGACAAAATCATTATGTGGTAACTGCAGCCGCTGTATCGATAATTGCCCCACAAAAGCAATCTCCCAAACAGAGCCCACACTGCGTCCGGAAAAATGTATAAGTTACCAAACACTTGAAAAAAGAAATGGGATTGAAATTCATTCAAAACACTTCGGTAACTGGGTTGCCGGTTGTGATATCTGCCAAGAAGCCTGTCCATTCAATCAGGCTAAGACTACACGCGGTCAAACAGAAAGCATGCTTTACGATTGGGGAGCCCTACTCTCGGAAACGCCTGAGCAATTCAAAGCAAGGTCTCACGGATCTGCGCTGAGCAGGATAAAGCCTGGTCATTTCAGCAAAAATATTGCGGTCGCCTTATCAAATGCCATAAAGCTCTTTGATCAGGAGACCAAATCATCGCTGCTTCCGCTTGCGCTAGAACGGTTTAAGTCTGAAACCGACGAACACGCCATCCTTGAATGGCGAAAATGTATTGCTTTGTTTTGAAGCTATTCTGAGCGATTTCCTTTTGCTGCCTGTTTTAGCGGCGACTTCATAGATATCTCAAGCTTAGTTTTTTCTTGTTGGTTTACTAAAACAAATGTTTGATTGCCAAATGTTATAACATCGTTCAATTTAAGTTTCTTTTTTGTAAACGGCGCAATTTTCACAGAATTTATACAGGTTCCGTTGGTTGATTTTAAATCTTCAATAAATATTTCAAAGTTGACCACATAAAACTGTAAATGTTTACGGCTTACCAGTGGATCTGTCTGGAAAAGCTCCTGCCCTTCAGACCTGCCGAAAGTAAGACAATCATAAACACGAATGAACCGTTCTCTTTTCTTATCAAAAAGGAAAAGATTTATCTGAACAACTTGAGTCTGTTCTTCTGGATTAGTTTCTGTGCACATTCTTAGATAAGATTAACTCGGATTTTTTATGGGACAAGAAAATAAAAAACTGGAGTTATTTTTTGTCCGGATCCTCGGACTCGGTATCATCCGATTCATGATCATTACTGTCCTGTACGGGTATTGAGATATTAGCCGTGGCCGCTAGTACTTCGGATGCGGATGGTTGGTCTGAATCTGAACTTTTGCCGACTTCATCGGATACCACATTTTTTTGAAGGCGTTTTATTGTCTCGTTGGCCTTTCGTAGCCGCTCAGCTACACAGGAAATTATAGTTTTCATGTAATCCGGCACTTTGTCGTAAATCTTATCAAGCGCCTGGAATTTTATCTCAATCGTCTCTACTTCGGTGAGGGCCACGGCGGCGGCGCTCCTTGGCTGTCGGTCAAAAAAAGACAACTCACCAAGCACCTCATTCGAATATAGCCTGCCTATTTCAATGTAGGCGGAACCTTTCATCTTTCTGATGGAGACGGTGCCTTTTTTAATTAAATATATACAATCCGAAGGCTCATCTTCGTGAAACAGGTGCTGTCCTGGACGGAAATATTTTTCATCCGGTTTCGTAATCATCTAACCCCAATGTTGCCAGCATTCTGGCATTTGCTCAATATCGAAGACGATATTTCACCATACGTGCTCGTAATCTGGCAAAGTAGTTTGTGATGATTTCCCTTCTTCTTGACTGCTTCCAGAAATCCCACCCGAGCAAAAATGCCCCGATTATTTCAGCCCAGAAGGTATGCGTCAGTTCTATGCTTTTTAAATGCTCTAAAATACCTGGAAAAGCCGCCGGCGGGAACTTGGCGTCCATCAGCGGCCATAAAAGGGATTTTAAACCATCACTGTTATAATAACCGTATGAATAGCTTCTGATGCTGTCACCGACATGATCTAAAACAAGATGCGTTGCTATCCCTAAGGTAATGGCCGCTAGTGTCTTTGATTTTTTAATAAATGAAAGCAGAGTCAACATCAGGAGGAACAGGGCGGTATGCCCAAACGTGCGGGTTCCACATATCAAACCAAGCTCATTGCCGGATTTATTCAGATAATAAGAAAGCCCATAGTAAAGCGGCTTGTCGATCAAATCTGGAATTATCGCTCCGAGAAAAAACCAGCGGCGCGATAAGCCCTTGATCCAAGGTTTTACTATCGTCACGCCTATACCGATATGGCCGAGAATAAACATTACGCCATACCACCGAGTTCATGCTGAATTCGTCTAGCTATCGATGCGGCAGAAATCCCAAATTTTTCGTAAAGCTCGGTGGCTGACCCGCTTTCTGCAAAAACATCCTGTACACCGAGTTTAACGAGCCTTACTGGTTTAAAGTCACGCGCGTTTTTTGCCAAAGCTTCGGCCACGCAAGTGCCAAGCCCGCCAATAACCGAGTGGTCCTCGATACTGATAAGAAGCTTCGTGTGGCTTGCTATTTCTAACAATGATTGATCATCAAAAGGCTTTAATGAATGCGCATTCCAAACTGAAATACCTATCCCACGCCCAGAAAGGATTTGGGCTGCCTGAACGGCTTCGGAAACTGTAGCCCCGGTTGCAATACATACTGCTGAAATTTCTCCAGTGTGAGAATGAATTTGCATTAGCTTACATGGACAGAAATCTTTACCAGGCGGAAAAAGATCCGGTAGATTTTGACGTGTTAATCTTAAGTATGCCGGGCCTTTCCAATCTTTCACCAGATATTCAAGGATCAACTCCGTTTCGCGCGCATCCATAGGCTGGAAAACACCCATCGTCGGTATCGACCTCATGAGTGAGATATCCTCAAGACCCATCTGGCTATATCCATCATCACCTATGCCGATACCCGCGTGGGTGCCGACAAGGCGGACATTCGCCTGAGCGTAACCTACACTTAATCTGATAGTGTCATAGCGGCCAGTAAGAAAACACCCAAAGCTGCATGCAAAAGGCAGCTTTCCCGTAAAAGAAAGCCCGGCTGCGGTTCCAATCATATTTGCTTCTGCTATCCCCATTTCAAAAAATCTTTCAGGAAATTTTTTTGCAAAAATCTCTGATTTGGTCGATTTAGAAAGGTCAGCATCAAGAACGACGATATGTGGATACTTTTCACCCAATCTTGTGATTGCCTCGCCAAACGCCTGTCTTGTAGCTTTTCCAGTTGGTTTTTTAGAGGACATTTCAAGTTCCCTTTATTGCCGCTATGGCCTCTCTAGCTTGCTCAGGCGTTGGAGCCACGCCGTGCCATTCGATTTTATTTTCCATAAACGGCACACCTTTACCCTTAACCGTGTTGGCTAAAATAAAAACTGGTTTTATGCTGCATTTTTCTTGAAGTTCCCGTGCTTCTCCAAATGCCTCACGTATTTGCCTGATGTCATGGCCATCTATTTCAATGGTATGCCACCCGAAGGCCCGCCATTTTTCGATTACAGGCTCAATAGGCATTACATCGGCGACATGTCCATCAATCTGCCCTTTGTTATAATCTAAAATAACACAGAGATTTGATAACTTAAATTTCGGCGCTGACATTGCCGTTTCCCATATCTGCCCTTCCTGGCTCTCACCATCACCGATTACACAGTATATGCGTGATTTTTCACCTGACATTTTGGTTCCCATCGCGATTCCCTGGGCAACCGATAGTCCTTGACCTAAAGATCCGGTGGAGGCTTCCACAATCGGCAACCTTACACGATCAGGGTGACCCTGCAGCCGGCTGTTTAACTTGCGTAGTGTCTTGATTTCTTCAATATTGATTAAACCGCACTTTGCCAAAGCAGCATACAAAGCCGGCGCAGCATGTCCTTTGGAAAGTATAAAACGATCACCATTTGGCCTGCGCATTTCGTGAAACCATAGTACCGTCATAATATCGACGGTAGAAAGACTCCCGCCAGGGTGGCCAGAACTGGCTTCGGATAGCATTTCAATAATCAGGATACGTAGTTCTTTTGCTATAGTTTTTAGTTTTTCGTCAGACATCTTTGTCTTTTCTATGCTTTATGGGCAAAATATAGCTTATCAACCATGAGACTACTGGAGAAGCACGTTTTTAATAATGAATGAAATATCATCAAGCAAATGGTGGGTTCTTGCATCGGTAGCGTGTGGCACATTCATGGCTACGCTGGACTCCAGTATTGTCAACATAGCGCTCCCCACGCTGACAAAAGACCTTGCGACAAATCTTTATAAGGCAAAATGGGTGGTTATTATTTATCTTTTGGTAATAACTTGCCTTTTACTCCCCTTCGGCAAACTCTCTGACCAGCTTGGCAGGAAAAGAGTATTCCAATCTGGATATGTGATATTTACGATAGGATCATTTTTTTGTGCCATGTCGCCAAAACTAGACTGGCTGATTTTGGCAAGGGCCGTCCAAGCCATAGGTGTATCTATGTTAATGGCAAACGGTCCAGCGATAATAACGGCATATTTTCCGTCCAAAGAACGTGGCGCTGCACTTGGTACTTTGGCTATGGTCGTAAGCGCGGGTTTGCTTTCGGGCCCGGCTGTCGGTGGATTCTTAATCAGTAAATTCACCTGGCCTAGCATTTTTTGGGTGAACATACCGATAGGTATCGTTGCCCTAGCTATTTCGCAGCATTATCTGCCGAAAGATCCTCCGCGCCGCGTGATTTCCTCTTTTGACTGGGTCGGGACATTTCTTCAATGTATTATCTTGCTTGCGCTCATAGCTGCTTTTGACCCGCTCATTGTTTCAATTTCCGGCAGCGGACCAATTCAGATTTCACGTTGGACGATGCTGGCAGTGGCCATATTGTTTGGTGCTGTATTCATTAAAGTTGAATCGGAAGCAAGCTCCCCGCTTTTTGATTTTTCACTTCTTAAGATCAGGACTTTTTGGACTGCTAATCTAGCGAGCTTTCTGACATTCGTGTCTTTTTCGTCGGTATTCGTTCTGATGCCTTTTTTCCTTGAAGAAGCACTGCATCTTGCCACACATAAAGCCGGGCTATTTATGACAGCCATACCTGTTGCGATTTTTATCGTTGCACCTATAAGCGGAAGACTGTCTGACCGCATGGGCACAAGAGGCCTGAGCTTCATAGGTGCATTTATTGGATCGGTGGGTCTGCTTGCCATGGCGGGGGTATTTGGACTTGGAATTCATGAAAATATCAGCCATGCCGGGATCGTGTTGGCTCTCGGATCCATTGGGCTTGCAACCGGTCTTTTCCAATCTCCAAATAACAGCGCCATAATGGGAGCAGTACCTTTGGAAAAACTTGGAGTCGCATCGGCGCTGCTGGCTACCGTAAGAAATTTGGGAATGGTAATCGGGACAGGTTTGGCCACAAGTCTTTTCACATGGAAAATGGACAACACCGGCGGGAACTTTGTTGAGTCCATACATTTTGCACATTTTGTAGCAGGCATTCTAGGTATTGGAGCGATGATAGCTTCGCTTTACAGGCAACCACGCAAACCACGGAAGCAGCCCAAATGATCTGGCGAATGAAAGAAAAACCATTAACCACGCAAGAGGCCATTACTCTAGCAAAGAAAGCGCTTTATAATTCCTGGTTCAATTCTGAGCCGCTGCTCGTTGGTATAAGGGATGAGAAAAAAATTTCAGTTCATCCCCTGGATCAGGAGTTTAACAAAAAACCTTGGTTCATTGTTTTTCTGGATCCAACCACCTTTTCAGGTCTAGACGCCATTAATCTGCTGCGCGAATGGTTCAAGCGTTATGGTCCATACAATATGGGTTTTCTTGGCGTTATCAAACCGCCTTACAATGAATATTACAAAGGCACGTCTGAAGAACGATTAGCATTCAAGGAGCAGAAGAACCAGCTACCGCTAGTCATTGATATTGATGGGTTGATATGTGGTGGTTTTTGCGTCAATGATTTTCCAAGAGCATTGTTATTGAAAAATGGCGAGACTCTTATTGAACATGATGGACCCTCTTGGGCGGACGGATTGGAGATCAAGATACATAAATTTCTGCGTGATACCGATCCTGGATTACCCCTCCTGCCGGTTATAGCTGATCTTGCAGGTTTGGGCCGTGATATCAAACAAGTTGAGTTCGGCAAAAAAGCCACGGACAACCGGGCGAACTTTTCTGAAATCGACATATCACCAAAATTTGAACAAAACGAGGAAGCCATTATCATTTCAGATTCCGCAGCGGTTTTGAAATTTGAAAGCGCTTACCCACGATTTTCCGTGGTGGCAAAATCATATTCAAAACTTATAGAACCGGTGAAGCTCATGGTAGAATTAGATGGTCTTCCGGTTGGCGAAGACTACCATGGAGAAAGCCTGTCTGTTGATGAGGAAGGCAGGACAATAGCAAAAATCAGTGTTGCTGGCGTTTATCATTTGTTAAGGAACCTCGATCCGGCTCATAAGCAGGTGACCCTGCGCACACCTACGACGAAGCACGCACCCTTAGCTGTTTTTGGATTTAGATTCTCGCTCTAAGTCCCAATTTGCCTGATGGCCTCATACACCGCGATACTTACTGAATTTGCAAGATTCAATGAGCGAACACGCGCATCATACATCGGTATCCTAACGGTCTCTGATGAATATGTATTGACGATTTCATCCGGTAAACCGAAAGTTTCTTTTCCGAAGAAAAGATAAGACCCCGGTAGGAACACTTGCTCAAACAAAGTACGGCCAGCCTTTTTAGAGAAAAAAACCTTCGGTGTTTCTAAACACAAGCCATTAAGTAATTCACTTATGGATTTATGATAAATGACTTTTAAATGCTCCCAATAATCAAGGCCGGCTCTTTTAAGCCTGGCGTCAGTGATTTCGAATCCAAGCGGCTCGACAAGATGTAATGTTGAACCGGTGGCGAGGCATAGCCTGCCAATTGATCCTGTATTCTGCGGAATTTCAGGTTCTACAAGGACTACGTGCAGATCATACGGCATGAGTAGTCTCTTAGGGCCTAAGCGTATTAAGCATGCGTGGGAACGGGATAGTTTCCCTGACATGCTCTACACCGGAGATCCAAGCCACTGTCCGTTCCACGCCAAGACCAAAACCGCTGTGAGGCACCGAGCCATAGCGCCTGAGATCCACGTACCAGGAGTAATCCTGCTCCCTTAAACCGTGTTCAGCAATCCGCCGCAGGAGTGTTTCCGCATTTTCCTCACGTTGTCCGCCACCGATGATTTCTCCATAGCCGTCAGGAGCTATAAGGTCACACCCGAGCGCATAACGTCCGGTACCGGCGGTGGCCGGCCCTCCCAGGGTATCCGACTGTTTGAAGTAGAAAGCCTTTATCTGTGCAGGCATATGGTGGACAAAAACCGGTTTTCCGAATTCATCGCCAAGTGCGGCTTCGTGTGGCGCGCCGAAGTCCTCACCCCATGCAATAGGAACGCCTCGTTTCTCCAGGATCTTTATTGCCTCGTCATATGAAATTCTCGGGAACGGAGCTCGCACGCAATCTAGTTTCGTACAATCACGCTCAAGGGTTTGGAGTTCATGCGCGCGGCGGGATAAAACATTTTGGATCACATATTCGGTGAATTCTTCCGCAAGCTTCATGTTGTCTTCAAGATCAGCATACGCTACTTCTGGTTCGACCATCCAGAATTCCGTCAGGTGCTTGCGCGTTTTTGATTTCTCCGCCCTGAATGTTGGCCCGAACACATATATCTTTCCGAACGCCATTGCACCTACTTCGCCGTAAAGCTGCCCCGATTGCGTGAGATAAGCTTTCTCGTCAAAATACTGTGTCATGAACAGCGTGGACGTACCCTCACAAGCGCTAGGGGTTAAGATCGGCGCATCGAAACGTACGAAACCACGATTATCAAAAAATTCGCAAATCGTTTTTATGACTTCAGACCTTATGCGAAGTGCTGCCCACTGTTTCGTGCTGCGGACCCAAAGATGCCTGTTCTGCATGAGAAATTCCACGCCATGCTCTTTGGGTGAAATAGGGAAAGGCTCCGCAATGCTCACTATTCGCAGGGATTGTACACTCAGCTCGAACCCGCCGGGTGAGCGTGGCTCTTTCCGAATTTTTCCTGTTACCTCAATTGATGATTCCTGCGTCAGTTTTTCAAAATCACTAAACGCGGCCTCATCGCACTCCCCTTTGAAAAGCACCCCCTGAATAAGACCGGTGCCATCCCTGATAACGAGGAATTTTATCTTCCCCGAACTGCGCTTGTTATAAATCCATCCCTTGACGGTGACGACTTGACCGTCAAAATCTTTCGCATTTTCAATAAAAAAACGTTCTTGGGTCATATTCAAAAATCCGCTATTAATTTCGCCAATGTCCGCACATATGCGCCGCTTGCGCCGCGCTTCGGATAATATGGGATATGGCCAAGGTTGCTGGAAGTCGCGGCTATATCCAAATGTGCCCAAGGCATGCCCTTTCTTATAAACTGCTTAAGGAAAATCGCGCCACGTATGGTGCCGCCGTGAGCGTCATTGGCTGAGTTTTTCATATCCGCCGTGTCTGACTTTAGATCATCAAAATAATCATCGTACAATGGAAGCTGCCAGATTCTCTCGCCATTCTCGTTTCCTACCCGCCGTATGGCATCGATAAGCGAATCGTCATTCCCTAAAACCGCGCAGCAATATTTTCCGAGTGCGACTGAAACAGCCCCAGTCAGCGTTGCAACATCGATAATAGCATCCGGTTTGAAGTCATGGGCATAATCAAGCACATCGGCAAGTATCAGCCGCCCCTCTGCATCGGTATTAATTATTTCCACCGTTTTTCCGGAACGGGCTTTTACCACGTTGCCAGGTTGGATGGCCTTGCCATCAGGCATGTTCTCCGTAAAAGCCATGACCGCTACGACCCTGTTAGGCACCCGTAGGCGGGCGGCCAAAAGAATAGCGCCAAGAACAGTAGCGGCGCCAGTCATATCATGCTTCATTTCTTCCATCCTGAGAGATGGCTTTATGGATATACCGCCGCTATCAAAAGTTATTCCTTTGCCGACCAATGCGACCGTCTTCTTTTTAGAGCGAATTTTGCCTTTAGGCATATATTCCAAAACAACTACACGGCCTTCTCTTTCCGCACCCTGCCCCACAGCCAGGAATAGACCCATTTTTTGTCTAGCGGCATCGCGTTCGTTAAGAATTGTACACTTCAGCCCGTATTCTGACGCCAGCTTCTTGGCTTTAGCCGAGAAAAATTCAGGTGTACCGTAATTTGAAGGCTCATTAGACCAATCCCTAGTAATATTCAGCGCCTCAGCGGCTGCTTTGATTAGAGGCACCTCTTTTTCCAACTGCAGCCTCAAACCGCTGTTTTTTGTCATTAATATAAGTTTTGCAGGACCGCTGTCGTGACTGTCATCTTGTTTTGTCTTATGTGTCTGGTACTCGTATGCGCCAAAGAGCAGTCCCTCTATAAAGGCCACAGCCAAATCAATCTGCGCCAAATGGGATGGTACCCCGCGTGCGCTGAATAGGCTGTCGATATCAAACGCTGCGCTCTTGCTTTTGTTGGATTTAAGTTTTGTCCAAGCGTGACCGCCCACTGCCCGGATTTTTTCAATAGAAACATCGTTTGCCTGACCCAAACCAACGAACATGCAGTCGGAAGCGGTGTTCTTGCCGCCAAATCTCAAATATTGCGCCAGACCGTGTGCTGCGGTAAAAAATCCATTATTACGCAGGCGCCCGACTAAAGCGGCGTATTGCCCACCTGGGGTGGCTGCTTTCTTCGTGCTATCCTGGTAAACTGCGACCACATCCGTATCAACTGCCGATGTTTGCGCGGATACTTTAGAACTGATAAACCGAATTTCTAACAATGGTATTTTCCACATATATTATGTTCTTTTTTTAGGAGAAGCTTTAATTAACATAGGTAAGAGATATGTTGAAGAGGTATCACCACATCGTAGGAGGAATGTTTAGATTCATTGATATATGCGTCATAAGTGCCGCATGGCTGACTTCTTATTGGTTGCGATTTCAGATCCCCATAATCGAAGTGAAAAAAGGGTTTCCGAAATTTTCCAATTACGCGGCACTGACCCCTCTTGTAGCGATTTTGTGGACCACTGTTTTTTCCGCCATGAAAGTTTACCAATCAAAACGTATGTTGCGGAGAACGCATGAGGTTCATCTAATTTTACGCGCACACATAGTGTCCATATTATTTTTTATCGCGCTGACTTACATGTTCAGCGAATATAAATACTCCAGGGCAGTAATGGCCTACTTCGGCGTCTTCGGCGGATTCTTGCTGATAGTGTTCCGCCTTTCACTGAGAAACGCGCTCCGCTCGATTAGGAGGAAGGGCTTCAACCTGCGCCATGTGTTGATGGTCGGTGAAGGACCGGCTGTTGAAACATTAACGACGAAATTGGATAAATTCCCCGAACTGGGATTGCGTGTTGTTGGCATAATCACGAACGAGAATTCTCACGTCACCAGCGTGGCTAAAAAACCTGTGATAGGGCATTTCGGGCAGATACATGAAATCATCAGTAAAACAAGGGCGGACAAACTACTGATAGCCCTGCCGCGGTCACAATATGGTGAACTAGACAGCATACTTGCTGAATTAAAAGACGAGACTATAGATATGCAGCTCGTGCCTGATATCCACGAATTTGTGACTCTCGGCTGTGAAATCGAGGACTTCGATGGATTGCCTCTGGTTAATCTAAATGACTCGCCCCTTGACGGTTGGGGGGCGATAGCAAAAAGAATGACCGACTTCATAATATCTGGATTGGGGCTTATTGCGCTATCGCCACTAATACTCCTTGCCTCCATACTCATAAAATTGACATCGAGGGGACCCGTTTTTTATTCTCAAACCAGGATGGGTTTGGATGGCAAAACTTTTGTCATGTACAAGTTCCGCTCGATGAAGACCGATGCAGAAACTAAATCCGGAGCCATCTGGGCTAGTAGCTCCGATAACCGCCGTACGGCTATAGGGTCCTTGCTTAGAACGACTAGCCTGGACGAGCTACCACAGCTTTTTAATGTCATGCGTGGTGATATGTCGCTAGTAGGCCCCAGGCCCGAGCGACCAATCTTCGTAAGCCGTTTTAGAAATGAAATACCCCATTATATGTTACGGCACAAAGTCAAAGCTGGCATGACTGGCTGGGCACAGGTCAATGGATGGCGTGGAAATACTTCTCTCAATAACAGGATTGAGTGTGATCTCTTTTACATCCGCAACTGGTCTTATATGCTTGATTGGAAAATAATGTTCATGACGCTATGGAAAGGTTTTGTAAACAAGAATGCCTATTAATAAGCAGGCATTCTTCAGGCCGTTAAAACTGGATTTCTACATATCCGTTGAAATCATCGGCTCTTTTCTAGGCGGGCTCCTGTTTTTTGTTTTCCTTTTCCTTATGTTCCAAATGCTACGTCTGGCGGAGTTCTTCATCATACATGGAGTGTCCGGAACAACGCTACTCAAGATGACACTGCTGCTTGGTTTATCGTTTCTTCCAACAGCTCTGCCCATCGCATTCGTTATTTCAATCTTAACCGCGTTCGGACGATTTTCAGCAGACAGCGAAATAGTTGCAATGAAGACAGCCGGCCTTGGTATGTCCCGTCTTGCTATCGCGCCCACGATTATTGCGCTAGGGGTCTTTGTACTTTCAATATGTCTTAATATGGAATGGGTACCGCGAGGGGAACGTACTTTCAAAGAACTGCTTATCAAAGTTGGCAACACAAGAGTCGTCAGCTCAATAAAAGCCGGTACGTTCACATCCGGTTTTTTTGACTTACTGATATTTGCAGACAAGGTTGATAATCGAACGAACCAGCTGCGCAAAGTGTTTATCTATGATGAGCGTGAGCCGAAAAACCCTCTCACTGTGGTCGCGCATGCTGGAGAAATAGTTTCTGTTAAAACCCCGAATGAGCTCAGCGCCGCAGCTTTGCTTAAGCTTTACGACGGAAGTATTCATAAGAACGAGGCGCATACAAGTACTTACCAAAAAATAGATTTTGGTGAATACAAGTTGTTCCTACGGTTAAGCGAAGGCACCGCGGATTCCATATTAAAGCCCCACATGATTACACATAAAGAACTGCTAAAAAGGATAAGTAACACTCAAAAAGACTCCTATGAGGGGCGCGAAATGCGCGGCGAATATTGGCGCAGATATGCGATAGCAATAAGTCCATTGATATTTGTTTTTTTGGGCATGGGTCTTGGGTCATTCCGTAACAGGTCGGTAAGGGCGGGAGCAGCTATTACCTCATTGGTGATACTGGTGGTATATTGGACAATCCAAACATGGGCCACGTTAACGCTGCTAAAAGGCCAGTTGAACCCGCTTCTTGCTATGCAACTTCCAAATATTGTAATGGCCATTGGCGCTTTTTTTGCTTTTAAGCGATCACAGTGGTGAGCCACCGAACACTTTCGTGCTGTTAATTGGCGATTATCATTAAATAGATATTGTGAAATTTATTTCAAAAACATGCATAAATTCCGACAAATTACTGACAGCAGCAAAAAGAAATCCGTCAAAAAGTGCTAAAGACGGGCTTTTGTGGATAAGTTTTTTTACTTCTATAAAAAACCAGTTTATAAGATAAAATATTTAATAACTTCACTATGTTAACTGATGTGTATAACTATGCTATTGTGTGTTGATAATTTATTGACGTTGCGTGGGTAAGCTATCTCGATTTGCTGATGGTGGAATATCAGCACTAAAAATCGATCTAGTACCAGGGAATGGATCTTTAATGGTTTCAGCTAGTTGAGATGGGAAAAACAGCGTTAGATCGCCATTTAGCGTAACCGCACTGCTTTCGTCTGTCATTAGTTTCCCGAATTGTCCGCCGTAGCTAAGACTGACGCGTGACGGGTCAGAGGCTTGAAAACGAATTGCCTCTCGGCCTCTCAGAACAAGCACACGGTCTTTTCTAAGTATGAATTTCATCTGCTTTTTGTCATCAACCTTGTATCGCACCCATACGTCATCAATAGCTTTAAAAATAACTTTGTGATGGATTTCCTCTTTCTTCAAATCCAATCCCGAATTTAGGGGATCTTCAGTGGAAACAACCAACAATGGAGCAGAAGAGACAACGGGCGAGGCTAGCGCAATGGGAGACAAAGACGGTAACGGCAGCACAGGAAAATCAGGCAAAGGTGATAATGATGGCATAACCATGATTGGGCTAACTGGGTTCCCAACCGGAGATGGTGATTTCACGATATGAGCAGCCCTTAGTTTTTCTAAATGCGAACTCTTCTGCTTGATAAGTGATGGCCGGAGAAAATAAATCGTTGCTGTCCCGATAAACAAGAAACTAGCCATCACCACCCACAAGGCGACATGGCTTTGCTCGGTTTCACGTCTTTCAAAAGCATAACCACTGTGCCCAGAGTCTAAAACCGGTCGCTCGCCGGCTTTACTATCCATGAAATCACCGAAGGTGATGAGAACTTCCTTGGAATCCAGCCCTATAAAGCGGCAATAAGCACCCACGAATCCACGGACAAATGGCTTTGCTGGTAGTTCACGATACCTGTCCCCCTCGATCGCATCAAGGATTCTGACACTGATCTTAGTAGCGGCAGAAACCTGCTCGATTGAAACACTTCTTCGTTCTCGCTCCTGGCGCAGGAATTGTCCTAAAGTCAGTTTGCCTTCTTCTGACATTTAAGGGAGATACCTCAAGTGGTTAATAGCCTCATTTGCCAAGTTTGTTTTTGGATACAGCCGCTCTATCTCGATAAATTTCTTTCGTGCCTTCCCATATTCCCTGGCCTGCACATACGCTATTCCAAGCGCCAGGTGGGCTTCCCCGAAATTAGCGCAAAACCTACGCGTCGCCATGTCGTAATCATCAATGGCAGCACTTAACTTGGATTGCTTAATGTGGACATGCCCACGATAATAATACGCAATGCACGCTACGTTGGGAGCGGCAGTTATCGCCTTTTCCAGGTATCCCATCGCTTTTTCATATTCTAATTTCTTATAATAAATAATGCCTAAGTTAGTTTGGGCTTTGAACGCCTCTCTACATAACGGATCGTTGGCGGCTACCATCAATGGCTTGATAGCCTCATCATAATTTCCGGCATCCATCAATAGTTTCCCAAACGTATTATTGGCTTCGCAGTAGTCTGGCTTAAGCATGACTGACTTGCGAGCGGACGACAGGGCCTCCTTCAAATCTTTCTTAGCATAATAGGCTAGAGCTCTTGAGTGGTGGATCTCCGGCAAATTTGGTTCTTCATTCTCCGCGCTGGCCAGACTCTGTAAAGCTCCCGTGGGATCTCCTTCTAGAAGAGCGCCGTTGGCCACTTCCACATACATTCTAGCTTTTTCAGTTTTAGAAACAGTTTTCTTGACCGGTGTTTCGGCACATGAAGCCATCACTAAACAAAACGATATAAAAATCCCTGTTGACAGAATTTTTTTCAACATAAAAGCATTCTATATTAACGGATGAGAAGGGCAACAGCTTCAATATGTGGCGTCTGTGGAAAAAAATCAAACACCGCGGCTTTCTTAATATTCCAACCAGCGGCAATAAATCGACTCACATCGCGCGCCCATGTGTCCGGATCACATCCGACAGCCACCGCCTCATCAACGCCCAGTTTACAAAACAGGCTGTGTAATTCTGAAAAATCCTTACCCAGACCATCTCGCGGCGGGTCAAGTAATACCGAATGAGGGTGGGGGCTGCCTGTATTAAAAGCAGTATAGTTAATGAGCCAAGGCAGGACTGCCTGTCTGTGAAATTCAATCGCACTATTGCAAGTCTCTGTAGATGTCGGCGCTGTGATATCAACACAGTGGACTTTGATCATTTTCGGTATGAGAGACAAAGACAAGTTCCCCGCCCCTCCAAACAAATCCAATAAAACCCTATCAGTTGTGACTACGTTGCTGATCCAATCGCGGAGTTTCGCATTTTGCTCGTTATTTATCTGTCTAAAGCCTCCGGCGCCATGGTTTACATTCCAGACAACCCCAACTTCTCCGGAAGGTTTTATCTCCACCTCAACCTTGTATGGCCTTGGCAGCTTGCTTCCTTGTTTTGCAATTTCTGGTAAAATCTTGTTTATTTCCTCCATTGCGATCTCACACCTACTTATTGAAACTAGATCATGCGTCCCTCTTGCATAAAAACCGATTTGATCCCTAAATCCATGCAACTGAACGCGGTTTCGGTACTCCCATATGCTTTCGGCTGGAAATTCTTCCAATTTCATACCCGCATCGGGGTTAATACCAACTCTCTTTAATGCGTGTGCCACGCCGTTAACCTTGGTTCGCCATTGCAGATCATACGGCAGGTGCTGCCACGAACAGCCGCCGCATCTGCCGAAAACCTGGCACCGCGGCTCTAGGCGTATGGGCGACGGCTTGATCAACTTGATGATTTCACCCTGGGCATACCGTCCTTTCTTTGAGTCCGTTATGCGGCTTAATACAATGTCACCTGGAGCGGAGTTCGGGACAAAAATCACCATTCCTCCCTTATCTCTCGCCACTCCGGCACCGCCACGGGAAATATCTACAACAATAAGCAGTTCTTCTTTGTTTCCGTTCTTGCCCACAACTCCGTCCTTCTGTTAACTTCCACGCAAAGCATAGATGGTATCTCATGCCAAAAAATATTCGCAACTTTTGCATTATTGCTCATATCGATCACGGCAAATCAACACTTGCTGACCGTTTGCTTGAGCGAACGGGAACGGTCACCGCGCGCGAAATGGAGGACCAGTTCCTCGATAACATGGATATCGAGCGCGAACGAGGGATAACCATAAAAGCCCAGAGCGTCCGCCTGAAATATCATTCCAAAGACGGAATTGAATACATACTCAACCTGATAGACACACCTGGACATGTGGATTTCACTTACGAAGTATCCCGTTCGCTTGCAGCCTGTGAAGGTGCGATCCTCGTAGTCGATGCATCACAAGGCGTTGAAGCACAAACCCTGGCTAACGTATTCATGGCGCTGGATGGCAACCTCGAGGTTTTCCCGGTGGTTAATAAAATAGATCTGCCGGTTGCCGATCCAGACAAGGTTATACAAGAAATCGATGAAATGATCGGGTTAGTGGATACCGACCATGCCGTTTTATGTAGCGCCAAGTCCGGACAAGGAATTGATGACATATTAGAAAACATAGTCAAATTCTTCCCTCCCCCAAAAGATTTGGACAGTATGCCGTTGCGCGCTTTGATCTTTGATAGCTGGTATGACTCTTACCAGGGAGTCATAGCCCTATGTCGCATATTTGAAGGGACTGTCAGGAAAGGGGCGCGCATACGGTTACATCACGTTGGCAAGGAGTTCGAGGTTCAAAGATTGGGCGTGTTCTCACCCAAGTTTACCGATGTTGAATTACTTTCAAGCGGTGAGGTGGGGGCTCTGGTTTGCGGCATAAAAGACGTTCGCGACATGAAGGTTGGCGATACGGTTATGAATGCAACGAACCTGGCGAATGAGCCACTGGGCGGCTTTAAGGAAGTCAAACCAATGGTCTTTTGCGGTGTATATCCGATAAATGCCGATGACTACAATGATCTGAAGGATTCACTAGAAAAACTACGACTTAACGACTCGGCGATCAATTATGAACCCGAAACATCAAGTGCGCTGGGTTTAGGCTTCAGGTGCGGGTTTCTGGGGTTACTACACATGGATGTCGTCCAGGAACGTCTTGAGCGCGAATACAAGCTTAACCTGATAACAACAGCGCCTTCCGTCATATACAAGGTTACTAGGACAAATGGCGAAACCATCCTTGTTGACAACCCGGCAAAACTTCCGGAACAGACCAAAATAGAAAGGATTGAAGAACCGTATATCAAACTCACGCTCCACCTGCCGTCGGAATATGTCGGCGCTGTCATGGCGCTTTGCAATGACCGCCGCGGTATTCAAATCAAGTTGGATTATCTTACAAAGGACCGGGTCGTATTGGTTTACGAAATGCCGTTAAATGAGATGGTTTTTGATTTTTATGACCGGTTGAAAAGCCTGAGCAAGGGCTATGCATCAATGGATTACGAACTTGTGGATTACCGTTACTCGGATCTTGTTAAGCTTGACATCCTGATAAACAACGACCCGGTCGACGCGCTTTCCGTGATCATACATCGCGATAAGGCTGCATACCGCGGGCGTGAACTAGCCAAAAAAATGAAGGAACTCATAGACAGGCAGATGTTCGAAGTCGCGATCCAGGCCGCCATAGGTTCAAAAATCATCGCACGCGAAAATATTTCAGCCCTAAGGAAAAATGTAACAGCCAAGTGTTATGGCGGTGATATTACGCGCAAACGAAAGCTCCTTGAAAAACAAAAGGAAGGGAAAAAGCGGATGAAACAGATAGGCTCTGTTGAAATCCCACAGGAGGCGTTTCTAGCGGTGTTAAAGGTAGATTAGTGAATGAAAAGAGCGATTAACCATGTATAAGCTGCTCAGAACTTACGGGATTGTAGCAGTAATAGCGGTAGCTGTAGCGCTTACTATCCGGGTATTCATCATTGAGGCTTACCGAATTCCAAGTCAGGCTATGAAACCAACACTTGAAGCCGGCGATCTCATCTTCGTAGCGAAAGCATCTTTTGGCTTCCATGTTCCATGGTTAAACACGGTATTCGGGAAAGCCAGAAAACCACAGCGTGGTGAAGTAGTGGTCTTTTCCCCGCAGGGAGAGCCTAAACAAAATTATATCAAGCGGGTAATCGCATTAGGAGGAGAAACAGTACAAGTAAGCAAAGGGCATATCAGCCTTAACGGCATTCCGCTGCAAGCAGACCTCGCGAAAAATGCAGTATGCGGCATGGAAACCCTCACAAAAAACAAGAGCTACCAGGTTTGTTGGGAACCGCCGCTGATCGAAGATTTCGGGCCTGCGATCGTGCCGGAGGAGTCCGTTTTCGTGATCGGCGACTTTCGCAGCATGCCTGATGAATATAAAAAGCGATCATCGACTTGGGGGATCGTTCCACTTTCCTCCCTGAATGGGTCAGCACTTTGGATTTGGCTTTCCATAGAACCTGATAGTCTAGAAAAAATGGGAGGGTGGTTCCCGCGATTCAGATTTGAGCGGATGTTCCGCCGGATAAATTAGCCAGCTAGGGGGATAAATAAAAATGATCTCACACTTCCTTTCGGCATCCGAATTGTCAAAGAATGACATCGAAAAATTACTTTTTGCGGCGCGCGCTTTTTCAACCTTCATGAGAAAAGGCGAAAACATAGGTCTTCTTCGCGGCAAGACCGTAGTAAATATGTTCTTTGAAAATTCAACCCGCACAAGGGTTTCATTCGAACTTGCTACAAGAAGGCTCGGGGGCAACGTGATCAACTTCGCGACAAGCACTTCAAGCGTACAGAAAGGTGAAACCCTGATTGATACCGCCCGAAATATAGAGGCCATGAAACCGGATTGCCTCGTTGTTCGTCATTCTTCAGCCGGTAGCCCGGCAACGCTTGCGCGCTCTGTTGCTGTGCCAGTGATAAATGCCGGAGACGGTTTTCACCAACACCCGACACAAGGTCTGCTCGATGCGTTCACAATCCAGGAAAAACTTGGACAGGTGGAGGGTAAGCGAGTCGTTATCCTAGGTGACATCGCTCATAGCCGCGTGGCGAGATCCGACATCGCGATATTAAGAAAATTAGGCGCTTCCGTAGCGGTTTGCGGCCCACCAACACTGCTGCCGCCAAGCCCCGAAGCACTTGGCGTTGAACACAGTTACAGAATGGAAGAACTGCTGCCCTCTGCTGACGTTGTTATTGCATTAAGAATACAGACTGAACGACAAAATCGCATGCAGATACCATCAGTACAAGAATATTCAAAAATATGGGGACTCAATCAACAAAGGTCAAACCTGCTTAAGCCGCAAGCAATCATTCTTCATCCCGGTCCCGTTAACCGTGGCGTGGAACTTGATCCAGAGGTAGCCGATGGACCACGTTCAGTTATACTCGACCAGGTGTCAAACGGGATATTGGTCAGAATGGCGGTACTCGCATCGGTATGTAGCCGCGAAGAACTCGGCCAATGGCTTGTGGAGCAAAATAATTTCGGAGGCGAAAATGCCTAAGAATAGTTCAATATTGATTTCCGGAGGACGCATCATTGATCCATCCCAAAACCTGGATGCATTAATGGATCTTCTTGTTGAAAACGGCAAGATCAAATCCATAGACAGACCAGGGCAAATACCAGCATCAAAGGCTGCATACGTACTGAATGCTAAAGGATGCTGGATCCTGCCGGGCTTGATTGATAGCCATGTTCACCTTCGTGAACCTGGATTTGAATATAAAGAAACAATAGAAACCGGAACACGTGCGGCCATTGCGGGCGGCTTTACTTCCATAGCATGTATGGCTAATACCCAGCCAGTAAATGACACTCCATATGTGACGGCTTTTATAAGGGAGAAAGCAAAAACCGTGGCATCGTGCCGGGTTTATCCCATCGGTGCTATATCCAAAGGGCTTAAAGGTGAAGAGCTCGCTGAAATAGGCGGCATGGTCACCGAAGGCGCCATAGCTGTCAGCGACGACGGCGTACCTGTAATGAATTCGTATCTGATGAGAAAAGCAATGGACTACGCCAAAGCATTTTCGGTGCCCGTCATAAGTCATGCAGAGGATTTGTATCTTCTCGGCCAGGGCGTGATGAACGAAAGCTCGCTTTCAAACGAACTAGGCCTAAGGGGTAATCCATCCGTAGCTGAAGAAATAATGGTTGCCCGCGATATCGCCTTATGTAAGCTGACGCGATGTCCGCTTCATATAGCACACATCTCCTCAGCAGGTGCGCTTGAACACCTCAAACGCGCAAAGGAGGCGGGATTACCCGTGACAGCTGAAGCAACCCCTCACCATCTAATCCTAACTGAAGAAGCGGTTCGTGGATATGATACGAATATGAAAACCGCCCCGCCACTCAGAAGCGAAGCGGACAAAGCAGCTTTGCGCCAAGCGCTCGCACAAGGCCTAATAGATATAATAGCCTCTGATCATGCCCCACATGGATTAGTGGATAAGGCAGTAGAATTCGATCAAGCGGCAAGTGGCGTTATAGGTCTCCAAACAACCGTAGCGGTGACTCTGCGGTTGGTGAATGACAAGATAATATCTGTGAATAGATGGGTTGAGTCATTGACATCGAATCCGGCAAAGCTTCTTAATTTAAATTCAGGCACGTTAAAGCCTGGCTCGGAAGGCGACATAACCATCATTGATCCTGATAAAACGTGGAAGTTCTCAGACAACGATATACTGTCAAAAAGCAATAACTCACCTTTTATCGGATGGGAATTCAAGGGCCAGGTAAAGCACACGATTATAGGAGGCGAACTGGTTTTTGGAAAAGCACATGAGTAAAGAAGGCGTCCTAATCCTGGAAAACGGCTTTGAATTTACCGGAAGACTTTTTGGCGCGCAGTCCACTAGATCTATCAATACCGACCGAGGTTACGGCGAAGTGGTATTTAACACATCAATGACCGGTTATCAGGAAATACTGACCGACTCCTCATATTACGGCCAAATAATATGTATGACCGCCCCGCACATCGGAAACACCGGAATAAATAACGAAGATGTAGAAAATAATGGCCCATGTTGCGCCGGTTTTGTCATCCATGATTTATGTAAAATCCCGTCTAATTGGCGCATGACCGGCACACTAGAAGACTACCTATTAAAACACGACATTCCATGCCTCTTTGACGTAGACACAAGACACCTGACACGCCAACTTAGGTCAAAAGGGGTGATCCGCGGAATCATCATGCCACTCGAAAACCGCCACCGTGCGCACGACCTGCTTGCCTCCCTCCCTCGATTCGAAGGGAGAGACATGATTTCGGAAGTCTCTACCAAGGAGCCTTATAAATGGCCTTCACAAGGGAAGGCGCTTTTCAAGGTAGTTGCAATGGACTTTGGCATAAAGCGCAACATGTTGAGATGTCTTGCACAACGTGGTTGCGAAATCACTGTTGTCCCCGCTGCCAGCAAGGCAAGCGATATTTTAGGAATGAAACCTGATGGCATTTTCCTTTCAAATGGTCCTGGCGACCCAACAGCTGCTCCTTATGCTGCTGATACGGTTCGCGAGATACTTGGTAAAATACCGTTATTCGGCGTTTGCATGGGTCATCAGATACTAGCCCTTGCGATCGGTGCTAAGACATACAAGTTAAAATTCGGGCATCGCGGCGGCAACCAGCCGGTCATAGATAAAATCAGCGGACGCGTGGAGATCAGCTCGCATAACCATGGTTATGCGGTTTTAGCTGCTTCTTTACCTGATTTTGCCGAAATAACTCACGTCAACCTTAACGATAAGACAGTGGAAGGGATCATGCTTCGCGATGCAAATGCTTTTTCCGTGCAATATCACCCTGAAGCATCCCCCGGCCCACATGATTCAATGGATTTGTTCGGACGTTTCGTATACGCAATGAAGCAGAAAACATGTACTCAAAATACATAGATCCAGTAATAGAAGAGTTCACCACCGGCGATTACTATCGGGAAGTTTATACCGCAAGGAAAGAATATTTCGAAAAAGCCGGCGTTGTTTACGAAGACGATCCGGAGTTCGAGCACCGTATGTGCATCTTTATGGATTGGTATCTCTTCGATCGGGATCTGCCTGGCGTAGATCTGCCCCCGATAAGGTATTACTTCCGTAAGCACAAGAATGATTTTTCAAGCGAGGAAATAAATATTTATAAGGATTTTTGTGCAACTATACATTCTATTTTTAGGGTTAAACGTTTTACATGGATTAAAAAAAGCTGCGTTGTAACTGACCTTTTTTCAGCTAAGTCATACAAAGTTAACGATCCTGAAGTAACCATGGGTTTCACGAAAGGCGACATCTTTGAAGCGCGCCTCATCCCATTTAGAGGGACGTACGAGTTTTCACGCGGCTTTTGTTTTCATCCCATTGAAATAGAATCATTCATTCTCAGGGAGGTTAAAAAAATCCGCTCCCAAGATAAAAAAATCCAGACAAAACTTATTCACCAGTTAGCCGCCATGAAACTGAAACATCTCAGGTTCCAGCACATCGACATCTCTCATATTTACAAATTTGATTCACGATTCTAGTTGGTGCTTTTCGCAACAATGTATCAGTATTCAACAACACATGATGATTATGATAATTTTCTTGATTAGTAATTAAACATCCACCTAAATGGATATTTGTAGCAAGTTTTCAGTCATTACTTGCAACTTATTATAAGCAAACATGACGAACCATACATAAGGAGATTATATGAAAAAAATAGCTCTCATGATGATTGCAGCATTTGTTTTCTCGCTGGTTGCTTTTGCTGAAGAGGGGACAACACCTCCTCCAAGCACCGACCAGGCCGCGCCTGCCCCAGTTGAACAACAAGCAGACCAGACCGAGCCTGCCAAAACAACAAAGAAAGCCAAGAAAGCAAAAGCCAAGAAAGCAAAAGCTAAGAAAGCTAAGGCCGAAAAGAAAACAGAAGAAGCACCTCCTGCGGCCGAAACGCATGAAGGTGGCGAACACCACTAGATTTAAAAGTGGTCTAATTTATTTAGCCCTGGTTGCTTTTGTAACCGGGGCTTTTTTTTGCCCATTTTTTTTTTCGCTGCCATAGGCTAGTATTTGTACGCATGGCGCCAAATAAAATCCTAGCGCTTAAGTTACGCTCACTTGGTGACACAGTGGTGATGAGTGCCCCACTGCTTGAGCTCCGAAAAGCTTTCCCTCATGCTGAAATACATGTTTGCGTATCCAATGTGTGGGCAGAGATTCTTGAAAACCACCCAGCCATCGACAGATTGTGGAAGTTAAGACCAACGACTGCCGACTTAATCCGGATGGCCAGGCGACTCAGGAAGGAATCATTTGACGTTGCAATAAACTTCCACGCCAGCAGTTCAAGCGCCATATTGTCGCGTCTGACCGGAGCTAGTAGTAGGGCTATCCATTTTCATGATCTTACGAAGCCTAATCGTTTTTCCACCGTTAAAATAGACGGAAAAGGCACGATAAAACCCATAACAGAACGTGACATGGATGCCGTCCGCGCCCTTGGGATCCATATTTCCCCCGGAAGATTGCCAGTTATTTACACAACAAAACAAGAAGACGATTGGGCTGAAAAATATATTGCGTCCCATAACAGCGCGCGACCGGTTTTGGGAATAGGCTTAGCAGCCAGCAGGCCCGCAAAAAGCTGGCCTGTGGAGCGTTTCGCGGCCCTGGCCGCATCGTGGTGCAAGAAAACCAACGGATCGGTTTTGGCCCTGGCTGGCGAAGACGAAAGCGATCTCATGTATAAATTCCTGGCCTGTTCCGAACGTCACCCAAAAGAGTACAGTGGATCGATTTCCGGGAATTGCTCATTCTCGCTCCGCGAACTTGCGGCTATAACCAAACGCCTTGCTGTTTTTGTAGGCAATGATTCGGGCCCCAGGCATGTCGCAGCAGCAGTGGGTACGCCGACGATAACCATTTTTGGGCCGGAACATCCATTTGAATGGCACCCATACCCAAGTGACAAACATCCTTATCTTTTCATAGAATCCCTTGACTGCCGGCGACATGCAATGGCAGGAATGCCGAAATGGTGTGGTGTTACACACTGTACGGAAAAACAGCACAAATGTATGACTTTAATTGGAATCGAAAACGTACTGGCGAAATGCCTGCTTTTATCAAAGGAGTGCTGTAGCGGTGAGCTCTGTGAAACCAGCCATAACAGCGGCGATAATTACATATAACGAAGAGGCCCGTATTGAGCGCTGCTTATCCTCGCTCCTTTGGACCAACGAAATATTGGTTGTGGATGCCTTTAGCAAGGACAAAACCCCTGATCTTTGCTTATCCAAAACCGCACCGTGGGCCACAAAAATAAAATTTACACAACGCCCATGGGATGGGTTCAGGTCACAAAGAAATTACGCGCTAAGTGAGGCCTCTAATGATTGGCTGCTCGTGGTTGATGCCGACGAACAATGCACGGCGGAACTAGCCTCAAGCATCCAAACCATGATGACAAGGGCTGGTGGGCCGGAGAAACTCGCATATAAAGTAAGACGTGTGGAATATTTTTTAGGAAAACCGATCAAATACGGAATTTGGAACCCGAGTTATCAGGATCGTTTCTTCCACCGAGGCGGTGTAAAATATATCAATGATGTACATGAATACCCTGTTTTTTGCGATAAACCCGGCTATATACACGAACCACTTCTTCATTTCCCGGAATTTTCACCACACCACTTTCTTGAAAAAATGAACAAGTACACTACAATTGAAGCCAAAGATAGGATCTTGGCTGGCCAGAGGACAAACTGCTTTAAGCTCGCCTTTGCTTTTCCTGCAATGTTTCTTAAGAATTTTTTTTACTACAAAGCATACCGCGACGGCATGCACGGATTCATAATTTCTTTATTGGAAGGCGTATCCCGCGTGGTACGCCACGTAAAAATGTGGCAAATACAGAATAAAACGGCCAGGCACTGATGAAGGTCTCAGGTTTCACTATTATAAAAAATGGCAACATTTTTGATTACCCTTACCAGGAAAGCCTTCACTCCATGCTACCCCTCGTTGATGAGCTCATAGTGAACATTGGCAGAAGTGATGATGATACCGCTATGCAAATCCTCTCATTAGCTGAAAAAGATGGTAGCGGAAAAATACGCTGTTTTGAAACGTCATGGGAGGCAAAGTCACCCGAACAAAATCGCGGAGGCGCACTGCTTGCTGAACAAACAAATACAGCCCTCGGCAAATGCACTGGCGATTGGTGTATTTATCTGCAGGCAGACGAAGTCCTTCATGAAAACGACATACCGGCACTTAAACAGTCGCTTGAACAAAACCTCAAACTCCCAGAAGTAGAAGGCCTTTTATTTGACTACGTCCATTTTTATGGCTCGTACGATATAGTACAATTTTCGAGAAGCGCATACCGTCGCGAAGTCCGGGCAATAAAGAAAAATGCATCACCACTCAGCGTTGGGGATGCGCAAGGATTCCGCCATATCAGCGGCCGCAAACTCAGCGTGGCACGCACAGAAGCTCGCGTCTTTCACTATGGATGGGTAAGACACCCAGAAGCGATGCGCAGTAAAACATTTTTTCTCGACCAACTTTACCATGGCCCTAGAAATGACCATGCCGATTCAGGCAAAAAACCACATACCGGCGACAACTACCGTTACAAACGGTTCTGGGGCTTGCAAAAATTTTTAGGTACCCATCCAGCCGTCATGAGTAAGCGCATCAGCGCCGTAAAATGGAAGTGGGATTACGACACTTCCAAATTCGTCTGGACATTCGGTGACATCAAGAAGGCCATACTAGATATTTTTGAAAAGCTAACCGGATACCGTTTGTTTGAATACAGGAATTACAAATTAATCAGGAAATGAAACAAACCATGAAGGACAAACCCAAAGCCACGCTGTTTGTCTCGACATTCAATATGCCAAGGCATCTTTCGCTCGTGTGTGCCGGTATTGAACGGCAAAACACCAAGGACTTTGAAGTCATAATCTGTGATGACGGTTCTGGTGAGGAAACCAGCCGGGTGGTAGAAGATTTCCGCTCATGCGCAGCCATGCAAGTGGACCATGTTTGGCAGCAACATGAAGGGTTCAGGAAATGTAAAATACTCAATGAAGGCCTACGACGGGCTAAAGGCGAAATTTGCATTTTTTTGGATGGCGATTGCATCCCACACCGTGATTTTGTTAAAGACCACATCGACATGCACGAACCAGGTAAGTACCTAGCTGGCAGGCGCGTGGAACTCGGGCCAGACATAAGTTCGCGTCTTACCGCTGAAAAAGTCCGCAACGGTTTCTTCGACTGGCCTCGGCTCCCGCTCATAATCAGCGCGTTACGCAGTGATTCCGAATTTCTAAACAGAACAATAAGAATCACGTCGCCATGGCTGCGTTCAATTTTAAAACTGCAGCACGTCGCTGACATGAAAGGATGTAATTATTCGGTCACTCGCTCCGCACTAGAAGCGATAAACGGCTTTGACGAGACTTATGAGGGTTACGGCCGTGAGGATACCGACATTGAGATAAGGCTGCAAAACCTGGGTTTCAGCATAAAATCAATGAAGGGGGTTGCCTTGCAATTCCATGTCTGGCACCCCAGACGCGTATTCACCGCGGCCAATGATGCCAGACTGGAAGAATTAAAACTAAGCAAACGCACTCGTTGCTTAAAAGGCCTACACCAAGCGGAGACTTAGTACGTGTCCTGCAGGATAAACCTAAGCGCATCTCCCCATTTGGTATTTGCATGGAATTGCATGGTTGCATAATTTCCCGCATGAGAATTATATGTGCTTGCACTCGCTGGCAGCCATATCGACACCCCTGTTGCACGGGCATATCCGGATGACACTTCATTCACGACAACAAAATCCTTTGCCGCCTCGTCAACTGCTGAAATTACATTCTTTGGGATGCTTTGGATATTAGCCTTGCCTAGTATCGATAAAAAATCCATCAGGTCACCATAGTCGCTATAAGCGAAATTCAATGTTTCTTTTACTGCATTGACGACCTTCGTCCTGTCACCGGTACCGAGCGAAAGAATACTCGAAGAAAATGCCGCCATGGCGTTATCCAACGCGCCAATGCGGCTCATGTCATAAGCGGAGAAAGTGACATCTCGATATCCGTTGTTCCCACCCTGATAAGAACGCTTGTATTCTTCAGCAAGAAAACCAGCCACATCAATCGGTCCGGCATTCGGAACCGCAGCCCATCTTTGAAGTAACATATCATAAGGCCAACCTTCGGCTGGTTCCACTTCCTGTGAACCAGCGAATATGCTTACTGAGTCCTTCATCTCGTCGGCGACTTCAATCATGCCCATAAGGCAGGCATCACTCCCGTAAATATCAACTTTATGGCCTATGATTTTTGCGGCCTCAGACATCGCCACGCCAAGTTGTGCGGTAGTAATCGCATTGCCGGTGAAATCATCCCAGCTGATATCGGTTGGACGAACAAAAGATGACACATTCATCTTATAAGCGCGCCATCCGCTGCCGTGATCCCATACATTGATGAAGTATTTCTTTGCAGGGTAATTCGCCACGCTCCACCTGACGAATTCAACAAGGCTCCGCCAGTCACCCATGTCAGTGCCGGAAACATCCTGTACAACTGGAGAAGTGACGTTTTGGAGGTCATTGTCTTTTGTGACATATAACCTTTCCACTTTCATTTTTGAGTAGCTGGCCCATTGAACGACTATATTCATATTCTCAGTTGAACCGACCGTCTCCATTTGGTTGATATTCATGTCACCATAACTATCGAGATTATTGTTGCCATTCAGGAAGACCATGAAGGTCCATTCTTTGATATTGGCTACATCGGCAGCACCGGCATTCAGTGCAAAAAAGATACTTGAAAGCAGGGTAAAAAAAGCGATTTTTCCACGCATGCGAATCCTCCTTGATTTGCATAACAGTTAACTGCATACCTTCCATGAAACTGCTTATTGTTAAGTGTAACATCAAATCCATGCGTGGCAATGCTACACTCCTGCCGGATCAATATTGCCTATACAACAAATGTCACATGAGCC
>CAYHPW010000024.1:0-39175 GCA_964358645.1 uncultured Bacteriovoracaceae bacterium | reverse complement strand
TTCCGAGGAGAAAATCGCAGCCTAGCACCGGCCAGATCTCCTAAAATTTTTCACTACTTTAGTGTATTTGTGTATTTGACGCTAGGATCAACCCGTTCCATTCACCACCTGATACTTCAACCTTAAAACCTTTTTGTTCAAGGTCAGCCTTTAGCGTATGGGAATTCTTTTCCGGAGATAGATTATGATACTCCGCCGCAATCTTGCGAACCCGACGTAGTACATCAATATCTGCATTCATCAATATGTCAAACTCTGCACCCTCACAGTCCATTTTTAAATAATCGACACGTACTAAATTATTAGAGGTTATGAGATCAAAAAGAGTTATAGTTTCCACCAACTGCGTCTTGTCCAAACCAGATAAATAAAAAGATGAATAAAAACTAGAATTAGCGCCGGATATGCTTACCTGCCTTTTTCCGGCAACACCGTCAATAGCGCGGTTAATTAAAACCACATTGTTCAAGCCATTTAATTCTATGTTTTCTTTTAGTACTAGAAAATTCTCTAATACAGGTTCTACGGCATACACCTTACCATTCTTTGCTTGGCTAGCCGCATAAACAGCAAAAGCACCGATATTGGCACCAACATCAACAACTATGTCATTGATCCCAACCTGAAATCCCGGTTTAGATACATAGGGCTTTAATATGAACATTTCACTAATGGTTGATCTGTCGGTGGTACGCGGTCTAATTTTGAACTTCATGCCATTTCGAAGTTTTAAAACACCAAGCCGTGTTGATTGTTTGACCAACCGGTTTAAAAAAAACCATGGCCAATTCAAAAAAACAGCAGGCGCCCTACATACTATTGACCATGAATCTATAAACCTATGAGTCAATACATGTATATGCCAAAATAACTTATTCATGCACCATCCCTTATAAATATATAAAGTTTTTGTCGCTTTCTTCACTTGCTATCAACCTGCTTTGAACTCATTTAACGCACCAAAAATTCCGGTACGAATCATCGCCACTGAAATCGCCGCAAGAAGCAGTGCCGCTATTTTTGAGAAAACCACGGTGCCGTCCTTACCAATGATTTTTGTAACCAGATCTGATTTGCGCAGTACCACCCAAGCAAGAATATAATTCGTCAGCAATGCCGCCAGTGTCACCACAACCCCGACACTGCTCAACTGCAAGATCAGCGTCGTCAACACACCCGGCCCAGTTATCAATGGAACAGCTAATGGCACTATCCCACTCGATCCTGATGCCCTATCAGCTGCTTCGGCATGACCAACCAAATCAGCCAACGAAACAAGCAACAGCACAATTCCGCCGGCTATCTTAAAATCAAAAAGAGTAATCCCAATAAAACTGAAAATAGCCTCACCTAAAAAAATAAAAACAAGAGCAACTATAAATGCCACTAGTATGGATGTGTCGACTACTTTCCTGCGCTCATCTATCAGCAACCTGCTTGTCATTGAAATATAAACCGGCAAAGTACCAATTATATCTAGAGCAACAAAAACAGCCACAAATGTAAGTGCGAAATCACGCATCATATTCACTATTATCTATAATATAGTTATCCAACAATGCTGGTGACCATAAATGGCTCAACCAGATATTTATAGCAAACCTCTCTTACTTCTTTAGCGGAAACAGATCTAATTATTCTAATCATTTCATTCTCGCTTAAAATCGGCAAGCCATACAAGACCTCAAGTCCGTAATGTGCCGCAAGAGCCGAATCACTTTGAAGATCCATCGCCCGCTTACCTAGCAAAAACTCTTTAGCGCGATTCATTTCGGCGGTGGTAGGGCCTTTCATAGCCAGCCCCTCCAATACCTTGCGAATTCCATTTATGGCATCTTCTTTCTTTTGCGGCGCACAGGCTATATATGTGCCTAAATAACCACGCTCCAATCCTTCAAAACCTATGGGCGAAACCGTGTAGGCAAGACTTTTCTTCTCCCGCAGCTCAACAAAAAGCCTGCCACCCTGCCCTCCTAAAATCGTCTGCATCAACCGTACGGCATGTCGATCATCTGAAACCAGTTTTGTTCCAAGCCCGCCGACTACGACATGGCATTGCTCCCTGCCAAGCTTACGCTCCACCCACCTTGGACCCTTAAGTGGTTTTTCATCAGAAAGCTCAGTGGTAAACTTCTCGATAGCTGGGTTTTTTCTTATTACTTGGAGCTGTTGTTCAAGTTCCGAAAGCCAAATTTCCAAAATAGACCCTCTTATGGAACCACTTACCGACACAACCAAACGCTCCGGCCTTACCCAAGCACCATGGAAACTAGAAAGCGTGTCATGACTCATGTTCTTCAAGCTCTCGAGAGAACCATAGGTAAGCCTCCCGTAAGGGTGATTCTCATAAAGAGTCTCTAAAAAAAGCTTGGAACATAATTGTGCTGAATGATCTTCAATAGTACGTATGGAGTCCTCGGTAACCCGTCGTGAATGCTCCACCTCGTCTTCCGGAAAAGATGGTGTAAGCAGAACTTCGGAAAAAAGGGCCGAAAGTTTGCCCCAATCACGCGAAAGGCCAGTAAGCTGAAGACCGATACTATGCCGACCAGAAAAACCGTCCATGCTAGCCGCTGAACCTTCTATGATTTTAGAAATATCGTGTGTGGTTTGACACAACCCATCACCAAAACCTTTAGTACCCTTATTCCAGGTCATTGAAATGATATTGCTGATACCCCAGTCGGTTAGCTCCAGCCGTACACCACCAAGAACCGCCGCATGAATACTGAAAACATGTGACTGCGGCCTATCATAATAAACTATGGAAACACCTGACGGTAAGTGCATCAATTGCGCAGGTTTCTTCACTGCTTTTTTCCCCTGAACAAAAAATACCGTGCGCAGTTCTTTTTCCTGGAAATCAAGTAACTTCGCTGCCATCTCAGCGATCTCTGAAACATCATGCTCACTTGGTACCAATGCCACGCAACTCATCCTGTGATGATCAAGATAACGTCTGGCAACTTCCTTTATCATCACGCCATCCACGGACTTCAATTCCTCAATATATTTCTGATCAAACTCAAGGTCACCCAGTACAAATTTCAGAAAACCCAATCTTGCCGCCAATGCATCCGCAGTCTGCGTGGCATAAAGCCGTTCACTCTCAGCATTCGTGATAACCCGCTCGAGTTCATCATCGCTGGGTCCTTCGTCACAAAGCTTTCGCATCTCTTTCATTATTTCCTCGGCAACTGCACCGATTTTTCTGACATCACTCATTTCTGCATGAACGTAAAACATTCCTGGATCGTGTGGCACATAGAGCCCGCCTGAAATTCCCGTCGCCAGTGATGTTTGATAAAAAAGTCTTTGATAAAGCCGTGAGAGCTCACCAAAACTTAATATCCCGGACACAAGATCCATGGGCGGGATATCCATATGAAGAAGATTTGGAACACGAAATGATATATTAAGCGTCGGCGCTTTCACATCGAAACGCTTAGCCATCACTTCCGCGCCAGCCCGCAATGCCGGTTCAGATTTGCGACTTGCCGTTATCGCCTTATGCGGGGAAATCACATTAGAACCAAACCGCTTTTCAACAAAGCGAAGCAATGTTTTTACCCTATCCTTGCTCCCACCTTTGCCATAAACCGGTCCCACTAAAATAACACCCATGTTTTGCGAAACATAGTTGCGCCGGTAAAACATCTCCAGTTCACGAACTGTCGCTGCTTTTAAAATACGCTCGAATCCTATAACCGGTCGGCCATATGGATGCTTTCTAAAGGTGAGATGGAATAAATTGTTAAAGATTTGCCTTTCTGGTGAATCCTCGCTCCTTCTGAGTTCTTCAAGAATCACTTCGCGTTCTCGCTCAAAATCTGACATTAAGAATTTTTGTGGTTTAGCCATGAGACCGAAAGCATCTATGACCCGTTCCCACTGGTGAGCAGCACAAGTCACATGGTAAACGGTTTGGTCAAATGCAGTATAAGCGTTAACATCACCGCCAAGCGACTCAATGGTCCTAGCCATCCGGCCAGTAGAAGCCTTGCCAGTCTCTTTTGCTGAGGCATCCTTGAACAGCATATGCTCTAGAAAATGCGCAAAACCGGCTTCTCTTGGTGATTCATCCGCACTGCCGACCCTTACCCACCAATAGGTTGATGCCACCGGCCCATCATAATGTTGTAAGATTACCGGGATCCCGTTTGAAAGATATGTCTCTTCAGCCTGAAATAATTTATGCATCATCATAAGTAAGGATATACCTTACGTTTGAGTAATTGTGCTAAAGAATGACCGTGCAGACAGAATCACTGTACATTCATTTCCCTTTTTGTGAAAAAAAATGCCATTATTGCGACTTTTACTCGCTGAGCCGACCGACAGTGGCGACAGAGGAAGTAGGTCGATTTATCGGGGCGCTAAAGCAGGAGATTTTAAACAGCTCTGATTATATGTGTTGTAAAGAACTTAAAACTATTTTCCTTGGTGGCGGCACGCCCACGATGCTTAATGCCGATCATATTGAAAGAGCCGTCGAACCTTTATTGAATTTTTTGCCAGAAACCTCTGACAACACTGAGTGGACAATAGAGGCCAATCCGTCAAGTATCACTCTGGATAAGCTAAAAGCGTACTTAAAACTCGGCATTAACCGTATCAGCATAGGCGTTCAATCCCTGGATCCTAAAATTCTTTCGTGGCTTGGCCGTCTTCATACAAAAGAAAAAGCATTGAACGCGGTTGCAATGGCATTTGATGCGGGTTTTACGAATGTTTCAGTGGATCTATTATGCGGCATACCAAACCAGCCCTTAAAAACCCTTGAGAAAACTTTTCTTGAATTGTTGAAATTCCCAATCGTTCATATCAGCTGCTATCTGCTTACACTTGGAGCTGATCACAAGCTAAGCCATGAACTTCCTGATACTGACGAACAGTTAAAACACTTTCTTTGGGTCCACAATTTTTTGAATAAAAATGGTTTTGAACATTACGAGGTATCGAACTTTGCACTAAACGGCTGGAATTGTCGACACAACCTAACCTATTGGAAAGGCCTTTCATACCTAGGCCTGGGACCATCCTCACATTCATTTGATTCGAAAAGTAAAAGACGCTGGAAAAACTTTTCCTCACTCGACCGATACAATACGGCTCTGCTTACTGGTGAATCCCCGATTGAATGGGCTGAAAAACTTACAAGCAACCAGCTACATCTAGAAAAATGGATGCTGGCATTGCGGCTTGGTGAGGGTTTCCCTATATCCTGGCTTTCAGAAAAACAAAAAATCATTGTAAGTGCGCTGGAAAAAGATGGATTTATTGAAGAGCATCCTTCGGTGCCTTCAAACAAACGACTTACGTCAAAAGGATTAGCGATATCGGACCAGATAGTTATCTCGCTCGTATAAATTCAACCAGCCAGTGAAATATAATCAATATTGTTGACTTAAGCGATTCCATGATCATAAAAAGATCAAGCGATTAATCGGAGGATGTACCGTGACGGAACAAAAAACTCCCGCCGCAACGGTTAATGAAACAACGGATAAAGACACTATCCCTGCGGCCACAGATTCTGCTGTAGAAGATCCTTCTAATGAAGGAAAAATCCATGAGTTGGAACAGCAGATCAAAGAAAAAGAAAACCGATATCTATACCTTTATGCTGAATTTGATAATTTCAAAAAACGAACCGCCAAGGAACGTGCGGAGCTTATTAAATTCGGGTGGGAAGCCCTAGCCAGGGACTTACTACTAGTCGCGGATAACCTTGAAAGAGCTCTGAACCATTTACCAGATTCAATAAACAATAATTTGTCACAAGGGCTTGAGATGGTCCTGGTTCAAATCCGTTCAGTATTGGAAAAACATGGTATCCAACCAATCGAAACCATAGGGAAAATGTTTGATCCAAATTATCATGAAGCCGTCGGCCAAGAGGAGTCCAAACTATTTTCCGGTACTATCATTAAAGAACATCTTAAAGGCTACATGTTACATGGCCGTTTATTAAGACCCGCGCGTGTAATAATAAGTTCCGGGCAAACAAAACAAGGTGAAAATTTGACTAGTTAGAATCCATATCCATTTTAATTCTTAAGAAGGCGAGAATCATATGAGTAAAACCATTGGGATAGATCTTGGAACAACAAATTCATGCGTTGCTATTTTAGAGGGTGGTGATCCGAAAGTTATAGCCAACTCCGAGGGAATGAATACAACACCTTCGGTTGTTGCCTTCACTCCAACTGGAGAAAAACTAGTCGGCCAGGTAGCCAAACGACAGTCAATCACAAATCCGGAGAAAACCATTTTTGAAACAAAACGTCTGATAGGACGCAAGTTTTCCTCCAAAGAAGTTCATGAGTTCATGAAAGTTGCTCCCTTCAAAATTATTGAAGCCAAAAATGGAGACGCCTGGGTTAAGATAGGGGATCGTGAGTACTCACCTCAAGAGATCTCAGCTCTTGTACTGCAAAAAATGAAAAAAACAGCCGAGGACTACCTCGGTGAAAAAGTAACAGATGCCGTAATAACCGTGCCCGCTTATTTCAACGATGCTCAACGGCAAGCAACCAAAGATGCCGGCCGCATCGCTGGTCTTGATGTAAAGCGTATTATAAACGAACCAACCTCAGCCGCCCTCGCGTACGGCCTTGATAAAAAAGGAAAGGAAATGACTGTCGCGGTCTTTGACCTTGGCGGTGGCACATTCGACATCTCTATTCTTGAAATGGGAGACGGGGTATTTGAAGTCAAAGCCACGAACGGCGACACATTCCTTGGGGGGGGCAACTTTGATCAAAAAATAATAGATTGGCTTGCCGAAGAGTTCCGCAAGGAATCCGGCATTGATCTCAGGAAAGACAAGATGGCATTGCAACGGCTTAAGGAAGCCGCAGAGAAAGCCAAACATGAACTGTCCAGCACAACAGAAACCGAAATTAATCTGCCATTTATTACCGCAGATGCCACCGGCCCAAAACATCTCAACACAAAATTAACCAGAGCAAAACTCGAAGCCCTCGTGGCAGATTTGATCGAGAAACTTATTAGTCCCTGTGAAACCTGCATAAAAGACGCGGGCATCAAGAAAACTGATATTGACGAGGTTATCCTCGTGGGTGGCATGATACGCATGCCGAGGGTCCAGCAAAAAGTAAAAGAGATTTTTGGCAAGGAGCCCCATAAGGGTGTCAACCCAGATGAAGTAGTTGCCGTAGGCGCCGCCATACAAGGAGGTGTGTTACGAGGCGAGGTCAAGGACGTATTACTTCTTGATGTAACACCGCTCTCTTTGGGCATTGAAACTCTAGGAAGCGTGTTCACAAAGCTTATTGAAAAAAACACAACGATACCAACAAAAAAATCACAGGTGTTCTCAACTGCAGCGGACAACCAATCCGCCGTGACAATCCATGTACTCCAAGGTGAGCGTGAATTCGCAGAACATAATAAATCACTTGGACGTTTTGATCTTGTCGGTATCCCGCCAGCACCACGTGGCGTGCCACAAGTAGAAGTCGCCTTTGACATTGATGCCAATGGCATTGTCCATGTCAGCGCAAAAGACCTCGGCACAGGGAAGGAACAATCCATCCGTATCACGGCATCGAGCGGTTTGAATGAGGAAGAAATCAAGCGCATGCAAAAGGAAGCCGAAGCACATAGGGCTGAAGATGAACAAAGAAAACAGGTGGTAAATGCCAGAAACACACTGGACGGGTTAATTTACACGATCGAAAAAACACTGAAGGAAAACTCTGAAAAAGTGACAGCCGAAACGAAGCAAGCAGTTGAAGACGCCCTAGTTGAAGCTCGTAAGCATATTGATAGCAAAGAAGTTGATGAGTTACAAAAAGCCACCGAACAACTCACCACCGCGTCAAACAAAATGGCTGAGCAAATATACAAGAATGCCGGTCCACAGGCTAACCCCAGCGGCCAGCAAGAAAATACGACCTCCGATAAAACCAGTGCCAAGGAAGAAAAAAAAGATGACACAATAGACGCGGACTTCAAGGAGGTTTAGAATTATAAAAAAGCAACCTCAAGCGCGACATAGATAAATAGCAATATATGGCGAATAAGCGCGATTATTATGAAGTCCTGGGCGTTAATAGGAATACCCCCGCTGACGAGATCAAGAAAGCCTATAGAAAACTCGCCGTTCAATATCATCCAGATAAAAACCCAGGAAATAAAAAAGCAGAGGAAACATTTAAAGAACTTTCAGAGGCGTATGAAGTTCTTTCAGATTCTAAAAAGAAACAGGCCTATGACCAATTTGGCCATGCCGCTACCAGCGGCGCCGGGCCGGGCGGCTTTGATTTTGAAAGCAGCGCCTTCGGCGCAGGAACGATCAATGATATCTTCGGCGATATATTTGGCGATATATTTGGCGGTGCTACACGCGGCAGGACAGGCCGGAGGCGTTCAGCGGTTAAACACGGTGCAGATCTTAAAACCTCTGTAGATCTTTCATTTGAAGAAGCCGCGTTCGGCACGGAAAAAGTTGTTACAACATCAAAGTCCGTACAGTGCGAAGATTGCACAGGTAGTGGCGTAAAACCAGGCACATCCGTTGAAACATGCTCACAATGCGGAGGGCGAGGAGAGGTCAGCTTTCAACAGGGTTTCTTCGCAATTTCACGTCCATGCCCCAAATGTGCCGGTACAGGCCAGATTATATCATCGCCATGCCACACATGTAACGGCAGCGGGCATGTTAAAAAACGCACTCAAATTTCCATTAAAATCCCGCCGGGTGTTGATACAGGACAGCGCCTGAAACTTAACAGCGAAGGCGAAGCCGGCGAGCGCGGGGGTGAGCCGGGTGACTTATATGTTTTGATAAATGTCCTTCCACATGAATTTTTCACCCGCGATGAATTTGATGTGGTATGCGAGGTCCCCATAACTTTCACGCAAGCGGCGCTTGGGTCAGACATCGAAGTGCCGACTCTTGAAGGCAAGGTTAGGCTTAAAATCCCGCCAGGGACTCAATCTCATAGCACCTTGCGGCTTAAGGGGAAAGGGCTGCAACTGCTTGGTTCGTTTGGCAGGGGTGATCAGCTTGTTCGCGTTACCGTGGAAATTCCGTCCAAGCTTTCCGCAGAGCAAAAGGAATGCTTGCGTAAATTCGAAGAATGCGAAGTAGAAGCTTCACACCCTATGCACCATCGTTTTTTTGAAAAGGTCAAAAATTTATTCGGATAAAAACCAATGAATCCCAATAAGCCTAAATGCTTGTTTGTAGCGGTTTTAATCACTGCTTTTGCCGCATGCTCAACAGTTCCGGGGAGCGCAAGCCAGGTTACTAAAAACAAGACAGAATCTACGAACACAACAGCTGAGATTGAAGCTCTTTACTACAAAGGGGAATACGAAACTGCCTTGTTAAAATTATTTAAACTGCGTGAAACTTCACCCTCCGGGCGACTTGCCCCTGACCTGGAAAATCTTTCGGGTCTGTCCTGCCTGGGATTGAAACATCCCAAAGAAGCACTGATACATTTCAAAAAAGCGGTAGAAAATGAGAATAACACCCGCCTGAAGGCATATTACCTATACAATCTCGCTACCGCGCAGCTTAAGGCTGAACAGCTGGAGGATGCACAAAAAACCATTAAAATCATCGATCCCTCAATGCTGGATACGGAAAACAAACACAAATTAAGCCAGCTTAAAACGCTCATACAGCCGCCCGCGCCGCTCCCACCACAATCACCACCACCATCAAATTACAACATCGACATTTCAGTAAATAAAAACATCGTTGGCGTGCTGCTACCTACAAAAGGTAAGTTCGCAAAATTTGGAAATCGCGTAATACTTGGGATACAAATGGCCCTGAGGGTCTTCAATCTTTCCGAGCCAGCAAGCCAAATAACCCTCGTCATCGAAGATAGCGGAGAAGAGCCGGAACATGCCATAGCTGCATTAAACAAACTTGTTTTAAAATATCATGCTCTAGCAGTAATCGGCCCTCTATTGAGTAAAGGAATTGAACAAGTGCGCGAACGAGCACAAGAGCTCGGTGTACCGATGATTTCACTTGCTAAATATATGGGGAAACCGATGGGGCCCAAGGTATCTTCCTCTGAATACTTTATAGACGCTGGATTATCGTTAAAAACCCAAATTGAAGAATTGGCCAAATATGCGGTCCACAAGCTAGGCCTTCGTAAATTTGCGATTCTAACCCCTGGTGACAAAACCGGGGCCGAAGCTAGATCACACTTCTGGAACACTATTGAAGCCGAGGGTGGAGTCATTGTCGGCGTAGATAGTTATTCCACAACTGAAACTGATTTCAGGCAAAGTGTCGATAAACTGTCGGGATTGTATTATCTGGAGGCCAGGCAACGCGAATTAGACGATTTAGCCAAAGAAAGAGAAACAAACAAAATCCGCAAGCGCACCAGAAAAACCGAACAATTCTTTAATCTAAAACCAGTAGTAGACTATGAAGCCGTGTTCATAGCCGATAGCGCAAAAACAAGCGGTCAGATTCTACCAACCTTTGCTTATCGCGATGTCGAAGGGATAAAATTTCTAGGGACTTCACTGTGGAATTCACCAGATTTGCCATCTAGAGCCCAAAATTCCGCTGAACAAGCGATATTCGTCGATTTTTTGACACCTGATACTGCCTCAACATCATCAAATAATTTTAACGTTAAATTCAAGGATACCTTTGGCCAGGAACCTTTCTTTCTTGAAGCCATTGCATATGATGCTTCACGAATACTCGAATCCGCGATGACAAATGGAGGATTTGATGAAATCACGATTGGCAGCCGCAAGGACCTTTTAGAGAAGTTAAAAACCGTGAGGAATTTTTCTGGCCTAAATGGCCAGGTTTCTTATCATAATGGTACATTTCACCGAAACCTCAGGGTTTTAACCGTTCAAAATGGCCAAATAATTACAGTTCCATGAAATAAGGCATATTCTGCCGATTGGCATATGGCCAAATACCAGACATAATAATTACTGATGTGAGTCGAGGCGCAACACAGCACCCCGATAAATATCATGGCTCGCACTGAATGCGAGCATATGAATGTCAGGAGGACAAGTGGGCTTACGATTTGATCCCGTAGGAGGGGGTCAATTTAAACAGATAGTGAAACAAATTATCGATGCGGAAAGCCAGCCCATAAAAACGCTCGAAGCAAGAAAAGCGCGAGAAGAAATAAAACTCAAACTATTTCAGGAATTCAAGTCTAAGTTCAGCAGCATCGAAAAAGCTCTAGGTGAGGTCTCCAGTTTCAATAAATTTCGTGAGTTACAAGTAGATCTCGGAGAGGGCAATCAGCTTATGAGCGTAACCCTCGAAAAAGATAAAGCACAGCCCGGCGTATATACTCTACAAGTGGAGGATTTAGCGGCTAGAACTTCCGTTATTTCAAATGGCTTTGATGACCAGGAAGAATCATCCCTCGGCGTAGGATTCATAATCATGTATCTACCAAACGGCGAAAGTGCCGAGGTCTTTGTTGACGAAGAAAACGCCAGCCTGCGCGGCATTGCACAACTAGTGAATCAAGAAATCGACTGCCCCGTCCGCGCTTCGGTGATAAGAGATGCATCAGAACCTGATACACCGTGGAAGCTGATCTTGACCGCCAAGAAGGACGGTGAAGAACGTCAAATTTACTTTCCAGAGTTTTACTTCCTAGATGGTTCAAAAGACCTGCATATTGATGATTATCGTGATGCTAGAAACGCGCTTGTTGAAGTTGACGGCTTCCCGATCGAACTAGAAAGCAACGATGTTATTGATTTTCTACCTGGCATCAACATCCACCTGAAGCAATCACAACCAGGCAAGCTCTTCACGATGTCGATATCGGAAGACCACCAAAAAATGGCCGGCAAAATGAAAGGCCTTGTTGACCAGCTTAACCAGGTTTTGCAATTCATCATCCAACAAAATGCTGTAAACGAACAAAGCGACACTCGTAACACCTTCGCCGGCGATGCCAGCCTCCAAGGCATTGAATATAGATTACGCAATTTGATGCACGAAGGGTTCCCGGCTGGCGATCCAGACTCGGATGAGTTCCGGCTATTTTTTCTAAGTCAATTAGGGGTTGAATTCAGTAAAAATGGGCTACTAACTTTTAAGGAAGATCGCTTCGCAAAAGAGCTTGAAAAAGATTTCGACGGGGTAGCTGAGGCGATAGGCGGGGATTTCGGTTTCGCCTTCCAGCTTAAGGAAGTCTTAAATGCCTATACCAGATCCAATGATGGTTTCTTAAGTGTTCGTGAACGCGGCATGCGTTCGAGAATCAATGACATCGACAAAAGAATAGAAGATAAAACACGTATGCTTGACCGCAGACAGCAATCACTCACTGACCAGTTCGCTAGACTGCAATCAACACTGTCAAATCTCCAACGGCAGCAACAATACATCAGTGGCGCGCTACCGAGCGCTCCTGGCGGAAACCTCATACAACAACTGTTAGGTGCATGACATGAAAAGGAGAAGGTGAATGGCTGATAACTATGTAGCCAGGCAATACAAACAAACTGCGATAAAAACCTCGAACAGATGTCAAATTCTGCTCATGCTCTATGAAGCTGCGATACAGTACGTTAAAAAAGCGGTTATCGCCATTGAAAAGCGTGACCTTGAGGCAAAGGGGGTCGCAATAGGCAAGGCACATGACATAATAAATGAGCTTATAAACACACTTGACTTCAATGTTGGCGGAAATATTGCCCAAGACCTGGATCGTCTATATAATTTTATGGTGGAGCAGCTGATCAAGGCTAATCTGGAAAACACCAAGGAACCTTTGCTTGTTATACAGAAATTACTCGAAACACTGCTGGATGGCTGGAAAGGCGCCATCGACCAGGTATCCAAAGGAGCAGCTAAATAGATGGATGTAGTCCGACTACTCAGAAGTAGAAATCGCTGTCTTGAAAAATTCCTGGCAGTTTCAACCAGATTCCTGAAACATCAAAGCAGTTTGGACTTATCTTCTTTGCAAAAACTTGAAGATGCCAGAAATCACGCCATTAAGGCGTTTCAGCTATACGAAAAAAAGATAAATGAGATTATCCCATCAATACCATCTTCAAGCCGCACGCCTGATTTTAAAGAAAAAATCAAGAAGTTAGTCGCTGAGCATGAATCCATGCTGGGGCAAATATTAACTACAGATGATGAAATTATAGAGCGCATAGAAAATGAAAAAAAACGGCTATTGCTCGAGTTTAATTCGTCAAAAAAGCAAACGACGCTCGTAAAGAAATTTAAAAGTGTATGGCTTAATAAACAAGGCGAGGAACTGGATAAAACATTATGATAAATCTCGCCATGGAAATTAAAAATGCGATAAGCGGCAAGCTGCAACAATCGATAAGTGAAGCATCCGTTATTGAGGTCGTGCCGATCCCGGTGCGAGGCAACAGGGTAGTACGCTTGCGCACAATTGAAGAAATAATAGCCGACTTCAACACCGTTGAAGATAACGATTCATTCGCTTATTTGGTTCGCATCAGGCCTACAAAAACATTCGATGAACATCCATCTGATATCAAATCCGCCACCTTACCAAATCAACCACAAAATGGCATTTATTTCCCTAATGGGAAATTGAATATCCCGTTTCTTACAAGAAATGCGGAGTTACTTTTCACGGCCGGAGACTACACACTTTCTAGAAATATTTACAAAGCCATCTCAAAGGCCGGCGAATGCACAGATATTGCACTATATTGGATAGGCCGATGTCACGAAGCCGAGGGCAAGCTTGAACTGGCGAAAACCCATTATGAAGAAAGCCTCGCTTACAGACCCATGTATGAGACTTATAAACAACTTTATTCATTGTTGATAAAACAGGCCAAAAATCATGAGGCCGCTGAAATCATCGAGCGTTGCCTTAAGCTATCAGCCCTTTCTGATAAGCAACAATTTGAATTACATGAACAATGTGGAAAATGTTGGTCCATGGCCGGTAAAACAAAGGAAGCCGAGGCACACTTAAAACTAGCACTAGAAATAGAACCAGGATCAGACGAAATAAATGAAAAATTAGGCGAAATATATCTTCAAGCTGGCAGAATTAATGAAGCAAAAATTTATTTTCAAAAATCTTCCGCAGCAAACCCAAAAAATGCAAAAACACTAGCTGGTCTTGGTCACTGCTTTCTCTCTGATGGCGAAAAAAAGAAGGCGCATGAATTCCTAGCTAAATCACTCAGCATAGAAATAAACAACCCAAGCGCTCTTTTTAATCTGGTAAAATGCGCGTTCGAGTTGAAAACATATGCTACTGCGGCATTAATCGTCGAAGACTATATAAAGACGGCCCCCGTTAATTCAAGCCTTCTCTACAGCTTGGCGGGCTTGCAGTTCCATCTTGGAAGACTGTCTCAAGCAAAAATAACAACACAAAAAATATTGGAACTGGCCCCTGAACACTCCGGGGCAAAGGAGCTTTTAAGCATTATAGATATGTATATCGCAACGCCTACTTAAGACCACGCAAAGGTCAGTCATGGAGGACAAATGGGCCAAGAACTCAGGTTATTGCAAGATGCAGAGTCGGTACAACAAGAACCGGAACAGCCGGAGCAAGATAATCTTTTGCTGGGATTCCTAAGAGCACTAGTCAAAGAACAGTCATTGGGAAAACCAGCCCATGCTAAGTCAGAGCAGACAGTATGGCCAAATCAGGGCAATTCGTGAAACCATCAATAAAAACAGCAGAAGAAAAAAAGCCAATCCGCTGCCTGGTTATCCAATTAGCGCGACTTGGCGACACCCTACAAAGCCTGATGGCTTTGAAAGCAGCAAAACAACTTTATCCGAACTTAGAGCTGCATTTCCTGGTAAGAGAAAGATTTTCAGCGGCCGCAAAACGGATCCCCTGGATAGAAAAAATAATCACATTTCCTACAACCCGTTTGCTTGGGCCTTTATTTACAGGTGAAAAAACGGAATCTGAAAGTTTCATGGATTTAGCAAAGTGGGTCTCGCCCATCAAGGCACAGTCCTGGGATCTGATAGCCAATTGGTCATATTCAGAGTCCAGTAGCTTTTTAGCAGCATTACTACCTGCCAAAATAAAACTCGGTTATTCAAGACGTAAAGATGCGTCATTTTTCTGCTCGGATGACTGGAGTTATTACGTCAACGCAATCATACAAGGGAAAATTCCACAGAACATACATTTAACGGATGTATTAACAACACAATTGCTTACGGCACTACAGATCCATGTCGGACCACCACAAGAATCTGGAAATATGCCAGTAACAGCACGTGATTTCTTCTCTCCGAACCAGTCTCAAAGTATACCTTTATGGCAACCAAATGAGCGGATCAGAAAGTGGATCGCGATACAACTCGGTGCCAGTAGACATGACAAAACATGGCCACCTGAATATTGGGCCAGGATGGCACATGCCATAATGAAACGAAATTCTGATTACAGGTTCGTATTACTAGGGGGAACAGAAGACAGATCACGTGAAAAGATTTTCATGAAAGAATTATCCAGACTGGACTCAGATACTAGTAAAGTGCTTTCTCTTATAGATAAAACAGATTTTGATACATGGGCCGAGGTAATAGGCAGTTGTAATTGGCTGTTTTCAGGCGACACAGCAGCAATACATCTTGCCAGCGTACTTGGTACACGCGTATTCAATGTATCAGTCGGTCCTGTAAAATTAACCGAGACAGGCCCATACGGTAACGGTCATTACATAATATCCTCAAACCTGACATGCGAAGCCTGTAATACAAACCTATCAACAACACACACACAACACTCTTGCATCGCTGATATAACTCCGGAAGCCGCGTATGGGACGTGGCTTTACGCCACATCTGAATGGTCACACAGAAAACACACTTCACTCGAGGAACATTTCTCTCAACTGGGGTGGTCTGGCATGCTCAAGTCGGTAAGAATTTTCCGATCACGTATCCGGACAGCACCCGATGGTGGCGGGATTTATTATGAACCGATTTTAAAACGGCAATTAACATTTGACGAATGGGGCGCCTTAGTGATGGATCAAATTGCAAGATCCTGGTACTGCGGATGGACCGCTCCAGTAGGCCACGGTATCACTCGCGGAATAATCGGGCCTGACCTCGTCAAACATTTGCGCGAACTTCATGAGGGGCTAAACTCGCTTATAAATATTTGCAAGGAAGCCGGTAAAGTGGCCTTGTCGCTTCATGATTTAAGCAGGCACATCAAGTCTGACAAAATCATGTCCGTTGACAACAAGATTGAGATACAAAAACTCGGATGCACACTTGCAGAAATAGATAAGCTTATAATTTGTCTAGGAGACAAGGTGCACCCGCTGCGTGCATTTTCACAAATGACTAGATTGATGTTGCACAACCTAAGTGGAATCCGTCTACATGAAGTAGCGATGGAATCTGTGGCTAGCTATAAACAAATTGCCGATGGGGCCATCATAATGCGCGATTGGCTGGCATACACCCTTAAATCAGCAAAACCCGTGGCAATAGAATCATCGGAGCAAACGACCAAGCATGAATCAGTTTTTTGTTAATGGTGTAAAGTATGCAGTCCCATTGACATGTGAACAAACACTCGGAGATTTGCTTTGCCATATACGTAAGACATTTAATTCCAGCGAATCGCGTGTTTCGAAGATCGTAATAGATGGCCATGAAATATCGGAAGAAACAGAACAAAAATTACTAAACACCCCGCTATCCGAACTGACACTTCTTGAGGCTGATACCTCTAACCCGCTAGAAGTAGCACGGGACACCCTTAACGCATTGTCTGAGTTCCTAGTCCACTTGGAAAATAAGAGCCGAAACGCCGGTAAATCGAGCAATACAGGTGAATTTGTGGAATTACTTGAAGGGCTTCATACATTCTCTGAAGCGGTGACCGGCGTGAAAAACATGTTCAAAACCGCGATTCCTCCGAATCATTTGCCAGATTCAATTAAAACCTTAGAAAGCAGCCTTCTAGAAATCCTGCGCGACTTGCTTCATTATAAAAGGTCCGGCCTCACCAGGGAAATAAGCATCTGCCTCGGCAGACAATTACCGACTCACTTATCAATGTGGAGAACTTCTGCAATTCCTAGTTTAATCAAGGCTTCCGTTCTTAGTACAATTTGTGTAATCAGTTGATGTCATCAACATTATAGGACGGCCAGATGAAAAAAATAGGCTTTGTTATAAAACATCTAGATATTCACGCCGCATCATTCGCTTCCGAGCTGGCAAAATTTGTTTACTCGAGTGGTTCAAAACCTTTTTTTGATATAACAAGCAGAAAAATCGCCGAAAAACTTTCAAAAGAACTTAAAACCCGTATCCCGTTGCTTAAAAAAGAAGATATGCCAGGCTCAACTGATTTTATAGTAGTCCTTGGCGGTGACGGAACTCTGTTAAGCATAGCCCGGATGATGAAAAACAAAAGCATACCAATTATGGGTATAAACATGGGCCAGCTTGGGTTTTTAACGGAAATAAAACAAACCGAGGCGATTGAAACCATTCGCGGTATGTTGGCTGGAAATTTACCGCCAATCAGTAAACGATCAATGCTCAATGTCATGTTAAAACGCGATAAAGAAAAAATAATCCGATGTCCCGTCATAAACGACGTTGTGGTAGCAAAAGGAGCTATAGCAAGAATAATAAACATCCAGGTGTCGGTAAACGGGAAATGGGTCCATGATGTGCGCGCTGATGGCTTGATAGTCAGCACACCGACCGGATCAACCGCTTATTCTCTTGCTGCCGGCGGTCCCATCATTGAGCCCCCTCTCAGCGCGATTGTAATGACGCCGATTTGCCCGCATACCCTGACCCAGCGCCCGCTTGTTTTATCAGATAATGCGATAATAGAAATACGCGTAAAGGAGCCAAGACATGTATTACTCACGCTGGATGGTCAGGACGCCATCGAAATGAGAGAAAAAGATGTTGTTATCGTGCAGAAATTTAAAAAACATCCATTAAAACTGGTCTCTTCACCTACGCGTGATTATTTCAGTTTACTCAGGGAAAAACTTAAGTTTGGGATACGGAATTAAACATCGTGCTTGACTCCTTATTAATAAAAAATTTTGCATTAATAGATTCCACCGAAATCATATTAAAACCAGGCTTGAATATTATTTCCGGAGAGACCGGTGCTGGTAAATCAATAATAATAGAAGCCATCGCTGTCATTCTCGGAGGAAGAATCAGCCCTGAGCTTATTCGCTCTGGCAGTGACGAAGCCGTTATTCAGGGGTTGTTTGATATCTCAAAATTTGCGTGGGTTGAAAAAAGATTGACGGATTTGGGGTTCAATTCAGAATCACAGGAACTTATCATTAAGCGAACCATAAGCCGTTCCGGCAAAAATAGAGCCTATATCAACGGGGAACTGGCTCAAGTATCACATCTGCAAAAACTTTGTGATGGCCTGGTAGATCTTTGCAGCCAGCATGAACATCAATCATTATTAAAGCCAGCCATACAACTGGAGCTTGTGGATCGCTTCGGCGGACTCACGGTACAAGCTGCAGAAATGGGCGCATTGTTTTACTCATACAAAAGCCTGCATGAGAAAAATCTCAAACTGGTTGCCGACCGAGCAGAACTAGCCAAGAAAAAAGATTTCCTTGAATTCCAAGTTAATGAATTGCGCGCGGCAAATTTGATCCCTAATGAGGATGAAACCATAATGACTGAAAAGCAATTGCTTCAGTCAGCAGAAACACGTGCGCAAGCCGCAAATGCCATCATCCAGCTTCTTCAAGATGAGGAAAACGGTCTTCTAAATTCAATACAAGCGATATTAGCCCGCGCCAAAGCGCTCTCCCAGCTTGATGGCTCATGCGATAATATCCGTGGAATTTTTGAAACCCTTTCTGCTGAAGCAGAAGAATCAATAGCGCTTTTGAATCGATATTATCACCAGATTGAGGCAAACCCGGATCGCCTTCAATCAGTGCAGGAAAGATTAGCACAAATAACAGATTTAAAGCGTAAATATGGCCGGACTGTACAAGATATGCTTGAACACCTTAATGGGCTAGAAGCGGAACTCTCATCTATGGTGGATCACGAAACAATGCTTTCGACTAATTCAACGAATTTAGCGGAAAGCAAAGAGAACTTCCTGCGATCCGCAAGAACTCTTACACCTTTAAGACAAATATCGGCCAAGAAATTTTCTAATGCGGTTACAGCCGAACTAAGACAGTTACAAATGACCGAAGCAACCTTTGAAGCCAAGATAATAAACAAACTAGATATAGAAAACTGGAATGAATTTGGAGCAGAGCAAATAATGTTCACCATACAGACAAATCTCGGTGAACCATCACTGCCGATAGGCCGTATAGCGTCTGGCGGCGAACTCTCAAGAATCATGCTTGCCATACGTAGTGTCATTGCGGATCATGGCGGTATCGGGGTATATCTGTTTGACGAAATCGATGCCGGTATAGGAGGCCAAACCGCTTTTCAAGTTGGGAAAAAACTTAAATCAGTGGCAAAATACAATCAGGTGATCTGTATCACCCACCTCCCTCAAGTCGCATCATTTGCCAATCATCACATCGCGGTTAAAAAATCAGAAAAAAACAAAAGAACCATCACAGAAATAATGGCATTGAATCAATCACAAAGACGCACAGAAATAGCTAGGATGCTTGGCGGCTCTCACCCCACCAAGAAAACACTGGATACCGCATCTGAATTGCTAGAGTTAGCGCAATAGCAGCGACAAATCCTCTATGGTAATGGTTCCCGCCGTATTTTTTCATCACCAACTCTCCAGAGCAGGAACGTACCATGAACGCGAGGATAGCCAACATTTATGTATTGGCCGGACCTGTCACCTATCTTAAAAATCATTTCATCCGGATCATGGCAATGCCCTAATGCTACAAAATCATACCCGCTGCTTATTTTTTCCACCGCGAAATTACGGAACATCCTTCTCATATTTTCACGTACCGCAGGCGGAAGATCATCAGACACCACAGGACGCTTGGCTCGACCTCTACGGGAAGCGGCTTCGCCAATAGCTCTTATGAATGCACCTGGTGTCACCGCACTTATCATACGCATCAAAGAACTTCTTAATAACAACCGAAGCCCACGATAGAAATAGGCTGATTTATCGACAGTATCCCCGTGCGCGACAAAAAATCTTTTCCCTTCTATTTCAACGGTAAAACTCCTCGCATGTGCAACAAATCCTTTGAGATCCCTAAAAGCGTTTCGCATGAAAAAATCATGATTACCTTCGATGTAATGTACCTTGGCGCCGCGAGCTGTCGCTATCCTTACAGCTTCTATAAACTCCTTGAAGCAATCCGTAAAAATATGTTTCGTACCTATAAAAACATCAAACAAGTCACCAGCAAGAACAATGATATCGCCATCATTACAACGCTCTTTAAGAATGGTGAGCAACGAACCATACAACGGCTCATCGGTGACCTTCAGATGCAAATCGGAAATAATAAATAAATTCATCGATTAAATAGAATTAACTGCTATTAGAGCTTCTTATCAAGAATTTTTCCACGGGTCCGGCCGTCACGAGAAGTTGTCTCGCGTAATTTAACGAATTCTTCGCCGGTAAGCTCTCTGACAATTGCCCCTTGATTGTCCTTTAAAAGCACTTTTAAGCCGGGGCCATAACCAACAACGTTGGCATTTAACCCGTTTGCTTTTGCCTGGGAATCTGACTGAAATGACTCTATGGCCTGGCCGACTTTTTCTTCACTTACATGGAAAACTTGTTCATTTTGTTGGGGTGTTTCCTGGTCTTTAGAGTCTTTTTGTGAATTTTCCTCGTGCTTATTGCGCTTGTGATTCCCGGATTCCTCATGGACCGAGTTTATCATTTGTAATGCTTCTCTGAGTGGGTTGACCCTCACGGATTGAGCCTCTCCTAATAAAGTTATCGGCAATTACATGACTTAACATTAATTTGTACATGTCATTAAAATCTTAGGAGATTTTATACAAACCAATTAAAACGGTCAAAGTGTTAGTAATTTATACGCTTGCGGCCAAGCGACCAGTAGCAAGAGCAGTTCTGATAATGGCTGCGCGACGACGCTCTGTTCTTAAAGAGCTACCTACAATCTCATAATTCGCCGGATCCCTCAAAACAGCCGCCAGCAACTGGTTATGCAGATCATGTCCCGATTTATGCAAAACTATATGAGCCCTTACCGGAAACCCTGCCAATTTAATATCCCCAAGAGCATCCAATACTTTATGTCTTACAAACTCATCTTGGAAGCGAAGTCCACCTGGATTTACAACAGATACATCATCCAAAACTATGGCATTATCCAGCGAGCCACCACGGATAAGACCAGTCTTTTTCAATGCCTCGACATCACGCAAGAACCCAAATGTCCTTGCAGGAGCCACTTGAGAAAAATGCGTCTCGCCTTCTGAATAACAAAACTCTTGATATCCAATTATGGGATGGCTCCATTGAATCGAGCTCCTGATTTCAAGTCTTTTTGCTGGCTGAGCGATAGCGACCTTATCGCCGGTTATCACTTCCACCGTCCGGCGCAAAACAAGATAAGGCCTAACACTGAATTGCGTTTCAATGCCCGCTGAAACTATGGCTTCACAAAACGAATATGCACTCCCATCGAGAATAGGAATTTCAGGTCCATTGATTTCAACAATGGCATTATCAATTTCTAATAAATAAAAAGCTGCCATTAGATGTTCTATCGTACCTATAGAAACTTTCCCGTGACCGATAGATGTCGCCAGCTGTGTCCCTATAACATTGCGGTAATTTGCTTCTACCAAAGACATACCAGGTAGATCGGTTCTGACAAAAACAATCCCATTGTTCGGGTTAGCCGGTTTAAGCGTTACAGTGAGCTCATCACCAGAGTGAAGACCTACTCCTGTTAATTTAACGGCATTTTTTAGTGTCTTTTGAAAAAACATTTATCTCCCTTGGTAATTATTCATCACTGATACAGCAAGGCTTATGCCCGACGTGTAAACAAGACGCAAAAACTACTAGCAACACTAATATATATTGCGACGCGTATTGCTTTTTAGTAATCTTATCAGCGTACTAGCAAGCTATGTTTTTTTAGTCAACAAATAATTAGCGCATTGAGCTATAACGTCAAAACAATATATATGTGTGATTTAAGTCACATATCAGGACAGTGGGTGTGTTCATTACAACACGATAAATTTCAATAGGGTAACTTGCTAAAAAAGTGTTTCTTGAACCGAACTAGCGCTACTCCATTCGATGCCAAGATGTTCATATGAGAGCCGCGTAGCCATACGTCCTCGCGCTGTTCTTTTTAAGAGCCCTTCTTGGATCAGATAGGGTTCGCACACTTCTTCAAGTGTATCACGCTCTTCTCCCAAAGCTGATGAAAGTGTATCGATTCCTACCGGACCACCTTCAAACTTATCAATGATCGTCATGAGAAGCTTGCGGTCTAAAAGATCTAACCCTCGCTCATCTACTTCCAAAAGAGCAAGCGCCTCTTTTGCATTCTCCCTGTTGATAATTACCGTCACTAAAACCTGTTTGGACTTAAAACTCTTAACTTGGGCAAAATCACGCACCCGCCTGAGAAGCCTGTTTGCAACACGAGGGGTCCCGCGTGACCGCTTAGCGATTTCATCAGCTCCTTCATCATCTATTTTTATTTCAAGAATTGCGGCTGAACGCCTGACGATATCAACTAATTCCGTAACTGGATAAAAATCCAGCCTTAATTGCACACCAAAACGATCCCTTAAGGGGCTGGATAACAAACCAGTTCTAGTGGTGGCACCGACAAGAGTAAATTTAGGAAGGTCGATCTTTATCGTTCTTGCAGCGGGTCCCTGGCCGATGATCAGGTCAAGCTTAAAATCCTCCATTGCACTGTAAAGCACCTCTTCTACGTTCTTTTGAAGGCGATGGACTTCATCAATAAACAAAACATCCCGTGGCTGGAGATTAGCCATCACTGCGGCAAGATCACCTTTTTTTTCCACATTCGGACCTGTAACGACATGGATCTGGCTACCCATTTCATGAGCTATAATATGGGCAAGCGTTGTTTTTCCTAGTCCTGGAGGGCCAGCCAACAAAACATGATCCAATGCGTCCCCTCGCTGTCTGGCGGCTTCCATAAACAACGATAATTTCTCTTTAATTTTCTCCTGCCCGACATACTCATTTAAAAATCCAGGTCTAAGATTTTTTTCGAAAGAAAGCTCGGCCTGACCGGAACCAGCCGCGGGTTCAGACATAAGTTTTCTGCTCACAACCCTGTCAATTTCATCCACAAATAAACCTTTCTTTAAAAACCACTTCTTAAGGCAGCTCTCACCAGATCTTCAACTGTGTCGAATGTTGTATCGTTATGGAAATTCATAACATCACTTATCATCCGTGCCGCGTCTTGTTCTTTATAACCAAGGCTGGTTAACGCGGTCTTGGCATCTCTTACAAAACCTGAATCAGAAAATGAATTAGCCATTGCATATGCACTAGCAGGGGATTTATTTGCCATTTCTCCCCCCATAACAGTTATCACCCCTTCGTCTGCCTTCTTTTTTAATGAATCCTTGAGTTCAAGCACAAGACGCTCAGCCGTTTTCTTGCCAATACCAGGAATTTGCGTAAGAAACTCCTTGTCACTCCCAAGTATCGCATTGATTATACGTGGCGGTTCAGCCCCTGACATTATACCTATAGCCATCTTTGGTCCTACACCGGTTGCCCCTAGCAAAGTGGTGAACAGCTCTTTTTCAATAGATGTCTTAAAACCATAGAGATCAAGCGCATCTTCGCGCACATGTGTGTATATAAATAACTCAACCGGCATATCTTTATTAAAACCACTGTAAGAAATATTTTGTGGGACAATGACATTGTACCCAACGAGGCAGCCCTCGCCGCCTATCCCAACCAACATACGTCCTTTTACTTGCCACAAAACTTTTCCTTGAAGATAGCCTATCATCTAAATTCACCAACCTTGTTTTTAGCATATTCAACACCCAAAGATTCAGCCAGCGACAGCCGCTTCTTTTTGCCGCCGGATACGCCCAGCCAGTCAATCTTAGTCATATAAGCATGACACATTGCTAACGCAAGCCCATCAGAGGCATCTGCCGTTGGAAAGTCCCCGCAGCGCAATAAAAGCTTAACCGCACTTGCAACCCTATCTTTTCCCGCTTGCCCATGTCCAACGACAACAAGTTTAACTTCGGTAGCGCTGTATTCAAAAATCTTCAGAGAATGGATCATTCCTGTCAGGATCACTGCTCCTCTTGCTTGTCCAAGCTTTAAAGCCGACACCGCATTCTTTGCAAAAAAAACCTTTTCCACGGCCAAAACATCCGGCTTATACGTACAAATCACCTTTGATAATCCTGTGTAGATAGAAAAAAGTCGCTCCTCCAACGGTATCGTGGCCTTACCGCTGGTATTAGAAAGTTTTAAAGTCCCGTTGGCGATATGAACAATGTGATTTCCAGTGCTATCGATACAACCAAACCCGGTAAGCCTGGAGCCTGGATCAACACCAAGTATCCGCATATCCGAAGTCTATTCCCAGTACAAATATGCCGTCGAGAAAAAAGTTGGCCAAAAGACTCTTTATGAAGCGTTTATGCTGCAATCGTATATTCTATAAACTTTCGTGCGTTTACCGCACATATGCTCAAGCGCGCGATTCATCGGTTTGTTATCTTCCAGTATCCAAGACGCCTCGCCAACTTTATAACCACGCGCAGGACCCCTATTTAAATATTCCGCATATAAAAGTGGCCCAATAGAAAATTCTCTATAGGCCTTTTTAATACCCAAAGTGAGTATCCTACAGCGATCGATGGCTCTTCGTCGTGCAGGCCCCTTCAAGTACCAAAGTAACTTTATTAAACCAGTTGGGAATAACCTTCCATTCTTGATCTTCTTTTTAACCTGATTAATATCCGGAAGAGCTAAGGCAAATCCAACCGGCTCTCCCCTTACTTCGGCGATCAGAAGGAGCTCAGGATCCAGTATTAGCTTAAGGTCCTTAGCCATATGGCGGAACTCCAGCTCTTCCATTGGCACAAAACCCCAGTTCTGCTCCCAAGCATCGTTGTAAATATTCAATATGCGGTCAACCTCGGCACCAAAATCTTTCATCTTCACAGAACGAAATTTTACTACACTGCTCTGTTTGAGCTTTTCAGCTTGGGCAAGAAGTTTTTCTGAAAATTTGGCGCCCCTACTGATCTTGTATGCAAAAAGATCCTTAGCTTTCACAAGCCCCCACGACTCAAAAAGTTTCGCATAATAAAGTGGATTATAGGGCATCATTACAGCCGGAGAATCGTCGTATCCTTCAACTAAAAGCCCGCATTCATGGTTCGTGCTTGGGCTCATGGGTCCTCTGATTGTATTCATACCCTTCGAGAGCGCCCATTTGGCCACTTCTTCAAAAAGAGCGTTTGCAACATTTTGGTCGTCAATTGATTCAAAAAACCCAAAAAAAGCGGTTTGTTCCGAATGGAATTTATTATGATTGTCGTCAATTATCCCTACGATCCGGCCAACACATTTATTATCACTGTAAGCTAATAAGGGGTGCATCTTGGCGTGGCGAAAAAACGGATTCTTATTCACATCAAGCATATCGCGTACTTCGATCTTAAGAGGAGGCACCCAGTTACTGTCCTTAAGATAAATATTCCAAGGAAGACTTATGAAATCATTCCATTCCCGTTTGGAAACAACGGGTGTAACTTTCAAAGCCATTTACAGCTCCTTCCAATTAATTTTTACCAGGTTAGAGACTGGCAGGAACTCCAAAATGCAACGCTGCTATTGAAGCAAGCTCAAGCTTTTTTTCTCGATTCTCTAATATGTCAAACTGCTTCCCAAGTTCATTAAGTACATGCAGGACATAGTCTAAATCCTCGTCGGTATGCGACGCCATATAACTAGTCCTGATCAATGCACATCCCTCAGGCACAGCGGGCTTTACCACAGGAGTTGCAAAGACCCCATTTTCATATAATTGCTGGGTGAAAGCAAAAGCCGTCAAATCATCCCCTATCAAAAGCGGGATTATAGGGGTCATGGAGTTAAGCGTATTATAACCCATCTCGGTAAGGGACTTTTGCATTTTTCTTGCGTTAGTCCACAGGTTCTCAATGTGATGAGGCTCTTCCTCCACTATTTTTAAACATTCTAAAACCGCTCCGGCTGCGGCAGGCGGCATAGCCGCACTGAACATGAATGGTCTCGACCTGTGTTTAATGTAATCAATAACAACAGCCTCTCCGGCTACAAATCCACCAATAGATGCGAACGATTTTGAAAAAGTCCCCATCAATATATCCGCAGCTCCAAGAAGCTTAAAATGGTGTTCCGTGCCTTGTCCTACTGGTCCCAACACCCCGAGCGAGTGGGCGTCATCGATATAAAGACGGCAATTATATTTTTTCTTAAGCTTATAAATATCCCTGAGACTTAAAATGTCCCCGGACATCGAGAAAACACCGTCTGCAACAATAAGAGCGCCTTCGTATTTCTCGCGCGTAGTATTGAGTACTCGCTCCAAGTCAGCCATATCATTATGTTTGAACTTGATGGTTTCACCTATGGCAAGACGAGTACCTTCTATTATTGATGCGTGGTTCTCTCGATCGCTATAAATTACATCATTACGACCAACTAGACAGGAGATAGTGCCTTGGTTAGATAAAAAACCCGTACTAAAAACAAGGCAGGCTTCTTTTCCAAGAAAAGCTGCAAGGCGTTCTTCAAGTTCTTCATGTAGAGTAAGATTTCCGTTCAAAAATCTGGACCCGGTACATCCTGTTCCAAATTTATCTATGGCCTTCTTGGCAGCGGCTTTAACTCGTGGATGATGTGTCAATCCAAGGTAATTATTGGAACCAATCATTACACGACGCTTACCATGCGTTACAACGGTTGATCCCCACGTGGCCTCAATAGGCCTAAAAAAAGGATAAACTCCTGCATCTTTTATACGTTTTGCTTCATCAAAAGACCGGCATTTTTCAAACAAATCACGCTTGTTAACCATCTCTAACCATCTCCTGACCGATTTAGATTGGTAGTTGTTAACATTCCGCTTAATTAATTGTCAATGCATTAGCTTTTGTGGGTCGGACATCACTTATCCACTTACTTTAACCAAATTTCCTATCTCTTCAGCAGAGCCCAGAAAGCCACCGCGAAGCGCTTACTAAGCGAATACCTGGCTTTATTATACAGCGGTAATTTATAATAGTTGACACTTTATGCTCTATATTATACGCAGCGCGCATGTTTATTCGAAACCTTTCGAAACCTAATGTTAAGCTTACTAGCGCTAACTTCAATTGCTAACGCAGAAATATTCGATCCCACAAAAGACGGAATCCCCTTCAGAAACTATATGGATATTGCAATCGGTGGTTACTGCCTGGGTATTAGCTCAGTACACGCTTTCATGAGCATGAACGCAGAAACACGCAAGAAGGTTTTTGGTGAAACTATCAATAACTGGTTTATTGCAAATCCTGCACAAAACTATAATGCCGCACATAAGCTTTTAAGGGTTTTTTCCATATTACAAATGGAATCTTCATTTCAAATTATTAACCACCAAATAGAACCACTTATTACAACCAACACTATAATAGATGGATCACCGGATCCCTTGCTTTATATGCAGGCTGGATTTGGAATACCCATTGGGGATACAGAAAAAGATTTAGAGAAAACATCAAAACACCTGCTTGAACTTTATAATAATCCAGACTTCTTCTTGGACGTGGCAGTGGCCTCTAAATATGAACACGGGCACAATCTAATTGGCTATCATAGTTTATATGTTTATTCCGCCAACAAGTTAGATGATTTGATCACGTTCTATTATGTCGATCCCAACCTACCACGCACACCACTTAAGATGACTTACAACTTGAAAACACACGTAGCAAATTTTGAAACAGACACAATAGATGTTGTTTCATTGCCTATCGCTGCTTACACCAAGGATCAAAGAGTTGGTGCATATGAAACCACCATTCATGCTCTCAAAGAAAGCGCACAAAATGGCGATGCGCTCGCAAACATAAAGCTGTCATTTTTGAGACTCCCTGGAGGGACTTATTTTGAACAATGCGGGGGAATAAGCTGCGATTTTTCAGACCCAACAGTACTAAATTTTTGGATTAATGCCATACCAGATGTTCAAGTTAACAAACCAGATAATGACATGAATGATAAAATCATAAAACAAACTGCTCAAGCTATGTCTATTATGTTGTTTACCGCACAAGAGCAACTCGATCAAAATCACGACCATTTTGAAGCGTTTTTATGGCAACTCTTGGAACGAGTAATCAGTTTTCCAAAAACTCGGCAGTCGTGGAAAGATTACGCTGCTCAAATTAGCTCAAGGGAGTTCGCCTTAGTCATGTTAATTGGAACAATCGCAACATGGGCAGTGTCTGATATAATCTCTGACTCATCAGACGGTAACAGAGTTGGATTGACGCCTCCGATAAATACAGAACAGTCTGACTTCCTCCGCAAAAACATCCTTCCTAATTTAATACAAAACGAGAACACGCCTCTTAAGAAAGCCAGCCCTTTTTGGGCAATCTCATTCCCACAATTGTCCTATCCGTTTCCTATGCATATTTGGCTTTATATAGACTACCTGGCGAATAGCGGCTCAAAACATGCTGCGAAGCTTTTCCTTCAACAGTCCTCCCTTGGCGACTCGTTACTTTCCGGGTTGCTTATGGAGCAACTTTTTGCTGAAGGGAACACTATTGCTGAAACTTATTGGAAAATTCTCTTCGAACTCCAGAATGAAACCATGATTGAGTGGACAGGTTCAAATGACTCATTCGATTATTTTAATCAAAGAGGACCAGCCCTATATTCAATGATGCTTACGTTAGTTAATGACAAGAATACATTCCAAAAGATCAAAAAAAGTTCACACTATCCGCAATTTCTCCAATGGTTTGATCGCTGGATAAGTTTTCTTGAAAAACATGACGCTCCAATCACTGAAATAATGGATGAATTAACGCGTCAGAAACTGATTAAGCAAGATAAGATTACAGAAAAAACTACCACTAACGATATGATGAAATTGTTTCGTAATATGTTGCCAGCAGCAGAACCGGCAAAATAACGGTGGCAAGCACAGCCCTTGTTTTTCAGAACAAATAGAAGCTAGAGGTTGTGCAACTCAAAACCCCACTCCAATACCAACCTTAAACTCCTCAATGCGCGGCTCCACCAGTAACAATGAACGGCCTATAAAAACACTGTTGAGCAGATGTTTCTTGTCACCTTGTGGAAACATGAAACCAGCATTAAAAGTAAATAAACCGGCTCTAGGCCCGTCATGGGTCCAACTCTGTCGTCCAAACCCCACCTCGCCAAAAAATCGCTGCATGACCGTAGCGGAAAGAAAGAGCTGCGCTTCCCTGACAACCAGTTGGTTGTTTAACGATCCGTTTCGGCATGCGGAATAGCCAAAATGGCCTTTGAGCCATAGTATTCCGGTTATTGGAATCGGTAGCGCTGGATTCCAGCTTAGTGAAATCGCCCTAATCGGTCCATTCGTGTCGTAAGGAGTGAGGCGCGCCACCGCATCGCTGTTGAATGCGAACATAGCACCAATCCTGAATGATAAGAGATCAAGTTTCCTTTGGTTCTTGTCAGCTCTATTGCTTTGTTCCGCTCTCTTGTCGGCAGGTCTTTGTTCGCCGGATTCCTTTTTGTCATTCTTGTCGCGCTCATTATTATCACTGGTATTCCTGGAGCGGTCCTCGGATTTTTTGCTGGTTTTATCTGAGTCGCCGGATCTGTTCTTGCCGCCGGTTCCGCCGGGGATATCCCCGATGTGCGGGGTGTCTTCCACCGTTTTAAGAAAATCATCCTTATCAAAGGCCTTCGCTTGGGTTAGGCCTTTTTCAGTAGCTTCTATTGAATAACCTTCCTTTACTTCCGCAGCGCTCCCGTCAAGAAGACTACCCTCGTTTGGGGCCACGTCCACTATGCCATCAAGGGTGTGTACCTTAGTATTCATCCCGGTGGGGTCAACACTGACAACGAAATCAGTGCCTCTGACTCCGAGTACGGCTGATTTCGTCTTGATAAGGAACTTAGGACGTTTCTGCGCTTGTTTAATGATCTTCTCGGTATTGACCAATGCCCGGATCTGCCCTGTATGAACTTCATTCCATTGCATCTTCTGCGTTTGTTCCTTGATCTCCACGATAGTGCCGGAATGAATGGCCATCAAAGTACCATCAGGGTACTGGATTGTTACGCTGTTGTCCGGGCCTGTCTCGATTTTAGAGCCGTATTGCAAAATGCTGCCTGGTTTAGCTTCTGTCCGCATGCCTTTGACCCGTATGATGACGGGTCCGGTACCGCCGAATGAGATGATCGTTGGAAGCGCCTTTACATCTGATGCGCTGGCGCTTATATGCGAAATACTGCACAAGAAAGCCAATGCAATAATCATTATTTAAGGAAAACACATAATTTTACTGAAATACATACAGAATATTAAAGGTTGGTTTACGTGGCAAAGCCTCGACGATTTAATATGGAATCTTTGTATCAAACAACACATTTTGGCCTATTTTACACGCACGCCACTAAATACTGAACAGATACATATAACACTGTTATACACTGGCGGAGAGAAGTATGTATTGTAACCGAACTCTTTTCTTAGTTTGATTTTTTGCCTTCTATCATGCACAAGGGAGCATTCCACCTGTGCGGATTCTGATAAAGAATGTCTATTGGAAAAAATGAATAGCCACATCTGCATGTGTGATTATTTTTCTATTTGCCGTATCCACCGAAGCAAGTCTTTCTGAGGTTCCAGGAGTTTTGCTTGAGCACCGGGGTCATCCGGCAGACTCATGAGATCTCCAAGCGTATCCACATCTGGTAGCTCTTCCAGCTCTCGTGTCGTGCCCAACAAACGCAGTAGCTCCTTGAGCTGTTTTGCCGTATCGGCGCTGCTGTACTCCACGCTAGTCCATACATCTTTAGAAATCTCGGAGCCACCCCCGAAAAGGTAGAACCCGCCATCACGAGCCCTCCCAAGCACAAACAAATTGTCAATCAAGGCTGATGGGGCTGCCAAAAGTGAATAGCTCTCCCAAAGGTGACGTGGCATAAGTAGAGGGCTATCGGCACCAATGAAGATCACGAAATCATGCCGACGCTTTAGCTCCTCATAAACACGCGCAAACCTTTCTCCAAGATCACCATCGCCCTGCCAGATTCTCGCAAACCCATGCCAGAGCGAATACTCAAGACCAGGCTTCTCGGCAATCACCCAGTAAGGTACAAGCTCCCCTTTTTCCTTCACCGCACACGAAACAACTGCTTCCGTAGCGCGCAGTGATCGAAGATAGAACTCTTCAGCAAATGTGCTGTTGGTGGAATGAGCAAGACGCGTCTTTATCGGAGATAAGCCGGGTGTTTTTACGAACACCGCAATTGCAGCTGATTTCATGTGGTACCTGCTCGACGGAATCTTTTTTTCGAAAATATGGACTCTGATTCAGCACCCCTGGCAGAGCCTGACGAAATGTGAGCCACAGATGCCGGCAAGTAGTCCACAACCAACCATCGCGCTCGTATTTTCGTGCACTCGTGTAGATCGGTATCCCCATGCTTCGTAATTTGACCCCAGCCTGCCGGGCAGCCCACACAAACAAATGGTCTTCCCCGAATTTCGCATCTTCCAGAAACCCGCCAAGTTGCCAGAACAAGTCGCGCTTCAACGCAAATCCTTGGTCACCAAACGGTAGCCCAAGCCAGCATGAGCGTATACAAACACCCACCTCATTGAGAACGAGAAGCCTGGGTCCGTCACTAAGAAACTTCAGGTCAAAGAAGTGAAGAACATCAGCGTTCTCGTCCAGAGATTTAATTAGCTGGGCGAGTGAAACCTTTTTCCCAAGGCGCATGTCTGAATGGAGGAACCAAAGAAACTCTCCGGCTGCTACAGAGGCGCCACGGTTGAGTTGTCGGCCCCGCCCAGCATTCCCGCTGATCCAATCAAATTTGTAGCCAGTTCCCGTTAGCATCTTTACACGCATAAAATCCGCAGGCGCGGAAGTCGTTGCCGAGAAAATAACTTCAACACCTGCGACTTCATTTTTTTGAAGATCTGTCAGAAGCCCACGCCACTCTATTTCTTGCGGACCTACTGGAACAATGATGCTGAGTTTTATTCGCCTCTCCTGTGCCATTCAACTCCTCTTCAGCAGCAAGCGCCCGTAGGTTTCAATTTGTTGCTGGTACCAGTTGAAGCCTTGGGTCCACAATCAAATAGACCAAGATGCTGGCTGGTATCTCCGACGATCTTGAAGTGTGGCGCATAGCGAGTGGCTGTCAACATTGAAGCCGTGTTGCTACATACAAGAAGCGGTTGCCCTGTCTTAAAGACGTGATAGTCATCTAGCGTGAAAAGGTGCCGGTATTCTGGGATAGTGCCCAGATAGTACGCGACTTGTCCATAGTCCTCGCAGCGATCTTCAAGATCGAGCTTGAACGCACGAATGGTCATCGAATAAAAATCGATCATCCCAGCCTTGCGCTCGATTTCGCTGTTGTGAAGTTGGATTTTTGATTTCGCGACGACTCGGTAGTCAAAACATCCGATTCTAGCAAGGCTACGCCTGAAATCCTCAATATAGAGAGCGCCACCCAGGCATTCCCCAAGGAGCACTCGGTCTTCGCTCAATGATTGGGAGATTCTCCTCCCAGAAAATATATCTGATAAGTAAAGCTCGCCACCTGGCTTGAGCACACGGAAGATCTCAGAAAATACCCGATTCTTATCCGGCGAGAGATTAATTACGCAGTTTGAAACAACAACATCGACAGAGTTACTTGCGAGGCCAAGACTCTCTAGGTCTTCGATATAGCCTTGCAAGAACTCGACATTGGGTTTGGCGTAACCGAATTTCTCGGTGTGATATCTTACGTGTTTTCGGGCTGTTTCGAGCTGCGATTCGGTCATATCCACGCCGATCACGCAGCCTCTCTCGCCAACCAACTTCGATAGGACAAAGCAATCTCTACCTGAACCGGAGCCTAGATCGAGAACGGTTTTTCCGGTGAGCTCTGGGGGAATAGGTGAGCCACATCCGTAGAATTTTTCAATCACCTTGGGATGAATGTCATTTAGTGCCTCCTTGATCCCTGTAGGAAGTGCATCCATTGTGCAGCACGCGCTTGTCTTCAAGTCCTTATTGGATTTGAGTACCTTCCCGTAATAATCTCGGACTGATTCCAGCGTTTTCTTTTCTGTTTTCATAATCCTTATAACCTCCGTCTTCTCGATCTCAAACCAGTGAACCCATAAAAGTAGACGCCGTACCACAGGCCAAAGCTCTCTTATAATCTGTCGTCCCGCTACCAAAGAGGGTTTCGAGTCCCTTAAAGTTATCGTTTGCTCCGTTGGCGTAGGCCAGAAACAGCCCAAAAACAATCGCAAAGAGAATACTCATCTTCGCCTCCATGCATGAAACTTCTCCAAGAGTTCAAGCGCCTTCTTCGGAGCTGTCGCTTTCTTCCAGTTGCCAGCCGCGTATTTATTAGCCTCAGCGAGTGTCGGATAGATGTGAATTGTTCCCAAAATTTTGTTTAGGCCAAATCCATGCTTCATCGCCGCGACGTACTCAGCTATGATGTCACCCGCGTGTGAACCCACAATCGTCGCGCCCAAAACAGCATCCCTTCCCGGTGTGGTGAGAATTTTAACAAATCCATTGTCTTCTTCCTCAGCGATCGCCCGGTCTAAATCGTCAAGTCCGTATTTCGTGACTTGAACCCCGATGCCTTTTTCCCTGGCCTCTTGCTCATTGAGGCCGACGCGCGCCACTTCTGGATCGGTGAACGTACACCATGGAATCACGCGATAATCTGTCCTAAACTTCTTAACCGGGCTAAAGAGCGCATTGACTGAGGCATACCAAGCCTGATGAGCTGCCGTATGAGTGAACTGATAAGGGCCGGCCACATCGCCGCACACAAAGATGTTTGGATAGTTCGTTCGCATGAATTCATCGTGCTCAATAGTCCCTCGCTTAGAGATTTCAACACCGAGGTCTTCTAGTCCAAACCCTGTCACATTGGCTTTGCGACCAAGGGCTAAAAGTACTTCGTCAAACTCAATGCGAACTTCATTTCCATTTGCTTCACATATAAGCCATTTCTGAGATCCATTCGTCTCAAAAAATTTCGCCTTGTGAGTAGTTAGAACTTTGATTCCATCTTTCTTGAATTTCTCCGTGACAAAAGAGGAGACATCGACATCCTCACGAATAAGGATGCGAGGAGCCATTTCAATGATGCTCACCTCGGAGCCAAAGCGAGAAAATGCCTGGGCAAGTTCGCAACCAATGGGACCGCCACCAAGAACCAGTAGGCGCTTGGGAAGCTTCCTAATCCCCCAGACCGTGTCGCTCGTCATATACTGGATTTTATCCAAACCAGTGATTGGTGGGACCAGTGGGCGAGCACCTGTTGCGACAATAATATTTTTTGTGGTGACTCGCTTCGCATTCACTTCAATCTCAAAGGGGCTAACAATCTTTGCCGCGCCTTGAATGCAATCTACGCCAAGTTTTGAGTAGCGCTCTGTCGAATCGTGCGGTTCGACTTTCCCAATTACGCGTTGCACGCGCTCCATGACGTTGGCGAAATCAAATCTTACCTCCGTGCGATCAAGACCAAACTCCGGAGCACGCCGGATGTAGGATAGAATCTTGGCGGAGCGAATAAGCGCCTTGCTCGGCACACATCCTGTATTTAAACAATCTCCACCCATCTTGTGCTTTTCGATGAGTGCGACCTTGGCCTTCACCGCTGCGGCGATATAGGCTGAAACCAGGCCCGCCGATCCTCCCCCAATCACCACGACGTTGTAGTCAAATTTCTTTGGCCGCCGAAACCGGCGTAACGCCTTTCGAGACCGGTGGAACTGAATACCAAATTTGGAGAGCAGTGGAAGAATGCCGATTACTGCGAATGCGGAAAGAAGCTCAAAGGAAAGAATTCCTCTTAACGATTCGATCTGGCTAAGCTTGGTTCCAGCGTTCACATAAGCCGCGGTGCCTGCAAGCATTCCGATTTGGCTGACGACAAAAAACGTCGTTACCCGGATGGGCGTAAGCCCCATGACAAGGTTGATCAGAAAAAATGGGAAGAGTGGAACCAAGCGAAGCGTAAAGAGGTAGAACGCTCCTTCTTTTTGAATGCCATCATTGACGGCAGAGAGCTTTTCACCAAAGCGTGATTGAACAAAATCACGCAGAAGAAACCGTGAAACCAGGAAAGCAGCGGTTGCACCCATCGTGCTCGCGAACGAGACCAGCGCCGTCCCCAACCAAAACCCAAAAACCGCACCTCCCGCGAGTGTGAGAATCATTGCCCCCGGAAGTGAAAGCGCGGTCGATACGACATAGACCGCAATATATCCGAAAATCAGCGCTACGGGATGCTGATGATAGTACCGCTCAAGCACCTCTCGGCTGGCCTTGAGATTTTCTAATGTGAGTGAGTTGCCAAGATCAAAAATCCAGAAGGCAAGCACCGCGACCGCAAGTGCCATCACGACGAGTATTTTTGTGAGAACGCGGTTCTTCATAGGCGTCGCCTTCCCAGCTGCTTCACCCGGCGATTTTAAGCGACACAAGGCTATCTATTTGATCGAGCTTCGCCAATTCCGCGAACCCACCAATAAGGCGCTCGCCTTGGAAAATCTGTGGCATCGTTTTCAGTCCAGAGCGCAAGCTCAGCTCCGTCCAAGCCGCATCATCTTCTTCGGCTAGCTTGATCTCCTCGAAAGCTACTGCACGCTTTTGAAGTAGGGCCTTTGCGGCCTCGCAGTATGGGCACCCATGCATCGAGTAAACTGTGACGGACTTCATGACGATCTCCCTTCGTAACCAACCCTTTTTCAGTAACGATTGGCTGTTATTAATGAGTGAAGCTCAGAAGCAATCCATTACACAGCTTTTACCACCCAGATTAGTTCTTTGTTTTTCCGTGGTTATCTTTATCTGTAAGAAGCTAGCATCTTCTATCACTAAACTCCATGGGTGTGCCCATTAGGAGGAGGCTTGGAATGGACTTGAAACTATCGATATGATTGATTGGTGTCATCGCAGTGGTGCTGATCGTCGGTGCAAACATCAGTTTTCTTGACTACGATTGGTCTCTCAACGGGAGTTAGCAATGGCAAGACGTTCAGAGCAAGCTAAAAAATCTAAAAACCTAGAAGAGCTTCTTGAATTGCCAGAAGTTATAAGCTGGCGTGCGCTCATGTCTGCTTTCCAAGCTGTATTTCGCCAGCTTGAGCAGGGGCTGCTAACCGAAAATTGCTCGATTTCTCGTTTCCAGATTCTTCTGCTTCTCTACTTCTATAGTCCCATGTTGGCAGCTGAGATAGCACGTAGACTTCTCGTCACGCGCGGAAATGTCTCCATGTTCCTACATCGACTTAAAGTCGATGGACTTGCACGGATGCGGACTAGACAACCAGGAAAGCGTGCACAGATCGAATTAACAGCCAAAGGTACTAGGCTTTTTGAATCTCTTTTCCCACGCCATATTAAGCGCGTGAAGAAACTCATGCCCGTACTCGATCCGAAGTTTCTCTCGATACTTCAGCAAATATCACTGCACAGTCTTTCATCCGACACTTGTGGCCTGCCACCTGATAATGCCGGCAGTTCCAAGCTTTAATATTGTTTACATATGAACATTTGGCATTTATCGTGATTTTCATCATGACTCAGACGCCACAAACGAATTTCAGTTCACAGGAATTTATCGCGCGCCTTCGCGGACGCGACTCCAGCGCAGTAGAATCCATCGTCCGCGCATATACCGAGCAGCTGTATCGAGCAGCTTTAGGTCTTAGTTTTGATGCTATTAATGCCAAAGAGCTTGTTCAAAACGTCTGGGCTACTTTCATGGATGTCATTCCCTCGTTTCAGGCCAAATCCCACGTGCGGACTTTCATCTTTGGAATCCTCTATAACAAGGCTTCCGAGCTTCGTCGGGAGCAGGTTCGTTTTGATAGCCCAGACCCGGTAGAACACGTGCTGGAAACCCGATTTGACTCTCATGGCCGATGGGTTCAACCTCCGCTTGACCCTGAGCGCTTTTTTATGGCTTCAGAATCCATCGGTCTCATTGAAAAATGCTTAGAGTCCCTTCCGCTTGCCCAGCGGATGGCTTTCTATCTTAGGGAAGTGGAAGAACATGAAAGTCCAGAGGTCTGTAAGATATTGAACGTTACCGTCACCAACTTAGGTGTGCTGCTTTACCGCGCAAGAAACCGGCTTCGCGAATGCGTTGAGAGCAAGGTCGTTAAGCGAGGGGCGTAAGAACCATGCTTCCATGCAAAGAAATCGTTAGACTGATTAGCTCAGGAGAGTATCTGCCATTGATAAAGAAAGCAGAGCTTCGAATGCATCTCATGATGTGCAAGCACTGCTCTCGTTACTCCAAACATCTTCTGATGCTCTCCGATGCCTTTAGGAAGCTCTTTGCCGCCAAAACCAAGATGGATCAAACCCAGGTAGAGAGCCTTAAAAAACAGGTCCTCGAAGAAATCGATAGAAAGAAACGATGAGACTCCAACCCAAACCTGAAAAAGAATACCCACTCTGGATTCGGGCAATCTTTCGAGCCCAGAAGAAAATTTATGGGGCGGCATTGGAACCGACACGGCTCTGGGGCCTCTCTCCAAAAATCCTCTTCGGGCTTCAGCTCCTTTACCGCGCCATCGACCGAAAGAGTTCCCCCATTAATCCGGCGCTTCGCTCGCTTATCACTGTCCGCGTCTCGCAGATCAACCAGTGTTCTTTCTGCATCGACATAAACAGCGCACTCTTACAGAAACGTGGAGTTACTATAGACAAGCTCATGGTGCTGGCGGAATTCGAAATGAATCCCGCTTTTAACGAGAAAGAGCGAGCAGCACTCGCGTATGCCGAGGCTATGACCAGATCGGACAGGCAAGTAGAAGACACCCTGTTTCAACGCCTGCGCGCGCTGTTTTCTGAGGACCAGATTTTGGAATTGACCGCTTTGATTGCCTACCAGAACCTTTCAAGCAAATTCAACGCAGCACTCGGCATACCATCGCAGGGATTCTGCCCGATTCCAGCATCGAACGTGTCCAGTAAGAAATAGACAAACTCGTTCAAACACATACCAGCGTTTGCTCAGTTCCGAATGCCTGGCATGGTTTGGGTGGTGCTGAATTTTCAGCGGCAACACAAGGGCTCCAGTGAAAACCAAGTTGCTGAGCACGCTTGATGAACTGTACAGTGCGAACGGCCTCCCAATCATAGATGCGGTATCCGGAGTCCCGGCGCGGAAAACCCCGTAGCTGTTAACTATTAAATCAAGTCCACTGAAGTTTTTTCTTTAAAATAAGACGGTCTTTTCAGAATACGAAATATTCAGCGTCCTAATCCTAGGGAACCTCTGCTGCATACCACGTATGAATGGAGAAATGTCCACGCTCCTTGAAATCGGCGGAGAGAGAGGGATTCGAACCCTCGGTACACTTTCATGTACACACGCTTTCCAAGCGTGCTCCTTCAACCACTCGGACATCTCTCCGCATAAAGAATTACTTTTATTAACAATAAGTTACAGTTAAGTCAACTATTCTTGGGGTACAAAAACAGCTCCAATGCAACACCCGGTGCAACAAAGCTCGAAGAAATACAGTCATATCCTTTGTCGATGACCGTCCATTCTCCAAGTAGGGGGTCACTATAGCTTGCTTTAGGTGCGCTGGCAGTGGATTTTAACGATTCCTTTAGTTCGGCAATTCGCTGAATGTATTTAGGCGATAGACAGCCAGCATCCTTGCAAGTGTTTCGATCCTTTATCCACATTCTCTGTGAGGCCATAATTGGCTTGAAATCTGCGTCAGATTTAGTTCCTTTGATTTGTTTGTACAGGGAGTTGAGCAAATGATCCTTTCGACCGAGGATAGCCTCTTGTTCTGGCAATCGCCAGTGAAGGCCATCGTATTTGGACAAACCAATGTTCCCAAAAAAACCAAGATGAGACTTTTGTGGCGTTGTTGCGTAATTAGGCCTGACGAAACGTGGGTTTGAGCACCGAGAACT
>CAYHPW010000023.1:0-40060 GCA_964358645.1 uncultured Bacteriovoracaceae bacterium | reverse complement strand
CCCAAACCCCCGCACTAACAAAACCGGAAAGAATTAAGTGGGAGAGGCACTAGATGCCTGTCTTCAAAGGCAGGCTAGTGTATTTGGGAAAATGCAAAAACAAATAGCAGATATTCATGATAAAGCCTTTCCTGATAAGGAAAACCATCCTGATACCGACGCGCCCAAGTCAGGAAAAGTAAAGTAGCATTGCCATTTTCAGTCCTTTAGCTTGAATTCCTTTTCAGAAACACCGTTGCTGCTAACATAATGTAATATGAATGTGCCAGACTTTAGATTCAGCATCACATTCGGCTTCGCCGATTCTCAATGCTTCTCTGACAATATCCGCAAAAATTGGCTCGATAGTGTAGTAGCCAGTACTTCTGAGAGGGATACGCTTGGCAGTTGTCTCAGAAACACCATATTCATTAAAAGTCTCTGCGGCAAAATAGCGAAAGCCTTGTTCATAAAGTGGCTGAAGCAGGACCATCGTTAATGCCCTCGTCTCGGGGACATGATGGGCCTCATTCAGCATAATGACCTGATACCTAGCCCCCAACTTGGCCAACTCAGAAACAGCATCCAATGTACGCCAAAAGGAAAGATCGGTCGGTGCATCTAGGTTCGATCCGCCACTTGAGTTTTGTTCAAAATATTTTTGAGCTTCGTAATATCGCCCAACGTAAGAAAGAGTCGTGGAGAGCGCCTGGAGGTAACTCGACCTCTGATCGGACTTCGAATAAAACTTTTCATAACGCTTCAGATTTATGACAGGGTCGAAGTAATTTCCTTCCGAAATCTGATTCATAAGCTCCCAAGGATTTTGCGGAGGCACCTCCTTCGCAATCGTCCGTGTTGGAATGGTGGTACAACTTAAGAGCGTAAACAGAACCGAAAGAGAAACGTACTTCAACATTACGACTAAATAACATGATGCCCAATCGCTGGCAAAGGGAGCGCATCATTTATCAGCTATCAGCAGCGTGCAGTCTGGCGTATTCCCCACCAAAATTAACCAAGTCATCATGCCGGCCCTCTTCCAGAATTTCGCCATTCTTTAAAACCAAGATGTGATCCGCATTCCTGATTGTAGAAAGTCTATGAGCTATGACCAGTGTCGTGCGGTCATGCATAAGTTCCTCAAGCGCGCTTTGCACTAGGCGCTCAGATGCCGTATCAAGATTTGAAGTGGCCTCATCTAGTATGAGTATCGGCGCTTTACGAAGAAATGCCCGCGCTATCGAGATCCTTTGTCTTTCACCACCAGAGAGTTTCTGACCCCTGTCGCCTATAACCGTATTGAACCCTTCAGATAACGATTTGACAAATTCAAGAGCGTTAGCGCATCTGGCCGCCTCCCGGATCTCATCAGCCGTCGCATCAAGCCTTCCGCATCTTATGTTCTCCTCAATCGTGTCGTTGAAGAGAAAAACATCCTGGCTCACTACCGCGATCATGCTACGAAGATCGCCGAATGCCACATCCTTAATATTATAACCATCAAACGTAATACATCCGGTGTTGACGTCATAGATTCTGGCAACAAGGCTTACTATAGAGCTCTTGCCAGCCCCACTAGCGCCGACAATCGCGACCACCTTCTGTCTTGGCACGGTAAATCTGACATTTTTTAGGACTAATCTTTCTGGTGAATCCGGATAAGCGAAGCTTACGTTCCTAAATTCCAGTCGATTGCTAAACCTCTCCATTCTAACAGGGTTTAGCGCCTCTTGAATCCTTGATCTCCAGTCGAATATCTCAAAGATCCTATCGCAAGCAGCAGCAGCCTGGTTCAATTTGATATTCACGTCATTCAACGTACGAAGCGGGTTCATCATCAGCGCAAAAGTGGCGAAAAAAGCCAGCAAATCACCAGAGGTCATGCTTCCGCGCAGCACCTGGTTGCCACCGAAATAAATCATCGCTGCGATGACAAACGCCGTAAGTAGCTCAACCATTGGGTGGGACGCTTCCTCCAGCACTGCAGTTTTTAAAAGCAGCCGCTTGAAGTTCTCGCTTCTTTGCCAGAATTTTTTACTGACATAATTTTCAAGTTGGAAAGCTTTGACTACTCTAACCCCGGTGAAGCTTTCTTGTATGGACGAAAAAAGTCGCGCATTTTCTTCGCTCATTCTTAGGATGTATCGTTTAAGATTGCGTCCTGTTGCTGAAAAGACCCAAGCAAGCGGCGGGAATATCAGCAGTGTTACGAGTGTCAATTTCCAATTAAGATGTAGAGCGTATCCGAATAAAAACAAAAAAGTGATCGGTTCTCGTATGAGAACATTTATGGTTGAAAGCCCGCCGTCAAGGTACTGGGGATCAGAACCGACGCGCGACACCAAAGTACCGGTGCTTTGAGTGGTAAAATAATCAGCTGAAAGACCAAGCAGGTGTTCAAAAAGATCATTTTTCACTCTTTGGTTGACCCTGGCGATCACGATTCTGAGTAAATAGTAATGACCGAACCGCACGATGAAATTGGCCAAATACAAGCCGATAACTATGGCCGGGAACAGCACAAGGGCGCCCTTGTCCCTCTGTATAAGCATATTATCCACGACATACTTAACCAATGCCGCTGGCCCAGTTCTAAGGGCTGACAAAGGTATGGCGAGAAAAGCGCTCGCTAGAATAAGCCATAGATATGGTCGCAGGTACGGCTTTAACCTGAAAAGTGATTTCATTTATGTTAGTTTTACACCTGATGCCGGTAAGAGCAAGACAAGCGGTGTTTCGACGTGCGGTATTTCTGGACCGTGACGGAACTATAAACGAAGACCCGGGCTATTTGAATGAGCCGGAACAACTCCAACTTCTCCCATCAGTAGGTGAAGCGCTTGTGGAACTAAAAAAGGCGGGTTTCCTGCTTGTTGTTGTATCCAATCAATCCGGTGTTGGAAGAGGGCTGATAACCAAGCATACCCTGTCACTGATTCATGGCAGATTAAACATGATGCTTGAGAAATGGTCGGTTAGAATTGATCATTACGAATCATGCATTCACATGCCAGAGGATCATTGTGAATGTCGCAAGCCAAAGCCTAAATTGATATTTGATTCAGCTAACAAGCTGAACATAGATATTTCCGCTTCTTACCTGATAGGCGATAAACTGTCCGACCTCATGGCTGGCCGCAATGCTGGCTGCAAAGGCGTGGTGCTGGTCCGGACTGGTGAAGGTTTAGCAACGGAGTCACATCTTCTATCTGGTGAGGCTGATTTTATCGGCGATTCACTGCTTGCGTCGATACGTTGGATTTTAAGCCAAGAAAACGAAGCCCCTTCAATGGCGCCCGGTCAAAACCAGGGACATGGTAGACAAACAGGGATTCTATGACATCGAAAAGCTCCTGCTGCAGATTTTTCAGCGCTGGTGTATTGATTAATTGGCGTATAGGTGTCGTCAGCAGCCGCTGAAATTCTCTCACAACAGACAATGAAATATTTTTGCTTGTGATTGTTTTTTCAACAGCCGCACTGCAACCGCCGCAAGCCCACGTGGCGTTGTTTATAAGAAAGTGCACCCGCTCCTCTTCAGCGGCGGAATCATGGCCTAAGGCTGATCGCTCACAATAATTGCACTTATCCAGCGCGGGTGCGGTGCCATTCCAGCATAAAATCTTTGCCATGTAACAATTCAGGAATCTTGTCGCCTCCGCGGCTTCAAGCTTACTGCTTTCCTCTACCGCCGCTAAAGCGTTGGCATGGAGACGGAACAAATCAGTTGATCGCTCATGTCCAGGGCTGGAGGCTATCCTTAGCAAGATCTCACTAAACACGCTGGCAAGCGAAAGTTTGGATAAATCAGCATGGATCCCGCCAAAAGATCTCCTGGCGGTTGTTTCTCTCAAACTTAAAAGCTCCGCGCCTGGGCGGCCGCAAAAATGCCACTCGCCGGCAACGAAAAGATCCAGTGTCCCGCCAAAGCGCTTCGAATGCACGCTGTTGCGCGCAAGAGCCGAAATACAGCCATGCTCCTCGGTTATCGCTGTAACGATCCTATGACGTTCGCCATATTGCACGGATCGCAGAACTATCGCCAAATCTTTCACTAGATCCACACTTTTTGGTTAGCATATTTTTGAGGAGCTTGCCGCACTAAGACTCTTAGGATAAAGAAACTTACAAGGATCTCTATATATGGGGCTGTAGCTCAGTTGGTAGAGCGTCGCGTTCGCAATGCGAAGGCCGTCGGTTCGATCCCGATCAGCTCCACTTCCTTAAATGATCAAAGTTAAAGTTTTAAAAAGTATAAGCCTGCGGAAATAAGCGGGCTTTTTAGTTTAAGGTGGCGCGCTAGGCTAATGGGCAGTTTAAATGCGAGTCCCAAATGCCTCACGGGGATTTAGTTTCTGATCATGCTTTAAATCCTATGTGGCAGGGTATTGCCAAGCGTGATAATTTTCTAGAATGTATTCAGCTTCGATAAAACAATCCTTCTGGGTACTATCCGGTTTCTTGATATCCGTTTGCCACAATTGTTTCGCCATTGATAATAAACCCGATTCCGGTGTCTTGCTTTATAAAGCCAATGGAAATGAAGTGTCCCTCTATGATGCAAACCTTGAATACTCATTTTCGACAGGCCATTTTCCTTGTGGCAGAGCGGAGGCGGATGTTCTTAAGTTGTCCCCTAAAGACCGAAGTCTTTACATATCGAATAAATGCAATCTGAAGTTATATTCTTTTGGGGTGCAAGGTGTTGAGGAGGTTAAAATTGTTAAAACTTCGGTCAAACAGATAGAGGGTGCTTGTGGTGATAAAGCTCCCGAAATGGTTGCCACCATCAAACCGCTTAGGAATACTTTTTTTGTGACTTCTATTGCTCCCAAAAATTTGAAAGAGGCTCGGTTTATCCCAGTCAACCAAACAATCCGAGAGAAATTTGAACCTAAACTTAAAAACCTAAAAATGCCTTTTCCTATCAAAAACAAAAAAATAAAACGAATTCTTGAAGATCCTATGAGCAGAGGGAACTACTTCGTGGAAGTAGTCGGTGTTTTTGATGCCAAGGGTGATATAGACAAAGGACAAAAGAATGGTCCAACAACTTGGACTGGAATCTTTTATGTTACCCCAAAAAATACCAGCTTGATTTCGCCTGAAGACATGTTTGAAGAGGTTTATTATGGCAAAAATCGAAACATAATTGGGTTTTATGATCTTGGGTACCGGATTCCAATTATCGTGATTGGATATAAATCCGAGCCAGGAATGATAATTAGATACGAAGATGGCGCGTGGAGAAACTATTTCTTTGCTTTCTACCCAGCTGGTGGCTGTTAAATTGTAGTAACACCCTTGATTACTGACTAAGTAACGATACAGAAAACCATACTGTACTCAAACTGATACCGATCCGGCCTGGTGGGGTATATTTATTGCGCACCACGGTATTTTAGGTTAAGACGTGTCACCAAGTTTAACAACTGCTTCAACGGGTTAGGAGATTTTATGAAAAAAACTGCAATGAGTCTGGTCGTTATCGCTATGGTTTTTGGACAAGCTGCCTTGGCTGTGGAAACAGGTATTGAGTGTGTTGCCAAAGGCAAAAGTCTTGCCAATAACGGCGGTGGGTTGCTCACCGCTGCTGCAACTCTGAGCTTCGCTGAAACGAAGAATGCGCAAGGACTGCGTGTACTCAAAAACATCGAAGGAAGGATTCAATCCTCACCAGAGAACGCCGATTCCTCCTACATCGGAAATTTTAAGATCGCCTCTTTAACTGAGAACCCGAATTACCGCCCCAACAAATATAAAGGTTATTCTCAATTCCAGAGCTTTGACGCCACTGACACAACGAACAGTGTCGAAGATGGAATGTGGGGGCAACTCGTTCTTGAAAAAAATACCAGCAAACGCACCTTTCAAGCGCACTATATCTTTCAAGCTGGTGACCATATGGGCGGCACCCTTCACCTGGTTTGCTAAGTCCGAAACTAATTTATGCACCAAGGTCAAATTCCAAAGCCGCTGGCGGGCACCTTCCTCTTTTTTTTACAGAGTCTGAATTACAAGCGCCACGCTGGCCATCCTTTACAACGATCGGCTTATTAAGATACTTTCAGAGCAATTTTATAGAACCATCCATAAGGAGGCTTTATATGTCGAAGGCGATTTTGGGGATTTTGGTATTTGGGATGGTGGTAATTGCGAACGTAGGTCAGGCGGCTTCACCGCCATGGTACTACAACTGGAGCTTGCTCAACAGCACTGTGGGTGCCGACCCGTGCGTAAAATTGGGAGAGCTGCAATTTCCTAACAATGACCAACCCTACTTCGCAGAAAATCCCGTCGTGTTGCCCGTCAATGTTTGCAGCAGCGAGAAAGCCGAACTCCTAGCGGTTTTCCTCAAGCCCATGTTGGGTCAAATGGTCAAAGTCGAGATTCATGCTTCGAGCCTTGTTACGGAGAAACCCGTTACGTGGGACCTTCCGACACTCATGAAGAATTTCAAACGGGCCTTCGCTGAAAATCCCTATTTCGTCCAGATGGGCAGAGCTGCTTTTGGTCCCACTCCTATTTTTAGAGCCGAGGTCATTCAGTTCTTCTGCGACAATATCGCAGTTCCAAACGCCACCTGTAATTTCGTCGCAGCGGACGCTTTCGAAGGAGTACTCAAGGATAAGGTTTCCGGCTTCAACATAATCATGGCGACCACCACGAAATAATAAAAGGCTGGGCAGCCGACTACAGGTGTCCCGCGCTCCGATAGGCGGCTGCGAGGTTCCATCAAATAATCTAATAATATGAAAAATGTAGGATGGCGCCAGTGTGCGCGAAGGTGCCGTTTTACGGTTGATTCACTGACATCAAAATGGGCCATTAACCCTTTTTTCGTCCACCCGTTGACCAAATAAAGTTTTGCCAGCTCAGTTGGATCAATTATCGGTGACTTTCCCCAATAAGCCCGGTATTCTCGGACTACGGCCATTGGTTCGACCACCTTAGGGTGATGCCCACTTTCCTCAAATTTAACCCTATCTACCTGGCGGTTACCGTGCTATAGAACTGCTGTTATTTCTAACGCTTCTATCGAGTTTGCGGGCAATCGGGCTCATATCCTCTTTAGCGGCCCCAAGCCATAAGGAGGTTTCATGGGTAAGAAATTATATGTAGGCAATCTTCCGTTCTCAGCAACCGAGCAAGTATTGAAGGATACTTTCGCTCAGTGCGGAACAGTTGAATCAGTAAAGATCATTACAGACCGCGACTCAGGGCGATCAAAAGGTTTCGGTTTTGTAGAAATGGCAAGTGACGCTGAAGCTACAGCAGCAATCAGCAAGCTGAACGGCGCTGAATACGAAGGCCGTGCCATGACGGTAAACGAGGCAAAACCAATGGTTCCGCGTGACAGCGGCGGCGGCCGTGGTGGCTTCGGCGGCGGCGGTGGAAATCGCGGCGGCCGTGGCGGCGGTTTTGGTCGTAACCGTTACTAATCAGTAGATCACTAAAATCTAGCCGAAATCCAGGAAGATGGCTATTGGGTCGTCTTCCTGGATTTATAAGCACACACTCTTGTAATAAATAACAGCCATTTAATAAAGGTTCTTTAGTTTGGTGTTAAATACCGTGCTAGGTATTTAATCTTTGCCTGTGCGTGATAAATCCGTGAGTAGGGTCATAGGGCGAAACCGCGACCGTTACCTTGTCGCCCACGAGGATCTTGATTTTGAAGCGCTTTATTTTACCGCTTAGTCGCGCGAGAATAATGGTCCCGTTTTCAAGCTTAATCTGATAATTTCCGCCACCCGTGGTGGCAACTACGCTTCCTTCAAGTGATACGAGATCATCTCTAGACAATTTATGCACCCCTTTTGATAAGTGTTAGCATTAGGTAGGTCCCTTATCAAGGAATGAACATAATTGTTCTATTTCAGTTGTTGGTTTTGTATTGAGCGAAGAAAAACAACCCAGTGTGTCCATAAGCTGATCAACAGTTCTTGGTCCCGTTATCAGCGCGTGTACAGAGTCATTCTTGAGTATCCATTGAAGAACAATGGCAGGGAGTGATAATCTATTTCTTTCCGCGATGGAGCGGAGTTTAGAAACCCAAGCCAATATCTGCGTGTTTTTGAAATATGGATTTCTTCTCCTTACATCCCTCAAGCCCAGAGCCTCAGGCCAGGAACTCTTGCCACCAGCCAAAAGACCTTGTTCGAGCGGCGAATAAATGCAGTTGTAACAACGCATGTCCAGCATCCCTGCTTTTAAAACATCATCAGCCCTATGAATGGGATTATGGTGGATCTGATGGGTGATGAGCGCGTTTTTAGGCAAGAGACGGATCACGTCTTCAGCGCTAAGATTGCATACCCCCCAGTGTCTGATAAGACCTTCGCTTTTAAATTCTAAGAATGTCTCTATGCTTTCCTCTATTGGAGCAGACGGGTCGGGCCAGTGGAGCTGATATAAATCTATATAATCAGTATTTAATCTATCCAGGCTTTCATGAAGCGTTTGTCTTAGTGTGGCGCGTGTGGCGTCATGAACGACTTTGCGACCGTTCCACACCAACCCACCCTTCGTCGCGATAAATACCTGTTTGCGTTTGCACCCTAACACTTTTGCCAGCAGTTTTTCCGAGTGGCCACGGCCATATAAACCAGCGGTGTCAAAATGACGGGCACCACGCTCGAAAGCTGTTTCTAGGACGTGTCTTGCTTCACGCTCGTCTGACGGACCGAATCCCTCACCGCCCAAATTCCAAGTGCCGAGCCAGAGCTGTTGTAAAAGCAGGCCGACAGGGTCCAGTGGTTCAAGCATTTGTGTCATATAGTGAAAGTTCCGGTGCTTCGTGCACCAAACCTGGAAATCTAAGGTGCAGCGATGAGGTGATCAAATAGTCCAGGTGGTTGATTGAACGCGGAGAGTGGCCGAAAATTTTTTCCCACACATCCCATCGCTCCATGCATAAATAAACGAATGGGCCGCTTTTCCCGTATTTGATGATGGAATCGTAAAGATGTTTATACATCGTTATGCGCAGTGGTTTGACATAACGGACCTTGTTGTCACCACCTAAGATCATTTCAGCAGATGTAATACGCGTCTTGGGAAAGTTGTATTCTATCAGCTTCTTCATCTCCGGATTAAAACGAAGGCTCCCGATGGAAATCCATGCGATCCTTTCCGTTGGCAGCGTACTGAAAACTGTTTCCACTAGCTCCTGGTAATCTTGCTCCCAACCATCATAAACAATCATCGGATCAAAATGCAGACCGACCGGATAACCAGCCCCGCAGACCTTGCTCATGGCAAGTAAACGCTCGGACAGGTGTGCTGTTTTATGTTCATCCTGGCGTATTATCCGTTCAGGGTTCAAAGACCAGGAAACAACGGTCCGTCCGTTGTGTTCAATATCTAGCAGCCGGTTTACGCAGGCCGATTTGGTTTTAAGTTCCAGCAGCGCATTTGGTAGCCGTGCAAACGCCTTAACCAGAGCTGATGCACAGCCGCTTTGCTCCTCAAGCGCCAGACTATCGCCAAGCTCCCATGTACCAATCCTGAAAAAACGCCTTGGATAGGCCGTAGTCAAGGCGGTTACTTCTGACATCAGCGCATCTATGTCAGCCACCACCGTAGTTTGATGGTCCGTCAGGTAATTTTGAAGAAAGCAATATGAGCAATCATACGGGCAATTGCTTACTGCTCTCAGGACGTGGATGTTGCAGCAAATATATTCGTGGTTCAAAGTGGCGCAAATATCAAGGGCCCGCCCACGTTTTCCAGACAAGCGAAAACTTTTCTTACCCTCTCTGTAAGTAGCGGGAACTTTATGGTCGTGCATCATACTTTTATAGTTCTTCTAAAAGTAGCCTTACCTTTTCATCCACCGTGTCTTTGCCGGCTGCGCCGATAAATGTTTTCCACTCGGGCATATTTTTTATTGTCACGAAAAAACTTAATTTCTTCATCTCAAGTGTTTCATCCCAAGTGAAAGAAGCATTAGCAGGCAAGTTAAATGATTTTTTGATGTCATTCATTTTTTCATTCTTCACTGTAAGTATTGGGAAGCACTGCCTATGGATCGCGTGTCGTATATTGATGGTTTTTTGTTGGATGCTATCGGAAGGGGCGCTCAGGATCCGATCAGCACCGATCTTGTCGAGTGTCTGTGCTAATGTTTTGCCGCTCCGGCGGATGCATGCTGCTAGATTTGATAGCAGTTCCTCAAATATCGAAGAAGTAATCGCCAAATGGGATTTCCATGAAAGAATGGTTGACAGCAGTTCCTCGGTGTAAGCGGATAATTGCAGGCATTGCTTCATGGAAAAATTCTTTTCCTCGCAGTACTGAAGGACGTCCTCTGGCAGCCTGGCTGCTAATTCATATTTCCTTAAAAAAACTTCGTGTGGCTCAATGCCAAGCAATGGCAGAAAGATCTCACATATACGTCTTCTGTCGATTCTGAGTTTATTCAATAGCGAAACAAAATGTATCCTAGCTGGAGCTGATGACAGCAGCCAGGGATGCCTGCATGCAATTAAAGCTTTGAGCGGGGTTTCTGGCCGTGTTCCAGCAGGAAAGAGCGTGATTGGTACATTCTCGATCCCATGTTTAATGCACAATTTAATTCTAAAAAAGCCGTCCATGAGATGATACTCGCCAGGGCTGCATTCATGCGTTAGCAACGGCTGGAGTATCCCTACTTCCTTTACGGATGAATAAAATGCTTTGAGGCGGTGTGTTTCGCTAGATACGTGAGATATTTGGCGGCCAAGACGATAAAGCGATCCGTTGCTTATGATGCTGGAAACCTGGATTATTCGCTGTTCAACAACCGGAGACAAAACACTCTCCTTATAGACAAGGCTCCTATCACGCAAACTGACAGCCAATATGTCAATTGGCGGCAAAGACTACAACCTTGATGATTTGTTTAGCAAGGATTTTGTAGAAAACATGCCGGGTATAAAAGTTGGCTTGTGATTTCACATAACTCAGGATTTTTTAGCAATTGAAAGGTTGAATTCCGGGGGCTTCTGATTATAATCCCGGCCATTTCCTGTGTGATTTAGATTATAGAGAGGCACTTTTGACGTTATTACTTCCAGAAAAAATTTCGATAACTCTAGAGGAGCTGGATTTTTCCTTATCCAAAGAGCATCCATTGCCAGAAATTTCCGCACTGCTTAACGAAACCGTCCTGTTTGGCGGGAAAAAACTCAGACCACTCCTTTGTTTGCTTATGGGTGGCGCGTTCGGTTTGGATTGTAAAAAAGTAGCACCGTTTGCAAGGATAGCCGAGTTCACTCACGCGGCATCGCTTGCACATGATGACATAATTGACGAAGCCGGGATGCGAAGACAGCGCGAAACAATCAATGCCATGGCATCAAATGCCAAAGCAGTTTTGGCTGGAGATTACCTGCTTTCCCGTGCTCTTGATGAACTTTCTGGTCTAGGCAATCTTCAACTTGTTCAGGACCTTGCAAGGGTTTTTAAAGGGCTAGTTAATGGTGAATGGATGCAGCTTGGTATCCGCGGCAATGTAGATGTCACGTTCGAGACACTTGAAATGATCGCTGATTTTAAGACTGCCGGGCTGATAGGATGGTGTTGCATGGTTCCGGCTAGAATCACGAACTGTTCTGAGGAAACGGTCAAGACCTGTACCCGGTTCGGCCGGTACTTCGGTCAGGCATTTCAGATGGTTGATGATGTCATAGACTATGAAATACAAGGAGAAAAAGGGTTTGCCCAGGACCTGCGGTGCGGGCTTGTTAATTTTGTTACATTGGAAATGATTATAGCGGATCGCTCTCTTCCAACGACAATGGTGGCGGCTGGCGCGTCGGTCAGCGCTGAACCTATGGCTAAAAAATTAGCCAATATCCTTAAAAAATATAACGTTAAATCCAAAATAGAGGAATGGCCATGGACCGAGGAACAGCTCGCTGAGGCAAAGGCGCGTGTAAGGCAAAAAGCGGTTAAGCATATCGATTCGGCACGCACTGAACTTTCTAAGATTGCCGGCTTTTCTTCGTCTTTTGCGTCTGGAGATGAATTTTCAAGGCTGTGTATTTTGGCTCTTGAATCGATTCTGGCTTTAACAACCAATAGGGTTACTTAGTTTGCAGCGGTTTATCCAATGCGGCCAGGATTTTTTTCAACTTGGACATCATGTTGTTGAAAGACTGTAAATCCAGGGCTTGAAAGCCGTCAGAAAGAGCCTTCTCCGGGTTTGTGTGAACTTCTACAAGCAATCCATCCGCACCTGCGGCTGCTGCGGCATAGCACATCGGCGGGATCAGCTCCCGCACGCCGGTACCGTGGCTTGGGTCAACAAGGACCGGCAATTTGGTCCGGGTTTTCAGATATGGTACAGCGGATAAATCGAGCGTGTTACGCGTGGCTTTTTCAAATGTTCTTATCCCTCTTTCGCAGAAAACAACGTTGGGGTTACCTCTCTCAATTATATAGTCCGCAGCGGCAAGCCATTCATCGAGATAAGCGGAAAGACCTCTCTTTAAGAGCACCGGGAACTTCGTCCGCCCGAGCTCTTTGAGCAATTCATAGTGATACATGTTTCGTGTTCCAACCTGAAACATATCCACCAAATCCGACATTTCTTCGAGTTGGCGTGGGTCGGTGATTTCAGCCACTACGGGCATCCCAGTATTTTTCCTGACATGTTTCACTATTTCATATGCTTCCCTGCCTAAACCTTGGAAAGTGGAAGCATAAGTACGCATTTTAAAAATACCGCCCCTGAGAGCCGCGCCTCCCGCCGCTTTCACTCCAAGAGCGATTTGGTTGAAGCTCTCTTCACTTTCAATCGCGCAAGGTCCTGCGATTACGGTGAAGTTCCCGGCCCCAAGCGTCAGCGGGCCAAGTTTTACAGTGTTATCAGTTGCGCAAAGATTAGATAAAGTCATTTGTTCCATTGTTTTTACGGTACTCAGACGTATAAAACAAACAGGGTTTAAACAAGTGCAAACTTACCACTACTGATATATTGCTTAGCGCATTATTGCCATGAAGATGACAAGAGCGGATATTAAAAAGTTCCTAAATTCAGGAGCATTATTTGGCACTGGGCGCGATGGTGTTTCCATAGGATGGGGTTCTTTTATATGGAAAGAAAATCGGGATCCTCTTTCGCCGGCATTTTATGCGCCAGATTTCTTTCTAAGGGAGCCAAGGCCTTGGCTCCAGTTTGAAAATCATATCGACATAAGCAACAACGAGATAAGCAGCTTGATGCGTTTAATTGTTGATGAGGTCAGCGCCTTTGCGGGCAGCCATCACCGGAAATCAAGGCCAATGATCTGGTCCGAGCCTGATAAAACGGTATTTGAACAGTTTTTTTACAATCTTAAGAAACGCATTGGCGAAGGTTCGCTTATCAAAGGGGTGCCGTACAGCTTTGCTACGGCCCGATACGGTGTGGACCCTGGACTTATTGGCTCTATGCTTTTGTCGTTGTTGCGCTATTCTTCAGAGTCATCTGTATGGCCTTATGGCTTTTGGACGGAAGGTAGCGGAATTTTAGGTGCCTCTCCTGAGATGCTGCTTTTTTCCAACGAGGCAGGCTTGCTAAACTCCATGGCCTTGGCTGGTAGCTGTGGAGATACCGACTTAGATGGATTCATGAAAAATCAAAAAGAGTTGCATGAACACTCTGTGGTTGTTGATACGATAAGCGAGGTTTTATCACGGTTCGGTCGTGTTAAGGCTAGTGAGATGGAAATCCGCCGCTTCCCCGGCATAAGCCACATGATGACACCGATAAAAGTTGTTAAAGATAATTTTGTAGATTTTGATGAAGTTGTCATAGCCTTGCATCCCACGCCGGCATTGGGTGCTTTCCCAAAAGAGCAAGGTTTAAAGTGGTTGGAAATATTGAATGAGACCGTGCCTCGTCGTCGTTTTGGCGCGCCATTTGGTTTTTTTCCGGCTGGTAACAAATGTTATAGCTGTGTCGTAGCTATACGGAACGTGCAGTGGCAGGATGCAGAACTTAAGATCGGCGCTGGCTGTGGTGTCGTGGCCGAGAGCGAGCTTGAACGCGAATGGGCCGAGTTGCATTTGAAGCTCAGCTCGGTAAGAAGAATGCTTGGCTTATGAATTCAAGATTAGCAGCACAAGTAATTGACCTGGTTGTTAATGCTGGCGTGTCTGAATTTTGTATCTGTCCAGGAGCCAGGAACAGCCCACTGATCGTCCACTTAATAGAGCGCTTGGGATCAAGCAGGCTATATTATTTTTTCGAGGAGCGCTCAGCCACTTTTTTCGCGGTTGGAAGGTCGAAGGCTTGCAACAAGCCCGTTGCAGTGGTGACTACTTCTGGCACCGCGGCTGCGGAACTGTTGCCAGCTGTTATTGAAGCCCATTATTCAGAAGCCCCGATCATTTTGATAACAGCGGATCGCCCGAAACGTTTTCGCGGCACGGGTGCGCCGCAATCAATAGAACAAGTGGGCTTATTCGGTTGTTACGCGGAGATGAGCCTTGATCTGGAAGCGGATGAACCATGCAGTTTATCAGGCTGGTCTGGGAAAAGACCAGTCCACCTGAATATCTGTTTTGATGAACCGCTGCTCGGCGGCGATCATCACTCAATCAGACCACGCGAAGTTGTGCAAAAAATAGCGGCTAGCCAAGCTTCAGCCACAGTAGTTCGTGATTTTTTGACTTCAGCCACTTCACCATTGATTATTGTCGGCTCAATTGAGGCTAAAGATACAAAGGCTGTATCTGATTTCCTGCTTGGTGTAGGCGCGCCGGTTTATTTGGAAAGTACGTCCCAGTTAAGAGAAAGCGCTGCTTTAGAGCAGATAAAATTATATTTCTGCGATGATTTTTTACAAAAAAGCAGTGGTGGCTATCATGTTGATTCAGTGATTAGAATCGGAGGGGTTCCCACGCACCGGGTTTGGCGGGATATTGAATTACATGAAATTCCGGTTTTATCAATAAGTGATAAGCCTTTTTCAGGGGCTAGTTTTGGTAAATTAGTGGTTACGGATATTAGCGAATTTTTAGGCAAAACGGCGACAACGCGAATGATCAGGCCTGAGCACATTGGTAATTTAATACGAGCCGATCGCTTGCGGCTACAAAAAGTTCTAGATCTTTTATCAAGTGAACCACGTTCAGAGCCAGCCTTGGTCCATCAATTATCTGATAGGATATCTCGCGGCTCACTGGTTTATCTCGGCAACAGCATGCCTGTGCGTGAGTGGGATATGTTTGCAGCGCGCGATTGCAGGCAATATGAAATACGGGCCAGTAGGGGCGCAAATGGCATTGATGGCCAGGTTTCCGCTTTTCTTGGTATGTGCAGTGGTAAGGGCGGCATGTGCGGAAAAAATGACGATAATTGGGCAATAATCGGTGACCTAACTGCGCTTTATGATCTTTCCGGTTTGTGGGCGTTACGGCAATTGAGTGATATACGGGTTCAGATCGTGGTTATAAACAACCGTGGAGCCGGGATATTCCGCAGGATGTTTTCATTCCATGAATTTCAAAACAACCATGAGCTTGATTTCTCATGTTGGGCCGGGATGTGGGGATTGAAATATGAAAAGTGGTTTCAGATCCCTGAGAATGTAAACAGCTCTGATAGCCGCATTATCGAGATTATCCCTGACAGGGAAGCCACCTCACGCTTTTGGAAGGAGTATGAAGGATTGTGCAAAAACACGTTATAATCCACGCCCTGCATGGTTTCCTTGGGGGTCCATCAGACTGGCTGTTAAATAGGACGGCGGATTTTGATTTCAAATTGCGTGCTGAGGTGATTTTTGATGACTGTTTTACTGGTAAAACAATGCGTGAATGGGCCGAAGCTTTTAATGCGCGAGTCTTCGGGCAACGTGATCAAAATAAAAACGCGGTGAAAGTTCTTCTTGGTTATTCCATGGGAGGGAGGCTAGCGATGCACGCCTTGCTGCAAGCGCCACATATTTGGGATATGGCGATCTTTGTTTCGGCGAATACTGGGTTAAAGGATCCAGTAGCGCGAGTCGAAAGAAAGGCTTCAGATGAGGATTGGGCCAAGCAGTTTGAATCAGAGGAATGGCCATCTTTGATGAAAAAATGGAATGACCAAACTGTTTTTACCGGAAGCCTTGCTGTTTCAGTGAGGAAAGAATGCGACTTCAACCGTGGGCAGCTTGCAGCAGTCCTGCGTAACTGGTCTCTTGGTTGCCAGGAGTGCCTTGATGATCGCCTTGCCGAGCTTTGTGTCCCCACTCTTTGGGTGGCTGGCGAGCTTGATAGGCGCTATAGTGCCATTGCCAGTGAAGCAGGAAAAAAATGCAGTTTTTACAAGGCAGCTATAATCCAGGGGGCTGGCCACAGAGTCCCGTGGGATCGAGGCGATGTATTTTTTAAAACAGTCTCTGAATTTATTAAGACGAACCTTAAGTGTACGGAGGGTTGAGCTCATGGGAACCAAAGAAAGCTGGGTAGCGATCAAAAACTATGAAGACATAAAATTTGAGAGGACCGAGGATGGGATCGCAAAAATCACTATCAACCGGCCGGACAGGAGGAATGCCTTCAGGCCTCGTACCGTCGATGAGATGATAGAAGCCTTCGGGATTTGCAGGATGGATCCGGCGATAGGTGTCGTGGTTCTTACAGGTGAGGGCAAAGATGCATTTTGTTCCGGCGGGGATCAGAAGATCCGCGGCGATGCAGGTTACGTGGGATCTGATGGTATCCCAAGACTCAATGTTCTTGATCTTCACAAGCAGATCAGGTCACTTCCAAAGCCAGTCATCGCAATGGTGGCAGGATACGCGATTGGTGGCGGCCATGTGCTTCATGTAGTATGTGATTTGACGATCGCGGCTGACAATGCAAGATTCGGCCAGACCGGGCCAAAAGTAGGATCTTTTGATGGTGGTCTTGGCAGCAGTTACCTTGCCAGAGTGGTGGGGCAGAAAAAAGCCAGGGAGATATGGTTTTTGTGCCGCCAGTATGGCGCAAAAGAAGCGCTTGAGATGGGGCTGGTGAACCGTATTGTCCCGCTTGAGCGCCTGGAAGCAGAAACGCTGAAATGGTGCCGTGAAATACTATGCAACTCACCGCTCGCGCTGAGGTGTTTGAAGTCCGCTTTGAATGCCGATTGTGACGGGCAGATGGGCCTTCTTGACTTGGCCGGTAACGCTACGATGTTGTATTACATGTCAAAAGAAGCACAAGAAGGCAGAAACGCTTTTAACGAGAAAAGAAAACCTGATTTCAGGAAATTCGGGAGGCTTCCATAAAAAATGTTTAATAAATTAGGTTTTTGGTTTCTTGCCTGCCGCCCAAAAACACTTACAGCTGCGGTGGTGCCAGTTGTTGTTGCAACGGGGGTAGCAACTGCGTCGCTTGGGAACCAACCAGACTTGATCATAAGTTTTTTAGCCATGCTTAGTGCTCTATCGATACAGATCGGGACTAACCTAATTAACGATGCGCTTGATTTCAGGAAAGGCGCGGATACAAAAGCGCGTATTGGTCCCATGCGTGTAACGCAGGCAGGGCTGCTTTCTTACCGCCAGGTATTTGTTGGCGGAATATTGGCTTTTTTAACCGCCATAATTTTTGCTGTACCTCTTGTTATGCACAGTGGGTGGGTGATTGCAGCTATCGGGCTTGCTTCACTTTTTTTTGGTTATATTTATACCGGTGGCCCATTGCCGCTAGCTTATATAGGGCTTGGCGAAGTGTTTGTTTTCATCTTCTTTGGGTTTGTGGCGACATGTGGTGTTTTTTACCTGCAGACCGGGGGTGTGAATTTGGATTCTTTCATTGCGGGGACACAGGTGGGGTGTCTTGCAACGGTGATAATAGCAGTGAACAATATCCGCGATATTGATGGAGACTTAGTGGCTAAGAAGCGTACGCTCGCGGTACGTTTTGGCAAAGGTTTCGCAATCAATGAGATCATTTTACTCGCTATATTGCCGTTCCTCGTAAATTTCTATTGGCTTACAAAAGGATATATCGCAGCTTTTTTATTGCCTTTTATGGCATTGCCACCGGCAATCAGCGTTGCGCGCGGTATTGGCCGCGTTATCAACGATGCTGTTTTTAATAATACGATTGGTATCCAATATAACCGGTTGTTGGCAATTGCCGCGTTTACACATTTTTTATTTGGCTTGATGTTATATGCAGGACTCTCTTTGGTTTAGTAGATATTTCGATAGTGGAGCTGGCGCACTTATTAAAGTGGAGCTTCCGGGTATCGGCTTTGGGTATGCAGATTGCCATCCCTGGCCTGAGTTGGGAGATCTATCGCTAGAGCGGCAGTTAAAGCTTTTAGCTGAAGGAGTGATGACGCCGCTTACCTGTTGCAGTATGCGGTTCGCGCAGATGGATGCGGAAGCTAGATCAGCTGGGAAGAGTTGTTTTAACGATATTAAAATTCCAACAAGTCATTTTTTAGTAATCGACATTAAAAACTTAAGTGGTTCCCTAAGTGGATCATTAATCAGCAGGCTTTCAGAGCGAGGCTTTAAGCAGATAAAGGTCAAAACCGGCCGCGACTTAAAACATGAGAGCATGGTTATTAAGCAAATTCATAAAAAACTGCTGTCACGTGGCATCGGGTTACGGTTGGATTTCAATTCAAGGATCAGTTTTAAAGAGTGTATTTGCTTTATTGAAGAACTTGGCGAAGCCATATCAATTGTTGATTTTATCGAGGACCCTATCCCCTATGACCAGGAAAAATGGGCAGAACTTTCAAAAATGTCAGGGATCCGCCTTGCTGCTGACAATTGGAGGGATAGCAGCGACGGAGTCCCCGATGCTGCATCAGTACTGGTGTGGAAGCCGGCCGTGATCGAGCGCAATCGTGCTTATGATTTTTTCTCAAGGAGAAATGGCAAGCTCGTGGTCACTTCTTACCTTGATCATCCGTTAGGCCAGGTTTGCGCGGCATATGAGGCGGCGGTACTTGCGGCTGCACACCCTGAGCGTATGGAAATATGCGGCTTGTTGTCACACCTCGTTTATGAACAAAATGAATTTTCTGAGCAGCTTGAGGTAAGTGCAGCCAGGCTTATCCCACCTGAAGGCCTTGGGTTCGGATTCGATGAGTGTTTGCAGAGGTTAAATTGGAAAAAATTATAATTAACGGCATCACGGACTGGGAAGCGCCGGGGACGGAAGCGTTCATTAACCCACGTCTGCCTTCTCATGATCAGGAAATGATGTTTGACCTTCTTAATCATGTTCCTGATCTTGGATCACATATACTTCTTATGACATCCGGCTCTTCGGTAAAAAATTCTTTGGGTCATAAATGGGTCGCTATTTCAAAACAATCGATGCTTGTTTCCGCCACTGCTGTAAATGCCACCATCCAGAGTGATAGTTCGGACATATGGATAAATGTGCTCCCGGTTTTCCATGTCGGCGGGTTAGCAATTTATGCAAGAAGCCATCTTAGCAAAGCACGTGTAGTTGACTTTACTGCCGAGTATGGGAAGTGGGATTGCCTTAAATTTTATGAGTTTGTTTTAGAAAATAGCGGCACTCTGACATCATTGGTTCCCGCCCAGATCCATGATATCGTGGCGGCTGGACTTCGCTCACCACCGGGCTTACGCGCAGTTTTTGTTGGCGGCAGTTTTATGAATGAACTGCTTTATCGTCGTGCTATCGACCTGGGCTGGAAATTAGCGGTGACTTACGGAATGACGGAATGCTCTTCACAAGTAGCTACATCACATTTGTGTAATGACGCATTAGAAATACTCCCGCATATGGAGGTGTCGGTTTCATGCGATGGGAGGTTTAGAATAAGCAGCCAGTCGTTATTTAGCGGCTATATTATCCAGGAAAACGGGAAAGCTAAGTTTATCGACCCAAAGACGGATGGCGCATTTTTGTCCGACGATATAGGTCATGTTGAAGGACGCAGGCTTTTTGTGAAAGGTAGGATCGGTGATTTCTTTAAGATTGGTGCTGAGAGCATCAACTTGCGCCGTCTTGAATCTATTCTTTCAGAAGTTATGTTGCGTATCCGACCTGCATTTGATGCTGCTATTATAGTTATGCCTGATGCTAGGCTTGGGCACGCGATCCACATGGCTTCAACTGATGAAACTGGCGCTAAGGAAATAATCAAAGCTTATAACGAACGTGTTTTGCCGTTTGAAAAAATCAGGGAACATCATTTTATACCGGGCCCACCTGGCCTACCTGTTTTGCCTCGGTCACCGCTAGGGAAGATTAAGATGGGTGAGCTGGTTGAGAAATTATCACGATAATTTGTCGCTCCTGCTCCATAATAAATGATCCGCGATTACTAAATTTATCATTGCTTCCATTACCGGGATGGCGCGTGGAACAACACATGGGTCGTGGCGGCCGCTAGTGGCGGTTTCAAGCACTGAAGATGGTGGTTTGAAAGCTGCTTTGATTATTATGCGATGTCCATCGCTTATGCCTCCGCGCATGCCGCCATATTTTGATTGTTGCCCTGTATGGAAAACGGAGCCCTCCTGCGAGGCGGAGTCAAATCCATCGCCGATTTCAACACCAGCAGTCGCGCCGATGCCCATGATAGCTGCCGTTAGATCAGATTTTAATTTGTGAAACACTGGCTGGCCTAGAAATGCAGGCACCCCATTGACTATGACTTCGGCAATTCCGCCGTAACTTTTGCCACTTTGTTTTGCTTCGACAAGAAACTCTGTTGGTTCTTGCCCAGTAAGCTTTAACGGCCCGATTTGTTTTATAACACCCATGACACTGAGGCTGGGGCAGGCCTGTTTCAAAAACATTTTTGCAACTGCTCCACCCATGACCCTTGCCACGGTTTCGCGCCCAGAGGCGCGGCCGCCACCGTGGAGGTCAGCTATACCAAACTTAGATGACCATAAATCATCGGCGTGCCCTGGTCTCGGATTTTTAAATATTTTTTTATAATCATCAGGCCTTGCATCAATGTTTCGGACAATAATCGCTATAGGGGTGCCTAGGGTGTGGTCTTGATAAACACCGCTTAAAATTTCTGGCATATCAGGTTCTTTGCGTGATGAAACCGGTGTCTCGGCTCCACCGTCATGGCTACCAGGGCGGCGTTTTTTTAATTCCTGGTTAAGCAGTGCTTCATCGAAAGGCACTCCGGCGGGACAGCCATCAACAACTACACCTAAGGCTGGTCCGTGGCTTTCACCGAAAGTGGTGATTACGAATCTGTTTCCGAAGGAATTAGCGCTCATTTTTTTTAGCCCAAAAAATACGTTGTTTTTCTGCTTGAACTTTAAACATCTTAAGCCCTGATATGTGGTGCGCTCCAACCATTAAGGCATATTCTTTTCCAGGTGAATCGTCACTGTAATTAAGATCCAAAACGACTTTAGGTTTCCACTCGGATGGTGGGAATGGCGTATCTTTTCCGGCAAGTCCCGCTGCCCAAATAACTGCATGTGGTTTTATATTCATGCGACCATCGTTCCTTGGCTCGCCGGTTCTTGCGGAATAAAAAGAAGCCTCGGGCAATGTTTTAAGCAAGGTATTTAGCGTTCCTCCTCCTCCCCATACCGCTATTTGTTCGGGCCGGTAGTGTGCGCGAAGATCTTCTGTCAGTATCTGTAGTCCTGCAATATCAGTGTTAGTTCCATGCCAGGCTTCATTGTCCCAGTATAGTGTGTTGACAGATTGTAGCGAAACTGTTTGTGCATCGGTCTTATTGCAAATCTGGTAAGCTAGTTTTTTTAATGGGGAAGTGATGGCGGCATATCTTAGACCAAGCTTCTTAAGTATGTTAATTGCGCCTTCCTGCCATTCATGCGCTGATACGCGAATTGCAAATACAGGGATGCCGCGGCTTGAAAAAAAATCACCATGCTCGATCGGCGTGTGGCTATGAATGATGGGGTCGCCAAGGACTGCTGCGAAAGCGTGCGCGGATAAATCACTCATTCTTAACCAATCCAATAAAACTGGCTGGTCTTTTGCTGTTCCGTCACCTTCCCTGAAAAAATTAAGGAACATTTTTTGCCGCATCAGGAGCCTATACCAGGCCCATCGGCTATTATCAGAACAAGGTAGAAATGACCTTTGCGCAGGCACTTCCATCCACCACTGGTGTGCTTCGTACAGTTCCGAAAAATCATTTATGTGTATGGCAAGTTTAAGATGCTGGCGCCCGATTACAGCGTTGAATTTTTTTAGGCATGCCGAAATGGACTCATGTGGTTCCCTCTCGTGTAACGAAACAATAGGAGGAGTCTTCCCACTTGGTGTAGGTCCGAATTCAAGCGGCCAATCCCAAAGTATATTTTCCGGTAAGCTGTCATTAGAGCCAAGATGATCAATGTGGCGGCGAAAGCTAAGGATGATTTTTTCTGGAGGGATTAAAGCTATTGCTGTTTTAATCTGTTCGTCTGTCAGTAGGTCAGAACGGATTTCAAAAAATTTAACTCCCCATGAAATTTTATTTTTCAGTGTTTTAAAATGCTCTGGCAAAAGCGTCAGTGTTCCACCGATATTATTAATGCCGGATGTGAAATAATTTTGTTCATAAATGCTTGGCCCGTCGGTTCCTTCTGGCACGAATAATACATCATCCGCCCACTTGCGGTATTTGGGCTCACGCTCGGCATGTCTTTTAAAATATTCTTCACGCGGCGTAATGGCGCTTTCAAGCCTTGGTTTGTCTAGAAAAATTCTACCGAGTGAGTCTGTCGTTCTTCTTACCCATAGACAGTGCGTGTTTGGTGGCGGCGGCCCTTCGTACCCCGCTCCTGCCGCGACAAACACTCTCTTATCTTGCTTGGAATACTCGGCCACGATGTCAGCGAGATATTTTTTTTCAATTTTTCTAAAATACTGCTCACCTTTCACTGAAAATATTTCAGTGATCGACATCCCCTCCCGTTTTTCAATCGCCATATCTAAGTCGATCAGTACCACCGGCTCCAAACTGGTTTTGCTGTATTGCTCTATGCGCTTCAGTAAGGCTGTTTTACCAGAACCCCTGTGGCCTATTATAAGTGTGATCATGGCCTGGCTTCCTCGCCTATGATTGAAAGAAATTCTGGGAAACTTTTTTTAACCGCCTGTGGATTAATGATGCTGCAATTTATGCCGGCACGCTTGGCGATCAGTGCCGCCATGGCCATCCGGTGGTCATCAGCAGGATTAAAATCAAAATGCCGCGCTGTTTTGGAATTATCATTTAAATTATCAAGGGGCTTACCTTCTATAATTATTCCATCAGGACAAAGAGCGGCTTTGCGCCCGATCAATGAGATCAGTTCTGCGGTTTTTAAAAGCCTATTTGATTCCTTATGCGCCAGGTGAGGGGCACCTGATATTTTAGATACCCCTGAGGCGAATGAACAAAGCACACTAAGTACCGGGAAAAGATCCGGCATGTCTCTGATATTCAACTCAATATGATCAAGCCGTTTGGTTTTTCTGACGATGAGTGCGCCATCGCTAAACAAGACCTGGCATCCCATTTCCTCGAGAACACGAACAAAGCCACTGTCAGGTTGGATGCTTTTTGTGGGGAATCCGAGAATCCGCGCTTCGCCGGCCAAAGCGCCAAGCGCAGCAACAGAAAAAGCTGAGCTCATGTCAGGCTCGATCATGACATCATATCCTTTTACTTTTTGGTATGCGGGGATCCGGATGGAGTTATCGGATCCTTTTTTAATTTTTTCAATGCGCATGCCAAGTGCTCTGGCTATTTTTACTGTCATTTCAAAATAGCCGGTTGAAACTTTTTCTTTTGAAAGGATTAATTCAAGCGGAAAATCGAGATCCCAGGCATTCAGCACCGCAGAGCTCGCAAATTGGCTGGAAACTGACATATCAAGCATCACAGGCATGGATGGCTTTTGCCAGCCTTTAGAATTCAAACGGAGTCCCTTATTGGATGACCATTTGCAATCCACGCCGAGCTGACCGAGGAATGAATTAAGTTTGTCGTGAGGGCGTGCAAGCAGGCTTTCGTGTCCTGTAATAAGAAAATTTCCTTTAGTGCGTGACGCTAACCCGGCCATGAGGCGGAACACCAAGGCAGCCCTACCGCAATGGATCGTGTTATCACATTTTTTAAACGCCTCGAGGGCTTGCTGCATTGATCTTACGTCATCACAATCACTGCATTGTGTGTCCATCGCGTTAGATCCGTATGCACTTGCAAGTAGGAATCGTATCAACATGGATTTTGATGGTGGGATATGTCCGGTAAAGCTGAACTCAGCTCGCATATTATTTTTCCCCAACCCAGCCTTGGGCTATAGCTTCCTTAAAAAAATCACTTAGCCTGACACGTTTGTTGAAAACATGGCCGATTTTCCTGATAAATACAAAATTTACTGAAGCTATCCCGGTTGCTTTCTTGTCATGGCTGGCGAGTTTTAGAAAATCATTCTCCAATATATTCCAGTTTTTTTGTGGCTTGAGCCATTCTTCTGGGTAAAGCTTTTCAAGTGCTCCTATGATTTCTTTGTGGTGGCTTTGCTTAAGGAAGCCCAGTTTCTTGCTCCATGTAAGCGAGAACAGCAGTCCGCGACCGACTGCCTCACCATGGGAAATAGCAAAGAACGGTTCTATGATGTGTCCCATGGTGTGACCAAGATTCAAGCTTGAACGGATTCCGAGTTCATCAAAAGGGTCTTGTGCCACGATACGGCTTTTGCTTTTTATCGTTGTTGGAAGGAGGTCCCAAAGCTTGTTTTGTAATGGTTCATGTTGATCACGCACCTGCGCGAGTTCCAGCAAGATATTTAATGGGTCTTTGTGCCATTTTTCTCCAGAGATTAAAGCGGTTTTAGTTAGTTCACCGAGAGCCTCGATAGCGCGTTCGCGTGGCTGGGTGAATAACAGATCTCTTGTAAGATAAACCGATGACGGATGGTGAAAAGTCCCGATCTGATTTTTTATTTCCCCGACATTAAGCGCGTTCTTGCCCCCGTGGGCTGAATCCATGGCTGCAAGCCATGTAGATGGTATATGTATGAGATCGGTGCCTCTTTTGAGGATGCTTGCGACGAATCCGGAAAAATCACCAACGGAACCTCCTCCAGCGGATACCACCGTGACGGCGGATCGCGAAACACCGCTGGTTGCTGTGATGATTTGTTTCATCGTGGCAGGAAATGATTCGAGAGCTTTCAGGTTTTCTCCTGCATAGACCGGGAACGCATGTTTGAATGATTTTCTCCAGGCTTTGAAGGGTAGATATGCCGAATCCAGCCTGCGATCAAATATTAGGATGGGATACTTTAGAGACGAATAAGAAGACAATAAATTGCGAAAAACCGTAGGCATAACTCTAGCCAGTGGTAGCACTTATGGGTGAGGGTTGTCGATATAAGGGAAGCCACCCTCTTCTGGTGATAGAAATAATCACTTCAGCCCTTGCCTTTTAAAGTGTGCTTGTTACATTATCTAAAAAGCTCAGGTAATTTTTGGAGGAGGTATTAAGCAAGGATGGCTCTTTCATGCGAATAAAAAGACTTGAAATACAAGGGTTTAAGTCTTTTAAAGATAAGACCGTAATTCATTTTGATCATCATATAACAGGGATTGTTGGCCCGAACGGCTGCGGTAAATCAAATATTGTGGACGCATTTTTTTGGGTGATGGGTGAGCAGTCCTACAAGCACATGCGCGGCAGCGGGAGCGAGGACCTGATTTTTAACGGGAGCTCCAAACACGTGCCATTGGGAATGGCAGAGGCCACCATTGTTTTGGAGACTGATGTTGAAGTTGCAAGCAGCCGCACTCAGAGCGGTGATCAGGCTGTGGGCATGGATATGAATGGATCGGCTACAGGAGCTGCGCGCTATGAATTGCCTGCACATCTGCGTGAAAAAGAAATCGCCGTGACAAGAAGGGTCTTCCGCTCCGGGGATGGTGAATATTTCATAAATGGTGTTCCCGCGCGTCTTAAGGATATCCAGGAACTTTTCATGGATACCGGTGTCGGTACCAAAGGATATTCCGTTATCGAACAAGGACAGATTGGTAAGATCGTTAATGCGAAACCCGATGAGCGACGCCTGCTAATCGAAGAGGCCGCTGGAATTGCGAAATACAAGGCCCGCAAGAAAGAGTCCATGAGAAAGATGGAGGCCGCCCAGGCTAATCTCTCACGCCTGCGTGATATTATTATTGAGATTGAAAGAAACCTGTCCTCACTTGAGAGACAGGCCCAGAAGGCGCGCCTTTACAAAAAATATAAGGACGAGCTTTTCGAGAAGGAAATAATGTGGGGTAGGCGGAAAAGAGCGGCAATTCTTGGCAAGCGTGATTCACTTCTTAAGCAAAAAGAGTCACTTGAACAGGAACTCGCCGGTCTTAAGGCACAGCTTCAAGCTACTGAGAATGCTATCGAAGTTGACAGGGTCGCCCAACTTATTGACACGAAACTTCTTGAAGAGTCACAGGCCCGCATTCAAGAATTTTCAAATGAACTTACCAAAGAGCAAAGCGCTTTAGATTTATCACATAAACGAAAGGAAGACCTGGCGACCAGGCTTAAAGTTCTTGATTCTGAAAAAAGCAACCTTGAAAAATCCATTGCAGTCGAAAGTGAGCAACTAGCTTTTCTGGAGCGGGAACTTGTGGAGATGTCAGCCGCTCATGACAAGGCCATTACTTCGAGCTCAGAGAAAGAAACCGCCGTATCAAAACTAAGATCCGATCTTGATGACGCCCGCCGGTTGCTTGATACGTGCAAGCAGGATCATGTGAAAGCCATAGAGGCTGGGTCTGAGTTTTCGGCAAGCAGTGCTTCCTTGTCCAGCCGTATAGAGGCAGTCGAAAAGCAACTAAACAAGCTAAACGAGAGATCAGAAGCGGCGTTAAAAAAACTCCATGCGGTTCGCGCAGAATCTGAAACCGCACATCTAGTATGGGCCAGCACTAAGAATGAGCTATCAATCCATGAAGAAGCCTTGAAGCTCAAGTCTGAGGAATTGTGCGAGCACGAAAAAATCTTGGAGGGACTTGAAAGTCAGCTAAACAATGCGTTTCAAATACATGCGCAACTTAAATCAAGGCTTCAGAGCATTGAAGAACTTGCTGCATCATATGAGGGATTTGGTGACGGGCCAAAAGCCGCCCTCGAGTGGGCAAGAAACAATTCTGGCGATGGGCATTTGCTCGCTGTTACGGATTTCTTGGAAGTGAAGGAAGGTTTCGAAAAGGCGGTTTCCGGTTGGCTCGATACACGGATTGAAAGCCTTATAGCATTGAACAATGATATAGCATCCAAAACGATTTTATATATCAGCGGCGCAAAAGCAGGCCTTACATCTGTATATTTACCCAAAGAAGTTACCGCTGTTGTTTCAGGCACCGCTTCTTCGTGCAGTGAAGAAGATATCTGCGCCATCCTCAGGCGAGATGGCTTTGAAGTGATGGGCACACTAGACAAGTTTATAGGATTTAATGCGGACATGCCGCAAACGGTGATTCAAAAAGCCCAAGCGGCGATTCTTCCGGCGATCAAAAATGTTGTGGTCGTAAAATCGCTTAATCAGCCACCACTGAATTTTTTCCGCGGCTGGTCCGTTGTATCGATGGATGGGAGCGCCGTTGATTGTACAGGGCCTGTGACGGTTTTCCGCGGTGGAAGCCGTGAGAACGACGTCAGCGAAAGACTCCTTCAACGTAAGAAAATTATTACCAAACTACAAGAAGAAGTGAGGCTGGCTGAAGCTGGTTATAAAGACTTGGAAACCAAGGTTGCCACCGCTAAATCCGAGTTGTCGGCACAAACCAAGAGCCATCATGACATAATTGAAAACTTGCACTCAGCCGAACTCGCCGTATTGTCCAAAGAGCGAGATGCACAACACGCGGATAAAATGGCCGCGTCCGCATCCGATGAACTCCGCGTGCTCAAGCAGGAGATCCAAAAGGCCGAGGATGAAAAGGCGGATGCGATCAGTTCACATGAAAAACTTGCGCTGAATTTGGAGCAGCTCACGTTTCGTAAACAGTCGCTACAGTCTGAAATTTCAAACTTGGAAACTGAGGCAGGATCAAAAGAAACAAAACTACGTGCCGCAGAAAACGAGCTTAAACAGGATAAGATAAATGAGGCTTCGCTGCAGGAACGCGTTAGTGGCTTACGACAAAGGGTCGAAGGCCTTAATGCCGTTCTCACAGACAAGAAGCAACGGCTTGCGAATATTGTTGGAATGTTTGGGATGGCCATCACCGAGCGCGAGCAATTTACTGGGGGCGAATCTTCGATAACAACTAAGATCGAAAAATTGACTATCAAGCTAGCTGAAATGCGAAATAGCCAGTCGCTTGTTCGTGAGCGCCTTGAAGTAACCGGAACACGTCTTAATTCCTCTATCGACAGTATTAAAGGCATTCACCAAGCCGGCGACGAGAAAACTTCCGTGGCAAACCAATTGGCCATAGATATAGAGCGATTATTTTCTGATGTTGAACATTTAAAACAGAACCTTGAAGAAAAATATGGTCCAGGCTCGCTTGATGCCGCTATTGGCGCCGCCGCACAGGAAGATATGCCAGCTCCGGTGATCACCGCTGAGATTTCAGCGGAGGAGGAAAAGCTGCTTGGCGAGGAAGTGGAGCGCCTGCGCGAAAGACTACGCCGGCTCGGCGAAGTCAATGTTATGGCGATTGATGAACACGAGCAATTAAGAAAACGATATGACTACCTGATTGGTGAAAAATCAGATCTCGAGCACTCAATAGATAATCTGAAGCAGGCGATAGAACATATTAACAAGACATCGGAAGAGCGCTTTAAAAAAGCTTTCGCTGCCATTTCGGAGCGTTTCGAAAGGCTTTTTCCGGTAATATTCGGTGGTGGTCAGGCCAAATTAACTCTCATGATTCCAGAAGGTACCAATGACATTTTGGAGTCAGGGATTGATATAATCGCGCAGCCCCCTGGGAAGAAGATCGCGAATATCAGCCTACTGTCAGGTGGCGAAAAAGCCCTAACTGCGGTTTCACTCATTTTTGCTATTTTTCTAGTGAAGCCATCGCCATTTTGTATTTTAGACGAGGTGGATGCCCCGCTTGATGATGCAAATATCGGGAAATTCAATGCACTTCTAAGGGAGATGTCCACCAACAGTCAATTCATCCTCATCACACACAACAAAAAAACCATGGAATTAAATGACACGCTTTATGGCGTAACGATGGAAGACCCAGGTGTTTCAAAGATGGTCTCGATCCAGTTGCAGTAAGATTATGTTGAAAATTTTAATCACCTTTATATTTTTTCCGGTCTTGCTTTTTGCGGCCCAGGGGAAAGCTCCGTTCCCGAAGCTCCTCAGGGAAGTGGATGAAAAGTACAAAAAATCCAGGACGCTTGAGGCTGATTTTACGCAAGAAAATATAATACTGGCGCTTAAGCGCCGTGAGAAAAGTTCCGGCAGGATAGCTTTCAAGAGGCCTGATAAAGTTAGATGGCACACACTCAAGCCGGATGAAAGCTTGCTAGTCAGCAACGGCAGCAAGTTTTGGTACTATACACCGCCATTCAGCGAGGATGACAAAGGACAGGTGACGGAGGGCAAAGCATCCGGCTTGAACTCAAGATTCGCAAACGCCTTGCTTTCTGGGTCATTTTCAACTGGAAATGTTCAAAAACTGGAAAAGACCGGCAAATCTACCTTTCTTGTTATGCCCAAACAGCGCACTGCTGGCACTGTTAGCAAGGCATGGATTGACATAGATCCGGTTAAAAAGATCATCACCAAGGTCATAATGGAACATAACGACGGCAATCGTACCGAGATCTTGCTTACAAACATTAAATTAGGCGTGGGACTGGAAGACGGAATGTTCAACTTCACCATGCCGCCCAATACCGAAGTGGTGGTTAAATAGCGACCGCATCAAGTGCTTGTTTTAAATCCATGATGATGTCAGCGTGATTTTCAACCCCTATGGACAACCGTACCATCTTTTCTGATATGCCGATTTGTGCGCGTTCTTCGGGTGGGACATCCGAATGTGTCATGGATGCTGGATGTTCGGCAAGTGACTCGGTACCGCCTAGGCTGACGGCGAGGGAAATAAGTTTTAAAGCATTTAAGAATTGGAATGCCTGATGTTCGCCTCCTTTTATGTCAAACGAGATCATTGATCCGGGCGCAAGGCATTGTTTTTTATATATCCCGTATTGAGGATCGCCTTCTTTCAGGTGGCCGGGATAATATACGCGTTCTATTTTTGGGTGTGTGACAAGGAATCCGGCGACCTGTTTTGCATTTTCCATCTGTGCCGTCATCCTGAGTTTTAGTGTCTCGAGGCTTCTTAAAAGCAACCAGCCGGTCCATGGATCCTGGATTGTGCCTAGGAATGTCCGTAATTTTTTTATCCTGTCTATAAGTTCCTGGGAGCCTAGGCACACACCGGCTATTACATCACTGTGGCCTCCTATGTATTTTGTAGCAGAGTATATTATCAGGTCAGCGCCGTGTTTGATGGGATGCTGCCAAAGGGGGCCTAGAAAGGTATTGTCAACTGCAAGCACCACCTTGCGATTTTTACTCGAATACTTAGCGGCCACTGATGAGTAAAACGCTATATCGACAAGGTCGTTTGTAGGATTGGCGGGTGTTTCTAGGTATATCATGGCAAGTTTACCGGTCAGATCATGCTTGCTTAGTATGGTGTTGATTTTTTCATGATCAACCATGCCGGCTGCGATGCTTATCGATTTGATACCAAGACTTGTCAGGAAGTGTTTGATAAAATGGTGTGTCCCGCCATAAATCGGATTTGTGTATAAAACTGTGTCACCTGGTTTTATGAATTCAAGGAGCGTGGTGCTTATCGCGGCCATCCCGCTTGGAAAAACAGCACATGCTTCAGCGTTATCCCAAAGAGTCAATCTGTCTTCAAGGATCTCTAGATCTGGGTTGTTGAGACGGCTGTAAATTAACCCTAGTTTTTCGCCAAGTTTTCCTTCCCTGAGTCCGTAGGCAAGTTCAAAAAATGCTTTACCTTCTTCTGCATTTTTAAAAACAAATGTCGATGTTTGAAATATCGGGCATTTCAACGCTTGCTCGGAGAGTTCCGGTTTGTAACCATACCTCATCATGAGGCTCTCTGGGTTAAGTCGTTTTCCGTTCAAGAAAGCTTCATCCTTGAGTTTTGATTTGGATGGATCCATATCGGTTTAATATCAGATTTACTGATTTAAAGCCGAGCTTTTCTTAGTAGTAACGCATTACTTATCACTGATACTGAGCTAAGGCTCATTGCTGCGCTTGCAATCATTGGGTTGAGAAGTAGACCGAAGAACGGGAATAATACTCCTGCTGCAATTGGGATAGCCATTGCATTGTAAAAGAAAGCCAAAAAAAGATTTTGTCGCACATTGCGCATTGTCGCGCGGCTCAGGCGAAGTGCGCGAGTAATACCGCGTAAATCACCTTTGACAAGGGTTAGTCCTGCGCTTTGGATGGCCACATCAGTTCCGGTCCCCATGGCGATGCCCACATTCGCTTGAGCTATGGCTGGAGCGTCATTTACGCCGTCACCTGCCATGGCGACAATTCGACCTTCATCTTGCAACCGTTTTACAATCGCGCTTTTTTGTGCGGGCTGAATTTCGGCTTCAAACTCAGTGATGTTAAGCGCATTGGCGACTGCGCGTACTGCTTGATGGTTGTCGCCGCTTAATATCATGATCCTTATCTGGTTATCCCGCAGGATTGATATCGCCTCTGGAGTGGAAATTTTTATCGGGTCGGATATCGCGATTGTTGAAGCAAGTTCGCCGTTAACCGCCACAAATACGGTGGTTTCACCGGTATCAGGAAGTTCTTCCGTCCTCGGCCCGGAGCTTTCAATAAAGGCTTTGTTGCCGACCATGACTTGTTTCCCGTCAACAGTGCCGGAGATTCCCATCCCGGATATGTATTTGAAGTTTTGAGGTTCTGTAAGTTTTATGTTTTTTCTTTCGGCTTCGCCGACAATTGTGGCTGCGAGCGGGTGTTCGCTGTTTTTTTCAAGAGATCCGACAAGGCGGAGGATGTCATAATCATTCCAGCCTGGCATGTTTTTGATTCGACTGATCACTGGTTTGCCTTCAGTAAGCGTGCCGGTTTTATCTACGATAAGTGTATCCACCTTTTCCAATGTTTCCAGTGCTTCGGCATTTTTAACCAGCACGCCGGTTGTGGCTCCGCGTCCTATTCCTACTGTTATTGACATCGGTGTTGCAAGCCCCAGGGCGCAAGGACAGGCTATTATCAAAACTGCTACGGCATTTACCATGGCATTTATTATCTGTGGCTCAGGGCCGAACAATGCCCATACAGCAAAAGTTATAACTGCGATCGCCACAACAGCTGGGACGAAATAAGACGAAACCATGTCCGCCACATGCTGTATCTTGGCCCTGCTTCTTTGTGCTTCAGTGACCATGCGTATGATCTGCGCAAGAAGGGTCTGGGCGCCTATGCGCTCGGCTTTGATTATCAGGCTGCCGTGTCCGTTGATGGTCCCGCCAACAACTTGATCGCCATGGATTTTTTCCACCGGTATCGGTTCGCCGCTGATCATTGATTCGTCAACGGAACTTGAGCCATCAAGTACGATCGCGTCGGTGGGAATGCGTTCACCAGGTCTCACTCGCAAGGTGTCGCCGATTGCAATCCGTTCCAGTGGTATGTCTTCCTCGGTGCTGTTAGAACGTATTATGCGTGCAGTTTTAGGCGTCAACCCGAGGAGCGCACGGATTGCGCTGCCGGTGCGGCTTCTTGCTTTTAGTTCTAGAACCTGTCCGAGCAAAACTAGTGTGACGATAACGGCAGCAGCTTCAAAATATACCGGTAAGCTAAGTGACAAAAAAGTTGTTACCATGCTGTAACAATAGGCGACTCCGGTTCCTATGGATATCAACGTGAACATATTTAATTGCCAGCGTTTCACGGATTTAAATCCCCTGGCAAAAAAAGGCCAACCACCCCAAATAACCACGGGCGAAGCTAGTAGAAATTGAAACGAAGGAGAGATTTCTATTCCAGGTAGAAACATGCCTGACATGGAAAATGCGACTAGGGGTAAGGAAAATATGGCGCTGACCAAGAACCGTCTCGTCATGTCAATTAGTTCTGGATTTTTTTCATCATCCACGCTGAGTGTTTCTGCTTCAAGGGCCATTCCGCAAATAGGGCAGGAACCAGGCCCTAGCTTACGCACCTCTGGATGCATTGGGCAGATATGGGGGGTGTTATTTAAGTTTTTACTTCCAGTGCAGTGTGGGCATGGTTTGTTTTTTCTTGGTTCTAGAAATGTTTTAGGATCAGCGCTGAACCTTTCTAAGCATCGTGGGTTGCAGAATGAAAATGTTTTGCCACCATGCTCGTATTTGTATGGTGAGGTGGCTGGATTAACCTGCATTCCGCAGACGGGATCTTTTTCCATGGCAAAATTATGTTTGTATCTACCTTGGGCACTAATCAGAGTCAAAAATTTAGTGTAATATTTTTTGACAGTAGCCTTATAGCTATACACTTTTAAAAGTGGTTTTTATTTATCACAGGAATTATCCAATTATTGCACATGCTTGATCACGGCCTATTGGCATGTGTGTTGCTCAATTTGTTGTATAGGAGAGGAAGAGTGCTAATGAGTACCACACGTATGTTAATTGGGGTTTTAGTTTTTTCTGCATCATTTGAACTGTGGCCATATGTCGCCGTAGCAGGGAAGCCTAAGGATGTATCACCTGATATTGTATCACAAGAAGTTTTCAGAATAGTCGATGCCACACCTAAAGGCACAAACCGCAAGTATGACGATCTTATCGCTAAAGTTGTTATAGAATCCGGAGGGATTAAAGGAATACAGGTCGTGGGTGATAATGGAGGTAAGATTTATTTTGATGTTGATATACCCAAGAAAAAAATCAGTCCAGATGGTACTTGCAGTGTAGGTGTAATCCACCTGGAAAAATTTTTCATGAGAATGTGTAACCAAGGTGTTTTTTCCGTAATAAAAGGCGGACCGTTATCGTTGACGCTGGGTTATATTGACAATGCAACAGGCGAGAAAAAACAAAGTAGGGTCGATTTTATGCTTCAAAAAGAAAAAGATGGGACTTTTGCAGCATATAGGATTCTTCCAAATGGCAGCATTGGGGATAAGTTTACAAAAATCATTGGTAAGAGCACTCGCCTTGGTGAGAGCGCGTGGCTCCCGGCCTTCTTAGAAGATTTACCGACTGGGTTTGAGGTAACTGACATAGCTATATTGCAAAAAATTATTGTTGAAAATAAAGATATCATTATGACCACTTCACCATTAGATCTGTCGGCGATGAGTTATGTCAGTAATAATCCTAAAAAGGATCTAGGTTTATTACAATATAGTTCCAACAAAGAAACACCAGTTGGCGGCGCCGGAGCTGCTAAATAATTTGCTTGGTGGCAGCCATTAAGATTTCGGCTACTTCGCTATCAGTTACTTGCGAAAAATCCTTGTAAAACTGCCCTACTGAAAAAAAGATGGGAGGAATGGCAAGGTAGACTAGTTCATGCGCTTCATTCTTAAGAATTTCATATGCATTTTCTGAGATTACAGGCGCAGCTACTATTACTTTTTTAGGATGTTTTGCCTTTATTGAGCGTATAGCAGCGATCATTGTTGATCCGGTGGCTATACCGTCATCTATTATGATGACCACCCGGCCCTCTGGGTTTGCAGGAGCGGGTTTTAAGGAAGCGTATTCGCGCCTTTTTCGTTTTAATAAATCGATTTGCTCTTTAGCGCTGGTTTGTAATGCTTGTGGATCGAGGTCTGAATACATGCCAGGTGGAAGAAAAATGTCACCATATTCTGTGACTGAACCGATTGCTAGCTCCGGTTCCGATGGATGGCCGATTTTATGGACCAACACGATGTCCATGTCGGTGGACAATCGCTTGGCTATAACCGCTCCCATTGGGACAGCCCCTCGTGGAATAGCGAGAACGAGGGGCTTTTCAACTTTATATTTCTCCAATTTTTTTGCCAGCAGCTCGGCTGCGGTTTCGCGGTTTTTGAGAATTATAGTGTCTTCGTCTTGTCCCATGTGGTCAAATAAAGCAAGCAATGTGCCCGCAGGCGCAGCCCTTTCTATTGCGGGTAGTTAAGAGAGGTCATAAAAACATAGGTATGAAAATAAATTTCTGGTCGGCAATTTCTAATTCTTTCCCAAAAGACTTTTGTTCGCGCGATGCACAGATATTAGAGACATACGGACGTGATTGGACCACGGTTTTTGATCCTAAACCATCAGCCGTGGTTTTCCCGCGGCAAACGGATGAAGTGGCCAGCTTTCTGAAACTCTGTTTATCTTTTGGCGTCGCGGTAGTTCCATCGGGAGGGCGTACGGGTCTTGCTGGTGGGGCTGTCGCAAAAAATGGTGAGATCGTCGTAAGCCTTGAAAGAATGAACAAGGTCGGGTCTGTTGATACAATGGCCCAAACCGTGCGGGTTCAGGCCGGAGCTGTTACCCAAGCTGTTCACGAGCACTGCATGCAAGCCGGGCTTACATGGCCGGTCGATTTTGCATCGAAAGGTTCAAGCCAGATTGGCGGGAACATAGCCACGAATGCCGGTGGCGTGAGGGTTATCAAGTATGGGTCGACCAGAAATTGGGTTTTGGGCCTTCAGATTGTTACGATGGCCGGTGATATCTTCGAGCTTAACGGTTCGTTGGAGAAAAACAATACCGGTGTGGATCTCAAGCAGCTGTTCATAGGAAGTGAGGGCACACTGGGGATTATAACCGAAGCAACATTGAAGCTAACGACCGCCCTGGTCGAGCGGGATGTTTTTTTCTTTGCGCTTAAAGATACGCCAGCCGTATTGCGGTTGTTTTATGAGGCCAGGAAGGCACCTATTGAACTTCATGCTTTTGAAATGTTTACGGATGGATGTCTTGATGCGGTGATAAAGATCATGGCATTAAAGCCGCCTTTTGTTGAATCAGCCGGAAAAGCTTACGTCTTGATGGAAATCAAAAAAGACGGACAAGGCGTGGAAGAATGGCTCGCCGGACTGTTTAAAGACGGCCTCATAATGAATGGTATAATGGCGCAGTCAGAGCGTGAAGCAAGGGATCTTTGGGCGTTGCGCGAAAACATCGCAGAAAGTCTCTATCGCACGGCATTTTTGCACAAGAATGACATAGCGGTGCCGGTTGCCGATTTGGACGGCTTTGTTTCTGAAATGGAGGATATGTTCAGGAAGCATTATGCAAAGCTTGATCTGTATTTTTTCGGACACATAGGCGATGGCAATTTGCATATCAATACCTTAAAACCGTCCAACCTTAATAAAGATGATTTTCTTTTGGCATGCCATGAGACCGATAAGGATCTTTTTTCACTGGTTCAAAAATTTAAGGGGAGCGTTTCTGCCGAGCACGGAATAGGTTTATTGAAAAAAGACTCGCTTCATTACTCACGCAGCGCTGTTGAAATGGAAATAATGCGGAAGATAAAGAAGGTTTTTGACCCGCAGGGGCTGATGAATCCTGGCAAGATATTTGATTAGCCAAGTATGCGCGTTTTTATGGATGTTTTCAGGCTTTCTATCGCTGTTTTGACTTCTTGTGAAATCGCCTTGTCAGTATCAAGAAGCAGGTAGCCTATTTCATTATCTGTGGCCAAGGCTTCCGCCTCTATATTCGCCCCCAGCTCTGAGATTATCCGGTTTATTTCACTGAGAACTCCAGGGACATTTTTGTGGATGTTCAATATGCGATGCCTGTTCGCTGCCTTTGGCAGATCTACTTCAGGAAAATTAACGGAATGATTCGTCGATCCATTCTTTATATATCGGATCAAAGTCACCGGCACCTCTTGTCCGATATTTGATTGGGCCTCTTCGGTGCCACCACCTATGTGGGGAGTTAAAATGACATTAGGCAAACCTTGTAGATCACTTGAAAATGAGTTTGTATTTTGTTCCGGTTCGTTCGGGAAAACATCGACCGCTGCACCGGCTAGATGCTTTGATTTAATGGCTTTCGCCAGTGCTGCCACGTCTACTACGTTGCCACGGCTGGCATTGAGGAGATAGCTTCCCGCTTTCATTGATAACAGCTGCGGCTCGCTCATCATGAGGCGGGTTTGTGGTGTAGCTGGCACATGCAAAGTTACGAAGTCACTGTTTTTCAAGACTTCATTTATAGTGTTGCAGTTCCTGGCGTTACCTCTGGGCAGTTTTGGAACGATGTCATAGAACAATACGTGCATGCCGAGTGATTCTGCCATTGTCCCGACCTGTGTGCCTATATTGCCGTATCCGATTATCCCGATAGTTTTCCCACGGATTTCATAACAGCTTTCGGCTGTTTTCTTCCAAGTTTTCGTATGCATTTCCATGTTCCGCTGTCCCAGTTTCCTGGAGAGCGATATTATTTCCGCGATGATCATTTCAGCTACGCTTCTAGTGTTGCCGAATGGCGCATTAAAAACAGCAACACCACGTTGTTTAGCTGCTTCAAGATTTACCTGATTAGTGCCTATGCAAAAACAGCCAAGCGCCAGGAGCGATTCTGACTTTTTAAAGATGCTCTCATCTATTTGTGTTTTGCTGCGGATGCCCAAGATCTGAACGCCTCGTAATTTTTCTATGAGTTTGTCTTGAGATAGGCTTTCTGACAGCAGTTCTACGTTAAATCCCTCCATTTCGAATATTTCTTTTGCGAGAGGATGTATGTTTTCTAGAAGCAGTACATTCATTTTGGTCTCCGGTTTGAAGTCGTTGTTTTAACGCTCAATGAGTTCTCTCGAAATTATAAGGCGTTGTATTTGGCTGGTGCCTTCATAAATCTGGTAGATTTTTGCATCACGCATGAGTTTTTCAACAGGATATTCGCTGGAATATCCATAGCCGCCGAATATCTGTACCGCATCCGTAGTGGTGCGCATTACTATATCAGCGGCAAAAGCCTTCGCCATGGCGGCAAATTTAGTGTTTCGCTCCCCTTTGTCGATTAAATAAGCCGCCTTGTACACAAGCAGTCTGGCAGCTTCAATCCCTGTAGCCATGTCGGCTATCATGAAGTTAATTGCCTGGAAGCCTGAAATAGGGTGCCCGAAAGCTTTTCTGGTTTTCGAGTACTCGATTGCTTCATCCATGGCTCTTCTGGCGAGGCCTACAGCTCCTGCTGAAACAGCAGGTCTTGTGTGATCAAATGCGCTCATGGCTATCTTAAAGCCATCACCTTCGCGGCCTAACCTGAAGCGTTCCGGAACTTTCACGTTTTCAAAAGTTATCCCTCGGGTGTCACTTGCCCGTTGTCCCATGTTCCATTCTTTTTTTCCAACGACTATCCCGGGAGCATCCGCTGGTATGATAAAACCCGACATGCCTTTGTGTTTTGCTGAAGTGTCAGTGTATGCCAGGACAAAATACCAACTGGCGACGCTGGCATTGGTGATCCACATCTTTGATCCGTTTATTACATATTCTGACCCGACCTTCTTGGCCTGTGTGCGTATACCGCTGACATCTGAACCGGCGCCTGGCTCAGTTACACAGTAAGCAGCAAAACAAGGTTGGTTGGTCAGCATCCCCAGAAATTGTTTTTTTTGTTCATCATTGCCCGCCACTATGACAGGCGCGGCGGCAAGCGTGTTGGCTTCCATGGCAGTGGCGATTCCAGTACAGCCATAGGCAAATTCTTCGGTGATGATGCATCCTTCTAGTACACCCAGGCCAGCGCCACCGTATTCTGCAGGTATATGCGTGTTCATCAAGCCCAACTCCCATGCTTTTTTTGTTATTTCGCGCGGATATTCACCAGTTTGGTCGTGATGAGCAGCTTTCGGGAATATTTCTTCCTTGGCAAATTTTCTTGCAAGTTCCTGTAGCTGGATTTGTTCTTCTGACAGTGAGAGATCGATCATTTTTCCTCCGGATATAAAAGAGCAGATATATAAAGGTTATTTCAGGCGTGTATCTCGTGCAATACTAAGGATAGTTATTGGTATATAATTTTTTATTGCATTGCAAAACAGTATAGTGGGAACGATAAGCTCTTTTATGATAAGTATCCGCTGAATGATGTTCAAAACGATCTTTTGGAAAGCAGCTAGATGGTTTTTATTTCGCTTTGATGCTGAATTTACTCACGATTTGTTCGTGCGTCTGATCAAAGTGGCGTTGAGATTCGGGTATTCGCCATCATTTATTATAAGCGAAGCCCGCACTAAACAAGAGACAGACCAGCTCCCCGAAGTTTTCGGGATGAAATTTATCTCGCGCGTTGGTTTGGCTGCTGGTTTTGATAAAAATGCGGAAATAATAGCAGCCCTGCCTGGGGTTGGTTTTGGTTTTGCCGAAATAGGCACGGTCACGCCGCGTCCTCAATACGGTAATCCCAGGCCCAGGCTTTTCCGCGACGTTGGTAAGATGGCTCTGTTTAATTCCATGGGGTTTAATAATTTGGGAGCGGCAGCGGTTGCGATTAATCTGGAAAGGGCGCGACCTCGTCTCCCTTGTGGTTTCCGTGTAGGCGTCAACATAGGAAAGAACCGCGATACTAAAATAGAGGAAGCAGCTTCAGACTATGCACAAGCGGTTAAAGCGTTTGCTGGTTTGGTTGATTACGTAGTTATCAACGTCAGTTCGCCAAATACCCCGGGTCTTCGGTCCTTGCAGGAGCCAAAACTGCTGGAACCCATTGTGACCGCGGTTAATGAGATAGTATCAGGCTGGAACGTCAAGGTTCCTATTTTGTTAAAGATCGCGCCAGAGTTAAAAGACGGCAAACTTGTGAACCTTGTTCATGCAGCGGAAGGTTTCGGGATCCGCGGATGGGTTGTGACAAATACTCTAGAGGGTTATAAGGACGGCGTGACCGGTGGGTGGAGCGGAGAGCCTTTATGTGAAGCATCCCGCAGCCGGTTGACTGATATAAAGCTGTTAAGCAAGCTCCCAATCATATCCGTGGGTGGGATAATGCACCCTGAAGAGGGGATTTCTAGAATAAATATGGGTGCGGAGTTGATTCAGGTTTACACAGGGTTGGTCTATGGCGGATCTTTGTTTGCGGCAGAACTTTCAATGTGTTTAAGGGGTCATGAAAAGCAAAAGCCCCGGGACAAGGCCCAGGGCTTTGCAAATTGAGCTTTAA
>CAYHPW010000022.1:0-40636 GCA_964358645.1 uncultured Bacteriovoracaceae bacterium | reverse complement strand
GCACCGCTCTTAGCTGCGGTACCGAATGGATCGCCCTTTAAATGAATCGATGCCAGTATACCATTTTTTAAAAACTGCGGTTCTAATCCTGGGCCGAATTTACGCTGGAATATCTCCCAATGACTGCCACCAGCATAAGCGCTATGTTTTTTTGTAATTTTATTATTTACAGGCCCTGAAGGCACTGGCCCTAATAAGCCAGCAGGGACGGTATTTGCGGATGTTAAACTCGTAGAGTCCGTGGAAACTACGACGTCATTTAATAACTTTTTTGAATATAAAAAATAAAATACACCAACCATCGCCGCAATAGTAATTACCACCATGGAGACGCGCAGCTTTTTCATCAATTCACCACCGTTTCAAAAACCAGCGTTTCGGCCGGACCATTTGACGGAATTATATCGACCCCAAACCTCACTGTACTGCCGTGTTCAACCGCAGTATTCACCTTAACCCACACTGCCGTTGTCCAACTTTTATCAAAGTGTGGATTGGTTAAAAAATAACTGTTACCAAGCGGAACATGCATGGTTGGATTCAAGGCTGATAATGAATCAACAATCTGAGTTCCGTTTATCTTAATATAGGTGACCTGAGTTTCTGAATCCGAAACTATCCCCATATTAGCGGCAGAATTGAGAAATCTGACATCTGGATTCAAAGATTCAATAACAAGCTGTACTCCTCCGGCGGTTACCTCGTCTGTATTCCCGGCATCAAACCAGACAGCCGCTACATCACCAGGATCCAGCTTACCATTGGTACCTGTTTCTATATCTTGTGTAATTACAGTTGGACTTAACCCCATCCTCATAAGCCACCCTTTCAAAATGGCAGGGTTGTCCTGAATTTTCATTCCTGGAGTTGATGATGTCCCGTACCCAACTACAGCCCAACCAGTGCTCAACAAGTCCCCTCCCAGCAGACCTCTAGCCAAAAGAGCATTAGACATAGCTTCTTTATCAGATGAAGAAAAACCTAGCATTTGTGCCGCTATTATCATGGTTGACGCAAATCCCCTCAAGGTGACCGGAGAGATGCTGGCAATTGTGGGCTTAGGAAGTTGCTTTAACGTTTCATGTAAGACTTTTGTAATCAAACCCGCGGCTATTTCTGGTCCGTTATTCGCGACCAAAACTTCGTAGCAATCCCACAGCGCGCCTTCCATCAGCATACCGGCATTATGTACTTCTTCCTGCGAATGATACTCTCGAAAAGCTGACCGGACATATCCAGGGGCCTCAAAATTCGCACCGTATGGCCAGCCCATGCCATCCGGGTAAACATAACTTACAGTGTTCTTAGCAGCTGAAAATGACGGGAAATTACCGCAATCAGGATAATTAGAATCATAAACAGGGCATTTATGAACCCCTCTTCTTGCATCATAATTAGGCACAAAGGTGCCTAGAGCCCATCGGCTGAAAACTTTTGGATCAAATGGGGCTGAAACTAGTGGCGAAAAAAACATCAATCCCATGAAATCAGAAATAGCCTCATTCAGTGCTCCAGACTCGTCATACCAAAACTGATTTAAACTCTGAGTAGCTGAATAATTACCAGTTGTGGTGGCATGCTGAAGTTCATGTATGGTCACTAGGGCATCATCGGCATACGAAGCATTTGGCAAACTCGGCGAATCTCCAAGGCAAACCTTATCCGTCACTTGCCCATTCGAATCTATATAGCGGACATAATATGCGTTATCGTCCTTCACGCAATGTGCGACGATTTTAACAGGTTTCCTACGCTCCAGATAACCGGTCTCATCAAGTTTGTACCTGTATTCGTCACCAAAGTAATAAGACATTGCTTCTTGGAACTTGCTATTGTCATGTGAATAAATAAATTGATTCTGTGTGTCGTACGCACCAAAGCCCTCATTACATGTAAGGCCATTGCGAATGTCGACGTATAAACCTTCAAGCACCCCTTTACCAGTCAGGCGTGATAAAGAAACAAGATTTCTAAAATCATCCAGCCGCAACGACACAGGTGTTAAATCAGACATTTTAGATGAAATCATAGGATCAGGAAGGAATGCCATGGCTGAGCCGGCCGATCCTGTCATGATCTGCAAAGATGAAGGGGCGCAATTGATATTGACCGGCTCAGTGATATTTACCTTTTCTTTTGAACAACCGGCCACAAACAATATAAGAACACCACTTAGGTATCCCAAGCGCATAGTCTGTTACATTCTAACCTTAATAGACAGTTTTGTATCTTCGACACGAAAATTTTCCATATATTACCAATATATTATTAGATGCGTAGCACCACAAAGACGTTCATGCCGCTCGCATAACACGAGCCTTTGCCAAAACCGCACCTGCCTCAAGAATTTGCGATCTAAGCACCCAAACAGGACAGTAAGAAGAACGTACTACCTGTCTCGTAGTGCTTCCTATTATCGTTGCTGCAACCGGCCCGCTCTTTGCTGCCATCATTATCAAACCGGTATGTGATTTTTTTGCAGCACGGACTATAGAATGCGCTAAATTCCCGCCTTTTGCTTCTATAACCAGTTCAACATTTACCCCATTATGCGAAGCCCAACGCACCCATGCTTCCGCATGATGTTTTCTGTGCTCGGTTTCCCTGGAAAAATAATCAAATACAGGAACCCATGCCCCACCTAACAAATACACACCAGATTGGAATACCGGTTCCACTGGACTTGGCACTGAATGATACAATGTCATCTTTGCCTTGATGGTTCGCGCTAAAGCTACTGCTATCCTAAATACTTTTTCAGCGTGCTTGGAAAAATCAGTCGGGAAAAAAATCTGCTTAAAATCATATAAAACTCGCGCTTCATGACCAACCACCATTACCGGGACACGCGACTGTAAAAGCAATGTTTCAGCAAAACTCCCCAAAAGCAGGCGTTTCATGCCTGTTTTACCGTGACTTCCAACTAAAATAAGATCAGTGCCGGTATGTACCGCATATAGTTCTAACGAACTAACCGCTTGTGACGTCGAGGCGAAGTTTTGAATCAACACCTTAGGTTTTTCCTGTGTTTTTACTCCCAGCGCCTTTACTAAACTGAACAAAGCTCTCTCGGCAGCAGGCCGGTAATGCTGTATCCATGGAACGCTGTATTCTGATGAAAGATTAAGTTCGGTTGGCGTCATTACATAAACCGGCTCTACTGTGACGTTTGCAATTGATTGAAGCTTTCTTGCCACTTGCGCCACACGCCTCTGCACGACACTTTTTTCGTCAAAAGCATCTACCGCCCAAATAACCCGCTTTAATTCACCAAATTGTATACCCGTTCGTTTGTCTTTCATGACTGCATGAAAGAATGTGCACCAGATGTACCACTAACTATATATCGTATTAACTAGTCGTCAAAACCCGCACTTGAACGACCGCAGCGTTCGCCACCAGAACCACCGAACTCACAGTTTCCACAACCATGAAACTTGTTGTCAGAATAAGTTTCGTGACCGCCCACGGCAAAAGCAGATATAAGCTTCTTTATATTTTTATTATTACATTTCGGACAGTTACCTTGATCAGAATCCGCAAAAGAGGTCAACTGCTCAAATCTGTATTTACAGTTTTCGCACAAAAATTCATATAAAGGCATAAAATATCCTTAGCATAAAAATACGTTTTGTTGCATTTCTTTAAGCAACTATGCTTTATATGCGTCATGCGGCCCCGTAGCTCAGCAGGATAGAGCAGGTGCCTTCTAAGCATCAGGTCGGGAGTTCGAGACTCTCCGGGGTCGCCATGAATTTTTATTTGTTCAAAACACCTTGTGGCATTAACGACGGCCGCCGCCGAAACCCCCGCGATGTTCGCGACCACCACCGCCACGGCCGCCACCAAAGCCTCCACGATTTTCACGCGGAACCATAGGACGAGCTTCATTCACAGTCATTGCGCGACCTTCATAATCAATACCGTTCAGCTTTTGAATAGCATTAGCCGCTTCCGCATCACTGGACATTTCCACAAAAGCAAAACCTTTGCTTCTGCCAGTATCACGGTCAGTAATGATCTTAACCGATTCAACCGTGCCGTATTGAGCAAACGTATCTGTCAATGCCTGTTCGGTCGCGGAAAACGGAAGATTGCCAACATAAAGTTTCTTACCCATATAACCTCCTTAAGTCTAGGGAGCCACTAAAGAGGATATGGGCACTGTGCCCGCAAACTCTATAGAAGCGAAACAACTTTATTAAACATAACATGGAAGATATGTAAAATAAATCCTTACAAAAGCAACGCACACGGGTGAGCGTGGATGTTGGTCAGGCTGCATTGCTATCATTATTATTATTTGATCTTCCCCGGGACTTAAAATATTTTAACTCTTTATTGGCGTGGTCGAGTTCCATGCGCAATCTATTGGCCTCTTGTTTAAGCTCGTCACAACGCAGCTGAAGTTGCTCTAACTCCTTTGTCGTTTCAGCAGCAAGCTTTATAGCGGCATCGGACCGCTGACTAAAAACTCTATTATCTCGTTTCTGATCTTTTTGATCTGACAGACGATCTATGAGTTGTTGGTTGGTCTTTCTTAACTCATCAGCTAGTCTAATAATCCTTTCATATTTTACTTTAAGTGTCAGATATTCTGGATCGTTGTGGAGATTACGGCTTTTGGCTGCAAGCTGAAAAGAAATGACCTGATTTTTTAGTTCCTCATTACGAATTTTAAGCATCCGGTTTTCATCTTTCATTGTGATTAATTGTTTTTGAGCAAGAGTATACCGAGAACGGTATGAACTTCCCTCTTCGGGTTTTCTATTTAATTCCAACCTAAGTCTTTTTGTTAATTCCTGAAGCCTGGCCTTTTCCACAACTACTTCGTCATACAAATGCTCTAAACTACCGACCTCATTTCCACCTTTCACTAAAATACGATCGAAAACTCCAATCGTCGACTCCAAGCCTCGGATCACTACTGCCTCTTCTAGTTGTTCATCATTAGATAATACATTCGTGGATGATACATCCATTGTGGCTGGCTTGTGTTTTTCAACTTTGCTTGTCTTAGTATGCCGGTTTTCACGTAATAAATGTGGATAGTCCAAATCTCCCAGCTCAGTGTATGATCGAACTTGTGGAACGCTTTTAACTGGATTGTTTATAGCGACATAAAGAACTTGCTCTCCGACGGCAGCTTCATCATTTACAATATTATTAATGGAAACTATTTCTAGCCTCCTCATATCTTCCTGGGCCCGCACAATTAGCCAGTCTGAGCATCGACGGAATTCATTCACCCATTTTTCTAAATTACTATTAAGATCGTTTTTTTCCAAAGCTTCGCGTATAGCACTAAGCTCGAATTTATCGGTACCGGGTATTACTACTGAGAAGCTGACTGCGATTTTGTCTCTAGAAATCCCACATTCAAGCAGAAGTTGTGTGGACAAAGCAGAAGTAACGGTGTTTTCAATCGAATACCATCCGTCTATACCATGTAACAATATCTGTCTAAGTCTATGCTCACGTTGTTTAGAAAGTCTTGTCTTCGCACAAATTAAATCCGAAACGAGACCAATATGCTTGCCACTAAACAATGCCTCGTGAAATATCTCGGTATCTTCGGTCAGCGCTCCCGCGACCCCGAAGCTATTCTGGGAGCGCAGTTTGATAAAACTGTCATCCGGCATCTACGATCCCCTGTTCTCCAAAAACTGTTGCTAACGGTCCTCTGATAGTTGCAAGCGATTGTCTAATGCGGCCAAGACGAAACCATAATTTTACCGACACCCTGTCAGGCCGCTTTTCAAAACAGCTCTCTTCAAATGCGCTTAGTCCAAACTCATCTAGCAATGTGCTAGATATACTAAATAATGACTCTATCTCTTCCGACCAAAAACAAGTTGCCGCTCCAGGGCCTAATGTTACTACATCAAAAAAAATCTTCCGTAAGCTATTAAGAAAACCAAAATCGCAATACCCAAGATGCAGGCCTAGAAACACTCCAAGACTAGATAATAATACTCCACGCTCGTAAGTAGGCATATTCTGGTTCCGCGAGCGCTGTAATACTTCCTGTGGTAAAGGGTCACAGAACTTTTCAGTAAACGCGGATACAAAAAATGGTTCCACCCAGATGCCACCATTTCCAGAATTCCGCCATAGAGGTCCTATGATCTTAAGTACAGCGTCCGAAAGCTCAAATGGGGGTGGAGATAATTCCCCAGTGGACTCCCCTTGTTTTTCGGACCATTCAAAAAGTCTACGAGTGCGTCTACCAGCTTGAAAAAATGGTTCTAATAAATCAATAAATTGTGGGATAAAAACTGATTCAACCGCCTTGAAACGCTCGCATTCTTCTGGAGTAAAAAAATCCAACGGCCCCTTGATAGATAAGAATTTTTCATTCTTTTTCATAAACACATACACTGGAGTAAACATCAGCTTAAATGGTTCTAGATTGCCGATTGGCAATTGCCGCAGATTTTCCGCACCATATTCTTTAGATAGTTTCTTACGGCTAAATTCCATAAAATATAGACGTATGCATACACATATGTCCCTTAAGTTTCGCATCGGATAAAAACTATATAGAAATTAATAAAATTGCGCTGTTAGCCGTTTTAATCAGATTTATCCTGGGTAATGACAAGAAACAATGTGGGCAATTCCTTCATTGCTGCTCAAATTACGTAATTCAGGTCGATGAATCTTACAATTGTCTTGAGCTATCGGACACCTTGGATGGAAAAAACACCCTTCCGGTGGATTAATTGGCGATGGAACATCGCCCCGTAATATAATGCGTTCTTTTTGATAAGTTGGGTCAGGTATGGGTATTGCCGACAACAAAGCTCTTGTATATGGATGCTTAGGTTCGCGATAAAGGTCTTCAGCTGTGGCGAGTTCTACAATCTTTCCAAGGTACATAACCGCAACACGTGTAGAAATATGTTCTACAACCTTTAAATCATGCGCAATAAACAGATATGTGAGACTCAACTCTTTTTGAAGATCTTGCATTAGATTGATGATCTGAGCCTGAATGGAAACATCCAATGCAGACACTGGCTCGTCACACACTATAAACTCAGGTTCAACCGCGAGTGCTCGCGCAATACAAATACGCTGTCTCTGCCCGCCTGAAAATTCATGCGGGTATCTTGCTATGCTCTCGCGTCTTAGACCACAAAGATCCAATAACCTGAGAATGCGTTCCTTCCGCTCACGCTTGTTACGACAAAGCTTGTGGATGTCTAGCGGTTCTCCAAGAATATCTTCAACCGTCATTCTTGGATTCAGTGATGCATATGGATCCTGAAAGATGATCTGCATATTACGCCTGAGCTTACGAAGCTCAGCATGATCAATACTGGTAATATCCTGCCCTCGAAAAACTATTGTGCCGCTGGTTGGTTGGATTAACCGCAAAATGCAGCGTCCTAAGGTTGATTTTCCACACCCGGATTCGCCTACTAACCCTAGAGTTTCTCCACGACGGATATCAAAACTAACATCAGACACGGCTTTTACGCTTGCTACTTCCTTGGAGAGAATCCCTCCCATTATAGGAAAGCGCTTGACCATGTTTCTTACTGATAACAATATGTCCGCGTTTACTGCTGGTTCGTTCATACTCACTTCAAACATCCCTTACGCATCGGATTAGATGAGAAAACCCGGTCATATCCAGCTTATCACTCTGCTTATTAGAAGGAACCTCCCTTAACTCGGGCTCTACACGCCTGCATTCATCAACAACATATGTGCACCTGTCTTGGAAACGACAACCGATTGGCAAATTTAAAAGACTTGGGACAATCCCAGGAATGGTTTCGAGCCTTTTCTTTTTTATTTTACCGGTGGGATCCCTGCTTAATGTTGGGATACTGTTCAGAAGCCCCATAGTGTACGGCATTTTAGGATTCGAATAAATCTGACGTACGCTTCCATGTTCAACCACCCTGCCCGCGTACATGACTATCACCTCATCGGCTACCTCAGCCACCACGCCTAGATCATGGGTTATAAGAATCAATCCCATTCCAACTTTATCTTGCAACTCTTTAAGCAAATCTAAAATCTGCGCCTGGATCGTGACATCGAGGGCGGTGCTCGGCTCATCAGCGATTAAAATTTGTGGATTGCATGATAAAGCCATGGCAATCATCACTCTTTGGCGCATGCCTCCTGAAAGCTGGTGCGGATAATCATCGACCCGCTTTTCGGGGGATGGGATTTTAACAAGTTGTAACATCTCTATTGCCTTGTCCCTGACCTGTCTCCTTGGCAGCTTTTGATGTAGCGCTATTGCTTCGCATATCTGATTACCAACCGTAAAAACAGGGTTAAGCGAAGTCATCGGCTCCTGAAAAATCATCGAGATCTCGTTACCTCTTATTGATCTCATCTGGGCAAAATTCAGCTTTAGCAAATCCTGCCCCTTGTAGATTATCTCACCAGAAACTATGCGCCCCGGGGGCATTGGTATAAGACGCATTATAGAAAGACTGGTGACGCTTTTACCACAACCTGATTCTCCGACAATCCCAAGTGTCCTGCCCTTGTAAACATTAAAGCTAACATCATCAACGGCTCTTACTTCACCATCTTCTGTAAAAAAAGATGTGCGCAGGTTTTGAACTTCAAGGATTTTTTCTCTATTATTGGTTTCAATGCCTGCAGCGGTCATATTCACTTTCCCTATTTAATCTTCGGATCGAGCGCATCCCTTAGTGAGTCCCCTAGAATATTAAACGCCAACACCACAAAAAACATTGCAACGGTCGCCCCGGCAAGCTGCCACCATACGCCACGCGCCAACTCTAATTTTGCATCATCGATCATGACACCCCAGCTGGGTTGGCCTTGCACACCCAATCCCAGAAATGAAAGTATGACTTCCGCTTTGATCGCGGCCATGAATTGAATAGAAAGATTTATTATTATGAAGTGTGAAACATTCGGCAGAATATGTTTGAAGATACGCGACACGTTGCTTGCGCCAATCCCCTCCGCAGCTACGACATAATCACGCTCTTTATGCTTCATAAATTCGCCACGAATAACCCTAGCTAGACCAACCCAAGCCGTGGCACCTAGTGCTATGTAAATAGATGTAATCCCTTTACCAAGAACGAACGTAATGGCGATCAAAAGCATTATATTGGGTATCGATGATAACGTCGTGTAAAACCAAACAACTATATCATCGACCCATCGACCAAAATAGCCGGACATAGAGCCTAGCAAAACACCTATCGGGATACTGATGACCGATGAAACCAAACCCACGCTCATGGCGATACGCGTGCCGTGAATCACTTTATAAAATACACTGCGTCCAAAAATATCAGTACCAAACAGCAGTTGTATCGAATCAAACGATGGAGGCTGATAGGCCGGGCCGACGGCATCTTCCCATGAAGAAGCAAACACCCCAATCTTGGTCAACAGGGCCACCAAGGCGTAAAAAATAATTATAAAGAAACATATGATAGCAAGCCTGTCTTTCTTGAGTCTGCAATAAGCGTCTTTCCAGAGGCTCCTACCCTTTGGCGCAATAAGGGCCGCCTGCTCACTTAATGTTTCTATTGTAGTCGCCCCAGTGTTACTCGTCATTTCAACCTCACACGGGGATCAACTACGGTATAAAGAATATCTGTCGCCAGATTACCAAAAATAAACAATAACGCCTGAAGAGTGGTCATCGCTTTAATTATGGGAAAATCGCTATTATGAATGGCATCAATCGTAATGCTACCCAGGCCTGGTATTCCAAAGAAGCTTTCTAACAAAAACGATCCAAGAATCAGCATGGGTATCTCAATAACCAGGTTAGTTAGAATAGGCACCATACTATTCTTTAACACGTGTTTCATAAAAACTCGTGGCTCGCTTAGACCTTTCGCCCTTGCAGTTCTTACATAATCCTGTCCAACTTCTTCTAAAATAGCAGTTCTATAAAAACGGACATCATAACCCACACTGACAGAAACCCAGATCAGAATAGGCAGCATCACGTACTCAAAGCGCTCTGGAAATGTCACTTCAAAACCAGAAATCGGGAACCAACCTAATTTATATGCAAGAAAATACTGTCCGAACAAAATATAGGCAAGCATAGGTAAGCTCATTCCAAAAACACAAGCTACTACTACAGACTTGTCCGTGAAGGTCCCCCTGAAATAAGACACAAAAAGGCCTATTATTACTGAAAGAAACGTAGTTAGAAGAAATGCAGGGATAGCAAGCGTCAACGATGGGCCTATACCTCTTAAAATCATCTTGCCGATCGGTTGTTTAGTGGCATAGCTACGACCGAAATCAAATGTCACGATTTGCTTTAAATACTGGACGAATTGTATGTATTTTGGCTGATCAAACCCGTACTCATGCCTCAGTTCCTGAATCTGCTTCTGGTTGGCATGCTTGCCGAGCATCTGGTACGTTGGGTCACCACCGACCAGATTAAATAGAATGAATATAATCAGAGCGACACCAAAGATTGTCGGAATTGTCTGAAGCAGTTTTCTGACTATATACTCGAACATGCTTTACTACTTGGATGGTACATCAATCTTATAATATTTTGCCCTGCCATGATCAAAATCATGCGGCTTATAATTCTTTAGCCGCTTCTGGATTAGTGCGTATCCCATACGGTGTGCTCCAAAAATCCATGGGCAATCTTCTATCACAATCCTCGCCATCTTCTTGTATAACTCCGTACGTTCAGGACTATCAACCATGGTTAAAGCCGACTCGTATAATTTATCAAACTCTGGATTGGAATAATTTGAATCATTCGGTCCTGGAGAAACATTCTTGCTATAAAAAAGCTGTAAAAAATTCTCGGCGTCAGGATAATCCGCCCCCCAAGCAAAAGCATAGACCTGTGCTTTCCTGTTCTTTACGACTGCCTGGAACTCAGGCCATGAATACGTATCAACTTTAAGCTTCACGCCGATTTCCCGAAACATTTTTACAGCATACTCTGTTGACTGACGAGATGTCGTGTCCGAGAGTGTAGCATAAATAAGAGGCTTAAGACCTTTGCCATCTGGATAGCCGGCCTTTTCCATAAGCTGCTTGGCTTTTGCAATATCAAATTGCCTATATGGATTTTTAAAATCCTGATCATAGCCTGCTATACCGGGCGGGATAGGCCCTTGTGCGGCCAGGGCCCGGCCATTGTAAAAAATTTCTATATATTGGTCTTCATCATATGCCAAACTCATCGCTTGCCTAAGATACTTATTCTTGCTTAAAACCGGATCGGTCATATTGAAAGAAAAATGCGTGATATCTAATTCTGGATATTTAATAAGCCTTATCCCTTTTGATTGCAGGTCGTGGCTAAGCTCTTTCGCTGGTGTGATCGCCTGCTGAAAGCTGTCTTTGGGAATTGACGTTAAATCTAATTTTCCAGACAAAAAAGTGAGCCACATGGGTTGTGATTCTTCAAAAACCTGTACTATGAGTTTGTCGGCGAGTGGCAGTGGCTTTCCAGCGTCTTCAAGCAAACCAGCCTCCTTATCTCCAGGTGCCCCTTCGCTAGGGTAAAGTTCATTTCGATATGTAGGATTTCTAACCCACACAAGCTTCGCGCCTGGAATATACTCCGCCAAACGAAATGGCCCAGTACCGACGGGGTGGTTTATAAATTCCTTGCCATACTGTTCAACAGCCTCTCGTGGAACAACAAACGTAAAAGACATCGCCAATGCGTAAATAAATTGGGATGAACGCTGAATTAGCTTTATCTGGATAGTATAACGATCAATAGCCTTCAGTCCTTCAACTTCTTTCGAGTAATCCGCAGCCCCGCTCTTTGAAGCGGCTTCGCGCCATTCATTTAATCCAACTATTTTTCCATCAAAAATCCACCAGCCTGAAGAAACCAATTTAGGGTCAGCCAGACGCTTGAATGAGTAAACCACGTCATCTGCAAGCATCTCGCGTCCTTTACCGCCGGTTGCCTTAAAACAAGGATCATCTTGAAATAAAACCCCTTTTTTAAGCCGAAAAATCAAAGTTTTGCCGTCTTTGCTTATGTCTGGCATTGATTCTGCGATATTAGGGATCAACGTATATGGGCGCTTCAGATAGTGATATTGTAATAAACCTTCATATGTCCTGCTAACTTCGGTACCTCCGTACAAGTCGTCAGCATAAATAGGGTCAAGGCCCTTTATCTTGCTCGGTGTAGAAAGATGTAACGTATTGGAGGAATCTGTTTTGGATTTGAATGTGCAACCACAAATACCAATCAATGAAAAAACAAATATTCCTATAAAAATACTTATAGTAAACCGGCGTAATGTCGACATTAGAATACTCTCCCCTAATTTTGGTAGAGCTACCTGATAGAACCATCCGTGTCAACGCAGCATCTCACGCTCGCGCCAACGGACCTTTATTTCTCCAAGTTTGGACTTTGCCTCCCAACGTTTCGGGCTTTTCGTACCATTCTCTGGGTCATAAAATCGAAACTCGACCGAAAGAGGCCGCTCGCCATAACGCTCCCAATGCAAGTAGTCAGGCCAAAACCCATCCATAAATTTCTCAAAGCGATATACAAAACGTTCCTCTAGGTTGCTCGTTATTACCAGTTGATCATCTTCAATATCAGCATGCCTAACAGACGACATCGTGGGACATGGCAACTTCCCTAAAAATAAATCAACAGCCAAATTCAGCGGTATACCACCCCAATGATCCTTGCCTGTTTCTTTAAGATGCGCTTTGCCAGTATCATTTGGGACTTCAATTTTATACTTATTACCCTCAACACTAATAATTGCCTCAACCCCTCCGAAAAGATTTTGAATTTCCATTCTCATAATAGCTGGCGAAGTCACCATGACACTCGCTGGGAATTGTCCGGAAGCTTCATTAGATTTCGCCTTAAGCCACACAGACCCTTTTACAGCTTTTAAACTTGCACCGGGAGAATCGGCTCCACATGCGGCATCCAATAATATTTTTGGTTCATAGCCGCTAATAATAAGACGGTGGGCACAGCCATGTTGCATGGAGATCAGGAAAATTAAAACAAGTTTTGGTAGGCGCACCGGCAAACATTCTCACATATACTGCATTATGGACAACGTGAATTATCATTCGTTGTTATTGGCGGCCGGCACACGAATCTTATTCTTGTCTTGATTATCATTATTTTCTTGCGCCATTTCAGTACGAAGATTTTGTAGTTTGATTTCTAGTTTTTCTTTCAATACAGCATCATCAGTGTACTTCAAGGCATCAAGATATTTGGCGAGCGCCTTTTCCCTTAGATTTTTACGAAGATATGCATCCGCAAGGTGCTCAAGTATGGTGGACTCATCCGGCTTGAGCTGAACGGCTTTTTCGAGTTCAACCACAGCTTCCGAAATCCTTCCCATCACAAAAAGGTGCCACCCCCAGCTGTCCTGTATGTATGCATTGTTTGGTTTTAGCTGTAGCGCTTTTTTCAAAAGCTTTTCCGCATCATTCAGCCTGATGCCCTTCTGGGTCCATGTATAACCAATGTAGTTCATTGCATCCACGTTATCTGGACTTAGCTTAAGAATGGCCTCCATCTGTATGAGGCTTTTGTCTGTATCACCCTGACGATCATAAAGCGTCCCAAGATAATAAAGTACTTTCTCATCGTTAGGAAATTTCTTTGCTGCCTCTTCAATAAGCTGTAATGCCTTGGAGATATTTTTCGTCTCCTCTTCCAGAGAAGCTTGAAAAATTATGAAGCTAGGAACATGGGGTGACTTTAATGCCACTGCTGCTATAAATTCCTTGGCTTCTGACACGGACCTGTATTGCTTAATCAAATATGCAACGTGAAGCATTGCATCTTGATATAAGCGTGAGTCAGGTTTAATGAGCTTGAATTCTGAAATAGCATCATCAAATTTTTTCACTTCCTCGAAAATGCTACCCAAATAATAGTGCAACCGGTCTGATTCGGGGTTTTTTTGCAATAAACTCGAAAAAATAGCCGTTGCCTTGTCGTATTCTTTTAATTCCATATGGACGAGCCCAAGCTTCACACGCACATTTGCATCGTCCGGATCACTAATCTGTATGTATTGAAGGTATGGAACGGCCTCTTTATATCTTTCCTCTTTTAAATGAATCGTAGCTAGCCTGTTTGCGGCAGCAAGATCCCTGTTTTCCTCATAAAGTGTCTTATATACAGTTATGGCTAAGGCATTTTTTCCGCGCTCTTCATAAAGATATCCAAGTGAAAGTGCCGCCTGAGCAAACCCTGGCTTTAACGAAAGCGCTTTCTTATATGCAACAACGGATTCATCAAAATGTTCTTCAACCTGCTCTGCGCGCCCAAGATAGTACCAAGCTAAAACTGAATCATGGTCTTTCTTGAGAAACTCCCTTAAGAATTTGGCCACCTCTTTGCTTTTTCCCGCCTCCATAAGCACCTGTGATTTAAAAATCACCGCCTCTTCATGCTTGGGATCAAACTTTAAAATTTCATCATACTCGGTCAGTGCTAACGCAAACTCCTTTGAGTTCGAATAAAGCCCTGCCAACATTAGCCGCGCGTCTACAAATTTCGCGTCATGCTTCAAAGCATCCTTGCATGTCTCCATGGCCGCGCTGAGCATTCCTTTTTTTATGTATTCTGCGGCTAATCTTGTATGCACAAATGCAGATTTGGGATCGAACATCAGTACAGTTTTAAATTCTTCAATTGCACGGTCTGTGCTTCCTTCTGCCGAATATGCTTGGGCGAGGCTAAAGTGATATTCAGCAGAAGCCATGGTATTGCTCTGCGCACGTTGAGTATTTAAACGTGCTATTTCCATTTGATCTATTGGAAGTTCTTTATCACCGTTGCTATTCTTGCTAAGATGTATCTCCTGATTTAGGGATTCTGAAGTTATTGTGGGCTTGCCCGAGCAACCACCTAGAAAGACGACCATCAAAACTCCACACAACAAAGATTTAACATCAAACGGTGGTAAGTAGCCTCTTGGCAAACGACCATAAAGGCTATTTTTCATTAGGTCTCCCCCTCCAAATGACGGATCGTCTTTTCACAAAAAAACTGAAAAATTAGCTCTAGGATTTAATAAAGGCCGGTTGGAACGCTAACTGCAAAGTCCCAGAACCAGCGCTAGTCAAGCCTCTTGCGTCAAATAACAGGCGGCATTTATAATGCTTGTTTGGCGCAAAAGATTAAAAGTGCAAATAGATAAGGGTGCACTTGACTTTAGCGCGGTGGGTTGCTATTTGGCTATTTAGCACTGACACATTGTGGCGTATAACCACTGATGTGAGCAGTTAAAATGGTTCCTGGGATCGGGTTTAAGTCATGTGCTTGAAGGAGATTACTGGGCTGTAAAATAGGATTGTTAATCTGACTTAGTTAGTCTGTTAATGATCTGGGGTATTTAAAAATAACAGGGGGAATCAACATGAAAGAGGTTAAAATCATTAAGCGTTATCAAAACCGTAAGTTATATGACACGCATGAATCAAGCTATGTCACTTTAGATGAAATAGCTAAAATGATTAAAGGCGGTGAGGATCTTAAGGTTATAGATAATAAAACTAAAAATGACATAACAGCAGCAACCCTGACACAGCTGCTCTACGAAAGTGAGAGAAAGGCCAAAACACAACCATCGGTGGATTTGCTTAAAGAGATTATACGCCACGGTGAAGGCTCTTTTTCAAACTATATCCAATCTAAGTTACCTTCAGAGGAAGTAGCTGGTCTTGATAGCTCGGCTAAGGATGTCACCACGTCTAGCACGAATAGGACAGCGATTCTTAATCAGTAATACTGTAATCATTTGGCGGCAGCTAATTCAGAATAATTTGCGCGCTACCAAAAAAATCGTTAAACTATAGGAAGAGTTTGCAATAGCAACTCCGATCAAAAGATCGGGGTTGCTATTGTCTGTAAAAGCCAAGGAGGGTAAAATGCAGAGACATGCTCTATCCATTATAGTACTGACGCTTTGTGTAATATTTTCAGGCAATAACGCTCTAGCAAGCTGGTCACAGCAATCTTCTTCGTGGTCATCCTCTGATCCAGACGAACGCAGAGTGGCTCTTTCAAGCGATGCAAGACAAAATATTTCGCCATTCACACCGGGATCCAACAATTTAGCGCTGGACGTTGGGCAAGTTTTTCTTCTTGGTGATTTACGAAAATATTCAGACAGCATTGGTTCACAAATTCATTACACCTATGGAGTGAGTGATCTTTTCGGATTCGATTCCAGCTTTGGATATTCAGAACATTCCGACGGCAACTTTTCTATGTTAACTCTTTTAACAGGGCTACGAACCAACCTAAGCTGGTACGATAAGGTTGTCCCATATTTTATTTTTGGCCTAGGTTTTTATAAACCAAGTTACCAGCAATCCGCTTTACTTGGAGGAGCATCAGGCGTTTCAAATTATGTTTCAGCACCATCAATATCTCCTGTCCTATTTGGTGTACATCTTGGCCCTGGAGTTGATCTTGAGCTTACAAAACAATTATTCTTTGGCGCTGCCATAACTTTTCATGACGTATTCGGTGCTACAAGACTTACAGCAGCGGGTACGCCTATAGATGCGGGTGGCACATTTACTTCATTTTTACTTCATACCGGTGTCACTTTTTGAGTGTTGTACTAAACAACGAATATTGCTATAAACTAACAATTCCTAAAAACCTTGGGGCTTTTTCCAAGGAGGGCACTTTTTACCACCGTACGTGGTACCCGTTGTAATATACGCGGCGAATTTTTCGGCCCCGATGAACAGACACCTAAAAACGCGAGGAGGGGCTGATTATGCGTTTACAAAAGCTCTTAATCGTTGGCGCTCTGTTGACGGGGTTGTTGTTAGCGCCAACAAAAAATGTATCGTGTGATGAGTTTGCACGGGCTGATATCTTTAGCAAACCCAGTCACATTTCAATTGACATCTCTTCTGCCGAAAAATTGGCAAGACAAATGCGCCATTCCGGCATTAGAAAGCTGATAAATCGTTTAAATCGTCCTGATCTTGAAGGAATCCTGACATCAGCAAATGAATACACAAAAAAAATTGATCTCGGCTGTAAAATCGCTTTATTTCATGAAGTCAGGTTTCGCGATGAATTGGAAGAATTTGAGATGATTGTCGGTTATGAAGTTTGCATTGAATGTGACGATGCACCTCATCCAGCGATATCTCTTTACTATGATGTAAATCACCGCTACTTAGCGGCACTCGATCTAGCAGATTGATATCTATAAAAAAAACCCCGATAGATAAACTATCGGGGTTTTTTGAACAGTTTTCTCTTGTTCTTGACTGATTTTTACATCATGTCGCCATAGCCGCCGCCCATGCCGCCTGCTCCTGGTCCTCCAGACATAGCAGACTCTTTTTTAGGCTTCTCAGCTATAAGTGTTTCAGTGGTTAACATCAAGCTAGCTACACTTGCAGCATTCTGCAAAGCGCACCTTGCTACTTTCGCTGGATCAATGACCCCTGATGCAATCAAGTCTTCATACTTTTCAGTAAGAGCATTAAAGCCCCACGAAAAAGATGGATTGCTCATGACCTTATCAACAACGATTGAGCCTTCATAACCGGCATTAGCGGCAATCTGACGCAACGGCTCTTCAAGAGCCCGTTTGATAATATTAACGCCAGCTTGCTGCTCTGGGGTTAGATTCTTCAAGCTGTCAAGAGCCTTGGTTGCCCTCAAAATTGCGGTACCGCCGCCAGGAACTATACCTTCCTCTACAGCGGCGCGTGTAGCATTAAGAGCATCCTCAACGCGGGCTTTTTTCTCTTTCATCTCAACTTCAGTAGCTGCCCCAACGTTGATCACGGCAACGCCACCAACAAGCTTGGCGAGCCTTTCTTGCAGCTTCTCGCTATCATAATCAGAGGTGGTTTCCTCGATCTGAGCACGAATCGTCTTTACCCTGCCTTCAACGTCGGATCTCTTTCCAGCACCATCTACGATCGTTGTATTGTCTTTATCGACCGTGATTTTCTTTGCTGTACCGAGATCTTCCAAACGGGCAGATTCTAGCTTGTGACCAAGTTCCTCTGAAATCACACGACCACCTGTCAATACCGCTATATCTTGCAGCATTTCCTTACGGCGATCACCAAAACCCGGTGCCTTTACAGCGGCGACCTGAAGAGTGCCACGTAGCTTGTTCACCACGAGAGTTGCTAACGCCTCGCCCTCGACCTCTTCAGCGATAATCAACAAAGGCTTTGAGCGCTGAACAACTTTTTCAAGAAGCGGCAATAGATCTTTCATTGAGCTGATCTTCTTGTCATAAATAAGAATGTATGGATTCTCTAACGATGCTTCCATCTTCTCAGCATTGGTCACAAAATATGGTGACAAATAACCACGATCAAATTGCATACCTTCAACAACATCAAGTGTTGTCTCGGCTGTCTTTGACTCTTCAACAGTTATAACACCTTCTTTGCCGACCTTTTCCATTGCTTCCGCGATGATCTTGCCGATCGTGACATCATTATTCGCGGAGACTATACCAACCTGAGCTACTTCTTTTTGATCCTTGATTGGCTTAGACATCTTCTTTAGCTCATCAACAACAACTGTAACTGCCATATCAATCCCACGCTTTAATTCCATTGGATTGTGGCCAGCTGCTACGATCTTTGCACCTTCGCGATATATTGCCTGTGCTAATAAAGTCGCGGTTGTCGTGCCATCACCAGCATCATCATTAGTCTTGGAAGCGACTTCGCGAACCATCTGCGCCCCCATATTCTCAAACTTATCTGATAGCTCGATTTCCTTAGCAACCGTTACGCCGTCTTTCGTGATATTCGGCGCACCAAATGATTTCTCGATGACTACATTACGGCCCTTGGGACCAAGGGTCACTTTAACTGCGTCAGCGAGGATGTTAACACCGCTCAATATTGCTGAACGGGCTTGTTCTGAAAAACGAAGTTCCTTAGCGGACATGTAATTACCTCCTCAAATTATTTCTGTGTCACTTTTGATTAAGAAGAGAGAACGCCAAGAATATCTTCTTCTCGCATCATAAGATATTCTTCGCCATCAATCTTTATTTCGGTGCCTGCGTACTTACCAAAAAGAACGCGATCACCTTTCTTAACATCCAGAGGACGAATTTTTCCGTCTTCTGTTACACGGCCTTGGCCGGCCGCAATAATTTCTCCCTGAATTGGCTTTTCCTTTGCCGTATCCGGGATGATGATTCCACCTTTTGATCGCTCTTCTTCCGTAAAGCGCTTGACCAGTACACGGTCATGTAATGGACGAACTTGCATATTAATCAACCTCCATTTATTACGATCTATGCATTAACAATTAGTAAAAGTAGAAAACTACTTTCGGTGGGTTATATTGATCATAGGTATTGACTTGTCAACGTAAGATTGTTTTTTTTTAAATTGAAACTAACAGTAAACCGCTTGCGCAGCGCGACGTGAGGAGCGATTTATGTACAAGGGAATAAACAAGCTGCTTAATTTAATCTGTTTAATCGTGGTAACGTCACTTACATTATGTGAGTTAACAAGCCATCTTTTCTTTGCAAAGGCATTTGCAAAACAAAAGAAAACTCTAGAACGATATAGCGCTTTAGAAGAGCCAGATGCCGTACAAGAAGTTCTCCATAACAAACAAAAAACCGATAGCGTTAATGCAAAATATGACGTCGTACCGCAAGATCAAGTTGAAGTGCTAATTAAACGAATCAAGGTGGTAGAAGCGCTAATTCTCAGGCATGGGCGAGCGTATGATTATAAAACGCTCACACTAAAAGAACTAAATGACATACAAAAAGAACTCTCTGAGTCTCCGTAAGACATAGCTTAAGAAGGTGTTCGACTTTAGAAAGATAACCATATAGGCTTGGCTCTTTCATATTTTTCAATGGAGACCTGATTATGCGGATTTTATTATATCTTATAGTAATTCTTTCGCTCGCTGCTTGCGGTCATGGGCCAGCAAAATCTAACATGGACCCCAGCCTCACATATCCCGGCGAAAAAAGGTTTAAAAATCTTCGCCAACTCACCTCCGGTGGAACAAATGCGGAAGCATACTGGTCATTTGATGGAAAATGGTTGTCCTTTCAACACAAAGGCACGGGGATGCATAAATATATCGATTCAGAAAGTGAGCGCGGTCCCGAATGTGATCAAATATATTTAATGAATTCATCCGGCACCAAATTCCTGCCAATCTCTATAAATAAAGGCCGCACAACCTGTTCATTTTTTTATCCAGATAACAAACGTGTTCTTTTCAGCAGCACTAAAAGTACTGGGGATAATTGCCCTCCAACACCAGACATGAGCAAAGGTTACGTTTGGCCCATATACAATTCTTATCAGATATACAGTACCAAATCTGATGGGACTGACTTGCAACCGCTGGAGCCAGGCGCGCCACGCGCTTATAATGCTGAAGCTACTATTTGCCATGACGGCTCAGTCATTTTCACAAGTGATCGTGATGGTGACTTAGAGCTGTATACTGGCAAACTGGATTCTCTTGGCACACTCACAGGCATTAAACGGATTACCCATGCAATGGGCTACGACGGGGGAGCATTTTTTTCACATGACTGTAAGCAAATAGTCTGGCGCGCATCCAGACCTCGACAAGGCAAGGAGATGGATGACTACAAAGCGCTACTCTCACAGCATCTTGTAAGGCCTGGCGAGTTGGAAATATGGATAGCGAATTCTGATGGAACACATGCAAGACAAGTGACCAGGCTCCGAGCGGCAAGCTTTGCGCCTTCTTTCACACAGGATGGTAAGAAAATACTTTTTTCATCAAATCCGCGCGACCCAAATGGGCATAAGTTCGACCTTTACATGATTAATGTGAATGGAACTGGGTTAGAGCGTGTGAGCTTCTCAGACACATTTGATAGTTTTCCGATGTTCTCACCTGATGGACGTTTTTTGGCATTTTCATCAAACCGCAATGGGACAGCGCCTCGCGAAACGAATGTTTTTATAGCTGAATGGGTGAACACATCTCCCGATGATTCAAATAATATATCTACAGAAGATCAGGATCCTGCGAATCGATTCTTGGCCTTAATACAAGAATTAAGCGCACCTGAATTGGAGGGCAGGGGGCTCTTCACATCTGGGCGCACCAAAGCGGAGGTCTTGCTTGCCCAAAGATTCCAGGCCATAGGGTTGAAGCCGTTCTTCGATGTTTTCAAGAAAGCGGCGAAATATGGCTCAGGTTTTATGCATAATATCGAGATTAGAGTTCCAACAACTAACAACATTGGAAAAGCCAACAATGTAGCCGGAGTGTTCGGCAACGGCTGCGGAAAAACCCAGCCCGTAGTTATAGGTGCGCATTTGGACGCGCTTGGACTCGGTGCTGAAAATTCTCTGGAACCAACTCGCACAGGGCTACATCCTGGAGCGGATGATAACGCCTCAGGTATAGCAGCACTACTTGAAGCCGCACGTATCATAGGCAATAAAAATGATCTAAGACAATCTTGCTTCGTGTTCATGGGTTTTGCTGGAGAAGAAGTTGGGACCGCGGGTTCTTCAAGATTCGTTGAAATGTTGCAGAACGCGCAAATCAAGCCAAAAGCCATGCTCAACATGGACATGGTAGGCAGGATGGACAACAATACCCTCATCGTTTTCGGAACAGCATCTGCAAAAGAGTGGAAAAAAATCGTTGAAGACAGCTGCACAGACTACCGTCTCAACTGTCCTGGTGGCGGGGATGGTTATGGCCCGAGCGACCAGATGGCTTTTTATATGATGGGCATTCCGGTGCTTCATTTTTTCACCGGTCCGCATGAAGATTATCACCGCACGACCGACACCCCTGATAAAATCAATGCCACAGGAGGTGTGCAGGTTTCAGAAGTGGTTGCGTCGATAGCACTTAAATCCGCCGATCCTCAGCAAAAATTTAATCTCCAGAAGGTAAGCACACCGGTTTTATTTGGACGGCAAATATTTGAGAAAAAACGCGCACCAAGCGGAGCATATCTAGGGACAATCCCAGATTATGCGAGTTTGACCGCAGTCACGGCTACCAATGAAAAAACAACTTCAGCAAATTCTGCAGCTGACCACGGAGTAAAAATAGCCGGCACGAGACCAGGAAGTCCCGCAGAAAAAGCAGGATTAATTCGTGGCGATATTCTGTTTGGAATAACAGCTCCGGTAAAACCAAAGTTAGTGCCATATAATGAGAACGATGCCATAACGATGCAACAAATATCCACACTGGAATCATTCATGAATATACTTGTAGAACTGAAACCTGGAGATGAAATAAGTTTCCATATACGCCGCAACGATAGAGATATTACCCTCCCGGCTATAGTCGGAAAGAAGGAGTGAGTCTCTTAGCAAATGTCCAGCGAATACCCAGCAGAATACAATGTTGCGTTTTGGGAAAAGATCGCGTAGCAAAGTCTTATTATATTGTCTTATTGCAACGGCTTGGTAGCTCAGTCGGTAGAGCAGCGCCCTGAAAAGGCGTGTGTCGGCGGTTCAATTCCGTCCCAAGCCACCACCCCACAAAGGGTCCATTCCGGACACGCCGCTATCAAATGGTAATGATACCGCTCCACTAGCACCCATATATCAGCGCGATAGCTCGGTCCAATCATTACCCTATAAATGGTAGGCCAGACGTCTACAGTCAAACGTGCGGTTGTACATTTTACATGAGGGCTACCGATGTGCCACTTGAGAATATGAAATGGACTTTCACAAAAAGTGAAACTCCCCATTTCACTTTTTGTGAAAGTGTGGGTATCATAAAAACAACATGCCTCATCAACGACTAAGACACCTCCAATCATTGATCACAAAGACTATGCGGTTTTCACCCATTACGGGGATACTAGGTCACCGGCAGGTCGGGAAAACCACATTGGCAAGCCTATTGTCGGATTGTTATGTTACTCTTGATCTTGGAACGGAATTGAGTGACGCATCCGCTGAGCCCATGGGATTCTTAGCCAAACACAAGGCGAAGCCTTTGATTATTGATGAATGCCAGTTGGCCCCAGCCCTGTTCCCAGCGCTCAAGGAATGGGTGAGACTACACAAGGAACCTGGACAGTTTCTGCTGACCGGGTCGGTTCGTTTTTCGAGCCGTAAGGCGATACGAGAATCTTTAACCGGCAGGATTATCAACTGGGAACTGCTTCCCATGGACTGGGCCGAGCAAAACAGCCAACCACTAGCAGATAAACTCCTAAGGCTTATGAAGGCTAAGGATTTAAATATTGAACTCAAGTGTAACCCGACCTTTACGCTTAAAACCTATTCTAGATATCTCTACACCGGAGGACTACCAGGAGTCTTCGGAGTTCGTGATGCCGGGATACGGACACAACGCATGGAGACACAGATCAATACGATTCTAGAGCGTGACCTTAAGCTTCTGGTACAAACATCTCTTGATTTCAAAACATTAAGACGGCTGTTGGCTGCGCTAGCATCGCAGGCCGGAAGGCGGTTTTCCATTTCTGAGGTAGCCAGGGTTACGCGGATATCGCTTCCGACTCTTCGCAAGCTCATATCAGCGCTTGAATCCATGTTCGTCATACGCTTCATTCCGTCCGAGGGTGACTTTTTGAAGCCGGTGCTTTTCTTTGAGGATCTTGCCGAGTGTGCGCATCTTTATCCTGGCGTCTCTGACCCTCAAAAATCGTTCCTATTGTTCCTCTATCAGAATCTCAGAACGCAGTTTCATTACCGCCCGGAAGCGAGGGCGGTAGCGTTTTCCTATGCGGAGCGATCCGGCCACGAAATCCCACTTTGCTTTCGTTGTGAACAGCGACTATTGGGCATTATTCCTGTCATCGATGAATCCACTTTATCTACTGCGCACAAGGACGCGCGGAATTTCATCAAACGCTACCCAGCAGCAAGAGTCCTGCTAGTCGGGTTGGGAAATAATGATCTACTGATGAGTCGTAATATCAGATATCTTGGTGTGAATCAGATGCTTTGATGTGTTTACGCACGCTCGGCGTATGTGCGTATCACTTCTGGATGATGACTATGGAAAAGATCAGAAGCCGAGGGGTTACGCCTTGCTGGCTAGGGGATTTTTGCAGTACTCTTGAGAAAATAACTCGCTGACAGGTAAGCCCCTGGTTTGACCAGGGCGACTCCCAAGGCTTGGCCTTTAGATTCAGTTTCCTCAGTTTGTGCGCTATCTCCTCTATGGGGAGCTTGGCGGTTCCACAAAAGAGGAGATAGCAATATGTCAAATTACGAGAGTATGAACCACTCGAAATGGGACTGTAAGTATCATGTAGTATTCGTACCGAAGGGGCGCAAGAAAGAACTTTATGGAAAAATCAGGAAATTTTTAGGACCTGTGATGCATGAGTTGGCGCAAGAAAGAGGGAGTACAATTTTGGAAGGGCATATGGTGCAGGATCATGTTCATATGCTGATCAAAATTCCGCCGAAGTATGCAGTCGCGGAAGTAGTGGGCTACATTAAGGGTAAAAGTGACATTGCAGTAGCAAGACAGTTCGGTGGAAGGAAAAAGAATTTCAATGGCGAGAGGCTGTGGGCAAGAGGCTATGCAGCATCGACGGTTGGATTCGAAGAAGGCCAAATTAGAAAATATATCCAAAACCAAGAGCAGTTGGACGGTGATGGTGACAATGAGACCGGAGAATTCTAAATCCCGGCTTTAGCCGGTAACCAACAATAACTGGCACCCCTAGGGGGTGCTAACAACCGTCAAGCTCCCCGCTTTGCGGGGACGTTATGACAACTACTCCGGCCGAGACAGAGCGGGAGCAATTTTTTATGCAACGTCGTCGACCAAGGCGTACCTGTAAACCGATATGAGCTCGCCAATTAATGTTGAAACTACTCTTGAGAAACCCGGTTTAAGGAACAGTCGGTGGCCTTTTGCAAGCATCTGAGTATGCGATCTCCCTTAATTGAACATCAGTTTTGCCATTGAAGAATGCTTCCACCATTTTAGCAAAACAAACGCCTTTCCCGCTCGTACTATGTCCCAAGTGTGGATCCAAATAAAAGAAATTGTCCGGAATTCTCTGCGCCATCTTAATCATAGCCTCATAGGTTGTGACATGATCATATGCTCCACCCCAGATAAACGTCCTCATCGGAAGACTACGTAAATTTTCCGTATAGTCGAAATATTCGTATTGGCCCTCAAATTCACGACATGTATCAAAGTTCACTGGAAACATTTGAAATTCATCGTCAGCGAGTTTTTTCCAAGGGAAGATTTCGATACAAACAATTGATCGCATCATCCATGGCATTACCCAAGTCTCAGTTTTGACTGCATTGTAAGCTGACTCAAAATTCCCTTGATCCAAGAGTTTTTCAAGTTCAGCGATTTTTTCAGGAATTTCCTTCACTCTGCCGGAATATGAATACATGGGACTAACTGCCCAATTTAAGAAAGCATTAGAAAGAACTGCATCTTTTTCTTTCACTTTTAAATAACGATCGAAAAGTCCTGGGATTGACGAAGTCGCAATGTACTCAAACTTACGTTGTGCCTCGGGAAAATCTCTGTAAGAACTGAAGGCCGCGCCCAAATAGAGTCTCTCTACACTTCCGGGATATAGCAGAGCGTAAGTTTGGGCCAACATGGTGCCATAAGAAAACCCAAGAACATGGATTTTCTTTTCAGGGCCGACCAAATTTCTGCGGATAGTTTCGATATCAGAAGCGGCGTATCGCATTAGCAAGGACTGTGATGGTTCCTCACCTGGAAAACGTGGGCGCGAGCAACCCAAACCACGATGGTCCATGGCTACAAGGTTAAAGTGATCAAGAAGCCCTGTTTTCTCCTCAAGAAGTTTATCGATACGATGCAAAATCCGGTGATCCTCACCAGGACCGCCAGGGATTAGGAATAGTGTCTCTTTTTGTGGATCAAAGTGGCGGTGTATTTCGTAATACAAACTAATTGAACGCCCAGCAAATCGTGCTCTAAGTTCGTCATGAAATTTGAGATTTGGGATATTTTCCACACGCGCAACGCTCTTTAAGTCATAGAAGAGAGGAACCCGTATGTAGTGGTTCAATGCATCCTCAGCAGGACACTCGGGACTTTCATAATTATAAAGTGGCTTTAATTGCGCGGACCATAAGGGCTGTGAAAATATTATTAAACTTAAAATCAATGACCATTTAATCATAGCTATCTCCCAGCGTGTTTTGGGTAGTATACTGGGCAGCAATTAATGTAAAGACTAAAGACATGGTGCGGCAAATTTAAGCTTCCAGCGGTGGAACTTTTTGGAAAAATTATTGAGGAAGATAAAGCTGCACATAACGACGAAAGTAGATTCAATAATTATTTCAGATTGAGCTGGGACATGCCCGGCAATCAATGTTTGCAATATGTTTTTGATCCTGAAAAATTCAATTAATTTGGATCAATCTTCTCCCCCAGCCCAGAGGCCGGGGTTACGGCATGGCAGTAAAATCAGTGCCAGCGGATTTCAATATAACATTTAAATTAAAAATCGGTTTTCCTTCAGCAATGAAGAGTTTCTCAAACAACGTTACATCAGGGATATCTAAACTTTGTGGCGAAGGATGATTCGCATAAAGATCCGTTGATCTTTCTGCATTAACCCATGCTCTGTTTTCTAAATAGCTTTTTTTAAACTCCTTTTCAATCCAATCAAAGTAATCCGCATGATCCGTCTTGATATGAAGCATCCCTGATGGCTTCAAAAGCTCGCCAACCTGGTCAAGCCATCTGGCACTTATCAAGCGATTCATTCGTTGCGACCGACGTGGCCATGGATCAGGGAAAAAAATGCTTAGGCTATCCACTTCAGCCTCGGCAAATATATGCTTTATGCGAAAAGCATTACCTCTTATAAAAGCAATATTACGAAGCCCGCTCTTAGCTGCTTTCTGAGCGCAACGGTACACCGCCTTGTGCTTGCACTCGATGCCGATATAGAGCTTGTCGGGATTTCTCTTGGCTAACTCGACTATCACATGACCGGCGTTGCAACCAATTTCCACGTGCAGTTCTCGGTCATGTGCACTTGGCCCAGGCGTGTGCTGGTCTGAAAAAATCTCACGCCAATGGCCGCGCATCAGTTCTGCGCCATTATCAAGGTAAACCTGACTAGCTTTATTAAAGCCAATTGGTTGCCTAGCCAGTTCAAGCAACTTTGGAAAATAAGTATTCCGCGATATCGGGTATCTATATCCAGTGTCAGTCAAATAAAACATAAATGGTCCGTGACATTTACCATAAAACGGCAATGGTCATAATAGTATATTTTTTTATCAATGCGTCCTAACTTGAGACATTCCTCATGCCAATTTTTGAAGCTCCAAGATGTTTCAGCACCCGCTAGCTCTTTGAGTTCAAGTTGCGGTTGATACTCGATCTCGCGGGCCTAGAAGTGGGGTAGGCCATAATCTCTGCATCAGTTGGTGGATCGACCCACCAGAATCTTGGCCCTTGGCGGGTAACGTAGTATCCGCCGAATCGCTGGATCAGTGACACAGGAACTGGAGTGATATTAATGCACCCATATCGCTATATTACAAATACATCAAACGATATGCCAGTGGTGAAAACGCATTTAAAATGAACTTAACCCGTTAATTTAACCTTCGCCAAACAACTGTAAAAAATTTGGTAAGAGGGCGCGTTCGAAGGCAGCCCTCTCAACCGTTAGAACCTGTAGCTAAGCGAAAGAGTTCCAACATGAGCAACGTATGTAGGTGATAAATAGCTTCCCATGTTTACGAGCCGGTTACCCCACTGCGTAGAGGTAGCGCTCGATGTGTCACGCTGCAGGTTCTCGCTACCGACCGATTCGGCCCAAGGGGTGTTAGCCTCTTGTTGCCAGTCATTGATCTTGTAGCGTTCAAACAAATAGCCAAGTCCTAGGTCCAGGTTCTCTATTATCTGATACTCAATCGCCAGATTTGAGGTGAGACGGTTGTGGTACACAGCTGGCGGAGTGTGAAATGCATATTGATAGTTTTCAGCAAGTGAGTTCGCTGGATCCAGAGAGGACTGTGTTCCAAATCCGCTATAAGTAATTTCAATCCTCCCTAATGCGAACGTTTGGTTGGCGATAAATTTCAGTTTGCCTGGAATTATCGTGTAATGTGCGCCTAATCCAACAGTGTCTGTGCGGTCCTTAAAGTCCGCCATCCACTGGCTATTGGCGCGTGTCCATGTACCAAGTTCATTTGTTGTCGCACTGGCAACAGTTGGGTCAGCCTTGTGATTTTCGTCAAATTCAATTCCTCTTTGGCTAGCTGTGGTGTCTTCTCGGCCTACGAATGCAGTCAAAGTTAGACGGTCATTAAATGCATAGGCACCATCGATACCATATTGTTTTCGCGTGCTAAGCAGCAATCCCAACTGGCTGCCAGGCGTTTGAGAATCACGATCTGCGGCACTGATTGCCTGAGATCCAGCATAATCAGCTATTGGCTTAATTGACTGCACTCCAGAATCAAAATCATCCTTCTGGTAGCGATAAGATCCAGCGAGGTCGAGCCTGTCCATCGGCGTGAACGTACCAACTAAATCGAACTTCTTTTGCTTCCTGTCAGTCACATCATATCGGCGCATGTCTGGATGATTATCAAACGTGAACTGTGGGTCGTTCTTATCTGAAGCCTCAGAGGCACTATACCAATAGCTTGCGCTGGTGACATGATAGTTGTAATCGCTGGCATCACGGTTACCATATTGGTACTTGCTGCTTAAATGAAGCCAATCAGTAGGACGTGTGCGAAGAGAGGTGCGATATATGTTTTCATTTGTATTCGCTTCACGAAAAACTCTATTGATGCCTTCACGCTCAAAACCAGCACCTATTGACGTATGCCAGAAATCAAAGCCATAGTTTGCATCAAGGCCAATATTACGTTTGTCATAAGCATACGCAAGGTTGCGACGTTTGTTTACATATGACACGGAACCAGTTGTCCCCGTTGTGTCTGAAGTCGCATATTTCCAATCACTTATAGACGTTTTGTTATCTAAATCAAAGTAACGGAAAGACGCCTTTAGATTTAACCGGTCTATCGGGTTGATGGCATAATCAGCGTTAAATAGCTTGGTATTCATCTTAGCTTCTGCCGTAGTTCGTGGAAGTTTTGTGGTGCTGTTCCATGCTATACTGTCAGACGAATCAGCCGTATCATTGGTGCTATATGGAAGAAGTGTTTGATCCTGTCTAAGCCAACCATAAGTCCCTGTGGCTGTAAAACGGCTTTCAAACGGTAAATCTAAACCAAATGTGGCTGATACATTCTGATAGCGATTATCCGGTGGTAGAGCTCTGCTGCCAAATGTTGCAACTGACCGAGCTGTTGATCCCCCCCAGTTTTCATGAGCACCGGTAGCGTTTGAGTAAATGTTTTGCCAAGTCATAGCATCAACATTGTTTTTAAAATCTGAGATCTGATACGAAGTGTTTACCTGGTAGCTTTCGCCAAGATAATCACTTTCAAGCTTAAATTCCTGGGTTTTGTAATCAATTGGTTCTGGTAATTGTATATTAAGCGTGCGTGGCGGGCGATCACCTATTGGTCCGTAGGTGATCTTGTTGCCATCCCTGTTTTCCAGTGAGTAATTAAACCTAAACTTTAGATCGTCAAACAGCATGTACTCAAGATTTGCTGAGCCTTTGTTTCGTTGATTACCAAGGTTTGTTGAATGGAGATACTGGGCAAGGTAAGTCGCTGTTGCAGGGTCATTTGTACCCGTTAGTTCCGCAGCGGTTGGTACAAGTTTTTTTACAAAGCCAGAGTTGGTATCTGGAACAGTCGCCGGCACAGTGTACCGCCCGCTACCATCGTAAGCATATGGAGTCATGGCTTTGTTGCTCAGCAGGTGAGGGATTTCGTCCCATTCGAGCCCTAGCTTCCAATGGCTATATTTGCCAAGCCGGGCGCGGATGTTTTGGTCGTCCCTGAAAATACTGCTGCCGTTGATTTCAGCATAACGACCTGTTTCAGTATCAAGCATGGATGCCCCGATTCCAGGAACAAATAAACCATCTTTAATGTCCCTGTACTCATTAAACTTGCTGGAACTCGGGTCGTTTGAGAGCTGAACCCCAGGCGTTAGGTTTCCGTTAAAGGTAAACCGATCTTCTGCTGTGGCTGTGATTGATGCAACTACTATTAAAGCTACAATGGATAATAATTTGGATAATAATTTTTTCGTTGTCATAATTATATCTCCATCCCTTATCGGGTTAGTTTAGCGCCTGAAGGGCTATTTGAACCGTGAACAGCAAAGTGGCAATTAATACATCCTTCGCCATATGGATTGCTTGTCCTGTTATATCTTGGCAGGTTGATGTGACCGCCATACGAGTGACATTGTAGGCACAAAAATGATTCCTTGCTTGTTTGCAATTTGCGATTGTTTGAACCATGCGCGTTGTGACAGGTAAGGCAATTCTCACGTGCAGGTGCATGCTCCCATACAAACGGACCGCGCTTGTCTTGGTGACAGGTGTAGCACGTATCGTTAACAGAATTGCCCTTGAGCATTGCTGATGTTGGGGAGCCATGAGGTTCATGACAACCACTGCAGCTTACTTTTCCTTCACGAACCGGGTGGTGTGATGGCTTATTCATCTCGGCGCGTACATTGCTGTGGCAAGTATAACAGACTTGATCAATGTTTGCTGCTGACAGAAGTGCTTTCTCACTCTTTTTTTCCATCAACGTGTGGCAACTGGTGCAGCTCACGTTTTTTGAAGAGTGTATGCCGCTAGACCAGTGTTTTCTCGCACCACTTTCATGGCAGCTAAGACAGACCAAATTTTGCTGGGCTGGTGTAAAAACAAGCGCTTTATCTGGATTTTCAACATGCTTGCTGCGAGGGCCGTGGCATGATTCGCATTCGCCACCAGAGGGTACCTTGCCGTGCTTAAAAACTTTTGCATGAGTTGTGTGGCTGAATAGCTCAGCTTTTTCGTCATGACACTTTAAACAGGCTTTTGCGTCCTTGACAAAAGATGCGCCTTGAAAAGCCTTATTCAAATTTGGCCAGTCCAAATCTTTAGCGCTTGCTGCTCCTACTATAAAGGTATTCGCGGCGAAAAAAACAATTACCGCGAGAAGACCTTGTAATTCTCTAATAGAGACTTTCATCCGCCACCTCCCAGGAAGTTTTAAAATATTTAATAATGTTGATATGATAAGCCTGTTGGTATTACGTAATCATGACATCAATATTACATTTTTGTAATTTGACTTATTCGATGTTTTTATGTTGTGGCTGGCATTGGAAGGTGAGAGTTACCTGAGTTCCTCTCCCTTCCTCGCTATGTATAGCCGCTGCCCCTCCGTGGAGTTCTGCGATTTTTTTTGCTAACGGAAGTCCAAGCCCCACATTGCCTAAATTTGCTGACCTGGATTGATCTGCTCTGTAGAAACGATCAAAGACGTACGGAAGGTTCTCGGCCGCTATTCCGTGTCCGGTGTCACTGACTTCAAGTTTAAGGAATGAGTCTACCATCAATGCGCTAAGTGTAACGCTCCCACCTCTTGGGGTATGGTTTAAGGCATTTGAAAGGAGATTTGCAACAGCTCGTCCGAATAAAACTCTATCCAAGTTTGCAATCATGGGGTTGTTTACGGTGTCGTTTACATGGAAAGTAAGTTTAATGCCAGCGTCACTTGCTGCTGGCTCATAAAAATCAACAAGTTTTGCTAGTTTTTGCCTTATATTAAAACATTCACGATTTATCTGAGTGTTTGGGTGTTCGGCGCGAGCTAAAAACAGCAGGCTATCTATTATGCCAGACAGTCTGGTGCATTCTTCCAGACATGAGTTGAGAACTTCTTTGTATTCATCAATGCTTCTTGGCTGCCGCATCGTAACTTCGATCTCGCCTCTGAGATTGCTTATCGGAGTTCTAAGTTCGTGAGCTATATCAGCTGAGAATTGAGAAAGTCGTGTGAATGATTCCTCGATCCTATCGAGCATTTTATTAAATGTGATAGCAAGTGTTGAAAGCTCTGATGGTAGCGTGTTGGTCTGTATTCTTTCGTATAATGTGATTGAACTGATGTGTTCAGCTGCTTTTGTAATCCCTATTACAGGACGGATTCCCTGATGTGCGATTCTATAGCCAATTACTGTACATACTATAAAGGACAAAAGTAGCACTATCGAAAGGCGTTTGCGGTAGGAGCGGAACAATTCAGTTTCAACCGAATGGTCAATTGCCACTTGGATCATGCACGGATTATTAATTCCATAGCAGTCAGTATGTTTTACGGAAAGAAGGCGAAATGGTCTGTTTGAAAGTGAAACCGATTCTACAATGTTCTCCGATTCAATGTCTGGTTTGTCAGGCTGTTGGAAAAGCCGCACTGGAAGTTCAGCGGTCATCCCAGGGGTTTCAAATACAATCAGCCCATTGTTATCTAATAAGCGTGAAAAGACACGGTTGTCTTTATGTGATGGAAACATTCTTTCAACTTCAGGCTTGATTTTAGGGCTGTCCGGCTGATGTAGTCGGAGGAGGCTTCGGATAAGATGAGCTTTGTCGGCTAAAAAGCGATCATGCTCATCATTTAGGTGCGCGACCATCGTCCAATAGATAAAAAATGTCGAAAGCAAAACTACACAAAAAGCAGATGTTGCGTACCAGATTGCAAGCCGCCCGGTGATTGACCACTTAGCCTCGGTCTTCGAGGGCATAGCCCGCTCCTCGGATTGTATGTATTAGTTTGCGCTCAAATGGATCATCAAGTTTGGCCCTTAGTCTGCGCACGTGCACGTCGATGACATTTGTATCGCTATCAAAGTTTAGGTCCCATACTTGTTCGGCAATTACGGTCCTAAGTAAAACTTCGCCATGTCTTCTGGCTAGTAAGGCCAAGAGCATAAATTCCTTAGGGGTGAGATCCAGGCGTTTTCCTGAGCGGGTAGCCTTGTGCTGCGTGAAATTGATTTCCAGATCTGCGATTTTCAATGTTTCAGGCGATGTGCTCGGGCTTCGGCGCAAGACTGATCTAACCCGCGCGAGGAATTCTGAAAAGGCAAAAGGCTTTATAAGATAATCATCAGCGCCAAGTTCCAGGCCTTGTACGCGGTCTTGCACCGAATCCCTGGCCGTGAGGAAAATAACGGGCACGGTGTTATTGGTGCGCCGAAGTTTCTCCAATACCGACCACCCATCAAGTTTGGGCAGCAAAATATCAAGGATGATGAGCGAATATTCCACCGTGCTGGCAAGATGTAATCCATCCTCGCCGTCATATGCGACGTCTACTACATAACCCGCCTCGGTTAGGCCTTTTTTAAGGTAGCCCGAGGTTTTTTTCTCATCTTCAATGATCAATAAGCGCATTGCACACCTGTGTGCTGTTTATCATTATTGAAAGTCTCTGATCTTTCGATTTTGAAATCATAATCCGGTGTGGATGTGTCCGTATGCGTGGTGCTTGTTAATAATGTAATGATTATCTGAAGGAGGGCTGGGTACATGCGAAAGGGGTTATCATATGTACGTCCAGATTTTTAGCGCATTTTAAACGGTGTCTTTCGAAGTTTGCCTGGAGTTTATCTTGGGTGTCTTATAAAGAGGTGCCGTTTACCTGTATTTCAAGTGAGCCTGTGACGGTGTGGTTTTGGTAAACTATTCTTAACGGGCAGTACATGCTTATGTCGCCCCCAACCCAGCCGGCCAGGTAAAGCTGGCAGTAAAAATCATATCTTGCCTCTGATACTGTGATTTCTACTGAATTATGGCCCTGCCCAAGCCTGTTGGAGAAGTCAATCACCTGGTTATCCGAACTCTGCTGGCATAGGCCATTGTATCCGCCTACTGAGAGAGTATTTGTTACAACGCTACGTCCTGCTACGGTTATCTTATAACTGATGCATCCGTAATTTGCGGTGAAGTTCGAATAGCCCGGTATGCTGATTTTTTCGCTTGGGCCTGATTTAACAGGCTCCAGAAAAACTCCGTTTTGAAAGCAATTCTGGCCTGATTTTCAAATGTTTATCACCCATTTTAGTCGGATAATCGGTTTTCTTCGGTCGACCGCCATCCAGCGTATATTCAATCTCTGTTGAATGTTGGGTGATCCTGGTCATTTGGCCCAACATGGTCTCACCGAAAAGGCTCTCAAGTCCGGAAAGAGATTCGTTTTCGTAGACACTGGCCTTTGGGGCACAATTCCTGAGGTTATCGGCGAAATATTTTCGCCGGAGGCGCGCTTTAATCTTGAATCTCATTTGCTTTGCTCCTCGAATCCTCAGCATCCGTCCTCCAGGGTTTTTCTCACAGCGCTTAATCCAGCAGCCTCTACGCTTCATCCCAAGTCTATGCATGGAACGATCCTCGGCTACGAACACATGCCGAGGTACACAGATCGATCCACTGAGTATAGAATGATCAATGGACGTTGGCATCCTGTGAGTGATGCAAGTGGTGATACAGATGGATCAATAAGCAAGGAAAAGGCCGTTGCCTATATGGAAGATCTTTCTTATGAACTTGAAAAACCAGAGGTACTTACCAGGTTAAATGAACGAAGATCTCTGTGGAGATGGCTTCGTATGCTCGCGGTTAAGGGAGACTATGCTACTCTAAGAACTGAACTGAAAACTCTCGCAAGTAGAGGTAAGGCAGACCCCTTTGGTGAAGCGATCGCTAGAGATTTTATTGAAACGCTACAAAGAAACCCGTCACCTGAGATCAAGGTGAAGCCGACTCTGAGCGACGCCGAATTAGCCGATTTGCCTGAGCTAGCTACGAGTAGCAATAAAGCTCTCCTAATCGAAAAGGCCGACTCAAGGACACGCCGTATTCTTGATGAAATAACGTTTCTACAAAGACACTTTCGTGGACCGGAATGGGAGCCTTACAAACAGGCAGTTGCAATCGATAATCCCGCTTCAAGGGCAGCTTTTCTTCGTAAAAAGCTCGGATCGGCTAAATCTACGCCCTCGTGTAGGGCGTTTTTCAATGCACTCATTACGCCGAAACAGCGGTAGCGAAGTACGGTTTGACCGAACAAGCCCTCCAACTGCCGGTGGAGGATGGGAAAGTCGTTATCAATCACCCAAAAACACAGCGGGAAATCCGAAATCTTGAAGGCAACCGAGTCACGGCAGATGGCCGCCTGAACTGATTTATACTCGCGGTCTAATAAACTGACTCATATGTGCGGTTCCGTAAACCTGTACGGCTGCAAGAGCGTTGTGGGATCTGCATCTCAAGGTGATATTCGCAGGATCTTGCGATGAGCCGCCCAAGGCCCATACATGCTCGTGGTGATATTCAAGAAACATTGTTTCATCGCAGCGTTTACCACCGTGGCCGAAGAAACCATGACCTTTTCCACGGACGCCAGAGGGCTCTGTTCAATATTCCTCACCGCTCTGAAGTTGATATAATGGCCGATCCTGCCAACCAAACCACGCAGCCTAGAATAGCCATTTACTGCGAAAACAAATTGGTAGCAGTTGCTTGCCAAAGTGGAAGAAATTGGCAACTGGAGCGAGTATTCACCCAAGAAATCTAATTTCCCTGTATTCAAGACCTTAGCTGCATACCAACGACAGGCCCGAGGACCAAGCATAGAATAAAAAATTCAAACGGCTTTAAAATAAAAGTGATATCGTATTGCTATGAGTAGGAAAAAAACGATGTCACTTGAAGACATTATAAGAATTGTCGAAATTAATCGCGATATGCTTAAAAAATTAAAGGTTAAACACCTAAGCATTTTTGGATCATTCGCCAGGAACGAACAACGCATAAAAAGTGATATCGACCTGCTAGTAGAATTTACAGAGCCAGTCGGTTTTTTTCATTTTTTCGATGTCAAAATGTTTTTAGAAAAAAAATTAAATAGAAAAGTTGATCTAGTAATGGTGGATGCGATCCGACCTGAGTTTAAAAATCAGATAAACAAGGAGCTTGTTCGTGCCGCCTAGAAACTGGGAAATTCGTATTAAAGACATAAGGGGCGCTATCCGTCGTAACCGGAAATATCTTCATAACATTTCCTACGATGAGTTTAAGAAAGACGAAAAAACTATAGATGCTATTGTCAGAAATTTTATAGTAATCGGTGAAGCTGCTGCCAATATCCCATCATTTGTTCGAAAAAAATTCAAAGAGATACCATGGAATAAAATGATCGGCATGAGAAATTTCGTGGTCCACGAATACTTTGGCGTTAGTATCATAGTGCTTTAGAATACGGTTCACCATGATTTGCCTGCTCTCGAGTCTTTATTAAAAAAACTTACTATCAAAACTTCACGTAAACATAACAGCCAGAAGAAAATTCACTAATTTCCCTGTATTCAAAACCTTAGCTGCATACAAACGACAGTCCCGATGACCGACTCACCATGAGCCAACGATCCAGCCAGGTTCTCTTCTTCTGATTTTCCAAACCCGACGCTTAGGGTAACAAGCACGTAACATTTTTCCCGCGGGCGCACTCCAGCCAATTGTCACCCAGCGGCTACCGGTATAAGTTCAGTGCCGCAGTTGGGGCACCCAATATCGATACTGAAAACTCTTGCCAGGAGCGCTCGGTCCAGGTCATCCGTTTGTTGTTCGCGTTGGGTGTAGTGGTGGTGCTGATAACGGCGGATATTTTTGGAGTCTCAGGTTTTGGTACTATAAGTGAGCGGATTTTAGCATGTGGAGCAAGGCAGCCATGGTAGAGAGTCTGGAAGGGGAATGAGATAACCCATTGCCTTACCCCAACGCTTGGAAATACGTGGTCCACTAGGTGGGCGGCCGTCTCAGCCATGCGTCTGCCTCCGCAGCTTGAGCATATCCCCCGTTTCTTACATGAAAGTGCTGCGATGCGCTCGTGATGGCATTTCTCACATCGCAAGCGCACGAAACCATATGCTAAAACCCCGCAACGCAGGAAGGCCTCAAGCAAACCCCATGGCCATACCCAAGCTCACCGGATGCGATTGCTTTGACTAGTTTTTGCCCGGCCTCCGTGAAGTCACAACCTCTTCCGCTAATGTACATGGCGATTATGGAAGTCAATTACCAGAGCTTCTTTGTGGATGGCCGCAAGCTACCCGACCTGCAGTCAATTTCCCTTCATGAATTTAGCCACCTAATGGGCCTTGACCACAGCTGTGAACGTATAAATAAAGACGGGGTACCAAATTGCACAAACCCTGAAATGAACCAGGATTATTATCGCGCCGTAATGTTCCCGATTTTCGCGTTTAATACCACCGGATCTGGTGAACAAAAAAGAAGTGACCACGATACTTAGTCCGGTGCGCGCACTTTTCCAGTTTTTCTCTTTCCCGAGGCGCGCAGCACACTCCGGCATGGAGTGAAAATCCCTCTGTCGCCGCGCACAGTGGGGCTTTGGTCTCAGGGTTAGCCACGGGCTGTTTTTCCGACTCGTAATCATAGCTTGTTGAATTAAATTCTAGATTATCTACAAAACACCTCATCCAAACTATATGTATTAAAGTAATCAGTAAAAATTAAACCAGTCGGTATATCAATTGGGAGATTTTGGAAGAGAGCGTAAGTTGCAAAAGCCCCACCAAGGCCCGTTGGAAAACCATAAAGCGTCCAGCTATCAAAGTCCCCCAATCGTTCGCGATAATTGTGAACAGGTTTGCTGGATTTGGTAATCTGAAACAACCCTCCAATGTTCCTAATCACCAGATCTGGAGTTATGATATCTTCATCGGAGTACGGAAATCTCGCGAATGGATTTGCCTCATCATAATCCGGTTCATGCCTCAAGAACTCTACTGCATATAATGATTTGGCAACCTTGATCCCATACTTACGTCCCTCAATTTGTCCATCGCAGTATTCTGCGCCGTTACGTTGAACCATTGATACGCTGTATTTTCGGTCCACGAGTATACCGATCTGATTATGATCATCCCGGATTCCAAAATGCCTGGCATGTTCATGAAAAACCAAAGTGACCAAGTCTTCGAGTGAGAGCTTCTTTTCAAAAATCCTGTAAACATCGAAATATATCGTGGATCCTAAATCGTGTTTAGTGGATGCATCACGCCGAACCCCGTCTACGATGATCGGGTCACGAGAGAATCTATACTTAGACATATTGATATCTTTGAGAAATATATTACGGTTCTTTTCAAGAACGGATTGGATAGGTTTCAATTCTTTTGGAAGAAGCGAATAGTTATCCTGATTAATGTTCATTATCCGAAAATTTAGATATTTCTTGAGGTCATTTTTGATGGCAGCTTTTAGTTGATCAATGTTTTCAAATGAAACATTGGTCGTTTTATTCCAACTGCCCTTTAAGACTCTGAGGTCCTCCTCATCTAGGTTGACACCATATTTCACTTCAACCATTTTATTCAACGCCAACGCCAACGCCAACGCCATCAGATCCCACGCTCGAAAACCCGCATTAATGATCTTTTGGATATCAAAAATAAATTCTTTTTTTGTTCCACCTTCTTGGTATTCAAGGATCTCGTTACTAAGCCGGTCCGCCGAAGTTCTGATCGAAAACTGAATCGAAGCCAGCTCAAAAGCGAGCAATGCTGGATCATCTATAATGGGGATTAGTGGCGGATACTTTTGCTTCCATATATCAGCGGTATTGGGATCTAGATTTTTCAAACGGAACTGTATCAGCGTCTTAAGACGCTCTGGAATGATTATTTCGAGATTGGACTGATTGAGTTCTAGAGAGTCACCGCCACCACTTATATCTGCTCCGCCGTCAGAAAAACCTGACGCTGATGGTTGAGTAAACACATGGGTGGAAGCTGAAAAAGCCACCACACTAGAGAGCAAAACACCAGCCAATAAAGCCCTAATAAACAAATACTTAAATTTCATAATAGGCCTAATTGCGCAACAACGCCATTCATACACTGTAAATCAGCACCGGAAGGTTAACCTCACCGGTTTGACTTATGAACGCATAGTTCTTTTTATTTAGTAGAACTATGCGTTCATTTCTTGTTGATCACAGGGAAAAAGTTGAAAAGTGGCTCTATAAAAACGGACCTAGCCCGTTCCAAATTCAAACAAAACCAGAACATGCCGAAGAGGACTTTGTCTCAGTCAAAAAGGCAGCTTAATCACTGACAAAATTTCTTTATGCCTTCAGAATTGTGCAGCCGTTGTCAGTGTGTATTTGCTGTCAAATTTACGTCAAATCACGCTCACCATCGGGCACAGCATGCTTCTTTGATCCAGCATACGTGGTTTGACTGGGTTATCAGAAAGATAAAGCGCTTTGGCATTTGCGTGATGTCTAAGGAAGCTATCCACTGAGCGGCGTTGTGATAATGTTGGTGTATCATTTTCAATTACTATGACGCCTAGTTTTCCGCCATCGCTTACTATCACTATTGGAATTCTTGCACCGGATCGTGTCTGGTACGACTCGTACCTAACTGTGCTGCCAAGGCGGTATTCAAATTGTGCCCTTGAGTTGCGGAAGAATGCCGATAAGAGCTGGTCTTGGTTGGGATGACTCGCGTCTGAAAGCACTAGCTCTTCATACTGGTCTTCCATTAAGATGATCTCACCAGATCGCCCTGTAATGGGGATTCTGCGGATCAGAAAAATCGATTCCATGGCAAACAGTAGATTCTTCTGAGTCTGGTGTGAAAGCCCGGTTCTTCGTTTCATTTCAGAGGCATTGTAGGGGTTAAATCCGTTAGCTGCTATAAGCCTGAGAAATCTTGTGATCGCCTCCAAAGAAAGCCTTGTTTCAAGAATCAGCCGCAGGTCGCGGTCCAGCATGAGCTGGTGGAGTGCCAGCATTGCTTCACGCCTAAGGCGCTCTTCGCGTATGAAGCACAGGCCTGGCAAGCCGCCTCGAACGAGATATTTTTCTAGTGATTCTTGCGTTGCTTTTACGCTTGACCATGGACGAAGTAAATCCAGGGAGGATTGCGAAAATGCCGGCAGTTTAAGCAGGGTCAAAAGAGTATCCGGTAGCGGCTCCTGATCTAGCTCTGACAAGATAAGCGGGAGAAGTTCAACGCCCACCATTCTGCCTGCTAGTGATTCGCGTATGGCCTTCCTGCTAGTGAATCTTACGGAACCAGTCAATAGGAATTGGCCCGGTTTCTTAAAAACGCGTACTTGCTCTTTAAGTGCTGGAAACAAGGCTGGTTCAAGCTGACACTCGTCCAAGGCTGTTGGGTATTTTTTTTGCTTTGTGATGAAAAACTTCGGGTTTTCGTGAATCTGCCTGCGTGTGTCCTGGTCATCTAAAGTGAAATAGCTTTGTGCTAGGCTGGCAGCAAGCGTGCTCTTGCCTACCTGGCGATGGCCGAATATCCCGATTATCGGGCTGAAAGCCACAATTTTCTTATAGAGCTCGTTAATCTGACGTGTGCGCTGATGTGGCATAATACCTTCTAGGTTAATGATAGTGCCTGGCCGCATTTCTTTCAATATACTTTGAAGAAATACAGCCAGAGCTTTTCTTTAAAGTAGCAGAGATACTGAAAAACTTTGAGCCGTGACAATGGGTTATAATGCGGATGCTATTTATGGTCACTGAAGCAGCCTATAACAACAGGCTAATTTAGCTTATAATAAAGCTAAAATATCAGTAATGTAATATAGCCATAAGCTAAAGGCATTGTTGCGCAATTAGGCCTGACGAAACGTGGGTTTGGGTGGAAGCTGATGTATTA
>CAYHPW010000021.1:0-43294 GCA_964358645.1 uncultured Bacteriovoracaceae bacterium | reverse complement strand
TTAGTGGTCATAACGATCTCCTTCTTTTCTGGTTATTCGGTATAGTTGAACGCCAAGTTGGTAAACTTCATCTCCTGAAGATGAATCAAAGCTCTTGGCAAAGCTCTGGTAAAACTCGCGGATAGAGGTCTTTGCGGCCTGTATGTCTTCAGACCTGAGGCTGAATGTGAAACTTAAGAATTCGCGCTCATGGATGTTTTGTTCTTCGAGCGCTGTTTTGGCGCGGGCCAGGAATTCAGCCTGTACCCGGCGGACGCTTTCAGTGGGGACGTCAAAATCTGTCACGCGCTGGTCGGTGCATTGTATGAGTGCGCCGTTCGAATCCCTTTTTAGCAGCTGTGTGTGGATCAGTCTGTTGATGATATGCTTTGCCTGCTCTGGTGTGATCTCGCCACCCAATCGGGAGACGATGAACTCCGGGTCTTCTTTGAAGTTCTTTAATTTGACCAGCTCAAGAACCGCTATATGTGCCCAATCGGTTAGGCAGCGGAGCATGTCTGACTTCATCACCGAGAATTGTTTTTCTGGATGAAAGGAACTTAGGGCCTCCTCGTACAGCTCTCGCTCCTCAATTGTCTCGGCGTTACGGTGAAGTACCAATAGATCGAAATAGCGCTGTTCCTTTGGGGTAAGGTTAAGAGCAGAGCGTATTGTTTTTGCGACCTGAGGCTTTAAACGCCGTTTGTCGTTAAGTATGAGAGAGAGCAGTACATGGTTTTTAAGTCCAAGCTGGTGTGAGCAGGCCCTAAGTGAGAAGCGGGGATTAAGCTTCTGCTTACGCTTTAATAAATCCCTAAGGAATTCAGTGGGATCTGAGTATTCATAAATGTTTAATTGGCTTTCTAGTTTTTCCATGACGCAGAGATTTATAATACAAATCGCACTGCGTCAACATCTTTGTTACCAAAGTGGAACTAATTGTTACCACACGCTATGCACGGCACGCGGGATAGCCATTTGACGGAAATTAGTTTCCGCTTGTTCTGGTTTATGTGTGACTGAATGGCGAGCTAATGGTCTAAGGAGTGTGCAACAGCCGAGGAAGTAAGCGATCTTTTTCAGGGACAACTACGCGCTGGGATTTATCAGACGCTTAAATTTGTCATAACTCATATTCGTAAAGGTTTTTATTCTGATAGTGAAGATGCTTATCAAATGGCGCTATATATTGACGATTCGTTAGCCTGTGGAGCGTTTAAAATATTAGAACACATTAAATTTCAAATAGTTACCTTAAAATATTTTAACTATTGCTCTACGCGTTAAATTAATATACTAATTACATCGGTTATTAATGACTTTTGGAGTGTAAGTTGGGCTGGTTGATCTTGGGAGTTTATGGAACCTATTGAGTTAAAAAAACTGGACACTTTAGAGGATGCTCTTAGTTCTGGTCTTGCGCAGGATAAGGAAATTGTTATTCGAAGCAATCCCAACACACGTGCATCATTGTCACATTTTTTACGCGCTTTTTGCGGCAGGGCTGATCTTGCACAAGCTTCTCTTTTAAAACAAGCAGATGATTATTTTCACAAACTTGAAGATGTAAGAACTGCGCTTTTTATGGATCAACTTGGAACGGCTCAGTCTCTTCTTACGAATCTTGAACCTAAGACTGCTTATGAATTAGCTGAAAAAAATATAGAAGAAACCCGTTTGGCTATTTTTAATGGTGATCTGCTAAAAGCTCTCAGTATTTCAGGATCAACACTTAAATCGGAGGCGTTAAAACCAGTAAGCCGTCTTGTGTTGATTCAGCTTCGTGGGCATGCCTATCTCATGCTTAAACAGCCCTACCAGGCAATTGAAGAGTTACAGCGAGCAAATGGGCTTATCCAGCTTTATCCTCTTGCGAGTTCCAGTTTTTCAATCGGGGCATTTCTTGTCCAAGCCTATACAGAAATCACAGACAAGGAAAATGCAGAACATGAACTTAATAAACTTTTTGCCAACATTAATAATTTAAAGAAAGATGGCTTATGGCTTGATCGCTTGCTTACAGGGCTTCGTTCTGAGTGTCATTATTTAAGAAAATTTGGGAATGATTTAGAACGATATGTCCGATTATTAGAAGCTAAAGAAATCGCTCGCTGGCTTAATGATGTAGGAACTCAAAAAAAATGTAAGGCGGAATTGAATGAAATTCTTGGAACCAATAAAGAAGTTGGAGCTTCTAAGAATAAAGTTCATATTTTCCATTTATGGAGTTATTTGGAGCGGCAAGAACTTATTTTGTCTTACGCGCCTAAGCGCATACAAATATTGTATGATCGCCCAATCGCTAAAAAAATACTTAATACACTTTCAACAAGGAGCTCCATTTCGCTTCAAGATCTTTTTAAGGTGGTGTGGGACCTTGAGTTGAATCAGGAGCGTTATAACCAACATCTGAGAGCCATAATTTCAAAAATTAGAAAACTTATTCCTGATGGTACTCTTCAAGTGAAGAACGGCTTCATATGTTTAAGATAATTTTGCCTTTAAGTCTTTTATTGTTGCAGGCTCCTTCCTATGGATCCATGGGCCAGCTTGATAAAGTGCCTCCAGAGATCCTTGAACCGATAAGGTTAGAAGATTTTATGCAGGCAAAAAAAGAAATAACCGATTTGATTTCAAAAGCACCCTGGAACCCTAGCCATATGGAAACTGGCGATAAAAGAGTGGGCCGACTCTTAGAAGAAACTCTTAATAAAATGCAAGGAAGAATTTATTATATTAATCAAGAAATTTGGAATCATCTTAAGTTATCACTCTTGTTACCAAAAGCTTGTTTACCGAGTAGCTCATTGCCGACCCAAAAAAAGTGTAACAAGCTTTATGGAATCTATCTGCCTGCTTTAGACATAATGCTTATCGATCCATCTCTCAAAGGGGATGATTTGGTATTTAATTTGTTCCATGAGATTGTTCATGCGTATCAGTTTCGTTATCGTTATCCGCTTGATGTCGGATACTGGGATTTGTTGAATTTTAAACGCGAAGTATCTCAGCAACAGCGTATTTCTGTGCTCCGCTTGTTTTATGAAGCAGAAGCACATTGGTATTTGTTGACGCTTGGAGCTTCCAAAGCGTGGTATGGTTATTCAAATAAAATTTATAAGCGAGCAAAGGATCTTGTTTGGACAAGACAATTTATATTTGCCGATTTTATTACAATTATTACTAGTGTACTTCCTTATAGTGGAAGAGATTTAGTTCTTCATGACGATGAGAAAAATTTTAGTGTCTCTAAGGATGTTTTTAGTCATTCAGAAGTCATTTTCCAAAAACATTCTAATAGAGGCGCTTATAGTCTTATAGATCCTATTTTAGTTATCCACGCGCATTTTGTTAAAAAACTTATTAATATTTATTTCAATAAACTCAAATTACCCAAGAGATGGAGCCGATATACCATCCAAAAAGTTAATGCTGAGTTGAATAATAACTATTATAGGTTTGTAACAAAAATATCTGACGAAGCATTTCAGAGCTGTTATTCGTTCATGTCTTCTACTATTCATAAAGAATACTCACCCCTTATTAACTGGCTGAATCTTGATGTTACTCCACCTAAAAACTGCCAAATGCTACCGGAAGATCTTTCAGATCGGATTAAGAAATTCATGGGGATTACACAAGATCCATTGCTAGCGACGGAGGGATCTAGGCCAGACCTTAAAGTTTTGCCAGCCATGGTTTTAAAAAACGAAGATATTTTAGGACTCTTTCCCCACTTTGAAGTAGAGCCATAGGCGCGGTCTGCAGATTATTTAGCCGGAGCTGAAGATGAATTTTTATGAAAAACGTTTCTAATGACGGGAAATTAAGGAAGCCGGAGGCAGCTCGATTGTGTGCCTCCAGCTTGTTTTGAAGGCGGCAAAAAGATTTTATTGCAAAAATCCTGGGTGCCACCACCTGGGGGTATTAGTCTAAATTGTTGGCTCTAATAATTTCATTAATTGTCCATTTTAAAGCTTTTTTGTAACTATAAACACGACGATCACTAAAATTTGGGTTTCGCTCTGTTCCGCTTTCACAAAAAAAGTTATTGTCATCAGCATTTCTTAACACATCAGCAATATCGTCAATCGTAAGATTTATATTTTTGTCTTTAATGGCTTTTTTAATCGTTTTATTTTTTAGCACCTTCCCGTAAAATTCATTAAGTTCTTGTCCCAATTGATTGGAAGATATTTGCTCAAGAATATGAATAAATGTTTGGTACTTATGTGTTTTTTTAACTATTAAGAACGCCATTGGAATTAAAACAGGAGCTGCCACAACCGTAGGACTGAGCGGCATCGACATCGCAGCTAAGCCATCAGTCCAACCAAGCATTTGCTCTATCCTTTTTTTGTATGCATCGATACAAGATGCTTTCGAATATGTGGGATTTAACGAGAAAATAAAAACCCCTAAACAAGTACCGATTATTCTAATTTTTAAATTAATTTTACTAAAAAATAACATTTTAATTCTCCTTTTATAATGCCCCAGATTTTTAGGAGGGCCTATCCCACCTGATAATCTGAGATCGTTAATAGTTGGGGCTTGATTACAGAATTTTTCAATTATTGGTAAGTAACCTAATATAACCTGTGTTCGCCAGGGTGCTTTCGGATAGTAAGAAACGGGTCAGGGGAGTAAGTCGGTATTACCCAATGAAGATGGAGCTTCAAGGATAGCCACCATTACAAATGGCTTGGCGAAGTCCAAATTCACCAACCTCTAAAACGGCAATAACGGGAAACACCCTTCCCTTAATTCATAGAAATAAACCGCATTACTGCGCTTGGGATGCAGCAACCCTAATACAGCATTTTATACAGAGACTTAGAGATACATGTGCTTGAGTTGTTGTGTTTCAACTCCTGGGGCCACCAATAGAGTTTATGTTTCATAAAATCACTTAACGACATGCTGTAATAGCTCCAGCTATATCCCCATTTAACCGTAGGAATGCGGTCATGGTCTATTGTGAAATGAATTTTTGAAGCTTTTGACCACGGAAGTCTAAGCAGGTTATTGGCAAAAGATCTCTTCTGTCTATCTCGAGGCATGTAATCTAAGACATTAGAAATATCTAATACCGATACATGCACACCACGCTTTTGCAGTCTTTTACCAAGCCAAGCCATCACGTGCCGGCCACTCAAGCTTCCTGGTACCGCGAAAATACGTTTTGAATCGACAAGCTTTTTCAATTGCCCAAAGTATTTGTCCGACCCTAAGAACGACGAGTGGTATGTATTAGTGTCCTGTATTATCCTATGCATGCTATAAACATACCCATCTTGCATTTGAAATGGCTCAATCTTTAAGCGCTTCAGTTTGTTTATTGCCCTGGAGATTTTATCGCCGACCTTTTTTCCCGTTGCTCTGCCCTCATCGAAAGCTTTGATGGCTTCTCCAACTTTTGGATCGTGATATAGATTTGATAGATAAGCGTACCGATTTGCAGATCTAGCGATCAGCTCCAGGTGTTTGGCGTTAAAATGAACTACGCTTTCATTCACATCTAAGAGATAGATTTCTAAAAAGTCCCCCGTAGCAGCGTTGTTGAGAGCGCGGAAGGTCCCAACTGAAATGAGGGCGCCGCCGCTTACGTCCTGATGCGCAGAATTGTAAAAATTGAGCTCATTTGGGCTAATCGAACTAGTTGCTGAATCGAGCTTTTCAGCAGGTACTTTCTCTAAAAGGAAATCTCGCTCGTCCGCTGAGCCAAGACAAGCAATAATCACTGTCATAAAAGTGACGGCAATGGCATGATATCTAAGCACCATGCTTCTTCTTCGGCTAATCTGCATCAATACTATTGGTTATCTCATCACTTCTTTTTACAGGCTTAGAACAAATGGACTTTCATCCCTTCCTTCTGGAAGAACTCGCGTATGTTCTTTGAGTCAAGGGGTTCGAGGCGCCACAGGAGGTCGTAAAGGAGCTTGAGGGTTTTTTCGCCATCCTTGGTGTGGGCTTTATCAGTAATGCGTTTAACGTCGGTGGTTATTGAAATCAGGTTCTCTATAAGCTTAGAAAGATCGGTTTTGAAGACCGCGCTTTTATCAACCCATGCGAGAGTTTTGTTCAGGTTGCCGCTTAATTTATAAAGCAGCTCTATTGAACGAGTGATATCCCCCTTGTTCTGCTCGATGAAGTCCTTGATCTTTCCGGCAAGATCGAAGCTCTGAGAAATAAGCTGGTCAATCCGCGGGGGATCAACACCTGCCACGGATTCTCCCGCTTGAATCTGTGGTGCGCTCATGCTGCCAGGCATGATCTCTATATAGCGCTCGCCAATGATGCCAGCGAGATTGACGTAAAAGCGGCTGTCCTTGCGGGCGCCCACCGCGGCGTCTTTTCTGATGGATACTTTAATGCGTAACGGGACGATAGACTTCTCGGCGTCGAAACCGTCGCTGCCAGGTTCCTTGATCGCCACGGATTTTGGATCCGCAGGAGTGAAGAAACTGATTTTTTCAACCTTGCCGACTTTTATCCCGGACATCCTCACTGGCGAGCCGACTTCGATCCCGCCGGCGAAATTATAAGTGACATAAAACTCCACTGACTTGCTGAATGGGTTTTGTATGCCAACAAGCCAGGCAAATGCAATTGCTAGAAGGATGGTGCCTAAGATCAAACCGCCTACTTTGGTTTCGTTGGAAAGTTTCATTTTTATTAAGTCATTCTCTTATAAACTTAACCGTCTGTCACTACAGAATCAGAGTAGAAAGATATGTCAGGATGAAGTCCAAAATAATTATCGCGACCGTGGAAGTTACTACGGAATTCGTAGTGGCTGTGCCGACACCCTCAGCGCCGCCTTTACACCTAAGGCCATATGAGCAAGAAATAATGGGTATAACAGCGCCGTAAACCATGCCTTTTATGAGCATGCAGATAAGGTCCTTATGACCTACGAAATATCGTAATGCGTTTATATATTCCGGCACTGAAAAGTTATAGCGCAATGTCGCTACCATGATGGCACAGGCTAAGGTGATACCAGCCGAAAACAAAGTCAGGCACATCCCTGATATTGTCGTCGCCACGAATCTTGGCACCACAAGATAACTTACAGGGTCGATCCCAAGCAGTTTCAGAGCATCTATTTGTTCGGTGATCTTCATGCTGCCTACTTCGGCCGTAATTGCGGCACCAGCTTTTGCCACGAGCAGGAGAAGTGGTATTGCTATGCCGAGTTCGCGGAGGATGAACTGTCCTGTGGTCCCTGGGATCATGGATACGGTGTGGAGAGCTTTGTTCATGTGCCAGGCGATTTCATTGGTGACAACCAGCCCGGCAAATGCGGTGGCCACCGAGATTATTGGTAAGCTGCCCACGCCTATCTGTACTGTTGCAGAAAATATTTCTCCCCATCTCCATGACTGCCGTTTTGGTAGCCGTACAATCACTTGCCCAAACAGTGAGAATATCGCTGTCAAGGTACCCAAATGGCCTCCTTGAGCTCATAGACATATTCAAGAAAATTACTTGTCAGAAAATTTGCGATCACTATGTAGAGATTCGTATATATGGCGGCTGTTGTTACGGCGCGCCCCACCCCGCGTGCCCCGCCTGTGGCTGTATATCCTTTGTAGCACGAAACCGTGGCCACGATTGTACCGTAGACGAAAGACTTCAGCATCCCACCGAACACAGTGAACGGCTCGGTGAATCGCGGGACACTCATGATGTATTGCAGAGGATTTATCCCGCAGAACAGCGTTGCGATTGTCATCGATCCAACGATGCCTATCATGAGGCCTAATGCCAGCAGAATCAGGCTTGAAATGACAATACCGAAGACCCGCGGCACCACCAGGTATTGGATCGGGTTTGCGCCAAGGCATTCGATCGCGTCTATTTGTTCGGTCACGCGCATGGTCCCGAGTTCGGCGGCCGTGAAAGCGCCGATTTTACCGGCCAGGAGGAAGGATATGATAAGAGGCCCGATTTCACGTATGAGTGAAGAAGTGTTAAGCCCCCCGAGAAAAGACTGCGCATCGTATTTGACCAAAATCAGGTTGAACTGAAGGACCAGAATGGCACCCACGAAAACGCCGGCAAACACCACCGTGGATAAGGATCGGAAGGACACATAGGCTATCTGGCCCACTATGGGGCGCAGATTTCCACGTGTTGAGAGAAATGTTTTAAAGACCGAGAACAAAAATATTGCGATGCCGCCTAGTTCATGCAGGAGGTTCTTCAGCATGGCGCCCCCCCTTTAAGAAATTCCTCTTTTAGGAATTCCATAATGAGCGGTTGGCGTGAATGCCGTATCTCGCTTGCAGGTTCTAGTGCCAGGATTGCACCTTTATCAAGAACTAAAATCCTGTCGGCGATTTTTAGCGCGCAACTCATGTCATGAGAAACAACTATGCTTGTAACTTTTAGCTTGCGTGAGAGGTCTAGGATCAGGTCGTTTATCGCATTTGTAGTAATGGGATCTAACCCGGTGGTTGGTTCATCAAATAGAAGGTAGCTAGGATGAGGTGCTAATGTTCGCGCGAGTGAAACACGTTTTTGCATGCCGAATGACAGCTCTGGTGGTTTTTTATCGAGAATTGCCGGGAGTTCATGCCCAAGGTTCACGAGCCTGATTTTTTCTGTGACGATGCGCTCGAGCTCCTTAGGCTCAAGTTCCTTACCGGCCTTGACGGCGTATTGCACTGTCTTTAGGCCGAAAGCTATGTTTTCAAAAACCGTGAGTGAGTCAAGAAGTGCAGGGCGCTGAAAGACCATCCCACACTTCAACCGTATTTCGGATAATTGTTCTGCGGACTGTTTTGTGACATCAGTTCCATCAATGCTCACTGATCCAGAATCAGGCTTGAGCAGTCCCACTATGTGTTTTAATGTGACGGATTTTCCTACGCCGCTTTTTCCTATGATAAAAAGGATTTCGCCGGTTTTAACTTCAAAACTGACATTATTAAGCACGCGATTTAAGCCAAAACTTTTTGTAACGTTTTGAAACCTGATACTCATGTAAGGTGACCTGGCTGGTTGAGCGGTCCATCCTTGAGTCCATAGATGAACTGCTTAAGTGCGGGATCGCGGCTTTGGCGGACATCATCCGGTGTTCCGCCAATGTACATAGTGTTTCTGGCAATCAGTGCAATACGATCGGCAAGCTGATATGCGCGGTTGATGTCATTTGTAACGGTTATGATGGTACTGCCTTCTTTTTTCCGTAGTCCCAGTATCAGATCGGCGATTAATCTCGAAGTAATAGGGTCAAGCCCGGCAGTGGGTTCGTCATATAAAATAATCTCTGGCTTTACGATCAATGCTCGCGCTATGCCGAGCCGCTTTTGCATCCCGCCTGAAATTTCGTCAGGGTAAAGATCCGCGCTTTCAAGGAGCCCGACTGCTTCTAAAAGCGCTGCGCACTGATGCCTGGCTTCGGTTCCGTATAGTCCCAAGCGCTCTCCGAGTGGAAACAAAAGATTTTCAATCACACTCAGAGAGTTGAAAAGTGCGTTTTGCTGGAAGAGCATGCCTATATTGGAACTACCTAGCTTCACATATCCTTCATCTGGAGTGATGAGACCGGCTATTATTTTAAGCAGCACGCTCTTGCCTGATCCTGAAGGGCCTATGAGAACCATTGATTCCCCTCGAGACATGTCAAAAGTTATTCTTCTGAGAATCCATTTGTCTTCAAAATGTTTCCCAGCCTCTTTGACCTCTATCATCAACCGTCCATATTCCCTGCCGCGAGCCAGGGCAAAAGAAGGTCCTGGACAAGTAGCTTTCGATTGAGCGGCAGTAACATTTCTTTTCTGGAGCGTGCGAGCCGCTCGGATCGTTCTATCCAAAAGGCTATGGCCTTTGAATGTGATTCAGGCCGGCTAGGGTCAAATTTTTTAATGTGGGTGAGTATGGCGTCAACGCCATCGGTGTTTGCCCAATCGTGGATTTCTGGTTTTATTGTATCAGCAGTTATGCCCCAGCGGATCATGTCATGCGTGATGTGTTCAAGCTGGTCGACTAACAGGGCAAAATTCGAATGTCCCTGGGAGGCCCATTCAATGAGGGGTGCGATGTTTTGTTCTGGATTGCTTAAGAAATTAAAAATAATCCTGCGTTTGCTCCATGCTTCATTTTCTGCCAGCTTAAAAGCCTTCCCCCAACTTCCTTGCGCAAGCTCGGCGCAGACGGCGGCTTTTAGTTGTTCAACTCCGGCATTTTCCAAAAGTGATAACAGAATTCCCTTGGGTAGCGGTTTCAGTGAAACTGCCTGGCAGCGCGAACGGATAGTTGGTAGCAGCAGTGAGGCATCGTTGGCCGTAAGAAAGAACAACCATCCTTTGGGAGGCTCTTCAAGCATCTTTAGTACGGAGTTAGCTGCCTGTTGAGTCATCCTTTCAGCATTCGGTATTAATATAATTTTAAAATGCTCCTCATGTGCGCCGAATCCTAAAAAGGATTTGATTTCCCGAAACTGGTCTATCTTAAGTGATGAGTCCTTGTCAGTGTCTTCATCTTTATCTTTGGGGATTACTTCATGAAAATCCACGCATGCCCCGTTAAACATCTTTTTACAACTGCTGCATTCGCCGCACGGATGTATATTGTGCTTTGTCTTTTCTGCGGCTGCTGGTGCGCCAAGCAGGTCTCCAAACAGGTTGTCGCTCTCAGGTTGTTCGTGCCACCCGCACTGCTGGCAAAGCAGCCACTGAGCCAGGTGATAGACGATACTTCTTTTACCGACTCCGCTTATGCCGGTGATAAGCAGGACCGGTGGCATGCGCTTTTGCGCTAGCCACTCGCTAGTAGGATTAGAAAGTGTTTTGTAATGATGATCCAGAACTTCCTGTGGAAGTGGCAGGATCTTATGAATGCTCATTTGTTTATCTTTCTGATTCTGGCTAGGACTTCTTTGGCTAGGTCTGCAGGTGTTGAGCGCGCATCCGGCTTTATCACTAGCCATCTCCGCGGGTTCTCGGCTCTTGCTTTTAGGAATCCCATGCGGACGCGCTTTTGGAATTTAATGCCTTCGTTTTCGAACCTGTTGTGATCCTTCGCTCTCCTAAGCCCGAGCGCAGGATCAACGTCGAGCAATACCACAAGATTTGGACTAATCCCTTTGGTGGCGATCTTGTTAAGGGTTTTTACCTGGCTCCACGGCAGCCCGCGTGCGTAGGCCTGATAAGCAAGGCTGGAATCACTGAACCTATCGCAAAGCACCGTGACTCCGTTACGTAAAGCTGGAAGGATTGTTTTTGTTACATGTTCCGCGCGTGCAGCTTCGTATAGGAGCAGCTCGGACATCGGGTCGATTCCATCGGCTGATAAAATAATCTGCCGAATTTTCTCGGAGGTCCTACTTCCTCCAGGCTCGCGTGTTATTATATTCCGTACTTTTATCTGTCTAAGCATTTTTGCGACTTCTCGGATGAGCGTAGATTTACCAACGCCTTCCGTGCCTTCAAATGTCACAAACAAACCTGTGTACTCCATAGCCATTAGAGTTATGCGTATATGGGTATGGCCGTCAAGCTATTCACCACCTGCTTACTGTGAATATGTATCTTGTAAGCTGCTTTCGCTGCCACCGCTTCCTCCGCCTTGGTCAGGAGGAGGGGCCTGCTCGTTATGTGAAGCAGGTTGCGAGTCGATCTGTTTATCTTTTTGTTCCGGATCTTTGTCGCGGTCGGAATCCGTGTCAGCCGTATCATATTTTTCTTTAGATGGAGGCGTTGTGGCGGCCACAGCAGGCTTTGCTGCGGCGGGTTTCAGCAATGAAGCTTTTTGCGGTGTGGGCCGTGTAGGAGGCTCCGGCATTTTTGGTACGGCAGGACGTATTAATTCTTTGGTTATTTCTTGTGTGTGGCTTGCTGTTCGTGGCGCTGGGGGTTGTTGGATGTCAGCATTTATAGGTTGTGTGACTGGTTGATGCGCTGTTGTGGTTTTATTGTCCTTTTTGCCGCCTAGGAAATTATTGACCATGAACACGATAACACTGAGCACGGCGATGACTGATACCAATATAGCAATGCGAGACGAAAAGGGGCTTTTATCAGAAGTTGTGTCAGATGTCGTTATGCTTTTATCAAGTCCAGCTGCGGCCCGGGTTCGTCTGCGTTCGCGCATAGTCTGAAGTGCTTCAAAAAGACTGAGCGTGGGGTCCGTGGATGATTCAGCCGTGTTGATGTCATTTAACTGGGTGGTCTGTTGAATAGGTCGGGGAGGGGGAGTGAAATCAGTTTTTTTAGTCTTTATTAGTTCAGAAACACTTATCCACTTGCCATTTAAATGCTCGGCGGAAACTAGATTTTGACCGTGAACTTTGCCGCTTTGTAGCAGTTCCTCTATTTGCTTTGATGTGTACGGCCCTGGTTTGACACCTGGAGCATACACAAACCATGTTTGGTTGAGATCGGTTGCCATACAACTAATTATAACGGCAAATTTGTAGGAACAGGAAGTTTCTTACGGTGAGAAGCATAAAAATAGAAGATCAGTCGACTCCGCTTTTTTGGCAGGTGGCTTGCTTAGTTCTTGTCTCTTTTAGGAGATCGGAGGCATCGGCTTATGTTTGTAAAATATGTGTTTATTGTCCTATTGCCAGTTTGTTTCGGATTATACATTGAGCAGAGTTTTTCGGATGATGATTTAGGCCAAACCCCAAAAGTGTCGGAGACTGAAGCGGTTGTTGATGAAGCACAGGACGTCGAGATTGTTGAAAACAATGATGCAAAAACGATTTCTGGCGGATTGTCGCAGGCCGATGTTGCATCAAGATCTTTTTGGCTGAACTATTTTGGAATTTTCTATGGCCCGTCCGTCACGCATCCCTCGGGGTATCAGCCCACCCCGTCTGGAGAAAAGGATTTATTCAATCCAATAATATTGAAGAATTATCTTAGTCTTGGCTATGAATTTTCAGAAAAACTTTCCATCTCCGGCACGGCTTATTGGCTGTGGCGGCCTGTGATGGGTCAGCAGTTCATAATGAGAGATCCATATATCCGTTTAGGGCTGGATCAGATAATCCATACAGGTGGCTGGAATCTATATGCCGATGCTAGAGTCCACTTCCCGGTTACTTTAGCTTCACGCGATAATGATCTTCTTGCGGCTTTTCAGAGCTTTCAGGTGCTGACATTTCAGGTCGCGAATTTAACGATAGGGACTTATAATTCCATTCGATACAATTACTTCGGCAAACAAGGTTTCGGGAACGATCTTGAGCTCTATTTAGGTCCTAATTTGTATTTCAGGATGCGAGACAATCTCTCCCTCACTTTGCTGTATGAGGTGTTAGTTAGCCATGCTTTTGGCGAGAGGCCCTTTGTTTTTTCAAATGACGGGACTAATCTGTCTCCGGGTGTGGCATGGGATGTAACGCCGAATTTTTACTTAAATCCTTACATTAATTTCTTCCCCAGCAGTAACTTTAGCTTAAGATCAGCTTCCTTGGGAATGATCGTCAGCGTGAAAATGCTGTAGTTGAGTGATCCATCAGCGACGGTTAGGCGCAAAAGGCCGATCCCCCCTTGGTTTACTTCCGGAACCTCCAGGAGGCGTGGGAAGTAAAGCCTTTCTTGAGAGCCTGATCTTGCCGGATCTGTCAACTTCAAGCACTTTAACTTCGACTTCGTCGCCTTCTTTGAGGTAGTCGGTCACGACTTGCACGCGCTCATACGCGATTTCTGAAATATGCAGCAAGCCGTCTTGATTGGGCAGGATGCCGACGAAAGCTCCGAACTCGACCACTTTCTTGACTATACCTTTGTATGTCTTTCCGACTTCAACTTCTGCAATGATGTCTTTGATGATATCGATTGCTTTTTGTGCGGCGGCGCTGTCGTTCGATGCGATATTGATTTTTCCATCGTCATTGATGTCGATTTTGCAGCCGGTCTTAGCAACGATTTCTTTAATGACTTTCCCGCCGGAACCTATCACTTCCCTGATCTTATCGACCGGAACGGTTATCGTGATGATTCGTGGCGCGAATTTGGATAATGACTCTCTTGGTGCGGAAATCGCTTTGCTCATCTCTTTGAGAATGTGCAGCCTTCCTTCGTGTGCTTGTGACAGGGCGGTTCGCATTATTGCCTCGTCAACCCCCTCGATCTTTATGTCCATCTGAATGCCTGTTACGCCGTACTCGGTGCCGGCAACCTTAAAGTCCATGTCACCAAGATGGTCTTCGTCGCCAAGTATGTCAGACAAAATAGCGACTTTATCGCCTTCTTTTATCAGGCCCATCGCGATCCCGGCTACCGGCTTTGGGAAATCAACGCCGGCATCCATAAGCGCCATGGATGTGCTGCAGACGGAGCCCATGGAAGACGAGCCGTTGCTCTCCAGTGTTTCGCAAACCACGCGGATCGTATATGGGAATTTTTCAAAAGATGGCATCATTGCCTTGATTGAGCGCTCAGCCAGCATGCCATGGCCGATCTCGCGGCGGCTTTGTCCACCCATGCGGCCGACTTCTCCTACGCTGAATGGCGGAAAGTTGTAATGTAGCATGAACTTTCTCATGGAGTTTTGGAACATTGTATCCACGATCTGTTCGTCTTCGGATGTTCCGAGCGTGATTGCTGCGAGGATCTGGGTTTCACCGCGGGTGAATAGTGCGCTGCCATGAGTACGTGGCAGCAAGCCTGCTTCCACATTGATCTGCCGGATCGTTTTTGTGTCGCGGCCATCGATGCGAATTTTATCGTCGAGTATCATCTGCCTCATTGTATTGTACTGCAGCAGCTCGAAGGCGGCCTTGACGTGGATTCCTTTTTGAGCGGTTTTTTCCAGTGCTGGAAAATCAGTGGCTTTCGGTACAAGGGCCTCTAGCGTTGATTGTTTAGCCGCATCGATCATCATGTAACGCTCTTGCTTGTCTTTTGTCCGGAGCGCTTTTTCTAGTAGTGCCTTGGCCAGTTTTTCAACCTCGGATTTTACCTCGGCAGGAATGTTTGCTGGCTCAAATGATCTTTTCGGCCTTCCGCAAATACTTCTTAATTCCTCAACAATGGTTGTGATTTTTTTTATCTCTTCATGCCCACGAACGATCGCTTCCAGTATATCAGCTTCCGGTACTTCCCTGGCTCCGCCTTCCACCATCATGATTGCGTTTTTGGTGCCGGTAATAATGATCTCCATATCGGTTTCGCCGGTATCTATCTGCTTCCATGTGGGATTTACTACATACTGACCATTTACCCGCCCCATGCGGCAGGCTGCTGTTGGGCCGTTAAATGGGATATCGGAAATGTGCAGGGCGGCTGATGCCCCTACTGCAGCTGCGACATCCACGTCCGCGTCAGGGTCAACCGAAAGCACGGTTGCCACCACTTGGGTTTCGAAAAAATAACCTTCCGGGAAAAGTGGCCGTATAGGCCTGTCTATCATCCTTGCCGAAAGCGTTGCCTCCTGTGTGGGGCGACCTTCGCGTCTATGAAAGCTGCCTGGGATTTTTCCCGCAGCATAAAATTTTTCAGCAAATTCGACGGTGAGCGGAAAGAAATCCTTGTTCTTGGTTTCTTCTCTTTCCGAGCAGACGGTCACAAGCACCCTCGTGTCACCGTAGCTGACCAGCACGGAGCCATCAGCTTGTTTTGCCATTTTTCCTGTTTCTATGGATAGTTCCTTGCCGCCTGTTTGGCAGGATACACGACTGATCATATAGACCTCCCTAGTTCAAAATTATTTCTGATTTTTAAGTAACTATTTTCGCAACTCAAGCGAGCTTATAAGCTTGGTATAGCCAGCCACATCCACTTTTTTAAGGTAGTTAAGAAGGCTTTTTCTTTTCCCTATCATTTTTAGCAAGCCTTGCTTTGAGTGGAAGTCCTTTTTGTGTGTTGCGAAATGTCCGTTTATTTCGTTTATACGTGATGTAAGAAGGGCAATCTGTACTTCAGTAGATCCCGTATCGCTTGGTTTTTTTGCGAACTTATTGATTATTTCTGCTTTTTTTTCTTTGTTGATTGTTTTTCCTGACATTGGTTTATTTCTCTTCTTTTTTATTTTTAATTGTAATGTTCACGCACTAACACGACGCAGGGTGCTCTGTAAAGGTGTTTAAATTGAAGGTTTAAGGAAGTCCCGCAGTTTGGCTATCAGATTGACTTCTATTTGTCTGACTCTTTCGCGCGTAAGGCCGTACCTGTCGGCGAACCTCTGAAGCGTTTCTGGTTCTTCTGAGAGCAAACGTTCATTAAGTATCTGAAGTTCGCGCTCGCTGAGCCGCTGTTTGAATTCCGGCAATTTGTTCTTGAGAATACTTAGCAATTCCTGGTGTGCTATTATTTCATCAGCCCCTTCACTTAAATCAGGCAGGGCGGCAATGAATGTATTTTCGGTGCCTTCGGCAGGATTCGTCGGTGCATCTAGCGAGAGTTCAGCTCCACGGCCGGAGAGTCTTTGCTCCATCTCGATTATGTCTTTTTCCCTGACCTCGAGTTTCTCGGCGAGGAGCTTAGGTCCGGCTGCAAGGCCTTGTGTTTCCAGTCGCTGTTTTTCGCGCATCAGGTGGAAAAAAAGCTTTCGTTGAGCCTGAGTGGTGCCAACCTTTACCAAGCGGAAACTATCGAGCATGTATTTCAGTATGTAAGATCTGATCCACCAGGAGGCATAATAGCCAAGCCGGACGCCTTTTGCGGGGTCAAATTTTGAGACCGCTTTCATTAGGCCGATATTGCCTTCCTGGATCAAGTCGAGCAGGCTGGAATAAAAACTCCTGTATTCCATCGCTATTTTTACAACTAGCCTGAGATTAGCCGACACCAGGGCTCTGGCAGCATTTAAGTCACCTTCATTTTTTAGCCGCATGGCAAGCTGGAATTCCTCCTCGGGCGTAAGCAAGGGGTGTCGTCTGACTTCTTCGAGATATCGGTGGAGCGGGTCAGTTACCTGTTTAATTGGAGCAGGAGGCAGCGTGGTAGGTTTCGCTTGATTGGTCGTTTTAATGGGCAGTGTTAATTTTTTTTTCATTTTTCTCATAATATCAAAAATTCAACGCAGGATATTAAAGAATCCGTTTCGTCAAATAAAGTATGCCAGAAGATAAGCAAACTGCTTATAATAATAATAACGAATACGATGACTTCAAATGGGTTACCTTTAATTATTAGCGGCATAAAAGTCGGCAGCGGAGAAACTCGGGAAATTTATCTTAAAGTTTCCGAATCATTTCTTTCAGGTGCCATCCAAATTCCAATTACTGTTATCAGAGGAAGAGGTGACGGGCCAACCGCATTCGTTCTTGCAGCCATACATGGAGATGAAATCAATGGAGCGGACATAGTGCGTCGCTTAATCTTTGATGTGGACCATGAAAAGCTATCCGGCACGCTCATAGCCATTCCGGTTGTGAATATCCCTGGCTTTCTTACGCAGTCGCGGTATCTGCCCTACCACAGGGATCTGAACCGCTTTTTCCCTGGCAACAGGAATGGGAACAATGCTGAAAGAATCGCCGCCAGGTTATTCCACGAAGTTATCTTGAAATGTGATTTCGGCATTGACTTGCATACGGCCGCCTATGGCCGGCTTAATCTGCCGCATGTGCGTGGTGACATGGCACAGCCAAGGGTGCGTAAATTAGCGCGTGCGTTCGGCGCGACTGTGTTGATTAATCAGCGCGGTGTAGGTGGCTCGTTGCGGAGAGAGGCTACGGATGCCGGGGTGCCGACAATACTTTTTGAGGCGGGAGAGACGGGGAAATTTTCACAAAGAGTCTCTCTAGCCGGCCTCCGCGGCGTGTTAAATGTCCTTTCCGCCATGGGTATGTGGCCGATGCATGAACGGACCAAACCGCCGTTTCAGGTCATCGTACGCTCAAGTGAGTGGATAAGGGCTGAAAAAGGCGGCATGCTAGATCTTGATGTTAAACCGGGCGATCTTATCTATGAAGGTGACCTTATCGGATCTGTCTTAAACCCGTTCGGCAGGACGGTGACTCAAATCCGTTCACCTAAGACAGGGATCGTAATAGGTGTGACAACTGCACCTATCACAATCCCTGGAACTGGCATTGTAAATGTCGCGAGATTGAAAAAAACATTGGCATTGGTGGAAAGATCCATAAAAAGAGATAAGAAGAAACGGGGCTGATTAAAAATGGCTGCTCGCTCTAAGTTCAAAAAAAGCATATTCGATAACGGTTTGACTTTGGTGACTGAACGGCACTCAGAATTTAGAAGCCTTTCAATAGGCGTCTGGGTGAAGACCGGCACACGGTACGAGCGCCCACGTGAATCCGGTGTTTCACATTTTTTGGAGCACATGCTTTTCAAAGGGACGGAAAACCGCACCGCCCTGGAGATCGCGCGTGAGGTTGACCAGGTTGGCGGTGACTTCAATGCTTTTACCGCGCGGGAATATACATGTTTTCACCTGCTGCTGCTGGATCGTGATCTCGGTCTAGGTTTGGATATATTAAGCGACGTTATTCTTAATTCGTCTTTTGATGGGGACGAGATGGAAAAAGAACGTAAGGTCATCCTGCAGGAAATATCGATGGTGGGGGAATCACCTGAAGAACTAGTGCATGATATTTTCTTCGAGCTTGCATATGGCAGGCATGGTCTCGGAAAGCCTATACTAGGCACTGAGACAAGCATCAGACGGATGAGGAGGCTTGATTTGCTTAATTTTTTTCGCAAGCATTATCGACCGGACAGGATGATAGTTTCAGTGGCGGGGGATGTCTCGCATGAAACGGTACGGAGAAAACTTAAGCCACTAGCAAAACCAAGCTGGCCTGGCAGGCCGTGGCGGCGCTGGTCTCATGTTGAGCTTGGGTTCGAGCCCGCACCAAAACTGAAGGACGGCAGGTGGTGGATAGAGCGGCCGACCGAGCAGGTTCATCTTGTGTGGGGCGTGGAAGGGCCGACATACATGTCAAGGGACCGTTTTGCTGCTTTTTTGTTGAATGTCTATCTAGGCGGCGGGATGAGTTCTGCTTTGTTCCAGGAGATACGTGAAAAAAATGGCCTTGCTTATTCGGTTTATTCAACGCTTTCGCCGTTTTTGGATTCTGGGCTTTTTAATGTTTATGTGGCTACTAATATGGCAAACGTGCCGGTTTGCTTCAAACTTATCGAGGAATGTGTTGATAAGCTTAAACGCGATTTATTAACGGAGGAAGAGCTTCAGACCATCAAGGACAATTTGAAAGGCACCATACTTTTGTCCTCAGACAGCGTCGAGGCGCGTATGTCGAGCATCGCCAAGAACGATATTTTCTTCAACCGTTATATCGGTGTTGACGAAATCTGCAGGGAGGTCGATGCGGTTTCACCCCAAGACGTCAGGCGCGTGGCCCGCAAACTATTGCGTGACGAGCGAAGAAGCTGGCTTGCACTCGGACCTAAGCCTTCAAAACAAGTAAGGCATCGTGTGCGGCCGAAGCGGCTAGGACGTTAAAAGAGCGAGCGTTAACCTGCCCGTCTTTTACGCCAGATTATGAACAGTATCGCGCCACCGATTATAATAATCGGCAGCAGCGGAAATTGGTCTTTTTTCGGTTGTGCTGGCTTGTCAGCACCGCCCTGTGGGCTGACGTTCGGGAACACCGAGCCTTCGGATACAGCTGTTGGTATCTTGCCTTGGTCAAATAGGTTGGTGTTCGCCGGGCTTACATTAATTCCACCGGATTTTCTGAAAACCTTCAATGTCTTGACCATGTTTTCAAAACTATCAAGATACTGCTGGTATTTGTTCTTGTTTATCGAGTAGGTGACCAGAACCCCGATGTCTTGCTTAACGGTGGCGAGATATCTCGTGTAGAACCCTGGTATTTCTGATTCAAGGTGCAATGCATCCACCCAAGGGTGTCCGTTAATGTTCACGGTCTTAGCGTATTTCGGCTCGGACTTGACTGGTTTACCCTGGACGCTGGTGTAGGTCTTGGCTGCTTTTAGATATTCCAGGTACTTCCCTAAGTCATCCTGGTCGCCTTTTAATTTTGCCGCCAGCACTATTATGGCGTCCCGTTTTCTTGATTCATCAGCACTCTGGCAGACCCACTCTGCGCCCTCAAGGCTGCATTGCCACTGCGGCGGGAGTTCGAATTCTGTGAATTGGTTGGCGAACTTTGATGCAAAACTTTTAGCCGGTATAAACAGAGCCGCAACCAATAGAAATGTTACGATGGTTTTTGTTTTCATTTTTCACCCCGATCTTGATTATTGGATCAAACGTTTCACAACAAAGCCTTCATCGATCAATACTTCCTGAAAATATTCTGTTACCCTCAGCGCTGCTTCGTCGCTTTTAACACCAGTTACTTGGGCCCGTGCTATCGACTCACCAGCAACTCCATTTTGTTGCAAGGTAAAGATATCGAAAACCTGTCCGACTTCCACGCCATCCTGGCTGCCCTTGTCTATTTTTACCAGTTGGAGGCGATCGTTGGCACGTAGGACACGCCCTTCCAGCGAGTAATTCAAGAAACCCTTGTTTAATTTTTTGTATTCAAACTCACTTACTGCTGGCCTGCTGTCTCCGAAGGAGGATTTAATTCCAGCTGCTATCATTGTCCCGCTCGGCGAATATTGTCCTATGACGGAGCGGCTTAGTGAAAGGGAAAGCGCGAGGTTGTGCTTGAGTTGGTAGCCTATTTCGCCTCGTACGGTGATCAGCACTGGGTTGATTGCATTCGTGATGAAACTGCCGCCCGTGCCAGAACTGTTTGTGCTGCTTCCGGATAATATAGTTGTATTGTCTGTTCCAAGTGAATGGACACCGAGGACGGAAGCACCGGCGCTGAAGCCTTTTTTCGTAGGCTTTAGGAGAGCGGAGACGGACCATGGTATCGCTGACGAGAATCCAGCAGTGCGGTAAGTGTAGCCTGCGCCGCTTGTTAACATAAAAATCCGCTCAGCAGTTTGTGCGAACGGCCAGGTAAGAAATGCTCCTGCTGTCAAATCAGTGGAACCGTCGCCGAGATAAGGTGTGATGTTGGTTTCGGATTCCTTGTTGTTATAAGTGGGGAAGTCCATTTGGATTTGCACGTCAAGTGATGTTCCATATGGTTTCCCGCCACTGCCGCCTAAGTTTTCCAGCGCTCTATAAGTCCAACCGATGCTTTGGTCACCAAAACCATAAGCCGCGCCGCCACGGGTGTTGTGATCTAGCCTGATGTTTTCCCAACCCATTCGCGCGAAGATGCTGAATTGTTTTGTGACCCCATAGGCAAGTGTGAGATCGGTTTGCACTCTCTTGTATCTATCCAAACCGCTTGGCAACATCAGTGAGCCACTTGAATCAAAATTTTCTGATGTGGTGTAATAGCCCACTTGTCCAGAGATATCAGCTGACTGCCAAGGGACATATTCATTTTCCCAATGATGAAGGGAAAAATCACCAAGTGCTGTGCTAGGCGCAATGAAGGTCGTGCATAAACACGTCATAGCAATAATACCAGACGATTTTTTAAGGATACTTAGCATCTATAATTAAGAGTGCCACAGGTCGGCTGGCAGCCCAACTGATTTTTTGATTTTCGTTGGAAGCAACGGGGTGTACCCTATTGAATCTATGACACTCTATGAACAAGCGCTTGAATACCATTCCCGCGGCAGGAAGGGAAAAATAGAAGTTATTTCCTCCAAACCAGTTTCAACACAGCAGGATTTATCGCTGGCATACTCGCCTGGTGTGGCCGAGCCATGCAGGATGATAGCCGAGTGGGAAGATCTTGCTTACGAGTATACTACTAAAGGGAATCTTGTTGCTGTTGTTTCAAACGGCACGGCTGTACTTGGGCTGGGCGACATCGGTCCAGCAGCGGCCAAGCCGGTTATGGAAGGCAAAGGCGTTCTTTTTAAGAAATTCGCTGACATTGACGTTTTTGATATCGAACTTAAGGCAAAAAATCCTGATGACGTTATCAAAGCTTGCGAGATGCTTGAGCCTACGTTTGGTGGGATCAACCTGGAAGATATCAAAGCCCCGGAATGTTTTTACATTGAAGAAGAGCTTAAGAAGCGGCTTAAGATCCCAGTCTTTCACGATGATCAGCACGGTACTGCTGTTATAAGCGGGGCTGCGTTTTTGAATGCGCTTGAGGTTATTAGTAAGAATATAGCAGAGGTAAGAGTTGTTTTTTGTGGCGGAGGCGCTGCCGCCATAGCTTGCGCTAATCTATATGTCGCGCTTGGGGTGCGGCGCGAGAATATCACAATGTGTGATTCCAAAGGTGTTATTTACCGTGGCCGCAAGGAAGGGATGAACCCGTATAAAGAGAGATTCGCTGTTGAAACCTCGAGACGTACTGTGGCCGAGGCGCTCGAGGGTACGGATGCTTTTATCGGCGTGTCGGTGAAGGATGGAATCAATGCCGAAATGATCAAGAAAATGGCTCGTGATCCAATAATTTTTGCGATGGCTAATCCCGATCCAGAGGTACTTCCAGAGGAAGTCTTTAAAGTCAGGCCTGACGCGATTATGGCAACAGGCCGTTCGGATTACCCGAACCAAGTAAACAATGTCCTAGGGTTCCCATTTATTTTTCGGGGCGCGCTTGATACCCGCGCGACTGCGATAAATGAGGAAATGAAGATGGCGGCCGTAAAGGCGCTTGCACAGCTTGCCAAGGAGGATGTGCCCGAAAGCGTGTCGCGTGCGTATGGTGGTCAGCAATTCAAGTTTGGTCGCGATTATCTTATACCTAAACCTTTTGATCGCAGGGTTCTTCTTTGGGTTGCTCCCGCGGTGGCTGATGCGGCTATACAAAGCAGTGTTGCCAGAAGGAAGCTTGATATCCCCCACTACCGAGAGAGCCTGGAGGCTCTGCTTGGTTCAACATATATGGTGATGCAGGGGATAAAGAGACGGGTTAAGACTGGCTCCGGGAGCGGCGCTAAATCCACCATTGTTTTGCCCGAGGGCAGTAATCCTAAGATTCTTAAGGCTGCCGACATCATGCGCGAAGAGGGTATCGCTGAGCCGATCTTGCTTGGCAATGATCAGACAATTCGCAAATTGATCAAGGAGCTTGGTTTGGAAGAAGCACTTGATGGCGTCAAGATAATAAGACCTTCAACGAGCGAGCTTCGCGACGAATATGCCCAGAAATTATTCGAAAAACGTCAGCGAAAAGGGATTACTTACGCAGTTGCTAAAACCTTGGTAGGGCAAAACAATTATTATGGCGCGATGATGGTTGAAGTCGGCCACGCAGATGGGCTTCTTAACGGGATATCTCAAAGCTATCCTGAAACTCTTAAGCCAGCGATCCAAGTTATCGGCGTGAAGCCAGGGTCCAGGTTGGCTGGGATTTACATGATGATCTTCAAGCGAAGGATACTTTGGTTCGCCGATACCACTGTTAATATCGAACCCACGCCGGAAGAATTAGCAGACATCACAATCCAGACAGCTGAGTTTGCCAAGAGTTTCGTCGCTGAGGAACCACGGGTCGCGATGCTGTCTTTCTCGAATTTTGGTTCCAATATACACAGATTGGCCACGAAGGTCAGGGAAGCCACTATCATAGTCAAGAATAGGATGCCTAGTCTCATCATAGATGGTGAAATGCAGGCGGATACGGCTATTACACCGGAGATTTCAAAGGAAAGCTTCCCGTTCAATCTCGTGCCAGGTGATGCAAATATATTGATATTCCCAGATCTACAATCCGGGAACATCGCATACAAACTGATTGCGAGAATGGGTGCAGCTGAAGCAGTTGGGCCTATTCTTGTGGGGATGCAAAAGCCGGTATCGGTGCTTCAACAGAACTCGGATGTTAACGACGTTGTGAATATGGCAGCGATCACGGCGATGGAAATCCACCTCCGCAAATCACGCATGAAAGAAGGAGTCCTTAGTGTACACGCACGGCAGTGAAGTTAAAAAAGAAGTGGTTCTTACTGATAATGCGCCTAAGCCGATTGGGCCATACAGCCAGGCCGTTAAGGCATGTTGTTTTGTGTTTTGTTCAGGTCAGATAGCTATTGATCCAAAAAGTGGAGAGATCAAGGCGACGGACGTTGTTTCCCAAACCCGCCAGGTCATGGAGAATTTGCGTGCTGTGCTTGAAGCTGGTGGCAGCAGCCTTGAGAAGGTTGTAAAGACTACTATTTTTCTTAAGTCGATGAATGACTTTCCGAAGGTAAATGAGGTCTATGCTTCGTTTTTCGCCACTGGCGCCGCTCCAGCGCGATCGACAGTCGAAGTGTCGCGCCTGCCAAAGGACGTGCTTGTAGAAATCGAGGCCGTGGCGATTGGTTAGTGTGTTGAGTTGAGGTGAAATTGACCCGATGAAATATAAATTAAGTTTTGAATAGAAACCGCTGATGTAGGAAGGGCTATATTACTCTAACATGAAGTGCGTTTTGGCTTCAGAAACACCTCGTTTATCCTTCAGCTCAAATTAAATGCGTTTTGTGATGGCATGGTTTTGGCTTATGTGCGTTTTAAATTGGGGGAAATATGAAATATCAATTCTTGTTTGTCGTTATAGGAACGCTAATGTTTTCTCAGCTTGCTTTTGCCAATCACGGAGACCCATTCGATATCGTTCAGGATGGTTATAGATATCACTGTGTGGCCGAGTCTTCTGAAAATCCAGTGGACAGATTAGATTGTGTCGAAAAGGCATATGCTGGTCCTTTTTCTCGAGATGAAGCGCAGTCGCTATGTTCTGGAGCCTTTAGTGTAGCTCCAGCTGAATGTGCTCTGTCTGCTTATTCTGGAATATTTAGCAGATCGGAGAGTATTACGCTTTGTACTCATGCGGTGAGCGTAGGGCCGGCTGATTGTGCGAAACTTGCTTATTCTGGTCCATTTAGTCGAGACGAAGCTCTCCGCCTATGTGCAAGAGACGGAACGACAGCTAATGCGCAATGTGCTATCCGCGCCTATGCCGGTCCATACAGCAGGGAAGAAGCTATCTCGATATGTAAGACCAATGCTCATTTGATAAATATGATGCTGACCAAGTTACATAACGAATCAATTTTTGGATTTGATCATGTACTTCAGAAATCTCGTAAGAAAGCGGAATTCATGAAAGCAATTGGAAATGGGTCATTTTAATTTAACGATAACTTTGCAGTCTTGAATTTCGCTGAACTGATCGGTAAGCATCGTGCGGTGGAGCGTGATGCGATGTAGAAATATCTGTATCTTGGCTCGTAGTGATTCAACCGATGCCTGCCGCCATAGAGCACGCGCTTGTAGTACAGGGATCAGCTCGCTTAGGCCAAGTTGATATTGTCCAAGTCTGCTGTTAAAGATTTTTTCAAAAGCATTCTCTGCCTCAAGCGCTATTGCTAATCTCCGCTCAGCCTCCGCTGTTGTAGCAAGGCCTTTTTCAAGCACATCCGCAAGTTCAAGTTGCAACTCCTCTTGGCGGAGTTCGATTTCCCTTAAGTTATGCTGTGAAAGGCGTATGGCTGGGAAATAATCAAAGCCAATCGAAAATCCTGTCCCAACCGTTAGATCAGAAAACGACTTACCATCCTGGCTAGTTGTTCTAGCAGTTAAGCCGGAGAGGAACCCAAAGAGTTTGCTCCATGAATATTTTTTGGCGGCGCTTTGTAGATGATGCAATTGTTCTGCTTCCGGTGAAATGACGACCGCGTGCTCTAGTGCTTCTTTTATGTGACGCCCTTCCCAGTCTGATTTTGCAACTTCAGCGGCAGTCCACGAAATCTGTGTTTCTGTGGAAAGCCCGAGCGCGTGTCTCATTGAAGCGCGCTCTATTGAAATGAGGTCAGACACCTTGCTTAAGTTGATCTTGGCAAGTGATGCCTGCCCGCGGGCGCGGTTAAGATCTTCTTCGGTTGCCAGGCCAAGCTGATACGAATGCTCTACATTCGTTTCGATTGCGGATAAGTCATTTGCCTCTGAGTTCAGAATTTCATAAAGGCTTGAATCCGTTAGCAGTGAATAATAAAGCGAATATGTGGAAGCGTAGGTATTTAACTTCATCAGGCGAAGTGCGACAAGCTCTGCTTTAAGAAGATCCTTGACGGCGTAATAATCAAACCATTTAGACGGGACCAAAAACGGCAACAAGAATTCCACTGACGAAAGGAAAAATCCTGGTGTTGATCCGGTGGCTAGGATTGCGCCTAGGTTGATTGACGGAAGAAGCCTTGCCCTTGCAATATTGACCTCGTCTTTGGCTTTGTGAACGCGATTTACTGCAAGGAGAACTGATTTGTTGCCGTGGAAAAGCTGATCTCTTATGGTCGCAGGTTCGAGTACGATTGTTTCTGGGCTGTTGGTGGTTGCGGGTGTGTTTATGCTGGAAGCGTCACCTGGCTCGCAATCAGGCAAAATGACTTGCTGCTTGCATCCATAACTACAAATTATCAGGAATACTGCTACTGACTTTATAATCTGGCGCATCCAGTGCTTGGGATAACCAAGGGGCTCTTGATCGTCAACCAGGAAGAAATGGGGTTGTTAAGACCTAATTGCAAAGTATCGGCTCAGGCAGGATAACGATTGCCAACTGTGAGGTATTCCTATAATTTTTCGTTGCGAAACAGCGGTATTTTGAATGAACCTTCCAGAGATCTCAATTAAACGACCTGTATTTGCCTGGATGCTGATGATTGGATTGATCCTCTTTGGCTGGATCTCTTTCCGCATGATGGGTGTGAGCGTTTTGCCGGACGTTGATTTTCCGGTCATATCTATTTCACTAACTTATGATGGTGCCGCTCCAGAGATAATCGAAACCGATATTGTCGATGTGGTTGAGGATGCCGTGATGACGATCCAAGGGGTCCGCGGCGTTTCGTCTCACGCCAGGCACGGCACTGCCATGGTTAGCGTGGAATTTGATCTCGGTCGCAATATTGACGCCGCCCTTCAGGATGTGCAAAGCAAATTAGCGCAGGCGCAACGTGACCTGCCCAGAGAGATGGATCCGCCTATTGTTACAAAAACCAATCCAGAGGACCAGCCGATACTTTGGCTTACGGTCAGTTGGGATGGGCATAGCCAGATTGAGCTCATGAAGCATGTTCGTGACAAGATAAAAGATAAGTTCACGACGGTATCTGGTGTAGGTGAAGTGTTTCTCGGTGGTTATGTGGAACCCAACTTAAGAGTGTGGGTGTCAAGGGACAAGCTCGCACGTTATGAGCTGACAATGGGAGATATACTGCAGAGCCTAAGAAACGAGCACTCAGAGCTGCCAGCGGGCGAGATAACAACCCCCAGGCTTGAATATAATGTCAGAACCATGGGAGAGGCCCGCTCCATCGATGATTTCAGCCGGATCGCTGTGAATGAGCGCGGTGGCAGGCCGAACTACGTGCCTGTTTATTTAAAGCAGGTAGCAAGGGTGGAGGAAGGGCTTGCGGATGTAAGGAGGATTTCCAGGTTCAACAGCAAGCCTGCTGTTGGTCTTGGGATCCGTAAACAACGTGGTTCAAATGCAGTTGAAGTAGCCAAGGCGATTAAAAAGAAGATTGCGGAACTGCAAAATCAGCTACCACAGGGCATGGGCCTTGATGTGAACTTCGACACCACCAAGTTCATAGAAGACTCCGTGTCTGAGCTTAGTTTTACGCTTTTTTTGTCAGCCTTGCTTACTGGGCTTGTTTGTTGGTTGTTTCTTGGCTCATGGACTTCTACGTTAAACGTACTATTGGCGATACCAACGTCGATAATGGGTGCTTTTATAATACTTTATTTCGCTGGGTTCACTCTCAATACATTCACTCTTTTAGGATTGAGTCTTGCTGTCGGTATTGTGGTTGACGATGCCATAATGGTTCTTGAAAATATCATACGACACAAGGAGAGCGGGAAACCCAGGTTCATCGCGGCGCTCGATGGGTCGAAGGAAATTATGTTTGCCGCTGTAGCGGCCACAGTGGCGATAGTTGCTATTTTCCTTCCAGTCGCCTTCATGAGCGGAGTAATCGGGAAATTCTTCTTCCAGTTCGGTGTAACGATGACTGCCACTGTATTGTTTTCCCTCCTTGAGGCGCTAACGCTGACCCCAATGCGATGTTCACAGCTGCTTGAAAGCGGTGCCAGGAGAGGTTTGGGGAAGCTTACGGATTCAGTATTTAAGAAAATGGCAGGAGTGTACCAGAAATGCCTGGTGTTTACGCTTTCCAACCGGTGGAAAATTTTAATGGCTTCGGTTTTAGTATTTTGTGTTTCTTTGTTTATTACAAAGACGTTGAATAAAGAATTTGTACCGGTGCAGGACCAGGGATTTTTCCTTATCAGGCTCCAGATGCCGATCGATTCCTCATTGGCTTATAGCGATGTAAAGTTCGCAGAAGTCGAGAAATTTCTGGCTTCCCGCAATGAAGTAAAGCGCTACTTCTCTGCCGTTGGAGGGATGGGCGGTGGTGAAGTCAATTCAGGCATGATCCTGGTCACCTTGAAAGATCGCGGTCAGCGCGGGATTGATCCATCAAAGAAACGCGAGCTGCGCCAGCAGGAGATAATGGAAGTTTTCCGCCAAGAGCTTAAAAATATTAAAGACGCCAAAGTGATCATGCAGGATCTTTCGATGCGCGCTTTTTCAGCATCGCGCGGTTTTCCGGTGGAACTATCTTTGCGAGGGCCTGACTGGGAACGTCTTGGTGAGTATTCAACACTGCTGATGCATAAACTTGAGGAGACGGGACTTGTTACGGACTTGGATTCCGATTATCACGTCGGGAAGCCTGAGATACATATTGTCCCTGACCGTGAAAAAGCAATGATCCGTGGAGTTTCCATACGCTCGATTTCAGAGGCGATAAGTTCGATGATAGGTGGAGTTCTTAGCGGCAAGTACTCATCCGGTGGGCACCGTTACAACGTGCGTGTGCGGCTGGAACCAGACCAGCGTGGAAGCGCGGAACAGATTAATAATCTTTTTGTAAGAAACAATCGAAGCGAGCTGATCCGCCTTTCTGATGTGGTAAGGATCGAGGAAACGTCGACCCTGCAGCAGGTGTCGCGGTTCGACCGCGAGAGATCAATAGCGATTCATGCAAATTTGAAAAGCGGTAAGTCGCAGGCCGACGCGCTTGAAGCTGCCAAGAAGATAGCATCGGAAATCCTGCCTCCCGATTATCATCTGATTACGATCGGTAACGCGCAGTCGTTTCAGGAATCTTCGAGGCAGCTTATGTTCGCGCTGTTGTTAGGAATCGTGGTTGCATACATGGTGCTTGCTTCGCAATTCAATAGTTTTATTCATCCGGTTACGGTCCTGCTGGCGCTACCTTTTAGCGTATCCGGCGCGCTGCTCGGGCTTTGGCTCACGGGCAAGTCTTTGAACGTATACAGCTTCATCGGATTAATTTTGCTTATGGGCATAGTTAAAAAGAACTCCATCTTGCTTGTGGAGTTTACAAACCAGCTCCGCGAACGCGGCAAGGGTGTTAGGGAGGCTTTGCTTGAAGCATGTCCAGTTCGCTTGCGCCCCATACTGATGACATCTGTTGCTACCGTCGCGGCGGCCGTTCCTCCTGCGCTTGCTATAGGGCCTGGTGCAGAGACAAGAATACCCATGGCTGTCACCGTGATAGGAGGAGTGGTGGTTTCCACCGTGCTTACGCTGTTTATCGTCCCATGTGCTTATAGCCTTTTGTCACACATAGAGCGAAAAAGGGCGGATAAGGATAATGTCACATGATAGCCAGCATGCTTTCATTGATCGCGATCCTAACGATTTTTGAACGAGCGGATGCAAGTGTGGTTGTTTTGACCGTAAAAGACGTGGTTTCTGCGGCATTAAAAGAAAATCCTGAAATAGCCAAGACCAGTGAAGCGGTGCGGGAAGCCGAAGCGTCCACATCTCTTGCGCGCTCCCAGCTTTTTACCGGAGTATCGGGCGTGTTTCTGGCTAGCCAAGCGAAGGATGCTGTGGCTTCCGAAAGTGCGCGCTTCGGAGGTGAGCCATTTAATAAATATTCATTTTCTATTGAAGGCAAACAAGTGCTTTTCGCGCCAGGTATCTTGTCAAATACCGCCATGCCTGGGTGGGATCGCAGCGCGCGGGAGTTTGATCTTGCCATAGCTTCGCGTGATTTGACGGCCAAGGTGGTGCGCGCGTTTTATTCCCTGGTCCACAGGCACAGAAGGCTCGATGCTCTTTTGAGGATTGAAGTCGCCATGCGTGACGCCGTCGCCAGCGTGCAAAAACGGCACAGTATAGGGAAAAGCCAGCTGTTAGACGTGCTCCAGGCTAAGACGCAGCTCGCGCTTTTATTGCCGAAGATCGATGAGCTTCGCTCCGAGCTAAAGATCATTGCCGCTGAGCTTAGTTTTTTAATGGGTGGTAAAAATGCTTCCGAGATCCATATTAGCGGAAAGCTTGAGAAGCCTTTTTTTGAAGAAATAGTAAAAACGATAAATAATGAGCGAAAACTAATTGAGTTGGAAAAGGTTCATGCGCAGCAAGGTAAATTGACAGCAGAGCGTTCCTTTGTTTTAGGAAAACACCTTCCACGAGCCGACTTGCTAGCGCAGTTTGGACGTGGAGCATATGTTAAATCAGATCTGCTCGATGGTGGTGCGACTTCGTGGTCTTTGGGTCTACAGTTAAGTATTCCTATTTTCAGCGGTCTGTCGTCAGTGCATGAGCGTCAGGTCTTCGCCAAAAGGATGGTTCAGCTTGAGCTGGAGGAACAGATATTAAACAACAAGCTTGCCATGGAACAGGTTCGTAGCCTTAAGAGCCTCGAACAGTCAGAGGAACTCGTTAAAGCCATGCTTGCGGCGATGAAGCTTTCCGCAGCTTCGTTAAGCGAAGCGAAAAAGAATTTCCGTTTAGGAACAATTGATTACGTACAATTTCTTTCGGTCCAGCAAACATATATAGAGGCCCAGACGGCAGTCGATCAGGCGTGGTTGAAATACATAAATTCGCTGGTGGATTACTTCGTGGCCTCTGGTATTCCAATGGATGAGCTTGTTGGAATTTTGGAGGATAAAACAGCATGAAGATGCCAAAACAGATGCCAAGACGGTTGATGGTTGCCGCATGCGCGGTTTTGTTGCCTTTGGCATCGTTCGCCGACCAGTTTGTTGTGAAGGTTCCTGAAAGTCTTAGGACATCTGAATTTTTATCCAAAAACCAAAGTGAGCGCGGGGATGCCGAATTTTATGCTTCAAGCTGGTCTCCTGCTGATTTCAGGCCCACTGGTTTTTCCAGCGATAATCCGGCATTTGCGCGAAGGCTCACGCCGCAGATTTCTTTTGATTACCGTAGAGGTGTATCAAAGCTTAGTAGCCGGAATGTGGAAATAGCGTGGAAATCAGGGATCTCCTTTTCATCGCTACGGCGCGTGAGGGAGTGGAGCAGTTATGGCGGTGGGTTTACGCAGAAGCAGTTGGTATATTTTGTTTCGGCGCGTGTCGGTGGTGAAGTGTCGCTCACGCGGTGGGAAAGAGTGGAACCCTACATGGGCATCTCTTTTCTGCCGACGCTTGGAACGCTTACGCGTTCTGCTTTTGACGAAGGGGGAGTTCATCCAGGACTTCCTGTTGAAATGATCCTTGGAAGCCGTTTTAAGATCAGCCCCGGAGGCGCATCGCTTAAGTTAGGATTGGTTGTGACATTAGGCTCGGTTAATTCCGGGGATTTTGGTGGTACCGGAATTCAAGGTGGCATAGGGATACCCATGTATGATTAACAAAAGTTGGCTGACATGTGTTCTTGCCTTTCTGGCGTGTGGAACGGACGTAAGTTTGGAAGACTGGCGTAGGGAGAAGTTAGGCCGTGATCTTGGCAAACTCGAAGTCGCCGCCGGACAGTACAACGGCGTGGTTTATTCGAATGTGGATAAATCAGCTTTGGGCGTCTTGAAAGTCACGTTGGCCCCACAAACAAAAATGGTAGCAAACGGCGGCACGAAAGCAGAGGAAGCGCCTGTTCTCACTGGCAAGTTGGATTTCCAAGGAAGCCGCAGGATGTCCATCGTCGTGCAAGATAGTTCGTATGATCCACAGTCCTGCCGGTATAAAGCTAATATCCAGGTAAAACGTGCTGACGGCAGGAGTGAGGAAATCGCTCTGAGTGGCCATATCAAGGATGGCATTTTTGACGGTATGATCGAGGCGCTTGGCTATGGTGATTTCGGTGGATATTTTCGTCTCGAGAGGGACGGGGTTATCCCCGCAGATATTGAGTCAATGTTGTCCGCGCGTATGGCTAAAAACAACTCGGGCAGGGATGATGCCAATGATGACTCCAATGATGCCAATAATTCAATGATACTTAAGACGTTAAAAGGTAATACCGTTTTTAATAACGGTACGGTGCGAGCGCTGGATTTTGTCATCCTGGAACAGAGGGTTTCCGTTCAGGAGGATTTCTTACGCTATTTTACGCCGGTTAAAGAAGTCAAGGTCACCATGAATTATGGCGACGGGTTCCGCATACTTTACCAGCAGGCCCAATGGGATAAGAGGACGGGCACCATTGTAGGTCAAAGCGAGATAAGTCGCTCTGATGTGCAAGGAGGGGCGGCTGCCAAAATGCTTCTTTCACTTGAGTGTAAGGAGGAAGCCTGGAATTTGCGTTGCGATCATTATTCGACGTCACATGGCCTGGTCGGCGTATCCAAGTTAAGTGAGTCTAGCGGCGGGAGTGATGCAGTTTCGCCACCCTTGGGGCCGCCGGGTCATACGGAACCGCTACAGATTCAATTCAAAGGTGAGGCTGTGCTGATTGACGGCAAAAACGTGCCTGTGCGCCTGATAGCGCTTTATCCTGCAAGGGACCGTAGGGAGGATTTGCTGGATTTGTTTTTTCCGAACATAGAAAAACAGCTCCAGGTTTCGCTGAGTTTTTTTGATTCATCCCCTGTAACTGTGCTTTTTGACCGCGCGTTATGGGATCAGAGGTTGTTGACTCTTAATGGACGCGCTCAGCAGGCTCAATCAGGTGCTGTTTTTGATCTTACATTAAGATGTGATAATTTTCGTTTCGCCAACGTAAACAACCAGTTTACTTGCAATTATATAAGCAACCGCCTGAGCGGTGCCGTCAAATTGAAGTTCAATTACTTAGTAAGTGCTTCTGGTGATTTGTAGGTGCGTTTTACCGGCTTTGTTACCAAACCTGAGCGGATACAGCGCGTGCATACCCGTATTGTTTGTGTAGTGCCGTTGATGACGGCTTTCATTCGCTTGAGATTGGGCAGCCACCTGGTCTTGGTCTTTATGTTGGAATGAGAAACCTTATGCCCTGTTACAGGACGTTTTTTACAAAATTCACATAAACGCGACATAAGTGAAACACCCTAGTGGACTATTTTGTTTTTTGCAAGTTATAAAAAGGTATGCCTATTAAAAAGCGCCTACTGCACGGTTTGATTGTAACTGCTTTAGCAGCGTTAATGTTTATAGGAATTTTAGCTGTCGCCACTTATTTTTTGGCAGGAGAAATTTATGAATATCAGGACAGTGTTGATGGTGCCTGGCTCCCTTCGGTGGAGGCCATAGTTTGTCTCGCTGGTGGAAGAGGGCGGATTGCCGGGGCTGGGGATATCTGGTACAGGTATTGGGAACTTGGGAGGATGATCGAGCCGGGTTTTAGCACAGATTATAACCCAGTTCCTATCAGGCCGCCGATGCTTTTTTTATCCGGCATGGGCCAAAAGGCCAACTGGAGCGTGTTTTTAAAGCAGCTGCGCAAAGGGGTGCGTGAAGTAATTAAGCCGCAGGACGTATTGATCGAGAACGCCAGTTTTAATACTGAGGACAACGCGCGCTGGCTCCTGAAATATGCCGAAGATCATAAATGGGAGAGGATTCTTCTTGTCACATCCGCTTATCATATGAAGCGTTCAAGATATATTTTGGAACAGGTGTTCGCTAAATCAGGGAAGGAAATCAAGATCGAGACATTCTCAATCTACCAGGAACCGTTCGAACCAGGCGAATGGGTTTCGAGCCCTCACGGCATTCGGGTAACGCTGGTTGAGTATCTTAAGTGGGTTTATTACAAGAATTTCTGGAAGCCTTAGTGTTATTTAACCGGTTTAAGGCTCTGGCTGCACTATTGTTCCACCATGAAGTCAAATGGTTTGCAGAAGGAGCTCTTTAAGTTCCCCGCAAGGCTGCGCACGCGCCACCAGCTCTTGCCGGCGGACGCATTGGTGAAGATAAGGAAATTCTCTGCCGTAACTTTGTTGAAGTATTTATTCTTGAATTCAGCGTCACTTGCTATTTCTATTTCGTAATTGTCGGTGAAGTTAGTGGATTGCCAGGTGAAGAGTATCCTGTTTTTGTTTGTTGCCTGCGCTTTCTGGTGAAGTATCGCATGATTTTCTGGGTTCGCGAGCACCGGCGGCAGGAAGTTAAATACAAACGGGTTTGTGTCAGAGACTGCCGTGAATCCGTTATCCAGGGCGGCACTTACGCGGTAAAAGATCCGGCCGCTATAGACCTTCCCTTTGTTGAGTAGGTATTTTGTTTCACTCACGGTTTTTTCAATGATGGGTTTTAATGAGTTCGGTGAGTCGGCGATCCAAACGCGGTATTTCTCCGCGCCTCGGAAGGGGGCCCATCGCAACGTTATATCAAATGTCGTTAACCGCTTTTCCTGCAGCACGTTTGATGCGGTTTCCTCTCCGCTTACGAGCGGGTTGAGAGTCCTTATGCCTTCGAAGTCGGCCGCCACAGAAAACCTGCCCTTGGTTACGACACCGGCCAATGCTTTTGTGGCTTTTGTGTTGATTTGAGAACCATCCGATTCGAGCAATCGCCATTCATACTCACCGGGTTCAGTGGCTATCCATTCTGCTGTGGCTTTGCCGGCGCGTGGTTCCACTACCTTGCTTAGTACGGGTTTCAGCCCATTGGGCTTGGCTATTTCAAGCAACAAGGCTCTGTTTCTTGGTTCTATATTCCAGCTGAACTGGATCGGTAGTTCAGCGACTTGGCTCCCTTTTGGTATTTTTAATTTTGTGCCGTTTTTGGGGAAGTTCATCACCAATTTCTTTATTGGCTTGATCATTGGTGTGGGTGAGGGTGTGGGGCTTGGAGAAGGAGAAGGGCTTGGTGATGGACTTGGTGAAGGTGTCGGTGAAGGTACGGGTGAGGGTATGGGTATTGGTGCCGGTGAAGGCGTGTATATCGGTAAAGGTTCCGCAGCCCTTGGTACGGGCTTTGGCGGTGGTTCCGCGCGGAATGTTTCAGTTGAGTTCTGTGTCAGTGCCACTGTTTTATTACCTGAACGAAGAATTATTTCTTTCTTCTTCGCGCGTCCAGTGACATGGCCTGTGACGACGTTTATACTAGCCCGCCTGCTTATGCCTCCGAGTGAAAGCTCTGACTCAAACGCCAATCTGACCATTGATGCCGGTCCCATTTCAATCGAGCCGCCATCATCAAGCGTCAATATAGCGCTTGATGCGGATCCGGTCACAATGGTGTCATAGTTGTAAAGCACCCCTGAATTTTTTAGGTCCTTGAATTCGTTTTCGCCGATCACTTCGCGTCTTGCCTTGCCTGTAAGCGATGTCACATGCCCTATGGGGGTCAGGATTCCTTCTTCAGCGAGATTGACGATGTATTTTCGCAACTGGAGGTCAAGCACATAAGCTATCGATGCGGTGATTGAAAGCAGGAATGAAAAGGCTATCAGCCCTTTTTCCCACTTTTTTAGTTCAAGATTGGGCATGGCCTAAGTCGACTACCTCCCGGGGAAGTATCATTGCCGTTGCTAATGTTACGTCATCATCAAAGACTTTACCCTGGTTATACTTCATGAAATCGTCCATGACGGACTTCACTATTTTTTCTGGTCCATGGCTGAGGTTAGCCTCCACTACCTTGCGTGCGCGTTTTTTGCCGTACATATTGCCGCCCAGGTCCTGTCCTTCAAGCAATCCATCTGTATACATGAACACTATGTCATTTGGTTTTATCGATATACTTTTTTCCTCGAAAGGTTGCTGCACATCCCTGGTTTCGCCAAGTCGCAGTCCTGTTGCTATAAGGCTCTTTTGTATGTAGGCGCCGTTTTCCATCGTGAAAAGCCATGGTGGATTATGGCCCGCGCTTGAGTACGTCATGGTCATTTTGTCGAAGTCCATCACTCCGGCGAAGAAAGTCATCATGATTTTTCCGAGCGAAGCATCATATATTACCCTGTTTGCAAACGAGAGCATGGCACTTGGGGAAAAATTGAACTCCGGCGTTTCCTGGGCAAGTTTGTGTAACACGCTGATGCAGCTGCGGGCGGATGCGGTCATCAGCGCCGATGGGAGCCCATGTCCCGTGGCGTCCGCAATCATCACGGACATCTTGTTGCCCACCGTGAAAAATCCCCACCAGTCGCCGCCACATTGAGTTGCGGATTGGTAGTGGCTGTAAATGTGAACGTTGTCATTGCGGAATACCGGTGGAGGTATCAGTGTCTGTTGCACGGTTGATGCGATGGCTAGTTCATTTTCCAAATGGACCTTTTGCATTCTTTCGTCGATCAGCTCGCTGATTTGTTTTGACATGACATTGAATGATTGGGTTAGCGCCGATATTTCATCCTTGCCTTTTGCTTCAAGGTTGATGTTGAAGTCTCCTCTGGCTATCACTTTAGTGGCTTCATAAAGCCTGTTGATGGGCGCGGTAAGAGTTTTTGAAAACAGAATCGTCAGTATGACAGCCGCTCCTATGGCGATTAGTCCAAGCAGTATGAATTTTTCCGTCAGCGCGTAGGTGGCTTTCATGGCCTTGCGCCATTCGGTTTTATTCACCACGACTAGGTCGAACCCGGCGTTGACATAAGTGCCCAGGTACTGGATGCCGTCGGCTTCGTATTCCTTCGCGCCATTTTCTAACTGGCTGTTGGTGGCTGTTTGAAAAAGAGCGTCGTCCGATATATTTCTTTTGCCAAACATGATCGCTGAGTCGGTCGCGAAGAGCACATGGCCGGAACGGTTGGCTATCGTCATGGTGACGCCGCTTAACTGTTTGCCGAGTTCTTTCAATGATACGATGCCCATAGCGACTGGCATTCCGCTGGGATTTGACTGCAGTTTGGTATCCGCCATAAGAACGCTGATGATCGGTACTTCGCCCATTTTGCTCATGTTTAGGAACGCGTATGAGTTTTTAATCAGCTCAGGCAGGACCTCCTTTGCTTGTTCCGCTAATAGGTCGAGATCGGAGGTTTTCATACCCAGCGATTTGAACTCTTTTTCGTTCTCACCTTGTATGATTTTCGAAACGGCTGCACTTTTTATGTCAATAAGCTGGACCGAGAGAAAAGATATCTCCGACTGATTATTTATAATAGACTGAAGTGTTGTATTTTCATTTTGGGTGATCGGCTTTAACGGATCAAACGCTGCAAGCGAGACTCTCAACGTATCGATCGCGCGTCGTACTGTCGCGACCATTTCCCTGCCCGCAAGCATGGCTTCAGTGCCCTGCCTTTGGTAGACATAAGCCTTCTTGTCCTCGGAAAACAAAAAGATCGTTGAAACATTCAAGAATGTTATAACAAGGGCTAACAGCAATACGCCCCCGATCAACATTTTAGTGCCTACCGACCATGAAACTTTAAAATGCTGTTGCTCCATTGCTATATTTTCACTAAGATTTTGATTGAATTCAACTTGTTTGAAATTGGAGCAACCGTGGTCAATGTCGTCAAGGAACAAAAAGGTGATGTTTTGCTTGTTAGATTAGCTGGTTCGATTGAAGAAACGGTTAATTTTGATCAGCTCATAGGTGCGCCTCCCGCGGAGCTGGTGGTTAACTGCAAGGAGGTACCAAGAATTAATTCAATAGGACTGAAGGCATGGGTCAAGTATTTCCAGTCAGTCCAGGCAAAGGGTACAAGGATTAAGTTCGTTGAGTGTTCTACTGCAATTGTGGAGCAGATTAATCTTATTTCAAACTTCACCTGTGGGGGTACGGTCGAATCCATCTATGTCCCGTTTTCCTGCACGAATTGCAATGGTGAGTTAGTTGGTTTGTTCAAGACAGAGGATCTTAAGAAGCTTAATCTTAAATTACCTGACCTCAAATGCACCAAATGCGGTAGCAAAGCCGTGTTTGATGATATCCCGGAAGAATATTTCGGGTTTTTGACAAGGTAGTGTGGGAGACGATTGGGCAAGACGCTTCTCCTAATTTCACGGCGTACTGAAGATCAGGCCTTTGCGGCACAGGTCGCGATGACTGCGGGACTTTCACTCCACACCATTCATAAGCATGAAGATTCAGGCACGGCCATTGTTGCTGAAGAGCCGCTGGTGATTTTTGTGGATGCATGCAAGGAAGATCTTTACCAGGCTTTCGAGAGATCCATTCAGGAATCGATAGGAATGTTTTCGGAGCGGATCAACCCGAACAATATTCATTTTATAAGCTCCCGGCAACTTGAACATTTGCCTTATCTGGTGCAAAGCCCTCTTTTCGGCCATTTCATCATGAGGAATTATTTGAATACGAAGGAGTCAGGCGAGCATTATGGTTATGTGGTTAGAGCCACGCTCCTGGAGCGGGCATTCGGCATTAAAAACATGATGAGCCCCAAAGCCAAGGTTCAGGTGGTCAAGCTTTCGGAGGCAAGTCAAAAAAGGGATGCCGTGGAAGCCGTTAAAAACTATCTACTTGCAGCCAAATTCCAGAGCCGCATGGCTACTGTAGTCGCCAACGCAGTTGATGAATTATTGATGAACGCGATTTTTGATGCGCCTGTTGATGAGTTGGGTAGGCCGCTTTACAACACCACCCCGAGATCAGCACAGATGAAGCTTGGCGGGCGGCAGGTTGTGGAGATGCACTTGGCTTATGATGGCAAATATGTGGCGATCACAGCGGTGGATTTGTTTGGCAGCCTCGATAAGATGTCGGTTCTTTCTTATGTGTCTAAGAGCTATTCAACATCAGAATACAAGGTCAGGACTTCGGTGGCGAACGCCGGTATAGGCTTGGCTACTGTGTTTAAATCCGGCGGCAGTTTTCTTTTTGCAAGTGAATCGCGTACAAGGACAGAGGTGACGGTATTTTTTAGGCGCCTTGATAATTACAGGAAGTTTAAGGATCAGTTCAGATTCCTGTCAACGCAGATGTATTTTTGAGTCTCAGGGCCAGTGCATGGCGAAACGTAAAGCGCATAGACCAATCATAATCCTGGCATCGACTTCGCCAAGACGGCTTGATCTTATGAAGACCTGTGGTTTTCATGTGTGCACTATTGCTCCAATAGTTTCAGAAAAACGATTAGCAGGAGAATCCGTGCGCAAAATGGTCCTCAGGCTTGCTTGTTTAAAGGCCCATTCGGCGCTAGCAAAGCAGTGCGAGGCCATGGCGCCTTTTGGTGTGGGCTCGGTTGTAGTTGCAGCGGACACGGTTGTTATAGCGCCGACGGCTGCTGGCGCGCATGGGCGACGGGTCACGGTACTCGGTAAACCACGCAACGAGCGTGATGCTGCTAGGATGCTTGGAATGCTTCAAGGGCGCACGCACACGGTTTTAACCGGGTATTGCTTGATGCCAGTGTCCGGTGGCGTTGTGAGTGTTCGCAAGCGAGCTGTTAAACGGATTGTTAAATCAGAGGTCAAGATAAGGCGCCTTTCGAAAATGGAAATACGGCGGTATGTCGCTACCGGTGAGCCTATGGATAAGGCCGGGGGTTATGCGGCACAAGGTTTTGGAATGATGCTAATCGAGAGGATTTGCGGGAGTTATTCGAACGTGGTTGGTCTTCCGATGGCTGAAGTAGCGCGAGATTTAGAGGAGCATTTTGGGATCAGTATTTTTTCGGGTGCAACGTGAGTGGTGTAGCTGTCAGGTATCAGCAGACTTTGATTAGAATTCTTTCTGCCATTGGTGACAAAAGCGGTGCTGTTGAAGATGCAAATAAGGTGACGCTGATAGTTGTGAGCAAGACCCGGCCGGTGGAACAGATTGAGGCGCTTTACCACCTCGGGCACAGGGATTTTGGCGAGAACTATGTTCAGGAGCTTGTCGCTAAGGCTGAAGAGCTTCGCCGGCATGATTGCACCGGTATTCGTTGGCATTTTATAGGCCATCTCCAGACGAATAAAGTCAAGGCTCTGATTCAGCATGTATATGCCGTTCACACGCTTGACTCAGAAAAATTAGCGAGCGAACTGTCAAAGCGCTGGCGTGGGTCGGGACGTGAGGGGATGTTGCCGGTTTTCATAGAGGTCAATGTGGACCGTGAGAAATCAAAGAGCGGTGTGTTGCCTGAATCCGTTGTGGATTTCGCGAAGTCCGTTGGGCAGCTGTCTGAGCTTAGTTTGCAGGGTCTGATGTGCATCCCAAATTCTGAAAATGATATGGTTGGTTTGCAGTCAGCATTCCGGGATCTACGCGAACTAGAGCTTCGTTGCCGCCCTTGGACGCAAGGAAAGCTTTCGATGGGTATGTCGGCTGATTTCGAGCTTGCGATTCAAGAAGGAGCCACGCATATCAGAGTAGGCAGCGCGATACTCCCAAGGTCCAGCGCAGTTTTGGGTTAATGGGGGGTAATAAGGGTTAATGGTAATCGGTCAGTTTTTAGCGCTTGGTTTTGCTTTGTGATAAGGCGTTGTTATTCCATGTGCCCGTAGCTCAGTTGGATAGAGCGTCAGCCTCCAGAGCTGGGGTTACTGGTTTTGGTAATTTTGGAATAGATATTAAAAACAAGGAGTTCGGCAGAAATATTTGGCCACGTTTTTTTGATATGCAACGCTATGGCACCTATATGGTACCAACGGCGTGAGGTTATCCGGTGTGAATAAGAGTATGTTGAGAGAGCTGGTTGACACGATTATTCGCAAAAAGTACAGACGTCAGTGTTCTGGGCACCCATAGCTCAGTTGGATAGAGCGTTGCCCTCCGGAGGCAAAGGTCGCAGGTTCGACTCCTGCTGGGTGCATTTTTTGGTTCTGGCGAGTTTTAATTGGTAAGAATGTGTGACGAGTTCGCAGATCATTCCCGCCCTGGCTCTTCACGGCCTCCAACTTACTGCAGACAAAGTAGGGGAGCGAAAAGATACAGATCGAGCTTCTGTCTGGAAGCCGCCTCGTTTCTTTGTTTTCGATTCCATCCTTGTACCAACGGTTACTGAATCCCAGGATTTTCGGGTCGCTTGGCATGATATCCACGATGATTGCCCTATGAAAGACGGCCCACGGCGACAGACTCAGGCAAAGCTCAATTGTGGTTGAGTCCAGTGCGAATACTGACCCGTGAAATCTGAACCCCGTTTTCTTGGGAGCCCCCCGCTGGGCGTAGTTCAAAAAATACGCATAAAGATCCTCAGGACCTCGGTCGGTCGTGTCCGGTTGGCGTCGCCATCATGCCTGGCAACGATGGATTCAAATTCAGTACGCGGAATGAGTTTGATGAGTTGGGAAAATACGGTAGGTTGTGCCATAGGCTTGAAATCCTCCAGGAAAGAAAGTTTGTTGTTTCAAACCCTTTCTAACCCGAGATTTCAGGCCTTTTCTACCGCCATGGCGTAGGGCCCCGGCCTTTAGGCCGCTTGGGGTATAAGCCATCCTTGACTTTTTAATTTTTTAGTCCCTGCGCGTTCTAGTTGGACGAGTAATAAAAAGTATTCTGCTTGCTCTGTTGTGTGACCTAAAAATTCGTTAACTTCTTCGGCTTGCTCGGGTGTGAAATCTGAAGTGCCCTTTAATACCTGAGAGATATGTGAAATGGGGCTTCGAATAAATTGCGCAAGAGAGGCTCTTGTACCTCGGCCCTTTTTTGGGCGTGATGCGATCCAAGAAAGAAGGTATTCTTTATAATTCATATAATCAAACAAATCTCTTTCCATATTTTTCAATAACTTATCGACATAAGTTCATAATCAATGAAGTTTAAGCCAAATAATTCATGAAACTTTCCTATGCTATACAAAAACCCTCTGTTATTTATTGACGTGCCGCAATAGTGCGGTAATATCCGGGGGCACAGTAGCGGTTGTCTCCACTAGAAAAGAGGTAATTTATGAAAACGATAAATTTGAAAAAAATAGTATTTGCTTTTGGTTTGGTGTTCGCACTTTCAATCTCACCAGTGAAGGCGGGTTCTGGAGGCGACCATAGCGGTGGCGGCCATGTGGGGCCAAATGGCGATCTTTTTGATTTTTATGAAAATGAAGGTTCTATAAAACTGGATCCACTTGCTGTTCCAGGTGTGAAGGAAACTTTGAATGAAGTTTATGCGCGTGTTCCGGGACTCGCTAGGCTTTTAACGACAGCACAGACTAAACGTTGGTACCTGGAAAGCAAACCACTTAATGACTGTCCTGGTGGCGAAAGTTTGATTTTAGCCGATAAGAGCACCGGTGCATGTCAAACAAAGATTGAAGTACGAATCTCACAATCTTGGTACGAAGATATGTCGTTAGGAGAAGCAAAAACAGCACGCAAGAAAAAAGGGATCATTATTCATGAACTGCTTAGAGGAGTAAAGATCGCGGCAGTCGAATCAATACCTGATGAAGACATGATACGTGATATGACCCGGACGCTTTCGCTTGATCAGCTTCCTGAAGAACACGAGCTAAGAGACCTCGCTTTGAGGTATAAGTTTGGATACTTCAAAACGGCTTCAGAAATTCAAGCACGCAATAGCTTAATTGCAGCCAAAACAGCTCAAGTGACAAAGCTATTCGCAGACTTAATACTGCTTGCCACCCAATTTTATGATGCTGGGAGTTTATACGAAGCTGCTTCGAAACAAGATGATCCTGAAATATCTAGACTGAGTGAACTTTGGCTTGAGAAGACAAATTTAAAGTATACACTGAAATCGAAAAATAAACGATTGGCGATCGAACAAGAGATAAAGGAGATTGCACGCTTAATGAGCGAGAAAAGAAATTCAAAAATAGAGCCTCTACTTAATAAGCGTAAGTCTCTTTATGAACAAATGTATGCACGAGTACAAAATGAGAAATTTGATTTAGATAATGATAGAGTAAGTAAGTATCTTAAACCAATATTAGATAACGATTTAGAATGGGTGAAGTTATCTTTAGATAATCATTCCATTAGTAGCGAGTTTGCTGAGACATTTACTAATCGTCGTGATAGATGGATCAAGGAGCTGCAGGAATATATTGTGAACAAATATGGGAACGATAGATATGGGTGGAGTTTCTGGGAAGTCTATAGATTATTATAGATATTGATTAATTAACAGCATTACGGACTCTGTCGCAGTTGTTGCTGTGGCAGAGTCCTACCTCTAAAAGTATAGTAGATGTTTTGTAGGATTTTACGGCATCTTCAGTTCGTGGCAAAACTTGGCGAATGGGATCACTCTTCCGATAGTGGTCGTCTTCCAGATAGCGAGGCATTCTGTCTTTCCTTGTTTGTGGATCTGTAACTCAGACGCCTAAAAAAAAGCAGACGGGTGCCTGCCGAGCCGCAAATTT
>CAYHPW010000020.1:0-44962 GCA_964358645.1 uncultured Bacteriovoracaceae bacterium | reverse complement strand
GCGTCGGAAGTTTGGCTACAAAACCGGAAAGAATTAAGTGGGAGAGGCACTAGTGCCTCTCTTTTCTTTTTGAATTGGTAAGTCATGCTGCCCCGTACTTCAGGGGCTGTACCAAACTCAAAAGCTCGAATTATCAGCTAGTTAGGCTGCGAGACCTTGGCGCTTCACATTCAAGTGATGTCAGTTTTTTCTGACTACTGTTCGTTTTTTCTAACAGTACTGGAAATAGCTCCGCTTCGCAAGACCATGGCGGATCGGCTTCTGTTGTCAGCATAACGGACGCGCGCCGCTGATTTTGGCAAGCAACCACATTATCAACGTGAATTACTAGCGCCTTCCAAACCAGCTACAGGCGTCTTCCAAACCAGCTAAAATATTATCCCAGTAGTTTTGCTCATACTGTAGAAGAGCTATATGTGTTTCTGATGCGGCAATCATTTTCTTAATCATTTTGACATCTCTTCTTCCAAGGCTGATCCCGTTACGAATTGATTCAACCCATCCACTCGAAGTGCGACTGGTGCTAAACTTTTCATTTATCTGATTATGTGCTCCGTCAAAAAATGCTTTCGATCTATCAAAGCCAGTATCAAGCAGCTTCTTGATATTTGAAATTTCCGTGTTTTCTGATCCTTCTCGCCACCACTTATAGCCCATGACACTCGGTGTACCGACCGTCACTGCAGAAACACCAAAAAGAACCGCCACAAATCCCATTTCATCAGCCGTTGCCGTAATAAGCAAAAACTTAGTAAGACCGCTTATGGCAGCGTATATGCCATAATCCACTGCTACAACCAACACAACACCTCCAGCGGTTGCTGCTCCACCGACGGATATTATGATAGAGTTTCTTGATGTTTTACGTGCCCGACTAAGCACTGGATCCAGGTCGCCTATTAACTCTTGATGAATCTTTACTGACGTTTCGGAAACTGCTTTTGCTCTGATGGCTTTGCGTATCGCCTGGTCAATCGCGGGATTCGATGGACAATAAATTTTTTGATCTGATGCAGTTAAGTTTACTGGAGCAATCGCAAGTCTCTTGACCACTTGGTTTTCTAAAAAACCAGTAAGCTGTGCAGAAATAGTATAATCAGAACTCGCGTCTGAGTTTACTTCAAATCCAGCAAGACCTGCAAACTCATGATGCATAAGAACATACTGATCCGATTCAGAAGTTTTATTCATGAAAAGATCCAAGTCACACTCAATTTGCTTCACACCAGCGGTATCAACAAAATTCTTACAGGTCTTGGGATGGCGCTTATTAAGCGGGTCCAGATACACTGGGCCCTCGCCACAGGTAATATTGAGGGCAGTCTCAGAAAACTGTGCCTGCATTGTACTATTATATTCCTCAAGGCTTATGCCTTCTGGCAACTTAAGATAAGCAGAGCCACCTTTTTGAATCCAAGCATCCATATCATCACGGATCTCTTTGATTCTTTTTTCGCAAAGATCTCCTCCATTCGGGATTTCCGTGCCTGCCATGACTGGGCTTACCGTCATGGTTAAGAGGAATAAAATTCCAATCACGTTTTGATTTTTCATACCTGCTCCTTTATTATTTGTTTAGTTTGAATCCCACGAGAGAGACCAAAGAGTTGTATTGAGAGGCGAAAGACCTCCCGTTTTTTTCCACTTTCTAAAAACTGCATGAGTTCACGGCGAAAAGCCTTGATGCGTTTTTTAGCTTCGGGAAGAAGCTCTGGATCAGCAGCAATTGTCATGATCGAAAAATCTCTCGCCTCCACTGGATCGACCTCAAGCGAGCGGCGCGCCAGTTCCAGATTTTCGAAATGGCTCTTGCGGATAGAAGGATCCGCAATATCCGAAGGCGTTGTAAACTGTGCTTGCTTTGAGAGGATTTTACCGGAAGCTGTTTTTTCAAGAAGCCCAAGCCTAAGCAACCTTTCAATAGCACACTCAATATGCTTTGTGGCGACGCCAAACCTGCCAGCTATCCAATTGATGTCGGATTTAAACCCTTCCGTTTCTGCCAAGGCCAAGATCGCCGTGCAATACCAATCCGAGATAACATGGAACTGATCGAGCGTAAGCTGCGCAAAATTCGGCCCAACGCTGTCAGTAATGGAGCCAGGTCGCATTTTAGTTTTTTTCTTAATAGGCTTTGCACACTCCACGATCAGACCCTGCGCAGTCTGTGAATCAACACACAGGCCGCGCAGGATTTTTTCAGCCATTTTCGCTGTAATGCGGCGGTTCCGCTTAATGATCTCCGAAACCGCCGAGGGGGGTAAGCGTAGTTTTCTAGCCAATGCACGCAGCGAATAAGATGGATTGTTTGAACGGCTTTTAGTCCATTCACTGACCATCAATTTCTTAATTTCGTGCTGCGCATTTGTCATAGCGGACGTGTATATAGCCCGCCATGAGCTCTGTGTCAAACATTTTAGAATAAAGTGTTCTGAAATTTTTTAGAACAATAAAATAACGGGTGATAATTAAGGGCTGATTTTGCGTAATTTAAACAAACAACTCAGGAGCTTTATGAGGTTAACTGTAAAATTAATACCCATGCTTCCTGCCTGGCATGCCGTTAGCACTGCTGCAACAAGTGCTAAACAACTCCAGAGTTATTAAAACTATCCGCCCGCGGGCCAAAAAATGGCACAATACCAGACCCCACAGCGCCAGCCAAAATCATTATTGATGGTTCAAATATCCCAAAAAATGGAATTTCCTCATTAGAAATAGCTGCTATTTAGCTGGACCAGCAGAGCTGTTTTCTACCGCTGGCACCACATTAGACGAAGATGCCGCGCCTTTATCAACACTCTTTTGATCACTCACCTTCTTGTTGTCATGTTGTTTTTCATATGTGCCAACACCGTATATCTTGTCTGCAAGCTTTTGGAATTTACCACTAACACCACGATACTCGCCTTTCTCAAGTTGCTGTGCGCGAAGATCCTCTTCTTTCAGCTTTTTTTTGGTACTATTTATAAACTTTGAAAGTGTTATGTTTTTTCCGCTGGTCTTATTGACCATCACCACATTAGAGGAAGACACCTGCCCGGGATCCAGAAAAACATCACCTGCGCTAGAGTGTGCCTCGATCTTACGGTTTTTGGCCTGCCAATCCGCGTTTAACGAGTAGTCATGAAGCAATCCCCTGTCCATTGCTTTCTTGAATACCTGTGCATCAGTTTTATTATTAAAGACTAACTCATAATTTTGTCCACCGGCTTTTAGTCGTGCTATTTTGGGTGTTTTTAGTGAAATCTCTTCTGCGGCACCAATCGGTGTATTTTTACCTTGGGATACCTGCACAAGCTCATTACCTTGTACTTGGCTTGTAAGCGCTAATGACAGTGATGTGATTAATATAAACAGCATAACTCCTCCGGCGTCCCAGCCTCGTTTACAATTGCATCGCTAATAGACTTATCCATCATATCATTTATTATAAAAGATAAACCCCTCCGGATAAACGAGGGATCACTGAAATTATTAATTTTCTTGTAAACGAACTCTGCAGCGACTGATTTTTGACGGGCGGAGCCTTGGTTAAAATAACGAGAGGTTTTCTGAGGACATCGACAATTGCGAAGCGGCTACAACGCTGATAATATTTTATTTAGGTTGGACACTCAAACGAGGAACTAAAAACGAACTAAGCAAGAGCGTTCTTCAAAGCGAAATCAATCTGATACTCCCTGACATATTTAACAATATTAGCGGTAAGATGATTAAGAAATGGCGAAAAAAATAGTTACCACTACACTCGCAGTGGTTATACTAGCAACTTTTGTTGCAATTATTGCAAAACAGCGCTCAGGTAAGACTTACATCGATTCATCTCCAAATGCTCGAGCTCCAAAAGCCTCTTTCGCAGAAAAATCTGTTTTGGCCGCTAAAATTCCAGTTAAAATTCCCGCTCATGTTGTTGCTAAGTCGCTGCTCAACTGGGACCAACTAAACTCGGGTGTTAAAAAACTGGACTCAACCGACCAAGCTGGATTAGACCTGCTTTACAAACGGGCAAAATCCCTCATCGAAGACAATGAGACTTTGGCTCTGGCCACATTCTCCATCCGAGTGCCAGAACTCAATGGACTTTCTTTTGAGGAGAGTTTTTTTGTGGTGAGTGCGATGATACGCTATAGTCATGCCCCTGTATCAGTTCTGCAGGCGATATGGCGATACACTCCTCCAGCGGAGGAGCAACCCAAGGACTATCATCATGTTGAACTCACTACGGCTGTCAAATACGAACGAATCGAAGCCTATGCTTTGAAAGAGATACTAGTACGTATAGAACGCGACCCCCACTCACTCAATCCATCCGACCGAGCAGCACTTGTAGCAGAACTTACCAAACGCGCCAGGTATGAGCGTTCTTTGAATTTGTCTTTGGAGATGTTCCAGATTCTTGCATATTTACAGGAAAATGATGCAATCAGTACCGCTCTAGCAGGCCACTCTGAACGTGACCAAAAACTTATCCGTTCTGTCATTGACTCTGGTGAACATTCCATGAGCCTAATCGAATAACGTGACTGCTGGGCTGAGCATGATCAACTCTCTGTTTCCGCTTACTAAAATCCATAAGTACTCCCATGTGCATAAAAATAAAGTCTATTTAATATGCACATATAGATTATTCATTCGTACACAAACAAGTACTTTGGCACAGAAATGTAGCAAACCTTCTCAAAATATTGGACCCGAGAATGGGTTAGGCTGCCATTTCCATATATGCAGGAGGCGAGAAGTAATTGGTTTGGGCGGGTTACTTAACTTCAGGGCGCAGGCGAAGCAGGTCCACTTCAAAGTCCTGAACGAGTTGTTCATTCACGTTTTGCACTTTGTATTTCAGAGTTGCAACTCCGGAATTGTTGGCGCTTTCTGTGATTTCTAAAATTGGTATCTGACCCTGAAATGAAAACTGATAATATGAAATTGAAAGAAAGCGATCCACTAATTTACCCACAGGATTGTCACCAAGACAGACCTGGAATTCTGGTTTTTGTTCGCTCCTCTTTAAACGATATGTACCAAATAAAAGAATATCACTAGTATTATACTCCGGAGGGAAGATGCCGCTACCGTCAGTTTTCTCAATAATAAGATTGTCGTTTGTACGTGTAATCTTTAGCGCTACAGGAATCAGGCCTTTTAGAAAGCCTTGGGGATCGATTCGTTCAGTGCCGTAGCCGACCCATTCACCAGCTAGATCTGCTCTAGCTGCGCTACATATGGCCAAGGAAATAAAAAAAATGAGCGTTTTATACTTAGTTATCATACTCGATCCTCCGAATGCCGGCTTATGCCAGGTTGGATAATTTGACTATATGCATTAAATTATATTAGACACAGTTAGTCAAGAGAGTTTTATCTCGACTTCGGCACTCTAGCCGCCCCGCACCCTAAAAAATCAGCCATTTTCCCTATGATTTGGCGCAGGTCTGCTTTGTTGTCGGGTGGTTTTCTGTTCTTAGTTTTCAGGGGCTCAGGTTGGAATTTGAAGAGCCGCACCCAGTTTTAGCTTCTTGAGTATGGCTTGGACTGGGGATGGAATTTTACTGAGCGCGCGACAGTGAGCTCGCACATGCTCGGTCTTGTATACAAACCAAGGTCGCAACTTCAGAATCGATTTCATCTCCAGAAACGCATTTTCGATGAGATATTTTTGTCGATAAGCAGCCATCAAAATATTTATTGCCAAATTTGGCAACGCCATGGTAATCTCTGTTTTGTGAGGATGGATATATGACCCGAAGGGAGTACCCAATCCGGCTGACCATAAACGGCAGGCGGATAATCAAGGTTGTTATCGATCCCCACTATGAAGTTAATCATAGTAGCTCGATCAATGATGCCGTAATCCTGGAGCTGGTGGAATTACTTACTGGCAGTAGCTTTGAACCAGAGATGGAATTAGGAAATTTCCAATATTTTGTTTCTGACAACCTGGTTCGAAGCTCTAAGCGTTATAAGCTGATTTGGCTACTAGAAAAGAATGCACTCTACATAGGCGTGATCAACGCTTATCGAAGGAGGTAGATAATGAGTTTTCCGTCAGAGTCAGAGCTAAAAATGGTCCGCAAGAAGCTAGCAAAAGCAACGGGCACACTGATGCTTGCTCCAAACGCGACACCTCTTGAAAGATTTCGTTTTGACATTTGCCAAAAATTTGTCGTCTACAAGCAAAAGCACAAGCTCTCGCTTGAGGAGATGGCCAAGACTTTAGGAACAGACAAGGCCAAGGTGAGCAAGATCCTTCGTCATAGGATAGAAAGTTTTTCTACAGACAGGCTCGTTACCTGGCTTCAAATCATTTATCCAGAAACAAAACTGAAGGTTGCATGAAGAAATTGCATAAAAAAATATACGCTGATGAATAACTATTGCGAAAGAAATGGTCGGGGTGGCGGGATTCGAACCCACGACCCCTTGCTCCCAAAGCAAGTGCGCTAGCCAAACTGCGCTACACCCCGTGATTACTAAGAAGTACCGGAAGCGCCGAAAACAGTCAATTCCTTTGAAATAATAAGGGGAAAACCATGTGCTCTTTGAAAAAACGGTTTACTGAAGTTTACCGATAAATCCATTTCAAAAAATCTGGCAATAAAGTGAACGACGTGGAAGATACACTTAGTAAACTTCTGCACTAGAAAAAACAGTCAGACACGAATTTTTTTACACGACCTTGATCGACGACCGCCCCAGGATCGTACAAATGGCAGTACGATATGGGCTTTATTTTCCCTACTCTTAATACTAATGCTATGCATAAAAACTATTGCGCTATGCAAAAAGGCATGATACCAACCAACACAATTATTAACAATCTCAGGTTATCGGGTGGGATGATCTCTCCTGCAAATCTGGGACATTACCCAAAAGGGGGATTTATGAAAAAGATGCTTATTTTTTCACTTTTTATTTCTACTAGTTGTCTAGCGAGTTCTGATTATACTTCCTATTATAATAATATTATACAGAAAGCCTATCTGGTTCAGAGGCAACAGACAGCCATTCAAGCAGCACGGTTCAATAAAAGTAGTGATATCACTTTATGCCATCGCATCGGAAATGCAGCAGCTGAAGCCCGGCATCTCGAAGATGTAGCAGACATAGATTATAGCATTGGGATCTATAATCTTATCACTCAGGTCGGGGAGAATTCGAAAAAGTTGATTGGATACTGCGATGACCAATGGGAAAATGATAACGTTATAGGCATCACACCTGGCGATAAAGAAAGCCTGAAGTTACTCAATATTATGCTCTTAAGCAAAACAGAAAGTCTTATTAACTTGGCCAAAGAAAAACTAGGAATGTGAACATCCGCTCCTAAATGGATAAAACATTTTTATGACAATGCTGGATTTGAATAAAGATAAATACCTAAAAATAGCTAAAGACCAAAGCTTTGATAAGTCGATCACGGCACTGCACGCTGATATTGATCGGTTGGAATATGAAATATTAGAAATGCCCGTGGTAACAGGGCCGGCAAAACAACCACTGAAATGTCCACTAAAATGGAATGACTTGGAAGAATTTAGAAAATTCTCAATCGAGTTATGGGATACGACTCTTGCGTAACACCAAGCCTAGCAACGCATACATCTCAATTTGCACTTGTAATTTCGGCGGCAGGCAAATCGCTGTCGCGCTTCTGCCTGGGCTTCACTATCACGACTGTTCCGGTGATAATGTCATGCAGGGCGCGCTTCTCCGGATGAAACGCCGCCATAATATAGCCCGCGCAAAATGGTAGATACGACAACAAATAAGAACAATACCTAGCAACTGACTGCTTAAGTGTAATGCGCTGTTTATCCGCAGCGGAAACAACATATACATTTAACATACGCTTTCCGATAGTTGTGCTGTATTTGTGTTGTCCCACAACATAATATGGAGTCGTTATCGCTAGATATATCCCCACATTGATTATCTGAATCATTAACGCATCAACCACTTCAAAAAATGAAGCCACGGGCACCGCGCTGCCAGCTATAACCTTTAACCAATAAATAGCGCCAAGAATCATAAGCTCAATGATCCAAGACGCGATATTCAACAAAATACTATCGATCACATTGGCAAGGAATCTAAGCCAAAACCCTGCGTATTTTATCATTTCAGAATCACCGCTCAAGCTACCGGACAAACTAGTTTCGGTTGATGACATAACTAAATGAGTAAGATCATATCCAATGTTCGTCAAGAACTCGCGGCACAATGATTGCTTTTTTCAAAAAACCTGATGTCACCCTCGAAATGGCTAACATCCGGCGCTATAGTCTCTCTGCTGTTTAACAGCATTGCTAAAGCTTCACTAAGCGAAGTCGATTACTACAGCGCGCTTAAAGCGGCAGATCAAAAAGTTGGGAGACAAAAAAAGGCGACACTCCCACGTACATCCAGCTTGAGGAATGGGGTCGCGCCGCAACTGTCAACTTTACCAGATAGCAAATATACAGTCGGTTCCACATGGACGGTCGCGGCCTGGTCAATTAAACACCCGCTGCAATCGCTTACTACACACGGTCACACGGAAGAAGCAAGCAAAGCAATTGCCGGTGGATTTTTTAATTATAAGGTTTTAGCCGTGACTAACGAGGCAGGCATCCACATAACCACTATTAAGATAATACAGATTACTAACACCACCGTAGACCCCAGGGTGGAAAGCCTTACCCTTACCTTGGAGACACGCCTTGGTGTAACGAAACAGGTTCGCAAGGCATATAAATTTTTTTCACAAAACGAACCTGTCATAGTCTCGCCCGAGGGTGTACATTCAGCCGCAACTATTTTAGAACTTTTCCCTCTCGATTTTATCAACCTTTCTGCAGCACAAAGCCAGCCAGCTACTGCCGCCCCAAAACTGCCTGAGTTCGCTGAAAGCGTGGCCAAGAAAACAGGTCACAGAATACACCCCGATCAAACAACGGCCTTTGAGCAGGATGATTTCTTCGGACGCCCGGTTAAAATACTCTGGCAGGAAAAAACCCCTTGGCCTGCTTATATCCACACCGCTAACGGGATAGCGATCCTACTCCCAGAAAGCACGCCATGAGAGTCACACTTACGCAAACCATGGCACTTATCATCCCGTTCGCAGCACTTGGCCTGGTGTTCACGGCCAACTCTTGCGGAAAACCCGAGGAGGCGATAGCACCGTCCATATCCACGCCAGAGATAAGCGAAACACCGATTGTGCCATATCCTAATTTCAGGGGACAGGAATTCAGGGGTGAGAAAAATTTCGCAACACTTATAAACTCATTTGCACAGGGCAAAACTGATCCAACCCCGTGGGCAGGCTTCTGGTGGCCATATACACAGAATGGCATAGCATCCGGACAATACGGCTACGGCATGAGCCCTGCCGGAAAATATGACGCCGCCAGAGGCGGACTAACTAACGCACAGTTATGGGAAATAAGAAATCACGGCACCGCGGTACCTCGACTACAAGGCTGGTGGGGGCACTGCAACGGTTGGGCAGCTGCAGCGGCGTTATTCCCGGAACCCAAAACATCAGCCCGCGTAAATGGAATAATATTCAACGTCGGGGATATAAAAGCCTTGCTCACGGAAGCCGGCATGGAAACCTCTGCTGATTTTTTTGGTGAACGAGTGGACTGGGGACAGGATTATAATTCACCAAAATTCACTGACACAATCCCTGATCAGTATTTCCTCGTCCTCACGAATTACATAGGCAGGCTCAAACAAGGAGTTTTGGTGGATCGCTTTACCGGTGACCAGGTTTGGAACCAACCGCTCGCCGGTTACAAATTCGATTATCCAAGACCATCGGATTACCTTGGTGCTGATCCGCAAGCGCCTAACGTATACAGGATACTGCTAACTTCCACGATATGGTGGATGCGGGACGATGTGACGCCAGATGTGCGAACGCCATTTTTTAATTTTGAGGAAAATGATTACGTGCAAGAGCGTACACTCAAAATGGAAATCTGGCTTGATGGGCCGGTTGTCTTCGGCTCAAATGGAAAAATCAGCTCAAGCGGCGACGTGATAGTCACAAGAAAAGGCGAATACTTTGTCGGAGGGGCCTGGAAGGTCGAAGAGGGCTACGCATATGCTGATGGCTGGCCTGATTACATGTGGATACCATACTCGGTAATCAAACCCACGGAATATGCAAACAACCAAATCGACATAGAATGGCTCAGGCAACACGTGCTTGTCCCAGGGGGGCGCGATGACCCAAACGCAAGCCCGCGGCCGATTGATCCGGCGCCTTCGCCAAGGCCCTGGCCTTCGGGCTTCCCTGACCCGTTCCCCACAAGCTGGCCAACCACGCCACCGACTTCGCCGCCATGGCCGAGGCCGACAACATCACCAGTTCCTCAACCAACAATACCAGCGCCACCACCCACAACGCCAGCACCTCCGCCCACAGCACCGGTGCCTCCGCCAACCGTGCCTATTCCACCACCTACACAGCCAGTGCCATTACCACCGAGGCCTCAACCATCATCACTTCCACGCTAAAATATCGCCGATAACTCTATCAATGCCCAGGCCGCGGCGCCAGACAACGGAACCAGCAACCATGGAGGGGATCTGAATTTCACCACGCAAAAAAGCGAGACCAAGGCCACTAAAACCGCAATCCAAGAATTCATCGTCAGCAAGGCCAACTTCATCGTGGCGCCCGCAATCGCGCCGATCACGGAGGGGATAGCCCAGGATGCAAAACCTCTGGCACCCCTGGTGCCGCTCAGATAGCGCCATGCGCGCGGCACGATAAAAAGAATATTAACGAAAGCCGGCAAAAATATTCCGACTGTCGCGCATACTGCTCCAGCAATCCCGGCCACCTTGTATCCTATGAATGTAGCCGTAATCACGACCGGACCAGGCGTTACCTGGCCTATTGCTATCGCATCCATGAATTCAGAATGATTAAGCCATTTATGGTGCTGAACCACATCCGCCTCAAGAAGCGGGACTATCGCCAATCCGGTCCCAACAACAAAAGCTCCGGCCTTAAAGCACACCCAGAACAACTTCGTCAAAACCGAATCGCGAAATACCGTGAACCCCACGCCTGATAAAAAACCAGCCGTATAAAGCTTCTTCGAACGATCCGCATCCAAAGGGGCCGGCTTAGCCGATAGCTTGACGTCTTTAGAAAAAAACACCCCACATAAACCAAATAATAAAATAACAAGAGGTTCCCACCTCGGAAAAGCAAACACCACCGCGCAACTGACAGCGGCAATGACCCAGGCTTCCCTTCTGGCGACATGAGGCTTTGCCAGTTGCCAAATCGATAGGACAATTAGCGCGAACGCCCCGGCTTGAAACCCAAGCAGCAAGGAAGAGAAAGACGCCACACTCCCAAGACGCAAATACAGATGCGCGAGCAATATGACCAACAAAAATGCCGGCATCACAAATGCGCATCCGGCAACCACCCCACCGACCAATCCTCCTCTGAACCTCCCGGCATAGATAGCCATCTGGGTGGAGATCGGACCTGGCAGGAGCTTGAGTACGGCATACATTTCGGCGAAGTGTTCGGAAGAAAACCACCGGCGGCGGCGGCATATCTCCTCCTCGATCATCGCCATCGTAGCTATAGGACCGCCGAACCCTAGCATCCCCAGGCGGAAAAAAATGCAAGCAGTCTCTACTGTCTTATGGCGCATTTTCCACCTTGGTTTTTCCGGCTTATTTTCTGCCCAGCAAACGGGCGACAGCTTCCTTGCCGTCGTTAACTTCCTGGTAATAAAATATTTCAAAATCCTTGAAAAATTCACGAAGCTCGCCTTTGCTGAGCAGAAAATCACGCCGTATCTGTTGGCCATGTGTATTCTTTAGCTGATCAACGGTGTAGTTCTCATAAACAATGACACCGCCTTTTTTAAGTCCCTTTTTTATTTGCGGGATCAGGCTTCTTTGCAGATAGTTTATGTTAACTATCACGTCATACGCTTCAGCCTTGATGGCGTAGCTATTCAGATCGGCGCATATCGTGTTGATCGATACGTGATTTTCTCTGGCGAGCCTTTTCGCTTTGCGAAGAGCGATTTCTGATATGTCAACACCATCAACCACGAAACCTTTCTTAGCCAGGAAAACAGCATTTCTCCCCTCGCCCATCGCGATATCCAGGACCCTGCCGACCGGCAATAGATTGACATTATCTTTAAGAAAACTAGCCGGCTCCTTACCGAAAACGTAAGTGTTAGTGTTAAAAAGAACATTCCAACGCCGCCGATCATCTTCAGAATCATCGCCGGTCACTTTTTGGTAAGCATTCGTACCATGCGGCTTTATCTCATCCGCGTTTGCCTGATCAATTATCCCAAGAGCTGAAATATCAACCATTGACACCACTATCGCCAAGGTGCATAGAACAGCCATTATGATAGGTATTTCCGGTGGACATCTATTAATTCTTGCCATTGTTCTCCTAATCTTCGGGCCACGAAGGCTACCTGGTCTAGGACATACGTTAGGCAAGGCGATGCGTAATTTCAAGGATGCAATTTCAGGAGTTGAGGAAACCGCATTTAAGAGGATTGAGGAAACCAAGTCTGACACCACTAAGCCTCCTATAGATTCAACAAACCCGACATAGTGAGTTTTTCCTCGCTAATTTATTGCAAAACCAACCTAGGCGCGGCAAATTATTTCTTAGATGGAACAAACAGGGAAAAATGCAGATTATACAAAACGCTTTTCAGAGTATTTCGAGCGCGAGGTAGCGCAACATGCAGCGAAGTCCATTTCAGATAAATCTGAGATAGAGCTTCAGATAATTGCAAATGATTTGGTTGCAGCGGAATCCCTCACCTTCATGAAGGAAGGCGGCAAAAATCTGATCCATCCTCGCCCTGCAGTTGACCCGCATATCATATTCAAGCTCACGCCATCAGCAGCTGATGAAATCCTGGCCGATACATCGACCGAAATCGGCCCGATAGGCGTCAACATAATGAAGCTCATCATATCGCGGGATCCATCGAAAAAAATTTCGTTCCAGATTAAAGCCGGAATTTTCACACTGATCACAAAAGGTTACTTTGGCGTACTAACGGCCGGGGGCGGCCAGTTTATGGCGTTCCTTGCTTCAAAAGGAATAAATGGAATCGGGGCTATAAAAGCAGCCCTAAAAAAGAAATAGGACCTTAGCTCATGCTAGACGAAAAGAATTTTACCAAATACCTCAACAGGTACGAAATCGATGCGGCCGTGCAATCAATCGCAAACAGGATCAATACCGACTATGAAGGGAAAGATGTCCTGCTGGTCGGGATATTAAAAGGCGCGATCGTATTCATGGCTGATCTGGTCAGGCATCTTAAAATTGAAAATGAGATCGAGTTCGTGCGCCTTTCAAGCTACGGCAAGGCCCGGACATCAAGCGGGACGGTGACGATCCTCAAGGATATCCAGATGGATATCCGTGGTAAGCATGTGCTGATAATCGAGGAAATCATCGACAGCGGCCGCACCTTGAAGTTCCTCTATGATAGGATAAAGTCGGCTGGCCCGGCATCACTTGAAATCGTGACATTGCTAGACAAGGAATCAAAGCGGGTCGTGGATATAAATGTAAAATATGTCGGACGCCGGATAGACGATCAGTTCCTCGTAGGTTATGGCCTCGACCTTGAAGAGCGCTGCAGGAACATGGCGGATATTTATTATCTAAAATACCCGAACTAACTTAATGGCAAATGCACTGACATTAAGGCTGCGGGGGATTCTGTCACTTCCACCAAAGGACCTTGTGGCTTCGCTGTTAATGGGCTTAGCCGCGGCATTCCTGCTTGGAGGCTATGAGTTCACGCGCAGTCCATCGTACACTTTGTTCCAATCAGCTTACGGAACAAAAAACCTGCCCCTGGTACAAGTGGGCATACCAATTTGCAGCCTGATCCTCATTTACATTTACGGTTGGATACTCTCGCGTTTTGGACCACGACGGACCTTGGCCATAACAACGCTTCTCTCCGGAGCGATTATCATGGCTTGTTACATCGTGATCAACCACGGGTATTTACCAGCCACCGCCGTGCTTTTTATTTTTCGTGAAGCTTACATCGTTCTGATAATAGAACAATACTGGTCGTTCCTTAACAGCACGCTTTGCGAAAATTCCGCGCGCACGATGAATAATCTGATAATCGGGATCAGCTCCATCGGGGCCATCATAGGTGGAATCCTCGTCTATAAACTCTCACAAGCTGTGGGGACGGTGTCACTCCTTATGCTTGCCGCAGCTTCTGTTGTTCCGTCGGCATTGGTTTCTGACCTTGCCTACCGTTTTTGTGGTGAACCCATGGAAACTAACATTAGCCCGAAGAACTCCGGTGCCGTAAAACATCTTGGACTTAAATCATTCAGTTCTTCTCCAATCCTTATATTTCTTTTTTTACTGATTCTATTAACCCAAGCCGTATCAACTGTGCTTGGACTTAATTTCCAAACACATCTTCAGAATGAAATCTCGACGCTTGACGCACAGACCGCTTACTCCGGCAGGTTCTACGCAATATTGAACGGAGTGGCGGCATTTTTCCAGTTCGTGGGCGGACCCTTGATCCTAAGCCTCGCCTCAGCCACGCGTGTTCAGATCGCGATCCCGATCATCCACATAACTGCAGTGGTGCTTTTCATTTTAAGCCCGTCACTTTTCACAGCTGGACTTGCATTCCTCGTATTCAAGGCTTTTGACTACTCTATTTTCCGCGCTACAAAAGAGATATTCTACATACCGCTTTCATTCGAAGCACGTTACCGGGCAAAAGAAGTCATCGATGTTTTCGGCTACCGTTTCAGCAAGGGTGGCACGTCACTGTTTGTTTTTCTCGTGGAAAAAACCGGCATCGCTGGGAGGTATCTATTCCCCATCGCCTCGCTCGCTGCATGCATGCTTTGGCTTTTGGCGCTGATACCAATCACACGCGAGGCAGCCAGAGAAAAAACCGACGTCAGTTAAAAACAGCCCCACAGCGAGCCATCCCTAGGACATTCTCAACCAAGGTTAGCTTGGTTTTGCTGTTGTTCTTAACATTCTTTTTAGCTGCATTGATCACGGCTTTTACCGACGGACTGATTTCAGCTTTTGGCACAAGTTTAAGAGCAGTGGCCGCAAAAGCGTATTTCTGCGCCCCTGGTATCCAGTCTTTACCAAGCAATTCCTCTCTAATGGCTACAACGGCTTTGGCAGCATCCTTAAAGTCTAATGAGTGTTCAGTTTTGACCGGGCTCTTTGCGTCCAGGTCTTCAACTGTATGCATTACCGGCCTGCCATCCAAAAAAGCATCTTTTGTTAGCCCTTTAAGAAACAGCTTCTGACGTGTCAACAGTACAGTGTTACCAACACCTCCTCCAGAACCATAAGCTATATTTTGGCTTGCTACGGCAAGATGGTCGATATCCATTTCCATTTGCCCATATCGAATGCTTTTCCTGCCTCCCCTGAGGGATTCGGCCTCAACATCATCTAATGAAACTTCGATGACCAGCCCTTTATTATTCTTCAGCTTATATTTAAAGCGAGTATCTGTGATCCTAACAGCTGGCTCTAAAAACTCTGACGGAGTCGATCCTGGCACAACCTCACGTATTAGTTTAAAAGGGTTAAGCGGATCGGCACTATCGGCAAACTTCTTGATTGTTTCAGGCTTGTCATCAGTTGTATCAACACCGAACTCAATTCTATCCGCAATACCATCCGGAGAGACACTGGTCAGGCCAGGCTTAAAATTCCATGATCCGGTCTTATTTCCTTCGGTCCACCGGTAACGAAGAGCCATGTCGTGCTTAGCCGCATCCAGATTATTATTGTCGTAATAAGTATCCACCATTGGATCAGGGATCGGGTTGCCATCTTTATCTATAATTAGTTTATTATTTTTATCTTTCTTTAGATACCTCGTTTGAAGCTCCAAGGTCCATTCCCAGCCAATCATGCGTTTGACTTCCGCTGGATTGTTTGAAAGATCAAACAACCGCTGCTTAATCTTGAGCATGTCTTCAAGTGGGATCTGAAATTTGCCTTCAGACTCAAGCCGGCTCCGGATCTGCCCGCCTTCCTGTAATCCAGATTTTGCCTTCAAATCATTGTATTTAAAGACCATGGTTCTTGTAATCTGGTAAGCAAGATCAAGTTCGGTTGGGCGGCGGGTATTAGCACTTGAGTTGGCATTCACTGCTGATGCATTGGGATCCTCAGGCATAAAGAAAATGCCACCACGTCCAATACTGCCCCATTGGTGTGTGTAATTACCACTCCATTCCGCAAGTAAAAACAAAGGGGTCCCAGGGCCTATCTCTATGATCTTTGCCCCTACTGGTGGTAAAAGCCTAAGGCAATTATTCAGATCATTGTAAGTAAGCTTAAATTCCCGGCGGCTATAATAATTTTTTGGATTATCAGCCACTTTACCTTGCAATTTCTTAATTGGAATAACTTCTAAGTTCCCTTTACCATCATTTATCGCTACTTGAAGCATTAGGGATACCGGAGCATTTTTCTGGCCGTGGAACATTTCCACAATTAATTTTGCTCCGCCTGGCTCAGGCGTAACCGTTGTAACAAAGTAGCTACGGTCTGGCACTGGCTTGTTGATATTCGTTGATGCATAGGTGGTGTAATCGCCCCAGAAATTTTTCCGCGCTGGCGGATTGTTTCCAGCAAAAGCGGGCCCGAGATGGCCGAACCCGCCTAGTATAATGGCTACTCCAATGGCCCCAATATTCCTCATCATCAATTTAAACAGCATGGCAAAACACCTCCCCATTAAAGAACCGCCCCACCTTACACCTTAGGTGCCGTCCCAAATAAATTCCATCACACGACCCTCAACGTAACCGCCAGGCCCGCCACTGCCGGAACGATAATAGAGAATCACAACGGCTTTGCCTTTCTTAAGTGGAATCTCTATTTCTTGGGCTGTCACAAGATCCAGGGACTTAACGTCAGTAATCAGGTCCGTTTCATTTCCAGTCCCACCCCAAGAGCCGTGCGTTGATTTTGTATTGTTTGGGTTAAGGTCAGTGCGAATGGTATAGGTGTCTTGCTTGGCCCATTCTTTTGCTTTAGCATTGCCCAGGTGTCCAGAGACTGGCAGGAGCAATGTACCTTTGATCACGCCGCTAGGACCGAGATTGCTTACGCTAATACGCGTGATCACACCGCCTAATCCATTCGATTGCGACAGATAAGATGTACTAACCCCATCTGCTGCTACAAATTCCATGGGAGGAGTATCGCCAAGGCCCCATTCTCCCTTAAAGTGGAGAATAAAGTCCTCCATACTTCTCTTCACACTGGCGATATTCGATTCCCTTGCAGCGGAGGTTTTGGCAAAGTCTCCAGATTGTGATGGTTGCGTGACTTGCTTTCGCCAGTCCGCATCTTTTGACAGTTGTTTTGATGAAAATGCGGCAGCGCCACAGGGTGCCCCTAAACTAACGCTAGAGAATAAAATCACTGCAGGAACGATCGCTATTATCCCCAGGTTCTTTGAAAACAATTTATTATTTTTTGATTTCATATATTTTCCCTCTTAAGCAATGAAGTTCTACCGGCCACAACCTAAACGATATTCTTCAAGATAACCCAGTTCATCGAGTGCCTTTTCAAAAGCCTCTTCAAGTGAAACCGCTCTGCCCTCGCGTGAGATTTCAACGCTTCTACGCAAAGCGCGGCCAAAGTTGGTTCGCTGCTCTAATGTCCAGCTCTTATGCATTGCCAAGAGATCTGTGGCTTCAATATGAAAATCACCTACAAGTCCGGAGCGACGAAGTTGAATAAATGAGCTCAGTGTATCTGCAAGTAATTCGGCACTATGAAAATCGATGGCTTTCGCGCTAGTTTTGGTGACAGATATCTCTCGAAGAAGTTTCGACCACACTGCTTTAGCTTCCAGCCCTAAACGTGAATCTTTGAAAAACTCGGACAACTCACGCTCATGCAACCCAAGCTTACTCGCTGCTTCAACCATTCGAGCTTCTCCACGTAAGGACTCGCTCGCCCTTTTCCTTTCTTCTTTTCTGATTTCTTGACGTCCGGCTCTGATGCTCCTAGCTCTAGGAACTGGAGCCGCAAAAGAATTTGAAAAGATGTCGAAGCCTATTAAAGCCACAACACCTAACCCACCTGCTATGTATACGATTCTTGACTTATACAGTTTAATCATTGCTAACCCCCTTTATTGTTAATGACAGATGGGCATATATATTACTTTATCGCGATGCGCAATAAAATTTAACGCTAAGTATAAAATTAATAATTAACTATAATGCTCTTGTTTTTGGCTGGTTATTAATACGCCGACTGTTGGCCTTGAATTAATTCTTTAAGCTCTAAATAAGCACGTCTTAAATCATCATTAATGATCATCTTGTCAAAACGTCGAGCCTCGTCCATTTCCTTCTTGGCGTTTGATAAACGAAGCTGGATCGTTTCGTCGGAATCAGTGCCGCGGGCCCGAAGTCGTTTTTCCAGGGTTGCTAGATCAGGAGGGCTGATAAAAATCGTAAAAATCTCCCCTGGAAAACTCCGGCGTAGCTTGTCCGCGCCGTGGACATCAACAAGCGCTAAAACAGACTGACCTTTGGCAAACGCATTCTTAATAGTTCTAATCTCCGTGCCATAATAGTTTCCGTGGACTTGCGCCCATTCTGCAAAACCACCCTGAGCGATCTTTGACTTAAATTCCTCTACACTGAGAAAATGGTAATCAACACCGTTCCTCTCCTGACCCCGGGGTGCCCTGGTCGTAGAAGAGACCGAAAGAATAATATCCGGAAAATCCTTTATCAGCATGTTTGCTAATGTTGTTTTTCCGCCACCGGATGGTGCAGACAGGATTATCAGTCTTGGTTGCCTGGCAATAGTGGAAGAAGGTTTGCCAGTGAATACTTCAGGGCAAAGATCAGCCCATGCTGAAAATGGCGCGGCACTGACTCCAATCAATGCGAAAACAGCTATCAAGACCGGCTTGAGTCTAAGCACAAAAACCTGCAGGGATTAAAGCAGAAAACATTTTTCCACACTCACCCGACAGCGGTTTCCGATTCAAGATTTCTTTCCCATATTTTTCTAACTCAGAAATTCTTCTCTTTGTGGCTGCCGGATCTTCATGACGGCCCTTCAAATAAAGCTTCACGGTCTGTGAGCTGACCGGTTCTCCCTTGACCACGATAACTTGCTCTTGCCTCAGCCCAAGGCGGGTAGTCAGTTTATCGGCCAACAATCTTGCGCTAAGCAAATCCGGCTTGTAGCTGCCAGACGCATTCGAAACTATCAAGAATGTAAAATTTCCGCCGCTGTCTTTAACAAGGATCAACTGTCCCGCGGATTTTACTTTGCCACCTTGAGCTAACAAGATATGTCCAGCGCTGCCCGTGGTAGCACGTACCTCACCGCTTTCCATCTCAACATATTCAACTCTCATATACCCGCTTAGTTCCTCGAGATACCGGTTATCCATGACCTTGATCTCACCAAGTGAGCCGCCACCCTTTAGAAACTCATCTAGCCTCTTATTGTAACGCTCACTGCGCTCTTCCTGGGTCAGATCCTCATCGCAACGATAATTTGGCTCGTATATAGACCCAAGCACATCACGAAGTTCAGTCCTGATTTGCTGACCATTAGGACCGGGTAGCTGTATATCAATAAATCTGATCACATCTTCGAACAAACGCTCACCGTGATGACGAATGTTTTCATATGTTCTTACAGTCCCATAAAGCAGGGCATGCCTATCAAAATCAGTTATTGCTTCTTTAGGAAGCTCGGCAATATCTCGATGAAGCCGGATGATCTCATTCTCCAACACAAATACCAGTTCCGCCTGCTCTGCTGGATCAAGCTTGGCAAGCAGTGACAAACCATATGCCTTGTTTTCCAATTCTATCAGACGCATTTGAAATGGCCTTGCTGTGGGACCTACTGTAGAGCTGTATGTTCCGTATTTTGCCCCAATGCGACCATCTGTATATCCATTTGGGATTTTATCTAGTGACGGTAGAGCAGCGGCACTAGCTGACCACAGAATTCCTATCAGAATTATTATCGAGAATCTCTGCCGAAGCATAAGCTCTCCAACCTTTCTCAGTTAAATGCAGCTCCGCAGTTAGCTAAGCCCAGGGTATGCTCAACCAAAGTTTGCTTGGTTTTACCGCTCTGAGCACTCTTCTTGAAAGCATTGATCACAGCCTTTACCGAAGGACTAACTTCCGATTCTTTTAAAATCCCAAGACCTGCTGCCGCAAAAGCATACTTCTGTGCACCTGGTATCCAGTCTGCACCCAGCAAATCTTCTCTGATGGCAACTACTGCTTTTCCAGCTCCACTAAAATCTGATGCATGTGTTGTTTTAACAGCGCTACGTGGATCCAGGTCGTCAACAGTGTGCATTACCGGTCTGCCATCTAAAAAGGCGCCATTCCCTAATTTTCCGAGAAACCTTTTCAGAACCACAGATATTGAATTATTTGAAGTACCTATGTTAGTAGGCCCTTGAGCGACATTCTGGCTAGCTACAGCCAGATGATCAATATCCATTTCAACTTGGCCATACCGTATAGACCGCTTTTCTCCGATGAGAGATTCTGCCGTAACATCATCTAATGAAACTTCGATGACCAGCCCAGTTTTATTTCTCAATTTATATTTAAAGCGGGTATCAGTGATTTTTACAGCTGGATTAAAAAACTCAGACGGAGTCGACCCTGGCGCTATTTTCCTGATCAGCTTAAATGGATTAAGCGGATCTACGCTATCTGCAAACTTCTTGATGGTTTCAGGTTTGTCATCGATGGTATCAACGCCGAACTCGATTCTATCCGCAATACCATCCGTGGATACGCTTGTAAGACCAGGCTTGAAATTCCACGATCCTGTTGCATTCCCTTCTGTCCACCTATAACGAAGGGCCATATCATTTTTCGCGGCTTCAAGCTTACTATTATCGTAATAAGTATCCACCATGGGATCAGGGATTGGGTTGCCATCTTTATCTAAAATTAGTTTATTATTTTTATCTTTCTTCAGATACCTTGTTTGAAGCTCTAAGCTCCAATCCGCACCAAGTATTCGAGTAACTTCGCCTGGTTTTTGTGATAGATCCAATAATCGCTGTTTAATCCGAAGCATCTCTTCAAGCGGAATTTGATATTTACCTTCGGACTCAAGGCGGCTACGAATCTGTCCGTATTCTTTTAATCCAGGGTACTTAAAGATCATGTTTCTTGTAATAACGTAACCAAGATCAAGTTCGGTCGGCCGGCGGGTATTAGCACTTGAGTTGGCATTCACTACTGATGCATTGGGATCCTCAGGCATAAAGAAAATACCGCCGCGAGCAACACTGCCCCATTGGTGCGTATAATTACCACTCCATTCCGCAAGCAAAAAAAGAGGCGTGCCTGAGCCAATTACTATGTGATTTGCCCCGGCAGGTAGTAATTGTGCAAGCAGAGTGTTTAGTTCCGCGTGGGTGATCACGAATTCCCTGCGGCTGTAATAATTATTTGGATTATCAGCCACTTTATCTTGCAATTTCTTAATTGGAATAACTTCTAAATTCCCACTGCCATCATTTATGGCGACCTGGATTGTAAGCGAAACAGGAGCGTCTTTTTGACCATGAAACATTTCTACAACAAGTTTTGCTCCACCGGGCTCCGGGGTAACTGTCGTAACAAAGTAACTACGGTCCGGTACTGGCTTGTTGATATCAGTTGACGCATATGTGGTGTAACCACCCCAGAAATTTTGTCGTGGCGGCGGATTGTTCCCCGCATAAGCAATTGCGGGAAAGGTGCCCAACAAACCAATTACCGTTCTCAGCCCTATCATGCTAACACTTCGTTTTATCAGGAACATGGCTCAACACCTATTAGCGCTGACAACCTTTGCGATATTTTTCTAGATAACCAAGCTCATCCAAGGCTTTTTCGAAAGCCTCTTCATTTGTGAGTGGCCTGTTTTCTTTTACGCTTTTTTCAGCGATATCAGCGGCACGCTCAAGCACTCTTGAGAAATTTGAACGCTGCTCAAAAGTCCACGTACTTTGAACATCCAACAATGATCTCTCATTGATATGAAACGCCTCTTGCATTCCAGCTTTCCTTAGGCGCATGAATGAGCCAACGCTGTCTGCGATCAACTCAGCGCTTGCGAACTCCCACGCGATTGTAGCGCTGGTACGAGCCGTTACCATTGTGCCAAGAAGCACTCGCCAACCGCCAAGCGCCTCGCCTTCAAGACGCCCCACCTCAGCTTCACGCTCGAAGAAATCAACGACATCCCTCTTACTAAGCTTAGTCAGCCGTGAGATTTCAGATAAATTTCCATCATTTTTTAACAACTCTCTGATCTTCTGACGCCTCTCAGCGTCACGGCCGATCTCTTTCTTCCCGCCTCTTGAATCAACCGGTCTTCGCCCAGCCGTGCCTGCAGCAGGAGCAGTCTCAAGCGAAGATACTGCGATCATTGAAACTAATGTTAAGAACATTATCTGACTTTTTAATTTTACCATTGTTTAACCCCCTTGGTAATCTATGACACGAGGCTTTATATTATTTAATGCGTGAGGTCAAATAATTTTTGCTTGGCGTTAAATAAATAATCTTTTTTAAATAACCGAGGTTTTTTGGCCGATAAGGATAAAGGCAATGATCTCACGACACATAATAATCCCGCTTGCCTTATGCCTGCTCGCAAACAGCGCTTCTCCAGCGCGCTCAGATGGGCCAGAAGAGATAGACGAAGGCACTGAATTCTTAAACCAACTTGCGGAACCGCTCAACCGCAAGCCATCTTCCAAAATCGGAAGAGCCGGGCTTCAGACGGCGCGCATGGCTGACGACATGGCTAATTTTTATCTCGCGGTCGGGGTTACCGAGGCGTGGAAATGTTTTTCATCGCGTGATCCAACATATTGCAAACAATATATCGAAGAATTGAAGGAGCCATCCGGCCATGTTGGGTTCGTGCTATTCATGCTTGCATCCGGGTACACGTCAAAAAAGCTTCTGCCGCTCATAGGACACAGGGCCGGCGGTAAAATGGCCGCAAGCTTCCTGGGGATGAGCGCCGGCGCACTGGTCAACGATGTGTTTGCGGATTTCGCCAACCATCCGCTGACAGAGCAGCTTCTAGAGACTTCAAAAATCACTGACCCGCTGGAACGGAAGAAAAAACGCTCTGAACTTCTTAAAAAGCTCTTTGCCGAGACTTTCGGCAACAAAGAGTGGGCGCTGGACAAAATTCCGAGCATAGCTTCACTGCTTGCAGCAGCTGGATTGTCACATGCCACGAGTTCAGCACTGAGATTGGCGGCGACAAAGAGCCGCGCCAAAATCCCTTTACTCAGGCCTCGAGTCAAAAGCTGCAGGGAACTTTTTTTACGAACAGCAGCAGGCATGCCGCTTTCAGACCCGCCTGGATTTTTCTTAAGGCGTGGAGAAAGAATGCTGGATCTACTAATTTTTCTCGGCTGGGCCGGGGTTCTTGATAGCCCGATCAGTGATTTATGGGACTCATCTAAAATATCGCGCAAGCTGTCTAAATCGCGTTTGCAACTGACTAAAGAGCTGGAAGATTACATTGCCAACCCATCGCCTGAAAAAATGACGTTGTTTGTAAAAACATTAAAAGAGCGCGCTTCATTGCACGACCGAAAACGCCACCACAAGATGTTATCGGTTGAAGCTGTAAGAAACAGACACCTTGATGAAATGACCAGATTCGACCAGGCTGTAGCAAAACCATATTCTTTCTACCAATGGTTTCTAAGTGGATTCAATGAGAACCATCCGACATGGCAATCTATCCAGACCCTCTGGTACTCCGATAAAACAAAGCCCTCAGATATCAAGAAAGAGATAGAAAAACATCTGCGCGGCTTTTTCTGTGGAAAAGATCCTTCTCATTCTTTCCGTAAACCTGTTGACCTGCACGGCGTGCCTGTACCAGGGCGCTTTAATATTTCGGTGGAACCATTCCAAGTCATATCAAATCCTGATATGTGCCGTAAAAGTCATGATGATTTAAAGCGCGCGATCGTAACCGGGAACACAAACGGCGAGTATAAAATAGAATTAATCAAAGCACATGCGAAACTGCTTGAAGCAACCCATCCCATGCGGATGGAGCGCTTGCATTTTTACGAGAACCTGATTGAAAAGGAACTGAGAGCGGTTTTGAGCGAACCTGACGGCGTTTTGACATCATTTGAAGCGGAGCTCATCGAGCTTTGGGAAATAATGGATAAGGCCAAAAGCACCGACCTCACCGACATACAAGACGAAGTCGATAAATTCATCCGGCAAACAAATAAAAAGCAAGAAAGCGCGCGTGAGTTACTCGCCTACATGGAAACGCCGACTGACAAAAGGGCCATTCCGGAGCAAGATTTTTTCTTTCTAACGGATCCTGGCGCTGTAGATGAAGAATGGATAAAGGCTGTGGAGTATTACGAGGATTTCATCCTGAAGTAAGCCTATTCCGACCCAGACGGGCGGGTCATGAGAATTTGTATGGCCTCCTTCACAGAGACATTCTCCTCGAGAAGCTGAAAAACACTTTCTGTTATCGGCATGGAAATCCCCCTGGCTTTAGAGTAACGCCAGACGGTCCGCGTGGTCATTATGCCTTCCGCAGTACCGCCAAGATCTTTGATTATATCAGAAAGCCTGTCGCCTTTCGCCATGCGCATACCTACACGATAATTCCTGCTCAGCGGGCTGCCACAAGTTGCCAGCATATCCCCCAGCCCCGCAAGACCAAGGAACGTCCCTTCCTTCGCCCCCATAGCCACCCCGAAGCGCACTATTTCAGCAAGCCCTCTTGTGATGAGCATTGCGCGAGAATTCCATCCGAATTTCATTGCATCCAATGCACCTGAGGCTATCGCAAGAATATTTTTAAGCGTGCCTGCCCATTCCACGCCAATCATGTCGCAGGAGCGGTAGATACGGAACAACGCACTTCCAAACAGTGCTTGGCCAGCGTCAAGGACCTCATCAAAACCCGACGCAACAACCGTAGCTGCAGGCTCGCCGCGGGCTATTTCCTGAGCGAGATTGGGACCGCTGATCACTCCTATGCGCCTGCATGGCAGTTCTTCTGATAAAACTTCTGACATTCTTTTCAAAGTATCAGCCTCAACCCCCTTGGTGGCATGAAAGATAAATTCGTGCCCGCCCAGCAGGGCAGCCATATTCCTGGCTTCATGCCTACACGCGGACGAAGGGAGCGCAAGCACCACCGCATTGACGTCGCCATCAAGCACTCGGCTAATTTCGGAATATGCACTGATTTTATGACTTAATCTGTAACCGGGAAGGTAGCGCTCATTAGTCTTTGTAGCATTAATGGCCCTAGCCAGTTCACTGTCCCTGAGCCAAAGACGCACTTCAAGACAGTTCTCGGATAAAAGATTCGCTAGCACCGTCCCCCACGAGCCTCCACCGATCACAGCTACTTTTGAATTACGCCAAAAATCCGAGTTCGTCATTCTGTCCTGGACCCTTTCTCGTCCATCCCCTTCCCGCATGAAAAGATAGACCGTACCCGGATAACCTGTTTCGGTAATAATAAAGAAGATTCATGTCCTCAGTCCAAAGCGTGCCATCTGCCACCCGAATCACGCGTGCTTCGTGAAGGCAGCCAAGCTGCCTAATTCCATCCTGAACCCAGGTATCTGTGGACAATTTTGCCAACCGGCGTAAGTCCTCGCTCAAGTACAACTCACCACGATCCACCAAAACCGACACTTGGTCATAATATTGCCCTGCTGATTTTAAAAATTCAGCATATGGCAGAGATCGCTGTTCAAGCGACAATCGCAAGAAGCGGTACAGGTCAAGATCGGGATATTTTTTCCTTAGCGCCTCAAAAAAAGAAAACGCCACCAGATGTGAGCTGAGCACCGTGTTCTCACGGTAAAATCTCTGCACGAGTTTGGCCGCAAGAATCCTTGTATATTCCTGGTCACGCTGGCTTTCCTTACGCAGTTCACCGCATGTGGTGAGCCAATGCACGGGATCAACCACCGTACCATTAGGCCCTTGTGAGCGCCCTTCCTCGTCGACAAAATTACCAAAGACGTCAAGCGGCTTTCCGATACGAACCGTTATGCTGCTTTGAGAGGAGAAAAGCTTCCAGAAAAAACTAAGCACCTTCCGGGGCTGCCACGATTCATCATCAGTGATGATATATCTGTGCTTGCCGGCTTCGGCCAGGTGGTCCTCTATCAGCGAAGATGCCTCCAGAACAAAGTGATAGCTTGTCACCATGGGCACGATAAAAACTCTGGCCTTCTCTTTATCTTTTATCAGATTTTCAGTCTGTGCCTCGATACCGGTGCCAAGAAGACCAAGCTTGATCCTGCTCTCAATAGCCCCACTGCGTGAACGGCCACCACCGGGAAAGAAAACTGAGTGAATCCCGTCCATGAGGATCTTCGTACTGTAGTTCTTCAGAAATTGCTTATACAGTGCATTTGTCTTCTGCCTATCCACCGTGTAAGCGCCAAGATTGCTCATGAAAAAACTTAGCGCCGGGTTTGAAAACAAGTTCAGCCCCGCGCCGTATGCGAACGGCGGCAATGACATTAAATAAATCACGTAGCCTATAAGCACACTATCAATATTGCTTTGATGCGTTGGCACCAGCAGTATAGTGCCATGGCCCGCAAGCTTCTGCAGAAGCGGCACCTCGCCTACTATATTAAGACGGGACTGAAGTGATTGGGTCATCCCCCATGGCAGAAATCGTCTTACACTGGCGGCATTTAAAAGCCAGCTAAAACCCCACGGAACAGCGCTACATGCAAAACGATATATCCTCGGGTTGAAATGGCCGCCGACTTCTCCTGCATAATGCCAAAGTATCCGATCAAGCAACGCCTTGCGGTCAATTTCTCCAGTATTGCGGATAAGCCCTTGGACATAACCCCAAAGCTGTTCATCGAGCTTACGGCGGTTGCGCATGAAAAAACCGGGTTTAACACGCTTCATTCTGAAGCGCTCTGAATACAGCGCCTCACCGATCAAGAGATCAATGTTGCTGCCACCGATAAAATCATGAACCGTGCGCTCCACCACATCCGATAACATGGCATTACGGTTTTTTTCAAACCGCAGCAACGGCCCGTCTGTCACGGGAAGGCGCTCAAAACGAATTACAGGATGACTTCCGCCCGGCGGCATATTTTTTTCTTATCCACTTTATGCGTAAAGGTTCTTCGGCATTAAAACGACAAGCCGCCCCTCTTTGAGTTTTACATGGCATCGTTTACCAGTGGCCAGGTTGCTTAGGCCGTGAGACGAAGGCGATAACGTCCTTCCCCTGACCTGATACTTAAAACCGCTGAGCAAAACACCCTTCGTCTGCCCACCAAACGCGAACACAGATACGATTTGTCCGACCTTGAGCCGTGCATCCCAGGATTTAATTTTATCGGAAAGGAAATGATATTCGCAATCATTGTCAATTGCGCAAACCCTCTTGAAATGACCGCTCGATGAAAGTTCCGACAAGTCAAACAACGTCGCCAGATGATGATCCCCACGGCCGCCGGTGACTCCGATGCAGACAAGTTCCTTAACCAGATTGCAACGAAGATTAGTTGCGGCACACGCGGCGTAAAACGTATCACTTCTGTCTTTGTCGCGCGGCAGAGTGATATGCGGCACTTTAATAAGTGATTGTCGGCTTATAATACTATCCCAATCACCAACTGCCATGTCTGGGCGCAAACCAGCCTTAGCGCAAATCTCAACCCCTCGGTCTATGGCAACCACGTAATCCTTAGATGAAAAACTAATCGACTTAATTACTCCCGACAAATCCTCTTCAGACTTAAACATAGGGCCAACTAAAACAGCCCTGCCACTTTTTACTGCCATATTAATTCAACCCATCCTGTTTGCGCGTTACTTGAGCCATGGTTAAAATCCTCTCAAGCGACGCCTGTAATTCTATGCGTTTGTTGGAAAACTCTTTTTCCCTTTCCCTTTCTTTTGCGACCAGCTCCTGTGGAGCTTTTGAGACAAAACTCTCCTGTGATAGCTTCTTTTTAATGTGAGCTATGTCCGAATCAACCTTCTCGATTTCTTTTTTCAATCGCTTACTCTCTTCGGCGACATCGACCAGGCCATCAAGAGTTATTCTTAGTTCAAGTGAAAGATCATGGAGCGGTATCACGGACTGAATATTTCCAACCTCCGCGCCATCGGCTGCTTTTTGCAGTCGCGCGATGTTGGCCAACGAAAGTATTTCAGATTCACAATGCTTGAGAAACGCCTCCCCAGCCGCTGATGAAGCCACGTATGCAACCGGGAACACCACCTTTTGTGAAATATTGTTTTCCCCGCGGAAATTCCTGATCACCTCCACAACTCTTTTGAGTGCCGTGACTTCCAATTCTGCTTTCCTATCAGTCATTGAATCCGAATAAACCGGGAACCTTTTGAGCATTATCGTAAGTACCGGTGGTTTTTCTCCAGCCCTGATCCCTACGCTAATCCATGGGAGGGATTGCCACAGCTCTTCGCTGACAAATGGTATAAACGGATGTAGCAGTTTCAACAATGTTTCCAGGACATAATGGAACGCATAAGCAGTCGCAACTTGGTCCGCACCCTGTTTTTTAAATGACAGTTTTGAAAGCTCGATATACCAGTCACAGAACTCGTACCACGTGAAATCGTAAAGCGCCTGGGCCGAGTTATTAAGTTCAAAATCACGCAAACCCTGCTCAACAGTCGCGATTGTCGCCTGCAGCCGCGAGATGATCCACCTAGATGACATAGAAAGTTCGGTATAATGATCCTGAACCCACTTATCTAAATCAGTCGGCGGCGCTGGAAAACCTTGTTGTTCAAATTGAAGATGGAAAAACTTTGTAGCATTCCAAAGCTTGTTGCAAAATGCTTTGTAACCATCAACTCTTCCCACAGAAAGTTTGATATCCCTGCCCTGCCCTGCCATCGCGGCTAGAGTGAACCTAAGCGAATCGGTGCCATACTTGTTCATAACAACAAGCGGATCAATGACATTGCCCTTGGACTTTGACATTTTTTCGCCTTTTTCGTCCCGCACCATGGCATGCAGATAAACTTTCCTGAACGGGACATCGCCCATAAAACGAAGGCCCATCATTATCATGCGCGCGACCCAGAAAAAGATTATGTCAAAACCAGTTTCGAGAATTGAAGTAGGGTAGAAAGTCTCGAGCGCTTGTGTTTTTTCTGGCCATCCAAGCGTTGAAAACGGCCAAAGAGCCGAACTAAACCACGTGTCCAGCACATCCTCATCCTGCTTGAGTTCACTTGCTGGAGCCTTGCAGGAGGTGCACTCGGCAGGCGCGTGACTGGCAACAGTGGTTTCCTGGCAGCGGCCACAGTACCATGCGGGAATTTGGTGCCCCCACCAAAGCTGCCGTGAGATACACCAATCGCGAATATTGTACATCCATTCAAAATAAGTCTTTTCCCAATTCTTAGGAGCAAAAGATATTCTTCCGTCCTTTACCGCTTCGATCGCCGGCTTGGCGAGCGACTCAATCTTTACAAACCATTGTTTTGAAATAATTGGTTCAGCAACATTCTCACATCGCTGGCAAAGACCGACTTTGTGTACATGATCCTCGGTTTTAATCAGTAGCCTTGATTCCCGAAGCTGCTGCAGTACAAGTTCCCTGGCCTCGGCGAATCTCATCCCGGAAAATGGACCACCGGCTGGTGTAATCCGCCCATCCTTACCCATTACTGAAACAACCGTCAAACCATGCCGGCAACCAAGTTCATAATCGTTAAAATCATGGGCGGGAGTTATCTTGAGGGCACCTGTACCAAATTCTCTATCCACGTATGGATCACATATGATTGGAATTAACCTTCCGATTATCGGCAGTTTTACTTTTTTTCCGTGGAAGGTTTTGTAACGTTCGTCATCAGGATGAACAGCGACCGCGGTATCGCCAAGCATTGTTTCAGGTCTTGTGGTTGCTATCACTAAATCAATGGGCTCGCCATTGGTTCCACAAACAGGTGCTCCTGCATCATCGACAATCTTATAGCTTATGTACCAAAGATGCCCTTTACGCTCCTTTGGAATCACTTCTAAATCCGAAAGCGCTGTGTGACAGCGCGGGCACCAATTTGTTATCCGCTCACCACGGTAAACAAGGCCGTCCTCGTATAACCTTACGAATACCTCCCTAACCGCGGCGGACAAGCCTTCGTCCATGGTGAAGCGCTCGCGCTTCCAATCAAGCGAGGATCCGAGCCGTTTGAGCTGATTTGTTATTTCACGGCTGTGCTCTTCTTTCCACCGCCAGGCGCGCGCCAAAAAAGCGTCACGGCCGAGATCATGACGTGTCAAAGGTTTGCCGGTCGAACTCTTGCCTTCGTTGGCGATAGCTTTTTCAACCTGTGCCTGTGTGGCTATGCCGGCATGATCCGTTCCAGGCAACCAAAGCGTGTTGTCACCATGCATGCGCCTCCACCTAATAAGAATATCTTGGATTGTGCAGGTAAGTGCATGCCCTATATGTAGCGCTCCAGTGACGTTCGGTGGGGGGATGACCATTGAAAAAGCCTGTTGTCCCGTAGCATTCTTATCGGATGCGCTAAAACAGTCGTTTGACTCCCAAAACTCGTACCACTTTTTTTCAAAGTTTTCCGGCTCATATGCTTTAGCCAGCTTTTGTTGCGGCAATTCATTGGTCTGCGACATACTTGTAACAAGACTTTAGCACAAGGTTTCTCGTTTTGCCTTACCCTTTCTAATTGACGCTCCGATAAGTTCATTTAGAGGACGCCTCTGTGGCCAGTAACTTTTTTTCAGTTTCATTCGCACTGATACCCACGAACGTGGCAATATCTTACGACATATTCATAAATTCATCCGCCTTAAAGACACGCGAGCACTTCATACGCATCTCACAAAGCGGCGACACACTTACAAAAGGCGACTTACATAAATTCAAGATGAAATATCATCAGATTTACGTGGCAGAGAACCAGCGCGCCATTTTTCTTAAAAGCGCTTGCTCCATGAAAGGCGCACCTGACGAGAAAAAGACCACCGTTCTAAAAGAATCGGCGATACATCATTTAAAAACGCTGTTTGAAAACAAACAAGAGCTCACAACCGAGGTTCTTAGCCACACCATAGAAGGATGCCGCGACGTCGTCGACGGCATGGTAAATATCCTCGGCAGTTACAGCATAGAAAAACTCCAGGACCTTATAGCGCGCCTTAGCTTCCATGATTTTTATACATATGACCACTCGGTCAACGTGGCTATGTATTGCATCCTGATTTACAAAGCCATATTCCCATATGCTTCGCACGAGGAGATCCTTCAAGCCGGACTAGGCGGCCTGCTGCATGATCTTGGAAAAATAAAAATACCGACCCACATAATAAACAACGCTGGTAAGCTCTCCATGAAGGAATTTTGCGAGATCAAGAAGCATCCTGTATATGGCTGCGAGCTGCTGAAGCAGCCAAATCTTTACGTTTCTGAAAACATAAACCTGCAGTTATTAAACAGGGTGGTCATGGAGCATCATGAAAACTGGGACGGAACTGGCTATCCCAAACAGCTAAGAGAAGACCAGATACACATACTTTCGCGGATCACAGCGGTAGCGGATTTCTTTGATGCTGTCACAACAAAGAGATCCTACCATGAACCTATATCCACGGAGGATGCGATAGCCCTGATGTCCCACTCGCAAGGTAAAAAATTGGACCCTGATCTTTTTCTGTTGTTCACCGAGCATATCCAGAAGTGGAAGGCTGCCGAACACGCGCAAAAACACCAGGATGTTGAACTGGCACCGGATTTCGATCCTTGCCAGCCACACAAAGAACTCCCACTTATATCGTCAGAAAAAACTTCGGTGAAAAATGGAGAGGACCAGCAGACAAGCTTCGGCACAGTTCAGGTTATCAAAGGTGAAAACGAAATGTACCACCCTCACCCGTTCGGGAAAATACACATAATCGATCCAACAAAAAATAAAAAGAACGCGCCCCGCAAGGCACTAAAGAAAACCGCATGACCATGTAAAGCTTTTAGGCCTTATTTCCAATTTTATTGCCATCGGCCGGCAAAAGAGCCTTATCAATTTTAAGCCGGCTGAACCGGTACTTTAAAATAGCCACTAACCAGGTCCATGGATCACTGAAGATCCTGATTTTCTTCCCATCCTTGAAGCAACGTGACTCATAAGATACTGGAACTTCGAATGGCAGATAGCCAGACCTGATTAATTTTCCGACCAGCTCATAGTCAAAATCAAAACGATTGGCTGTAAAAAAAATATCAGTGATGCAGCTCCTTTTAAATACCTTGAACATCGTAGTGGGGTCGGTCAACCACTGACCATAAACTATGTTAAAAAGGGTGTGAAAAAAAATACCCCCAAAGTTGAACAGCACACTGTTAATCCTGTCATTGCTGAATTGCCTAATACGCCAACTACCGGCTGAAAGATGCCTACTGCCAAGTACAAAAGACGCGTGACCTCTCAAAATAGGCTGAATAAGGGATTCGTAATCATTTATGTCATATTCAAGATCGGCATCTTGGATCAAAATAATATCTCCGGTAACCGCATTAAACCCTGTCCTGACAGCATGGCCTTTGCCACGAGGCTTGTCTTCAAGGATTAATTGCAGAGCCGCTGCCGGATTAGCCTCTTTAATCCTGGCCGCAAAAGTCTTGACTATTTCCCTGGACCCATCGGTGGAATTGCTTTCAACAATGATAAGTTCGATATCGATCCCGGAAATATTGTGATTCCACACCCTGTTTAACAAAGTAAGAAGCGTGTGCGCTTCATTAAAAACTGGAATTATTACCGATAATTTCATCCTTACCCCATTCCTTAGAGAGCATCAGTTCCTACAGCGGTAAACAACGGCCGGCGGAAAATTCCGCCAAACAATCGGCCAAACTCTCACTTTCTTGAACTTGCTAAATAATTTTAACAGAAAATCCTGCCCGCTTGGAAGATAGCGGCTATGAACATACATGAAAGTTGTAAAAACACCGCCGTGAGACAAGCTCTTAGATATACTTTCAAGAATGCGCGTCTGTACATCCCCGCTAAACAGTGTCCACGGCAGGGCCGACACTATATGATCAGCTTTCCCTTGTCCTTTGATCCTTATTTTTTCGTCTAGAATCTCAGCTGAACATTCATAAAAACTGGCCATGGGAAATCGTGTGCGCAGTCTTTCAATAAAATACGGGTTTAAATCAAGCCCCATGTATTTTCTGCAATCTGGTAGTTTTTCTAGGATTAACTGGGTGATAGCCCCGGTGCCCGGTCCCACTTCAATTATAAGGCTGGCATGATTGAAATCGACTTCAGCCACCATTGCTTCGGCCAGTTGCCTGGAACTCGGTACAAGAGATCCGGTCTTTAAAGGTCTTCTCGCGAAGCCTTTTACAAAACCAAGATATTCCCTTATCGCACGTAAAAACATTCTGCTGTTGTAACTGTCAGACATTGGATGTCTAGATTAATATGATATACCACAATAAAAATAAAGCTTCTCTGGCGCTACAAAATTCATTAGGGTAATAACCCAGGGTGAGTGTAAGAATGGAACTGGCCTTTTTCAAGCCACTTGGTATTGATTTTTTCTGTCTCGGGAAAAAATTCCTTGTATTCAACCTTGTCAGCCGTAACTTAAAGATTAAATACCGTCGCTCGATCTTAGGGCTGTTTTGGACGCTTCTTGCCCCAATTGCAATGGCTTTTGTATATTACTTTGTTTTCCAGGTAATACTGAATATCCAAGTACCTCACTATCTTGTATTCATCCTTAGCGGCATACTGTTATGGACTTTTTTTTCACAAACCTTGATGGAAGGGCTCGAGTCTGTCGTGGGCAACTGGGGGTTGATATCAAAAGTCCCGATCCCGCTCCAGATCTTCCCATACGTGGGGACATTGACCAACCTTGTAACCCTGTTATTATCACTGCCGATTATCATTGGAGCAGCTATCATATTTAAAACCCCCATAGGCGCATCCATGGTTCTTATCCCATTTTATTTTTTCCTGCTTTTCATCATGGCATATTCGCTCTCCTTTATTGCTGGTGTGGCGTTCGTGTACTTCCGCGATCTTCGCCACCTGATGGGGATAGTGATGCAGCTATGGTTTTACTCAACACCGGTGATTTATGATGAAAACATGATCCCACCGCAATACAGATGGGTAATTTTCTTAAATCCTGTAGGGCATATCTTTACTGGGATGCATACGATTTTCATCAACGGTGGGTGGCCCAGCTTGAAACATGCCAGCATGGCAACCATCTGGGCGATCGTTGCGTTATATGCCGCCATCTTGATGAAAAAATATTTTTTTAAGGAAGTTGTGGAGCGAATATAGTCAATGTCTGTTATCCGTGTGAAAAACGTCAGCAAAAACTTCAAGTACTGGAGTGACCATCCATCCAGTCTTAAAACCGTCCTGGTAGATACCTTACGTTTGAAGTTCCAATTCGGTAAAATGGAAAAACTGTGCGCGCTTCAGGACATCAGTTTCGAAATAAACCAAGGTGAATTCGTAGGCATAATGGGACGTAACGGTGCTGGCAAAAGCACACTCTTGAAACTTATCAGCGGGATATACACCCCTTCAACAGGATCAATTGAAGTGGACCAGCACATCGCTCCACTCATAGAACTAGGCGCGGGTTTTCATGCTGATCTTTCAGGTTATGAAAACATATTCCTTAATGCCGCGATCCTCGGTTTCGGGAGGAAAGCCACTCTTGCCGCTCTTCCTGAAATCCTGGATTTCTCCGAACTTGGGGATATGATTTACATGCCTGTTAAAAACTATTCCAGCGGAATGCTGGTCAGGCTTGGCTTTGCCATCGCCACGCACCTAGAAGCCCCGATAATATTAATAGATGAGGTTCTGGCTGTAGGCGATGCCGGTTTTCAGCAAAAATGCCTAAAAAAAATCCATGAACTACACAGCAAGCGGCGCACTATCATACTTATCACGCACAGCCCGAATGCGGTGAAAGAGCACTGCGATAGATGTATCGTGATTGACAACCACAGAAAGATTTTTGATGGAAACGCCAGCGATGGCGTTAACGTATATTTACGCCATGTGAGCGTCGGCTCAAATTCTGGTACTTGTTAGTTTGTTTTTCTTCAGGTAAGGAAGTTCGTTATGCCGATAATTGGAAAAAAATCTCTTCTAGTGACAGGCGGGTGTGGCTTCATAGGGAGCTGCTTTGTCCGCCAACGCGCTAAACAGGGTGATGACATAATAGTACTTGATGCTCTCACTTATGCCGGGCATCGCGAAAACCTTGATGAAATAACAGGACCTGGAACAACCAAGCTTGTCGTCGGTAACATTTGCGACAGGCAACTTGTCACCAAGTTAATAGAAGAATACCAAGTGGATGCCGTGATAAATTTTGCCGCTGAGTCTCATGTCGACCGATCCATTAATTCACCTGCGGAATTCATCGAGACCAATATACGTGGCACATTTACACTTTTGAATTCAGCCTTGGAATACTGGTGCAAACTTCCCGGCGGTAAAAAAGACTCTTTCAGGTATATCCAGATATCCACCGACGAAGTTTATGGCTCTCTTGGACAGACCGGGAAGTTTAGCGAGACAACTCCCATGGCTCCAAACTCGCCGTACTCCGCATCCAAAGCGGCGGCTGACCATTTAACGAGAGCATGGTTTCATACCTATGGCCTGCCGACCATCACAACCAATTGCTCTAACAACTACGGCCCTAGACAATTTCCTGAAAAGCTAATCCCTCACATGATCATGTGTGCCCTAGAGAGCAAGCCGCTCCCTGTTTACGGCGACGGAGGCAATATCAGGGATTGGATCCATGTTGAAGATCACTGCCGGGGCCTATCACTTGCGCTTGAACTTGGAAAACCTGGCGAGACTTATTGCTTTGGTGGCAATGCCGAAAAAAACAACCTGGACGTTGTCAGGACAATATGCCGTACGCTCAATCGATTGCGCCCAAAAGTGGATGGAAAATCTCACGAAACCGGGATCAGCTTTGTAAAAGACAGGCTCGGCCATGACCGCCGTTACGCGATAGACGACGCCCTTGCACAACGCGAGTTAGGTTTTAAGCGTGAATATGATTTTGAAGATGGCCTTACAAACACCATCCAGTGGTATCTGGATAATTCAACCTGGTGCAAAGCCGTAACCAGGAAAGGGTATTAAACATGAAAGGAATCATCCTTGCCGGCGGAAGCGGTACAAGACTTTATCCATTAACCAGATGTATCAGCAAGCAGCTTCTGCCTATCTACGATAAACCAACCATTTACTATCCCCTATCAACACTGATGCTGGCTGGGATACGGGAAATACTGATCATAAGCACACCTCGAGATCTGCCAATGATAAAAGACCTCTTGGGTGATGGCGGACAGGTGGGTTTGTCACTTTCGTACCGTGAACAACCGGCTCCAGCCGGAATTGCGCAGGCATTCACCATAGGCGCTGACTTCATCGGCAATAACAGCGCGTGCCTTATTTTAGGAGACAATATTTTTTACGGCCACGAGCTAGCCGGAGCGGTTGAACGTTCAGCACGCCTTAACAAGGGTGCGGAAATTTATGCATACCACGTCAATGATCCGGAAAGATACGGAGTAGTAGAATTCGACAAAACCGGCCACGCAATAAGCCTTGAGGAGAAACCAAAAACCCCACGTTCCCCATGGGCCGTGACAGGACTTTACTTCTATGATTCCTCGGTGGTTGACATAGCAAGGAATCTTAAGCCATCAGCACGCGGGGAACTTGAGATCACTGATGTAAACCTCGCTTATCTACGGCAGAACGAGCTGCGCGTAAACAAAATGGGCCGTGGTATAGCTTGGCTCGACAGCGGTACTTATGATTCCCTTCTATCCGCTTCACAGTTCGTTCAAACACTAGAACAGCGCCAGGGGCTCAAGGTCGCATGCATAGAGGAAATAGCTTATTCAAAGGGTTTCATCGATTCATCGCAACTTAGGCATCTATCCGAGACGTATGCAAAAAGCAGTTACGGCGCATATTTAAAACGAATCCTATCTGGCTCATGAAATGGAACCTCTTTTAGTAATAGGACATTCGGGTCAGGTTGGAAGCGCGCTTGTCTCGATACTTCGCAAAGCGGACCACAAGTTTTTGGCGATTGACTTCCCTGAGATTGACCTATCAAAAACCGAGTCTCTACCAACCATTCTAAATGAACTGCGGCCAGGTGCCATCATAAACGCCGCAGCCTATACGCAGGTGGACCGCGCTGAAGAGGAGGTGGAATCCTGCCGCCTGATCAATGGTGAAGCGCCCGGAGTAATCGCCGGATGGTGTGCTAAAAAACAAATCCCGTTCATACACTACTCCACCGACTATGTTTTTTCAGGCAATGGGGACAAGCCATGGCGCGAGGACGACCCGGTATCACCATTAAGTGCTTACGGGCAATCAAAACTACTCGGCGAACAAACCGTGGCAAAAGCCGGCGGGAAATGGCTTATTTTTAGAACTTCTTGGATTTACGATGCCAAGGGCAAAAATTTCTTACAAACCATGCTCCGCCTGGCCAAAGAAAAAGATGAAATCAACGTCGTAGCTGACCAGATCGGCGCACCAACATATGCCACCCACCTTGCAGCCGCCACACTAAGGGCGCTCGACAAAGCATTACGATCTGAACCATTCCCAAGCGGTATTTATCACTTATGCAACCGTGGCGAAACATCATGGCATGGCTTTGCTGAAGCGATAATAGCTTCCGCAAAAAATTCGGGAATAAGCATACGTGTTAACAAGGTGAATGCGATACAAACCAAGGATTACCCTACACCAGCCCGCAGACCGCAGAACTCAAGGCTTTGCACCGACAAGGCCATGCGGGTTTTTGCAACCGAGTTGCCGGATTGGGGTGAGGGACTTTCAGAATGTATGACGATTTATCGCAAATTATTGCGCAATTTATTGGAGGAACAATCATGAAAATAATACCACTTGAATTACCAGACCTAATGCTAGTGGAGCTTGATTTCTATGGCGACCAACGGGGGTTTTTCCTTGAACGGTTTAACAAGGAGCTGTTTGCTAAAATCGGCTTGCCAGTGGCTTTTGCACAGCTGAACCATTCAAGATCATCACCCAAGGTCCTCCGTGGTTTGCACTACCAGTTCAATCCACCACAAGGGAAACTTATAGGGGTCGTACACGGTGCTATCTGGGACGTGGCTGTCGACATTCGTCCTGACTCTCCTACCTTCGGCAAGCATGCCACAGTGGAACTCAGTGATATAAACGGCAAATTACTTTTTATACCGTCTGGGTTTGCTCATGGTTTTTGCGTACTAGGAAATGAATCCGCCGATGTGCTTTACATGGTGGATAATACCTACAATCCGCACGGCGAAGGAGGCATCCTCTGGTCAGATCCGCAGTTAAAGATCAATTGGCCTGTCTCGGATCCAATAATTTCCGCGAAAGACCAGAAGCAGCCTAGCTTTGAAGTTTACCGCACAAGCCAGACAGCAAATGCTTTTAACCCAAAAGCACATGGATCGCCTTACCAATGCTGCGCGCAATACAAGCGCGGGCCAATGGTGGGTCAGAAAAAAAACTCCTTAGACCAAGAAACATGATGCCAGCACCGAGGTCAAACGGTGCCAGAAAAACTTGCCGTTCAAAAAAATTAAATTGAAGACCTTCCTTGCGAGCCGAGTTGGCAAAATTATATGATTTAAGCCATCCAAGTTCGCATTTTTCCAAAACATCTCTCAAGCTCATACGCCTTTTGCTGGGCATGACAAATCTACCAACAAAAGGAGTGACGCCAACTTCATTGGCTTCGTGCTGCCTGTATGCATAGAGTGCCTGTTTAATTGGAAAAACTCCGCCATTAAGTGAGGCAACAAGAGCATACCAATGATCATGAAACATGGCTCCATCCGGTATCCTGGGATAGCGCCTTGCAAGTTCAGCATCAAAAAGCATCGAGCAACCGGCAACTATGTTACGGATCATCAGATGCCTTGCGCTTGAGTTATGGATACCTCGCATTTCGATTTCCCAAGCGGTCTTTTCAGCGATCTTGCCGTTTGCCAGCACATGCATATCACAGTGGACAAGGCTTAGCGGCCCGTGCTTTTCCAACTCATCCACTGAAACAGCGAGTTTGTCCTTATACCAGATATCGTCCTGATCCGCGCAAGCTATGGCATTTACGCCTTCAGTTAGAACCGCCTGGATGGCAGCCTCAAAGTTTTTTTTATGCCCGAGGCGTTCCTTGTTTTCTCTCCACTTGAATCTGTGATCCGAAACAAATCTACTCATTTCTGGGAGTTTTAAAAAAGACTCAAGCGAAGAATCACAGTTCACGATGCATACCCAATCGCTAAAGGTTTGTTCTTGGATAGACCGAAGTTGTTCACCGAAGAAAGAGGGGTCAGGCTCATATGCTGCCATTGCTATCCCTACCTTATTGACCTTGAATGTAGAAGTTTGCATATGTTTCTGGCCAGCATAGCCAGTTAACTCACAACAGGCAATGCCGGTATCCGCACTTGCTTGGAAATCTTCGTTTGTTATTGTACAGGTTGAATTATGAAAGCTGTAATACTTGCCGGCGGGTTAGGAACCCGCCTCTCAGAGGAAACCATTCTTAAACCAAAACCGATGGTCGAAATCGGGGGGAAGCCGATTCTCTGGCATATTATGAAAATATACTCAAGCCATGGCATAAATGATTTCATCATATGCCTTGGTTACAGGGGCTATTTAATAAAGGAATACTTTTCTAATTATTTCCTGCACACATCGGACGTGACGTTTGACCTTGCCAAGAACCGGATGGAGACCCATCAGAACAAGGCGGAGCCGTGGCGTGTAACACTTGTTGATACCGGTGATAGCACCATGACCGGAGGCCGATTAAAGCGGATAAGCGGTTTTTTGGGAAACTATGACTTCTGCATGACATACGGTGATGGGGTTGCCGACATCGATATCAACAAATTAATTTCCTTCCATAAGTCGCAAAAACTTCTTGCCACCGTTACGGCAACGAGGCCTCTAGGAAGATTCGGGGCAATCGATCTAGACGGGTCAATCGTGCGCAGGTTCCAGGAAAAGCCGCACGGTGACGGGGGGTACATAAATGGCGGATTTTTTGTGCTGTCGCGCGGTGTTCTTGATTATATACGTGATGATTCCACGGTATGGGAACAAGAACCCATGAACAACCTAGCAAAAAATGGCCAAATAGCAGCTTATAAACATGATGGCTTCTGGCATCCAATGGACACTCTACGCGACAAAACCATGCTTGAGAATCTCTGGGCAAGCGGCAAAGCTCCTTGGAAGTCCTGGGGAGAAGACTTGGTGATCAATGACTGTTAATACCTCATTTTGGCGCGGAAAGCGTGTTCTGATAACAGGCCACACCGGGTTCAAGGGCGCATGGCTCTCGATCTGGCTTGAAAAGATGGGAGCTATACCGGCTGGGTTCTCGCTGACGCCAAGTACGAATCCAAATCTGTTTGAGCTCACGGATCTTGGCAAAAAGATTAAGTCCCGCATCGGCGACATAAGGGATTTCGATGTTCTAAAAAAATTCACTGAAGAATTCGCGCCTGAAATAACCTTCCACATGGCCGCGCAAAGCCTGGTACGCCAGTCGTACCGCGAACCTATAGCAACGTATGCTACGAACGTCATGGGAACGGTTCACGTCCTTGAAGCATTACGTACCATCACTTCGGCCCGCGTAGCAGTGATCGTCACCAGTGACAAATGTTACGAAAACAAGGAGTGGCATTGGGGCTACCGTGAAAGCGACCCGATGGGAGGCCATGATCCTTATAGCAATTCCAAGGGCTGTGCGGAGTTAGTCACATCAGCATACAGGAGATCTTTTCTGACAAACATAGGACTGGCGTCCGCGCGTGCCGGCAATGTGATCGGCGGTGGTGATTGGGCAGATGACAGACTGCTGCCGGATTGTATCAGGGCATTCGCGAAAAACGAAACAATGAAGGTAAGGAACCCAAACTCTATCAGGCCTTGGCAGCATGTATTAGAACCACTGAGTGGTTATCTGATGCTTGCTGAAAAACTCTGGTCGGATCTGAAGTCATATTCACAAGGCTGGAATTTTGGGCCTAACACTCATGACGCGAGGAGCGTTTCGTGGGTGGTTGATCGCGCGGCCGCGGCATGGGGGCATGAGGCTCGTTGGGAACTTTTACAAACACACTTAGATCAACCGCATGAAGCCAACTACCTAAAGCTGGATAGCTCCCTTGCTAACTCCATCATCGGCTGGAAGCCTCGCTTAAGCATAGATGAAAGCCTGGATTGGGCGGTTACCTGGTACCGCCGCGTGCTTCTCGGCGGTGAAAAAGCCATGGATGTCACGCATGAGCAAATTGAGCAATATCAAAACCCCGCATAACCATCCCCGCCGGGCAAGTACTTCCTAGGAAGGTTATTAAAAGCCTTCCTGAATGGCGTAAACAAATTATATCTAAGAATATGGAAAAGCGCCGCCAACCCATCCTTCCAGCCTATCTTTTTCCCTTGGAGACGGGTCCTCGGAAAATACGAGATTGGAAGTTCAAAGACCTGTGCCCGTATCTTTGCAAGATACGCCGTCAATTCCACTTCAATACCGAAGCGCTTTGATTTAAGCTTCATTGCCTTGAGGATATCTGCCTTGAAAATCTTGTAACATGTTTCCATATCCGTCAGGTATATGCCGGAAAAAAAGTTACTTAGCGAGGTTAGAAACCTGTTAATAAAATAATGATACGTCCTATGCACCTGTAGCGAACTTTTCTTGAAGCGGCTTCCATAAACAACATCAGCCTTACCGTCAATAAGCGGCTGCAAAAGCGACGGCACGTCACTAGGGTCATATTCAAAATCGGCATCCTGGATCATTATGAAATCACCCGCCGCATGAACGGCACCCAAAGCAACCGCTTTGCCTTTGCCCTGATTCGGTTTCTGCTCAAGGACTGTGAAACCGTATTTCGCGGACAATGACTTTAAAACCATCAGGCTTTTATCGCTTGAATTATCGTCAATAAAGATAAATTCACGCTCGATTGGGCATTTAGCCGAAAAAAGGTTCTTAATTACCTGCTCAATGCTTGCTTCCTCGTTAAACACCGGCACTATAATTGATAATTTATACATCTAGGCCTTCTTCCTCGCATAAATTACAAGCGTTGCACCTTTGCCAAGCAATACGGAAAACAAGTTCTCAAGCAAAGCTAGTGGCAGCAGTAGCGCTACAGCAATCATGTTGCCAAGCAAAGCAAGTTTACAAATACAAGCCGACCCGGTACTTATAGCACCACGATTCTTAAGCCGCTTAAACAGCAAATTTGCCATTCCGGCTGGGAACAATAAATTCAAACTGCTTTGTATAAAGCCAAAGCAATTCTGGCCTATCGAAGCCGTGCTGATTTTAATTGGCTCAAGGTTATGTTCACGCAATTTCGATACAAGAGCATCTTTTGAAAAATGATAAACATGCCTCGGCAGGTCAAGGTGGAACCAATACCCACCAAAAACATAACTCTGAAAACTGCCGAAATTAGGCACAGCTATAGCTATAATCCCGCCAGGCCTCAAAACTTGGGCGGCTTTCTTAATGGCAGCAGCCGGATTTAACGTATGCTCAAGCACATGCCATATTGACACAGCATCAAAAGTGCCTTCCTGGATCGGCAAATCCTCAAGGTGTCCACGTAAAAAAATTATATCCTTGCCAAGATCAAGAGACCCGAATTCATCGATCTCAATCCCGCAACATTCGAATCCAAGCTGTTTTGACGCCTTCAAAAAATTCCCACGCCCGCATCCTACATCAAGAATCTTAGCCGGAAACGCCACGCCATATGTAAGCAGCAACTTCTTTAGCTTGCTGCTCCTTCGCATGTTTTCAGCACGAACAAGCGCTTCAACATATTCATTAAACTTCCTCGTCTCGCTTCCATAATAAGCCCTGGAATAATAAGTACCCAGCACGCCAGGATCAGGCAGCGGGTCAAGACGAACAAGACCACAGCTAGAGCAACGTATTAGGCGGAATTTCTCTCTGGGGTCATCAAAACCACGACTTTCAAAAACATGTGTCTTGCTTATGGATTCACAAAAAACGCAGGGATCGCTAAGCCTCCCTGGTCCTGCATCGTCACGGTACGGCATATCACTATGAATTTTCCCAGTGAAACTCTACCAATTATGGTCTAGAAAGCAAGCAGTATGATCAACGGAAAGAAGCTGGTCGTGGTAATGCCAGCATATAACGCAGCCAAGACCCTGCAAAAAACTTTTGACGAAATACCACGCGATATCGTTGACGAGGTCATCCTTACCGATGACGGCAGCAGCGATAAAACCGTAAATATTTCCAAGAATCTCGGCATAACTACATTCCGCCATAATAATAACCGCGGTTACGGAGGGAATCAGAAGACTTGCTACAAAAACGCCTTAGGGAAAAAAGCAGACATTGTCGTAATGGTTCATCCTGATTATCAGTACACACCGCTTTTGATAACCGCCATGGCATCGATGATTGCACATGACATCTACGACATAGTCCTGGGATCGCGGATACTTGGCAAAACGGCTTTGTCCGGCGGAATGCCGGTTTATAAGTATTTTTTCAACAGAGTCCTGACCTTCTCCCAGAATATTATTATGAACCAGAAATTATCCGAATATCATACCGGGTACAGGGCCTTCTCAAGAAAGGTACTTGAAACCTTGCCACTGGAAGAAAACTCAGACGACTTCGTATTCGATAACCAGATGCTGACCCAATCGGTTTATTTTGGGTTCCGAATAGGCGAAGTATCATGCCCTACAAAGTATTTTACAGACTCCTCATCAATTAATTTCAGACGGTCGGTTAAATATGGAATTGGATGCCTCGCCAACTCTGTTCTTTATCGAATGGCAAGAAGCAGGTTACTGGTCCCGAAGTTCCTTTCTAAAAAGGGCCAAAGGAAAGAATAACCGTATATTTAGAAATTTATAAAAATATTGAATAATAAATTCGATGGCTTAAACTTTGTATAATGTTATTTAATAGTACTGTTTTTTTATATGCCTTTCTCCCTGCCACGTATTTCGTCCATACCTTCCTGAAGCAAAAAAATAGTCGATATATTTGGCTAACCTTTACTGGTTATATATTTTATGGATTCTGGAATTATAAATTTTGTTTCCTCATGGCTTTTTCTACACTGGTGAGTTTCATAGCCGGCTTGGGGTTTTTGCGTTGGCACAATGTTCCCAGTTATAAGAAATTATGTTTAATAATTCCAATCACAGCCGATTTGTGCCTATTGGGATTTTTTAAGTATTTCAATTTTTTTATCCAAAATATTGGCGGAATAACTGAGACATTTTTCGGTTTAACACTGCAGCAACTAGACATCATACTACCAGTAGGCATCTCATTTTACACCTTCCATACTATTTCATACATTGTCGATTGCTATAGAAATGTAGTTCGTCCAACACGTAATTTTTTTGAATTCTCGTGTTATGTTTCCCTTTTTTCACAGCTAGTTGCAGGACCTATCGTGAGATTTGGCCAAATTGAACGGGATCTCGAAAATATAGATAGATTCAAGAGAACAAAAAATGTTGACATTGCTTGGTCTTTCTTTGTGATAGGGATCATCAAAAAGGTCATAATTGCTGATTCGATAGCGCTCATAATAGACCCAGCATTCAAACACTATGATACGCTGTCAACTTTTGATACATGGCTGATTATTTTTGGCTATACCTATCAGCTGTATTTCGATTTTTCTGGCTACAGTGATATGGCAGTAGGCCTTGGGCATCTTTTCAATATTCACATACC
>CAYHPW010000019.1:0-48001 GCA_964358645.1 uncultured Bacteriovoracaceae bacterium | reverse complement strand
TGTTAAACTGTTCAACAAAGTGAGTGACAAGCAGTGGGATATCGCTCTTTCGCTCCCTTAGTGGCGGTATCCTGACTGGGATGACATTAAGCCTGTAATAGAGATCCTCGCGGAACTCCTTGTTCCGCACGGCTTCCTCCAAATCCCTGTTTGTCGCGGCTATTATTCTGACATCCACCTCAAGCGTCTTTGACGATCCCACAGGATCAAATTGCTTGGTCTGCAGAACTCTCAAGAGCTTAACCTGCAGGTGCAGAGGAATTTCTCCCACCTCATCAAGAAAAATCGTCCCACCATGAGCCATCTCGAATTTGCCCTGGCGGTTCTGGGTAGCTCCTGTAAAAGCACCCTTGAGGTGACCGAAGAGTTCAGCTTCAAGCAAATCACCTGGAATGGCGCCGCAATTGACCACCACCAGCGGTTTTGAAGCCCTTGTCGAATTCGCATGGATAGCACGAGCCACGATCTCCTTGCCGGTCCCGCTTTCACCGACAATCAAAATCATGCTGTCAGTCTGCGACACTTTTTCGATTGTGCTAAAGACATCTTTAATAGCAGTGCTTTCACCAACCAACGTTGACCTAAATGCGAGCATCAATGCTCCCCCTTTTAACCCGTCCTGAGTATCAGGTTCAAAAACCTTAACAGGCGACATTGCCCTATGAAAAGGTTAAGCAAACTCTTCGACGCTGTCAAAATTTTTTCTAAGAATATAAAAGACTAAATTTTCCCCAACAAAAACAGCTACTCACCGGAGAAAAATATCTTGATCCATCTGCCCGAGTTCAAATCACCACGATATACAATCCACGCAACCATGCCAACCAGGGTGACAACTGAGAGAAAGAAAAAAGGATATCTAAGATGACTTTTCCTGCGCCTGAAATAAATGCCTAGCTGAATGAAAATCACAACAAGAGGCACAGCCAAGTATGGATACAAATTTAATATAGTGTGCAAAGTATGCATCAAATTTGTTTTAAAGTGCGAAGCGCTGCGGTCTGATCAGTTTTTTCCCAACTGAATTCCGGTTCCGCTCTGCCAAAATGGCCATAAGCGGCTGTCTTGGAATATATCGGCCTGAGCAGATTAAGCGACTCAATGATGCCCGCCGGACGAAGATGAAAAATCTCCCGCGTCGCTGCCTCTAATTTGCTGAGCTCTGTTTTTTCAGTTCCAAATGCGTTCACCATCACGCTGACTGGCTCTGCAACGCCGATCGCGTAAGCCAACTGAACAAGACATTTATCAGCAAGCCCCGCGGCAACAAGATTTTTGGCGACATATCTGGCCATATAACAAGCTGATCTATCCACCTTTGACGGATCCTTTCCGGAAAAAGCTCCGCCTCCGTGCGCGCCGTGGCCGCCGTAAGTGTCTACGATGATTTTTCTACCTGTAAGTCCGCAATCACCCATCGGGCCACCCACTACGAATCTGCCGGTAGGATTTACATAAAACTTGGTCTTTGAATCAATGTACTGTGGCGAGATTGTTTTCTTAATAACCTCTTCAATCAACGCTTCTTGGATCTGTTTATATGAGATGTCCTCATCATGTTGTGAACTGATGACAACGGCATCCACGCGTTTGGGCTTGTCGTCTTCGTATTCAATGGTCACTTGTGTTTTCCCGTCAGGCCTCAGCCATTTCGCAGTCCCATCTTTGCGGATTTGCGAAAGCCTGAACGCAAGCCTGTGAGCGAGATCTATCGAAAGCGGCATGAGCTGCTCTGATTCACGAACTGCATAGCCGAACATCAAACCCTGGTCGCCAGCTCCCTGTTCCTTCTGGTTATGAAGCCCCTGCCCCACCGTAACCCCCTGGGCGATATCAGGTGACTGGCGATCGAGCGTGACAACAACCCCACAAGTCTTGTAGTCAAAACCCTTGTCGCAAGAATCATAGCCGATTTTCTTTACGGTCTGGCGCGCGATATCGGCATAATCAATCCTGGCATTTGTCGTAACCTCACCAGCGATAACCACGAGCCCAGTGGTCACCAACGTCTCACAAGCCACCCTTGATTTCGGGTCCTGGACAAGCAAAGAATCTAAAACAGCATCGGAAATCTGGTCTGCGATCTTGTCTGGATGTCCTTCGGTAACTGACTCAGACGTAAAAAGATAATTGCGCCCCATAAAGTTTCTCCCGTTATTCAGTTATCCGGATGGATTAGGAACTTAGGCGTTGTCCCCTTGTTCTGCTCACGACGTTTACGAGCCTTACCCTTGCGTGCTTTACGGACCTTCCGCGCGATCTTAGTTTTCATCCTGCGAGACGGCATTGTTACCTCCGATATCTTTATTATATAATTTACCGATCTAGCCTTGAATCAGCAAAATTGTCAACCCTTACACCTGCCGTTCAAAGCAGCGGCCCGTATTTTGCGAAACATATCTGTTAATAACTTTATGAAAATCACACTCCTTACATCCTGTTTAGTAGGCTCTTTTCTATTCCAGTTAAATGCCAGCGCTGATGAAAGCAATAACCCAACAGCCCAACATATAGCCACTAACATTGCCGATAATATAGAAAGACCGCCGCTGTTTCTTGGAGCAGGCGAGCAACGAGTCTTAAGACTTTCCGGTCTTACCCGGTTTTCCATAGGCGACAATACCATCGCGCGTGTCACAGCATTGCCAAAAAATATTCACAACAAAGAAACGCTTCTGATTAAAGGGATTAAGCGCGGAAACACCGATCTTTGGGTCTGGAAAGACAACGCCATAACCGAACGCCGCACGATTCATGTTGAAAAAAACACGGTTGAAGACATCAAGCCCAATCTGCAAAGGGCATTGAACCGGCTTGAAGAAGCGGAGATCATTTTCACAGCGACAGGCGTGGTTCTGCGCGGGCAAATCACGACCATGGGGGAAGCGGCAAGAGTGGCCGCCGTAACTGCAAATCCATCCGGAGAGGTACATGACGAAACCGAACCGGCTGAAAAACTTATCAAAGAGGCCGCCGCCCACCTTGAATCATGGCTAGGCAAGCGCCCCCAAAAAGAAAGCGAGCTGCTTAGCCTGGAAAAAATCGGGAAACAACTCTGGCTAAGGGGAAATATCGACGATCCTGTTAAACGTGCTGCCTTATATAGGGAGGCCAAGGCGCTCTTTCCGCTACTGTTATTTGATGTGAGCGCTCTCCCGGATTCATCACCCACGGTTCACTTCAAAGTCTATCTTCTTGAATTGAAAAAAAATCATTTCTCGTCACTCGGCATTGAATGGCCAGAAAAACAAGAAGCCGCTTTCAGAGTTACGTCTTCAAGCGTGGATAACTTCCTCCAGCTTGACCTCGCCTTGCAAGCATTGGAAGGACAAGGATCGGCTAAGATATTATCCAAGCCAGAACTCGTGGTCCGCGCACCCGGTGAGGCGGAGCTTTTCTCAGGCGGCGAAATCCCTTTGCACATATACGGGCGCGGTTTTTCAAATTATGTATGGAAGCCGTTTGGCCTGATATTAAAATTACATGTCACGCACACCACTGCCAGGAAAGTAAGGCTCGACATCAATACCGAGGTGAGCAACCTCGACCCGACAATAACGGTGGACAAAATCCCAGGAGTACAGACAAACAAGATGAAAACACAAGTTGATGCATATTACGGGACACCGCTTTTCCTCTCCGGATTGCTTCAGGAAAGTTTGCGCCAAAGCGCGCGCGGGGTTCCACTGCTTCGCGAGATCCCGATCTTGGGGAAATTATTCAGCTCTGATGATTATCTTGAACAACGTTCCGAACTCGTCGCTATACTGATGCCGAGCTTAAAACCACCGGCCCCGCCTCTTTCAAAAATAAAAAACATCTTGCCGTCCGGACCCATGCCAGCGCCACGTAAGTGGTTGAGCACTGGGCAGCAACGACAAATCCTAGAAGCACGCGACTTCCCTTGGAACGCGCTGAAATGACAACTCCAAGTTGGCTGGCAAATCTATTAAGTGACGAAAGCATCACGGACATCTGTTTAAACGGCCACGAGTCGGCGTTCGTCGATCGGGGGCAAGGGCTCGAGCGCGCCAACCCTGAACCATGGAGCAATAACGAAACCCCTCAAGAAACTAACGAAGGCCTCAAAACCTGGGTTTTAGAACAATTAGCAATCATAGGTAAAACTTGGGATGCAAAATACCCATTTGTGGATGCAGCTCTGCCATCCGGGCACAGGCTCAACGTGGCCTTTCCGCCACTAGCCAGGCAAGGAGTGCTTGTATCTATCAGGCGATTGCCAAATACCAAGCAAGCTTCGGGTGATTCACAAAAAACACAAAGGAGATGGTCTAGCTCGCCTCTTTTCAATATTCTTTCAGGAGCCGCAATCAGGGGTGAGTCTATTTTGATTTCTGGAGCTACAGGTAGCGGTAAGACCACATTGGCAAATGATTTACTAGAACTTGTTCCTCACAATGAGAGGATATTGGCGCTTGAAGACACGCCGGAACTCCGCCCAGATCACCCTCATTTCGTTTCCCTCACCAGCCGCCCACCAAACTCCGACGGGTTTGGCGAAGTAACGCTACGTATTTTGCTGAAGCAAAGCCTAAGAATGCGTCCAGACCGCATCATCCTAGGTGAATGTCGTGGGGCCGAAATCCTTGACCTGCTTCAGCTCCTCAATACCGGACACCGCGGTTCAATGGCGACGATTCATGCCAATTCCCCGCGCGATGCCTTGCGGAGAGTGGAGCTTCTGTGCCTGCTCTCCGCTTCCGGCGCCATCCCAGTCACGGTCATCCGTGAACTGCTTGCCGTCGGTATAAAATGGGTGGTGCAAGTCGTGAGATCAGGCACATCACGCGAGATCTCCCAGCTCTGGCAAATAGACGGCCGCGAAGGCGACACGATACTCATGAGACCTATTCAGCAAAAAACATTGCATAGCCTGGGGTGTTCACTCATTTCTGTGTGAACCAGATGGGTGTTAGACGCAAAAAAAAGAGGCAGAGATTAATCAAATCACCTGCCTCTGTTAACGATTTTACCGCTGCTGAGCTTATAGCGTATTTACTGAATCGCCTTTATCTCCGCGGTGCCGACTTTCTTCCATTCAACAGGAACTGGCACACCGGATTTCAATATCGCCTCAATATCACCCATCGCAGCCGCAACCTTGTAAACTATTGAGCTAAACGACAGGCCGTTATCTTTTGAAGTCCCGGCTACAACGAAATACCAGGAATGCGGCGCTCCCTTGATCTTGTAAATCAGTGATAGCTGTGTTCCCACATCCTTCACTTCCTGTAAAATCAGCATCTGCTCCTTTGATAGGAACTCCGTCTTGCCCATGACTGGTTTATCGGTCTTCACCATCACCTGCGCAAATACGCCGTTCTGGAACAACGCGCTTATCTGACCGGTAACATCTTTATGCATTGACGTTGTAAGCGTTAAAACCCCCTCATACTTTGTATCCATTCCTTCCACTGCCGCCAGTGGCTCGGAATCATAAGCATGAAGCGTTGTCACCGCCCCAACCGCCAGTAACCCGAGTGCCAGCAACATCACTCTAGATATTTTCATAATCAATCTCCCTTTCTTTTTAACTTCTGGCGAATCCACCAATGTTCGCCGTTAAATTAATTATTCAAATTGCTACTATGCACGGTTTGTCTAATCCCAAAATACACAAAATTAGTCAACCCTTCAGGCGGCTGATTTGTAGCTCAAAAACGAGCTTGATATATGTAAGGATATAGTCTTTATACTGCGCGTCAGGCGTGAAATTTTACTTAATTACGCCTGCTTTATCATACCCAATAATTTCAATCCCATCGTAAAACCATAGGAACATATCGCGACGGAGCTTGGCCATCCAGGTCTTGCTTTCTGATTTCCTTTTTAAATTATAAAACACGACACCTTCGGCGAAGACCTTCTCATCCGTGCCTAGTCGTGCCGCTCTCTTGGAAAAAAAGCGGGAGAAAAGATGGTCTTTAAACCAGCTACTCCAATTATCAAAATTCCTGTCATGCTCGTCAAAAGAACGATAGCGCAAATCCGTGATAGCTTTTTCAAACGGGTACCACAGGTGAACATCAAGCTTATATGGATTCCCCTGGAGTTTTGGCCCGATGACTTCTCCAGCCTGCTCTCCTGTTTCTTTCACATAGTCCTTCCCGATCGATTGAAAAATAGCCTCAGTAATATAAGTATTACCTTTCATGACCTGCAGCGGGTCGATTATGTTCAAACGATTTTGTATCACTATCAGGCGGCCGCTTTTGGTTAATATCTTTACGTTGGTTCCATCCAGTTTTTCACAGGCGAACGTATCGGAATCCTCAAAAACCCATTCATAGCCGGGATTGACCTGGTTGATGACAAGATAGGCTTCCGGGGTTTTTAGCTCGAATTTCGAGCCCATCTTCTTCCAGTCTTCATATTTTACTTTGAAGTTCTGGCGGATGAACGGGCAGTGAAGCTTGGGGTAATCGCTCAGCTGGCGGCTTTCGTCCGAAAACACCGAGGAAAACTCCGAGATTTTTTTTAAAGCGCGGCTGCTTATCGCGATTTGATCGCCGAATTCCTTCTTGGCTTCCTCAAAAATCCGTGGACTTGATTGCGTCGAGGCTTCTTTGAGATAATTTTCCAAAGCCGTTTCGCTTTCAACTTCATATTGAACTGTCCATGGGACTCGCGTCGCCTCTGGCTCGTCAGTCTTAAACCAATGAGCAGTAATAAAACCAGGGCATGCGAGAACTTTCTTCACATGTTCGGGCAGCCATTTGGCGAATTTGCCTGCCACTTGCCTGTCCGCTTTTATATTGATTTCGTAAATCATCATAAATAGTTTTTATATTTTTTTTTAGCATCTGTCTGTAGCAGTTTTTGCTAAAACCCCTCACCCTTGATCGCTTCCTTGGCCTTTTCATCGTCGAGCTGTGCGAGCCGGTGCCTTATGTAAATCAACCGCTCTATCCTGTAGAGAAGTGTGTTTTCATCGATGGAATCGGTTTCGACAGGACGCCATCCCTCCAAGACATCACGCTGGATGAGCTGTTCCTTTTGAACGGTGACTTTCACGGATTGCTGGCCGTTGTAAAAACCTTTCGCGACATTAACTATGAACCTGTACTGGGCCTTTAGGTATGAATCAGCATTCCCAAAAGAATCGGTGAAATTCTTTTCGGATGTGTTATCCGTCCATTTGGTCTGGATGAATCCACCATCACGGTTCACTACGTCATGCGCATTTTGCTTTAAAGCATCAAGCACGGCCTGCCATGCCGTATTAAAATCAGTGCGGTAAATGCGGCCGAACACCTTCATCGTGTCACCGTTCACCGACTGTTTATAAGCTTTCAGGCAACCGGGGTACACCGTCAGCAGCGTGACTGTTAATATTAAATAAACAAGGTTTCTCATTTTATCTGCGCCGTCGCCCTGGAGAACCGCTTAAGATCACGCAGCAGAGTTGCGCCATCCAGGGACTCCTCCGCAAAAGATTCACCGAACTCCATCTGTATCGAGGAGTATTGCTTTGTTTTGCCAGCATCGGCAAATGCTGTTGTTGAAAACTTGATTGTCCCAACCGATGGTAGTGAGTAAACATACCATAGCGGCACAACCTGACTGGTGGAAGCATGCTTGGCCTCAAAAACAGCGGCACCAAGACCGTTAGTCGGCGCGGTGATTATAACTTCAGGCGGCAGGGAGTGCGCATCTGCTGCCGGTGAGGTAGCCAAAAAAGGCCCGAGTCTTGATGATGCTCCAGCATTCCCGCTTAATATTCCGCTTATTTTCGCGCCTCTATTCGCCACTGCCGCCGCAATAATATCGGAAGCCTGGTTTGTAATGCCTTTTAGTTCAACAGTAGAATTTACCGCAAGTTTTGCGTCTGTGGGCGCAAGAAATTCTTTCTCCCCCGTCAGATCCATCACGGCCATTACAACCACGTCGGCTTTAAAAGGCGGTGTCGCTACCGTCACTGTATGCTTTTTAGCAAGCTTCTGAAACGGCGTGAAATCCACGGCAAAATTATCATCCTTGATAAATGGACCGGCTATGGCTGCTTCCAAAAAATTAACCTTGTTTATTATGTCGTTTGAAACTTTGTTTGCATTCATGCCTGTTATCAAGTGCCGTACGGCCATATCACCACGTAATGCAACAAGATGACTTTTTTGGGCCCGTTGTATTGGCAGGCGGAAATCCGGTTTATCCAGTGTTATCTTGTTTAAGAATATAGAAATTTTCTGCCTTGGCAGGGATATGTTTGAAGGGATCTCGCGCTTTCCGAACACATCTATTGTGTCTTTAAGAGGCGAAACAAAATAAGATATGTTGAACGAAATAAGATCAAACGCGCTAAGCGTACGCAACACAAAACCAGCACGCACTTTGCTAGTTATTTCCGGGAACAGCCAATCCGCCATGCTACCGGTAGCGATCACATCACTAGTATCATCTGGAGTATCATCTGGTTTATTTGGCAACGGTTTTAGGCTGATAAGAACATCCCCGCCTTTTAAACCAAGTATAGTTATGGATGAGTAACCTTTCTTGGATACGGTTAACTCATGGAGATTGCTCCAAGACCCGCCCATGTTTGAGACGCTAATTGTGGCGTCATCAATGGAAATGCCGGAGAGTTCATCCAGTACGCTGACACGTAGCTGGTTATGTTGCCAGTTGTTGTTTATCAGTGTGAATCCCAGGGATTTTGCGGCGGAATTATAAGGGGAAGCGATCAGACATAAGAAAATCGCAGACATAAAAACAAATAGCTTTCGCATACAATTGAAGGCTATAGAAAGGTATTGCGCTTTGTCAACTATGCAGGCAGAAAAAGATTGAAAGTAATAGAAGAAATGAAAGTAATAGAAGAAATCGTCAGGGTGCTGCGAAGCGAGGGTCAGGCAATCTTGGATTGTGCCCAAAGAATTATGTCTAGTGACAGCCATGGCGAGTCAGCCAGACAGATAGGCCTGGCTGTGGATTGCCTTCGGAAGTCACTTTCCGGCGGTGGAAAGATCGTAGTCACTGGAGTGGGCAAATCCGGAAAGATCGGCCAGAAAATCGCCTCCACTCTTTGCAGCACTGGAAGTCTGGCGGTTTATCTCCATCCAACGGAAGGACTTCATGGTGATCTTGGTTTGGTTACAAAACGCGACGTAGTGCTAGCTCTTAGCTATACCGGGAATACCGAGGAACTTTTAAAGCTTCTCCCGTCACTTAAAAACATAGGCGTGCCTGTTGTCGGGATAGGCGGCAATCCAGCTTCCAAGCTCGCACAGGGCTGTGATGTATGGATTGATGGTTTTGTTTCCCAGGAAGCCTGCCCTCATAATCTTGCACCGACTGCCAGCACCACGCTTGCCCTAGCCATTGGGGACGCATTGGCAATTGCTTTGATGCGCACGCGTGGTTTTGATGAGCACGTTTTCGCCCAGAACCATCCCGGGGGCTCGCTTGGAAAACGGCTCAACATGCTAGTTTCTGAAGTTATGCATGCGGGCGAGAAGGTTGCCGTTGTTTCGCCGGAGGCTTCCATGGACGAAGTTGTTTTATCATCAACTGAAAAAAAACTAGGTGGAGTTCTTGTTGCTAAAGGACAAATGCTGGTCGGCGTAATCACCGATGGTGATTTGCGACGCGCTTTACAGCACAGAGAAAGATTTTTCAGCATCCGAGCTGAGGACGTAATGACTAAAAAACCGGTGACGATTACACCCGACACTTTGGCCAGCCAGGCACTCAGGCTGATGGAAGATCGGCCGAGTCAGATCAGTTTCCTGCCAGTGGTGGAACAAGACGGGCACTGGGTGGGCGTGGTGCGTCTGCATGACATCGCACAGTGTTTTTAATTACGAAAGTCGAGACAGATGCGCACATTGTGGAGGCCAGGTTGCCAAACGTTTTGTGCGTCCGTATCCCGTTATATTGAATATTTTGTTCGGTGTGAGTTTTATAATATTCATATTTGTCGCAGACAGGATGCGCGGCTTTGCCAGTGGAAAATTGATTATCTGGATTTGGTTTGCCATTCAAGTTGGACTTGGAGCAGTGCTTTTAATTAACCGCCGCCTGGCACGACAAACAATTTGGCGTTGCATAAGGTGCGGTCAGGCCTTAGGATGTAGACCGGGAGATTATCCAAATGAATAAAAGAATTTATCTGTCAGCTACACTGGGAACAACAGCAGCTTTGCTTTTAGGCTTCATAATCGCCGCGTCTTGCACGAATACTCAAGCCAAAGCAACAAAACCAAATTTTGTATATAAGGACGCTCCTCGCTCCGGCGTGGTGGCAAAAATAGGCAGCGAAGAAATCTCTGAAGAGGCCTTGATTGGCGCTGATAAACTCGATTTTTTCGAGCTCAAGAAACAGGAATATACCATGAAGATGGAGCGCCTCAATAAAATGATCGTGGACAAGCTCATCGGAGCGGAGGCCAAGAAAGCCGGCATGAGCCAGGAAGATTTCATAAGCAAGAAAGTGATTGGCAAGGAGATAAAGATTCCTGATGCTGAGTACAAGAAGTTCGTCGCAGACAAACACATCCCAGAAACACAGATAAATCCGCAGATCAAGGAGCGCATTAACTCATACCTGCAGTCAATGAAGCGCCAGGAGCTGACCCAGGCATATGTCGGCAAACTCACCAAGGATGCGCCGGTTGAGATTTACTTCAATAAGCCGAAATTACAGATCCCTGTGGAAGTTGGTAATGCGCCTGTATCCGGAAAAGCCGACGCCCCTATCACTGTTATCGAATTCTCTGATTTCCAGTGTCCGTTCTGCGCACGCGCGGCTGATACGGTCACGGAGTTAAGAAAAAAATACGGTGAAAAAGTCAGGGTCGCATTCAAGCACTTCCCATTGCCTATGCATCAGGAAGCAAAGCCGGTTTCCGAGGCTTCGATGTGTGTTAATGAGCAAAGCAGTGATAAGTTTTGGAAGTTTCATGACCTAGCATTTAAGAATCAAAGCAAATTGGATACTGCAAGTCTCGAATCTTACGCGAAGCAATCCGGGGCTGACATAGCCAAGTATTCTGAATGCATCAAGGCTAAGAAATACGCCGATCTCGTCAGCAAGGACTTGGAATACGGCGAGAAAATCGGCGTCAAGTCAACGCCCACATTCTTCGTCAACGGTCAGCTAGTAAGCGGTGCCGTTCCGATGGAGACCTTTGCAGAGATCATTGAGGACGAGCTAGGGCAGCGCAAGTAAGTTAACAAGTAAATTAAGAGGAGCTTCCTTAAAAGAAGGCTGGTTTTTGCCGGCAGCCTGCCAACGGATGCTGACGGTGGTACCATATGCGCCAGCTAGATGCTTTTCCATTTCCCAGAAGTCCATGTCCTCGGCGGGAATAGAATTGATCTTACTAATGCACATGCCAGGTTTAAGGCCATGTTTTGCCAGTGCGCCAGCAGGGCTTTTCTTGGCTATGCCGGTGACTTCAAGAGTACGTTCACCGTTTTTAAATATGTATTGCAGCTTTAACCCGGATTTGTTTTGTAGCGGTTTTTTTGAAAAAGCCGATTTCGTGAACCACATCCTTCCGTGAGGCAGATCCATGGCGAAAGGGCCGTTCCCGAAAAATGCTATCCCCGCCTTAGCCGAGTAGCGAAGCTTATCAAGCTGCCTAGTTTTTTGTGCCAGCGTGGGTGCAGGCAGCTGCATATTATCCACCATCATCTGGCCATTACACGAAATGGCGCCCAAAGAAGCACGTGGTGCATTTTGCTGTTCCCTCTCACGTCGCCGGATGATTTCAATATATGCTTCATCGCCGGTATCCCACTTAACGCCCGTGAATCCTGATAAAGAGCATGTCTCGCTTACAATCTCATGGCCAAGCAGCGCGGCTTCGGTCCATACCCATGATTTTTCTTTTGGAAGAGAAAACCCTTCAGACTGCCAAACTAGAACCTCGCTTGGTTGGCTCGGGTTAAATTCAAAGACCAGCTTTCCAAGCACGTCCTGGCCGATGATACCGTCGCAGCAACTAGAAATGGTCTCAGGTGGGCTGAACAGATCTGTCTCGCCAAACAGGAATTTATTTATTGGAAGGATCAAACCGCTCATTTCCACGCTGTCAACTGCAGCCAATCTGGCCAGCTTGCTGCCGTCTAAGGATATACCGCTCCATTTAAGGCGCTTTGGTAAAGCCCCTCTGACGCCTAACCAGGCTAAAGGTATACCCTGGCGCTCTAGGAATTGAGGGGAAATCACGCTTGTAGGTGCTGAAGAATCAATAAGAAATTGGCCGTTTAATTTCTTATCCGCAACGGAAATATTAAGTCTGACTGAAAAGAGGCCGTTCCAGCGCTTCGCCGGGGCTCTGGCTAATAACTTTAGCTTGGTCACTTGCTCATTAGCGATTGCCACAGGTTCCATCATCTCCATCCATGTCTTCCTGGTCTCGTTACAAATACCTTGTGGATCAACAATGGAAGTATAATAACTCCACTCATCCTTGCGAACGGATGGCATTATTTTTTCCTTCCATTCGATGTTGATTTCACCGACCCAGTTTTTGAAGGCCTGGCGCGCGTATTTTAATGCTTGTTCCGGTGTGGCTGCGGAAATATGGCTAAGCGCCACGGAGAGTTTAATTTTTCTTCCACTAAGGAGAGCGGCCCATCGTTTTGCGGCATTTTCAACGGATCTTTGCGAACCTTCAATAGTAGTAAACCAGCCATCTTGATCGGCTTGTCCGTATTTTTGACACGGGAACTCGCTGAGCTGACTAAACCACGGCCCTGGGCCACGGACATAAGATCGTGAAACTGCATTTATGCCTTTTGCGATAACACGGTTATTTGGGGCGATATTCAGTCCTTCAAGCGTGATGTTACGGCTCAGTATCCATCTACTGCGATGCGGGTTTAACTGTCCAGGGTCAAGCAACCATGCTTTTTCAGTCGTAAGCGGTTCCGTTGCCGTGCCATGATCTATCTTCAGAATTAATTCATATATTGAAGCCGTGGCTGAAGTGGAATTCGGCGAATGACCGATAATCAACACTGACAGCAGCGTGATAAAAAAGATGTACGTTTTCATAATTTAAATTTCTCCAGCCCCAGTTTCCTTGCCCAACGCTCTTCAATCCTAACTCGGTAAAAGGTGCCTTTATCCATGTGGCGATTCACCTCGACGTTCCCATATACGAATAGCTGTGACTCGATTTTGCTCTCACTATAAGGCAAGAGAATCTCCCAAGATTCCATTTTACACCTGAAGTGCGACAAAATAGTTTCACGTAGCTTTGATACATCCGCTTTATCAAGGGCTGAGATGGCCATGGCTCCTGGACAAATGAGTTTTGACCAGTTCCTGGTATTAGCGCCTGTCAGCAAATCAGCCTTATTGAGCACTACCATCCTTGGTTTTGCGCCTACATTTAAGTCTTTCAGGATTGTTTCGGTTGTTTCGAACTGTTGTTTCGCGTAAGGGGAACTTACATCTACTACGTGAACCAGCAGATCCGATTCCACGAGTTCCTCGAGAGTGCTTCGGAATGACGCTATCAATGATGGCGGGAGACGGCTTATGAATCCCACGGTATCGATCGCTACAACAGGCGGATGGCTATGGGGATCCAATGCACGCACACTTGCATCAAGTGTCGCAAACAGCTTGTCTTCCGCATTCACGTTACTGTTGGTAAGCGCATTTAGGAGAGTTGATTTCCCAGCATTCGTGTAACCCACGAGAGCGACCTTCAGGATTCCCTTTCTGTTTGTCCTTTGTATTTTTCTTTCACACTCAATGTTTTTCAGCCTGCCATTGAGGATATGGATCTGGCGTTTTATGAGCCGTCTGTCGACTTCTATTTGTTTTTCACCCATGCCGCGGCTTCCTGTCGAACCGCCGTCTTGTCTTTCGAAGTGAGTCCAGAAATGGGCCAGTCTCGGCATCAGGTATTGCAATCTGGCTAGCGCGACTTGATTTTTTGCTTCTCGCGTGCGCGCATGTCGTGAAAATATTTCTATTATCACGCCTGGCCGGTCCAAAGCAGGTTTACCAACAGATTTTTCAAGATTCGCCAGTTGTTTTGGTGAAAGTTCTGCATCCACTACAACCGCGCCAGCACCGAGCCGTACAGCCATTTCAGATAGCTCGGTTAGCTTGCCTTTGCCTATATAAGTCGCTGGGTTTATCTTACGTAATACCGCAAACACACGGCCAATGGACACTACGCCTAGCGTCTCAAGCAGACTGTTTAGTTCGTCAAGGGATTGCTCATTGTCACCTATCGATATGACTTTGAGTTTGCCCGAACCATTCACTAAATCATTCTGCGGAAGGAGTGATTCAATATTATCAAACATTGGTACTAGTTATTATGCTTTGCAGATTTCTGTTTTATTTGGCAAGAACTTAAACGAAAGTCGGTATGTAATGCAAAACGTGATTATCAACATAAACGGTGAGATTCAGCATACCGAAAGTAGCTCCGACCTCGCAAATATCTCAGTTTTTGACCGTGGATACCTATACGGCGACAGCTTGTATGAGGTAATACGCAGTTACAATGGACATTTTTTTCTCTTGGATGAACACCTGTCGCGGCTTGAGGGTTCTGCGCGGCTTTGCAGGATGTTGCTCGGCCAGTCTACTGCTCATTACCGCGATGAGTTGCTGCGCACGTTCGATGCTTTTAAATCCACGAACGGCTGTAAAAATACCGATGTTTACGCGAGGCTCATCATAAGCCGCGGTACGGGACGAATAGGCTTTGGGCTACCGTGCTTAACAAGCACAACGAAATATGCCATTATCTTGCAATCAGTCGAGGCTTTTTCAGCTGCACGCCATGATCACCATAATCATAATAATAACCATGGTGGGGTGCATTTACAAATTTCACAACGCCTTAGAAATGACCCGCGCGCTCTTGATCCAGCGATGAAGTCAGGAAACTATTTAAACAATCTGCTCGCATATCTGGAGGCATCATCAGAAGGCTATGACGATGCCATTCTTTGCGATGCCGAGGGATTTGTTACCGAAGGGACGACTTTTAACATGTTCTATGTCCACCGTGGAATCATTGCCACACCACCGTTAAGTGTCGGCATACTTGACGGGATCACGAGGCGCTACGTTATGAGTTTGGCAGGAAAACTTGGCATCGAAATGCGCGAAGTGCTTTTTCCGGCGCAGAGACTTTATGATGCTGATGAGATATTTGTCACCAGTACGCTTAAAGAGGTAATGCCGGTTGAACGTATTGACGGAAGACAGGTGGGAAATGGACAGTGGCCGATCACCAAAAAACTCCATCATGCTTTTAAGGAATCTCTGTCGTTATGATTAGGATCAAGCGCGGTATTTCAATGCCACCTTTAGAGAGTTTGCGCGATGCCGCGATAAAATCAGCACATAAAGCAGGCGAGATCCTGCTTCGCCACTTCGGCAAACGCCTCAGCATCAGCGAAAAGAAAGACGCTGGTCTTGTTACAAGCGCGGATGTGGCGGCAGAGGATGCCGTTATCAAGACGCTGCTGGGCAAGTTCCCCGAATTTAGTTTTCTTTCCGAAGAAGCTGGGGCTTCCGGAAATTCTGGCGCGGGGCGATGGATAATAGATCCCTTGGATGGAACAACGAATTATGTTCACGGCTTCCCCATGTTCTGTGTTTCGGTGGCTGCTGAGTGGCTTGGCTGCATCGTCGCCGGGGTTGTGTACCATCCGGTCCTGCGTGACACCTACTCCGCGATATTGGGCGGGGGCGCATATTTAAACGGCAAGCGCATCAAGGTTTCAAAGACCAGTAGATTGAGAAATTCATTGCTTACCACCGGTTTTTCTTATCTCAAGGCAGGTACATTACACGATGAGATGATCGCTTTTGAAAAACTAACGGAGACGGCGAGGGCTATACGCCGTCCTGGAAGCGCCGCGCTTGATTTAGCATATATGGCGCGTGGAGTTTTTGACGGTTTTTGGGAACGGCAGCTTTCACCCTGGGACATGGCCGCCGGCATCTTGCTGGTTACAGAAGCAGGCGGGAAGGTTACTGATTTTACAGGAAATGAGTTCTCCCTTACCGGCAAACAAATATTGGCCTCAAACCGCATATTGCATCCCTCTCTTATAAAAGTTCTTGCCTATAAGAGTTAGTGCAGTTTTGGGATTCTTGCTTTGACACATCTACTGATGCTTCCTACAATTATATAAACATGGGTGGAGGTTCAGGATGAGATCCTGGGTTTATTTCTTCTCTAAATTTTCTGCTGAAGCATTGTTGTTCGAGGCTCTTATCCTCTCGATCCTAGGCGCGGTTTATTCAGCTTTTTGGATCATGAAAAAACGCAGGTTCGGCGTGATTGGAGACGCCGTACCAGATGGTGTTATGAAGGATTACCTAAATACATTAATATACGATGCGAAACACCTCAGGTCACAGTTATTCGGGCTTCTGATTGAGGCTCAAACGCATCACTTGGAGAAACCGCTTGCTGCTCCAGCCATACAACCCCAGGAAACACAGTCACAGGCACCCACCGCTGTTGACCCGGCACTAGAGGAAAAGCTTTCGAAATTCGCCGTTCTTGAAAAACAAGTAGCCGAACAAGCGGTGAAGATAGAGCAAATATTATCCGAGAAAACAAGGCTGTTGCAGGAACTTGATGACATCAAGGCTGCTGGTTCAAATGCTGAAAATGCCAGCGCCGATGATTCCGCATTGATAGCGGAGCTCAAGAGGAAGTTGCAGACACTTGAAAGCAGGTTATCAGAATATAGCGTCATCGAGGATGATCTTGCTAATCTTAAACGCCTGCAGCAGGAAAACCTGCAGTTAAAAACAAGGATCTCCGGATTAGGTAATGCTGATACATCCATGGTCAGGGTTGCTGGCTCGGCAGTTGAAGATCTTTCAAATGAAGAGGTGCTTGTCTCTGGAAATTCAAACATTGAAGCGGAAGAAGAGACAGTTCAGGAAACCGCACCAGAAAATATACCAGAGGATACACCAGAGAATGTAACCGAAAATATAAGTGAAGAACAAATATCGGTTGAACCAACCGGAGAAGATGCGCTTTTTAACGGACTTGTCGAGGAAGTGGAAAAAAGTTTGCAGCCGGCAAAGCCCCAAAAACCAGGCCAAACCGATGAACCGGAAGAAAATATCAACACACAAAAAGAGCACGAATCCGGTTTACCACCAAGAAAGGCTTCTCACGCTGGAGATGAAGATCCCAATGCCGATGCAGATTTGGTCGCTGAATTTGAAAAAATGTTGGGCAAGTAAGCTGTGCTTGTTTGCCGTGATATGTGTCTTTGTTTGTTCTGGAAAAACACTTAATGCTTCTGTTCCTCCTGTTGAGGTAATCAAGTCTGACCTAAAAAAGAGATCCTTTGTTAAAGCAGCCAGTAAAACAAGAGGTGACTTTGCGCGTATGCTAGGTGATTGGGAAGCTAGCTATGGACCCGATGCAGTTGAGCCACTTCTTAAAATAGCATTTGACGTAAAAGTAGCAGATTCAGAACGGTACATAGCACTCATGGGTGCATCAAAACTAGGTGGTTCCTTGCCTTCGATTAACAGCCGTGTGCTTCCGTTACTAAAAGACCGGTCATGGATGATAAGGAGCGGTATTTTGCGCGTGCTTAGTGCGCTAAATGATCCATCAGCGGCGAAGTCCGTGCTGCCACTTTTGAAGGATCCTGCACTTGTCGTTAGGGTCGAAGCCGTGAACACCATCGTGAAGTTAAAACCAAAAGGCGCAAGCGATGCATTGCTCGCGGTGCTCGAGGACAAGTCGAATTACAGCAGGGGTAAGCCGCTTTGGGTTCCCAAATGGGCCATAGCAGGGCTTGTGCAATTAAAAGCACGGTCCGCCGCGCCTAAGCTTTCAGCGTTAATGAAAAACATGGAAGAGGGAGAACTCAAATCCCAGGCCGCTCTAGCCCTGGAGTCTTTTAAAAATTAAACCTCTCGGTTGAACACGCGTTCTAATTGCCATGTCTTTCCATTTTGGCAGGCGACCGCCACCAGTTTACTTTCACAGTAAACAGCAACTCTAGACTTGGCTGTTTGATCATTTGGATCCGACTCCTCATTAAATTCAGCGCGGCGGAGTATATTAAACAAGGCATGTTGACGTCCGTGGAAAAGGTCATTAGCCTCTTCTGCTGTGGCTATCGCATGCGGATAGCCTTTCAGCAGGCTGTCAAACGGCACCCAGCATGGCATTTCGTCAAAACATTTTGACTGTGCCATGGCTTCCGCAATTTGTTCCGTACTCCAGGAATCTGACACATCGAATGGGCCTGATGAGACTCGATGCAGATTTTCCAACAAAGCCACCGATCCAAGCAATCGGCCGAGGTCCTGCGCAAGCGTCCTCACATAAGTGCCGGAACCACATGCCAGCGAAAACCTTGCCCTTGGTTTATCATAGGCCTGGATATCAAATTTTCGTATGAAGCAGATTTTTTCTTCCCGTTCAACTTCGATTCCTGCCCTGGCTAGTTCATAAAGAGGTTTGCCGTTTTTCTTCTTCGCCGAATACATGGGGGGGATCTGGATATAAGGCTGCATGGTAAGTTTTATGGCTGTCTCTCTTATTTCCTCTATGGATGCCGGCAGTTTATCTGAAGTTTCAGAAGCAGGTACGGTCGGGTCACCAGTGACCGTGGTTTCACCAAATTTAATCATCCCTTCGTAAGATTTATCCGAACCAAGAAAATATCTAGCAAGCTTGACGGCGTCGCCACAGCACACGATAAGCAGTCCGGTGGCGAACGGATCAAGAGTACCTCCGTGCCCCATTTTTGGGAATTTTTTTGTAAAGCTCTTTCTAATTGCTTCAATAATTCCAAACGATGTTATGTCACGATGTTTGTTGACGAGAAGTGCCCCGCTGATTTGTCTGCTCATACCCGCCCTCGATCAAGTAGTGTCAGAGATTTTTTTCAGCAGCTCATGTATGCGCATGACATTTGCGAATCCCTTATCTTCCTTGAAGGTAAGCACCGGGATCCAGCGCGTGTTCACTACCTGGCCAAGTTGTCTTCTCAGGAATCCTGACGCTGACGCCAGGCCTGTCAGGCACTCGCGTATCTCATTTGCTGGTGCATCTCCGCCGCTACCAAGGATCGTGATAAACACAGTGGCCTGCCCGGCATCATGCGAAAGCTCAACTGCAGTGATAGTAAGCGAAGGGACCCTGGGATCCTTGAGTTCGCGCTTTATCAGCAGCGAAAGCTCCTCTTGTATCACAGCCTGCAATCGTGCCCTGCGTGTCGGTTGCATATAACTTTTAGCTTTCCAGGGTCTGGCTGACGGCCTCTATGTTATACGCCTCAATAATGTCACCAGGTTTGAGGTCCTGATAATTCTCTATGCCGATGCCACATTCAAAACCGCTCGCCACTTCTTTTGCATCATCCTTGAATCGTCGGAGGGAGGACATTTTCCCTTCGAATATTATCCTGCTGTCTCTTAACAGCCTGAGATTAGCACCGCGGATTATTTTCCCATCAACGACCGATGAGCCAGCTATGACCCCAATCTTTGGTACCGTGAATATCTGCCTGACTTCGGCCCTGCCGAGGAATTTCTCGACCTTCTTTTTATCCAACAATCCGGTCATGGCTTTCTTCACATCATCCGTAAGCTCATAAATTATGCTGTAGGTCTTGATTTCTATGTGCTCAGCTTCAGCCAATTGCCGTGCCTTGGTTTCAGGCCTGACATTGAAGCCTATTATTATGGCATTAGATGCGCTGGCTAGTACGACGTCGCTTTCCGTTATCCCACCCGGCGCAGCATGTATGACCTTGATTTTAACTTTTTCGTTGGAAAGTTTGTTCAGGCTTTCACGTATAGCTTCAACAGACCCGAAAACATCCCCCTTAAGCACAATGCCTAGTTCTTTGACTTCACCTGTCTGGATTTTCGAGAAAAGATCATCAAAGCTGATCTTGGCATAAAAGACCGTCGTTTTATCACGTTGTTTTGAAATCCTGTGTTCCACGATCTTATGAGCAGTTGAATCATCGGCTGTAACATTGAAGCGCTCGCCCGCATTGGGGACTCCTTCGAGGCCAATCATCTCGACGGCGATTCCGGGTCCCGCTGATTTTACCTGCTGGCCCTTGTCATTTGTCAGAGCCTTGATTTTGCCTGCTTCCTGCCCTGCCACCAAAGGATCACCGACTTTTAACGTGCCTTTGCTTATTAGCAGACTTACCACTGGTCCGCGGCCCTTTTCGAGACGTGCTTCAAGCACGGTGCCGATGGCAAGCGCACCAGGATTTGCCTTGAGTTCAAGCATCTCGGCTTGCAACAATATCGCGTCGAGCAGCTTGTCTATGTTCGTTTTCTTAAGTGCTGAAACCTGAATGAACATCGTTTCGCCGCCCCAATCTTCGGACAGCAAATTTAACTCGGCCAGTGACTGCTTGATTTTTTCAGGATTCGCACCTGGTTTATCGATCTTATTGATGGCCACTATTACCGGGACTTTGGCTGCTTGAGCATGGTTCAAGGCTTCGCGTGTTTGAGGCATCACGCCGTCATCGGCCGAAACCACGAGAATCACTATATCTGTTACATTAGCGCCTCTCGCGCGCATGACCGTGAACGCCTCATGGCCCGGGGTATCTATGAAGGTTATAAGCTTTCCGTTTTTCTCTACAGTATAAGCACCGATGTGCTGGGTTATCCCACCGGCTTCTCCGGCTGCGACATCCGTTTCCCTTATAGCGTCAAGAAGGGTTGTCTTGCCATGGTCGACATGGCCCATGATCGTGACAACCGGTGGGCGCGGCTGGAGCAGCTCGGGTTTATCCGGTTCCTGCTTGAGCGCCGTTTCCTCGTTAAATGCAATATTTCTAACTTCAAACTGGTAATCACCAGCTATAATTGTGGCGGTGTCCATATCGAGTGCCTGATTAATGGTAGCCATCTGGCCCATTTGCATAAGCTTCTTGATGACGTCAGTGGCCTTGATGCTTAATTGATTTGCGAGATCCTGCACGGTAATGGAATCCTGCATTTCCACGATACGCTTCTGCGCTTTTGCAACCGTGATCTTGGTTTTCTTGAGTTCCTTGCCGATCGTTACCTTTTTCTTTTTCGGCAGGAAGACCATTTCCTTTTTACGATAATCAGCAAAACGCACATCCTCCGGACGAATGTCTGCATCCTTGGCGCCGCGACGGCGGGCGGCTTCTTCCTCGACCATCTGATCGAGGTTTTCTTTTGTCATTTTGATGATTCTGTAGCCGTCCTTGTCTTGAGTGGTTGTCCCCCTGATTTTTGCGGGAGTAGCTGCCGCACCTATGGCAGTCTTTTTTGCTGCTTCGATGACCGTTGGTTTTGTAGGTGTTTTTGGTGCAACGATTTTAAGAATGCTCTTTCGTAATAGCGCCGCTCCTGTAAGTTTTTTTTGCGGTGGTGGCTCTTGGGGGGCTGGTCCAGCCACAGCAGCGGTATCTTGTTTAGTCATCGTCGCAGCATCAGCGGTTATCAAGACGTCATTTGCTGTTTTTGGTGCTGGTTCTTGCGTTGTTTCTTGAATTATTTGGCTTATCGTTTCAGTTGCCGACAAGTCCGGTTGTGAAACTGCCGGGCTTACAGGGCTAAGATGTGCGAGTTCTTCCGGTTGCGGTTCTGCTGCGGTTTCCTCACCTGCTGATGTAACGGGTGTGGCGATGGGCGCGACGGCAGAGCTTACAGTTTCAGAAGCTCCATCTGATTTGACCCTGCGGCGTATGATTGGTGACGCGGCTTTTTTTTCCACCGCTGGCAAGGGCTCGGATTTTTCCGTGGAGGGTGCCGCGCTCGTATCCACGCTGGCCTTTTTCCTTGTACGAACTGCTGTTTTCTTAGGAGTTTTTTCCTGTGATCCGGTTGGTTTTTTTAGAGTAGTGCGGACGACTTTCAGGTCATTGGCGTTTAAGTCACTCATGTGGCTCTTAACCGTGATCTTGAGATCGTGCAACTTGTCCAGCAAAGACATAGAATCCATTCCTAGTTCCTTCGCTAGCTCATATACTTTCATCGTTTCTTGCTCGGACATTTGCGTGTCTCCTGAAAGTTCCATCAGCGATCAACTTTCCTTTTTCTCTGAATCGCCAGACGTGCTTTGGCTCTTTGAATCCCCTTGTGGAATTTCCTCAGCCCCAGCTTGGCGCATCATTTCTCTAAGTCGCTCCTCAGCAAGAGCTTTTGCATCTTTAGCTGTTGTTGGAATGGCGGAAAAACTTCCTTTTCCGTCTTCAACAACATTCGTTACGGCAAGAATGTCGCCTGCTTTGTCGACAACGGCCGCAGCTTGTTCTTTAAGTTTTGTAGCATTTTCAGCGGACTCATAGCCAGCGATCTTCTGCAGATTTACTACTGTGGCTTCGGCCACCTGCTTTACATTAAGATAGCCAGCCTGGTAAACAGCCTGTGCCATTGTTTCATTAATGCCTCCAATATGCTGTAAATTGAAGATTGCCTCAGCCATGCGCTTTTGAAGCTTGGTTTTGGATATTATATCAATCCGCCAACCGGTAAGTTGGGCCGCTAGGCGCACGTTTTGGCCCTTTCTTCCGATTGCCAACGAAAGCTGGTCGTCTTCGACCATTATCTCCATGGCTTTGTTGCGTTCATCTACGCGTATTGATGAAATTTCCGCCGGTGCGAGGGCTGAACGCACAAAAATGGCTGGGTTATCGGACCATGGGATTATATCTATTTTCTCGCCCTTGAGTTCTTGTATGACATTTTGAACACGTATCCCCTTCATCCCTACACATGCACCCACCGGATCGACATCTCGGTCCTTGGAGATGACCGCAATTTTTGATCTTGCGCCAGGTTCGCGCGCGCAAGTCTTTATTTCAACGATTTCCTCTCTGATTTCCGGAACTTCAACTTCAAACAGCTTCATAAGATATTTTGGTGAAGTCCTTGTCAGGTAAAGTTGTGGCCCACGCGTGGTCAACAGAACATCCAAAAGATATGCCTGGACCCTGTCGCCGGGTTTAAACTGCTCACTCGGGATGATTTCGGAACGCGGTAAGAGCGCGTCTGTTTTACCGAGATCGATTACAAGGTTACCACGTTCGATCCGGCGCGCGATCCCGGTGATTATTTCGCCCTTGCGGTTGATGTATTCGTTATAAATAATTTCGCGTTCAGCATCCCTGACTTTCTGGAATATGACCTGCTTTGCTGTTTGCGCGTCAATACGCCCGAATTCAGGCGCTTCGACCCTTACTCCCAACTCGTCACCTACGGTTGCTTCTGGATCAAGTTTTATGGCCTCCTCGATCGGTATTTCTTCCGCTTCATCGAGCATTTCAGGTTCGCTATCGACCACCTTTTTAAACTGAAATAGGTCTATCTCGCCTGTCTCGGTATTATAATGCGCTTCAAGAATGGCAGTGGGGCCGTATTTCTTTTGTGCGGCTGTAAGCACCGCTTGCTCAAGCGCACTTATTATTATTTCTTTTTTAATGCCGCGATCCTTTCCGACTGCTTCAATAACGCGGCTCAACTCGGAAGCGTTCATTTTACTCTCTCTCTTTCTTTGGATTCCAAACAGGCTTTCGAAATAAGTGATAAAGGTATTGCCACGGTGTCCTCGGCTTTGTGCTTTCCGCCACGCTCACTATTAATAACCAGCATCAAGACTTTGTCGTCCTTCACTCCCGCGAGCTTCCCCGAAAAATTCTTTTGTTTTGGATTTCTTGCCAAATATTCCTGGTTGCTGATCTCATCTGTTGTCAGCGGCCGGATGACATGGATCCTGGCTTCCTCGCCACCAAAACGCTCGAAATCACATTTGCGGCTCAGCGGCCTTTTAATGCCGGGGGAGGAAACCTCAAGTTCGTACGAACCGCGGAAAAATGTTGCCAGCTCAGGCAATGCATCGAGAGGCTCGTCCAAAATCTTGGAAACCCGCACGCAGTCATCAATGCCGATATTTTTTTTATCCTCTTTTCCGCCCTCTTTATGATCAATGTAGATGCGCAGGACTTTCTGGTGGTGCGGCTGCACTTCGATGTGAATGACCTCGTATCCGAGAGGAGAAACTAGCGGCGTGATAGCATGCATGAGAGTATTTTTTATTTCGTATTCCATATCCAAAAGCTGGTATATCAACCTTATTATAGGGCAAAAAAAAAGCGGGCATGTGGCCCACTTTTTGTGTGACCTTTAAAAACATTTTTTTTATAGCACAAACAAGATTTGAAGCAAGTAAAGTTTACAAACCGCAGCATATTAGCACATTAAGCGAGGGATGTTATGTCGCAATTAACTAACCCAGTAAATAGCAAGGATTTGCATACAACCGGAGATAGCGAAGTACGTGTTCGCTTCGCTCCATCGCCAACGGGCTTTCTCCACATAGGCGGCGTGCGGACCGCTTTATTCAATTGGTTATATGCAAAGAAAAACAAAGGGAAGTTCCTTTTGAGAATAGAGGACACGGATTTAGAGCGCTCCGAAGAGCGTTATACCGCTGATATTCTTGCTTCATTAAGTTGGCTTGGTCTTAAATGGGACGAGGATCCAGTTTACCAAAGCAGAAGGCTTGATGCTTATCGTGATGCGACCGATCTACTTTTAAAAGCCGGGCATGCATACAAGTGTTATTGCACCGAGGCCGAAGTAGAGAAGATGCGCGAAAAGGCCATGGCTGTCGGCGCGAAACCGCAGTACGACAGGCGTTGCCGTGACCGTCAAGATTACCCATCAGGGCTCCCTTACGTTATTAGGGCCAAGACGCCTGCTGACGGGTATGCTGAATTTAATGATTTGATTCGCGGAACAATCAGGGTTGCCAACACAGAGATTGATGACTTTGTCTTGATCCGGTCGAACGGTGCTCCGACATATAATTTCTCCGTTGTCGTAGATGACGTATTTTGCCGTATAACACATGTCATCCGTGGCGATGACCATATCAACAACACGCCAAAGCAGATCCACTTATACAGGTTTCTTAATTACAAGGTACCGCTCTTCGCGCATTTGCCGATGATTCTTGGCCCGGACAAAAAGAAACTTTCCAAACGCCACGGAACCGTGTCGGCTAATGTCTATAGGGCGGACGGCTTCCTGCCGGAGGCATTGTTGAACTTTCTGGCACGGTTGGGGTGGAGCCATGGCGACCAGGAGATTTTCTCTATCCCAGAATTAATAGAGCATTTTTCATTCGATCATGTTCAGAAAAGTTCGGCGGTTTTTAACATGGAAAAGCTCCTGTGGTTAAATGGCATGCATTTAAGAAATACTTTGCCGGAGCGTCTTCAGTCTATCGTGGCGGATGACTACGGATATTTTTTCAGCGAGGAAGCACTGGCACGACTGAAAACAGATATCGGGACTAAATTAGTAAAACTGGTTCAGCAGAAAGTAAAAACCGTTAAGGAACTGGCGGAACAGCTCGTGCCGCTTTGCTCGCCTGGCGTTGTTGAAGTTGATGCTTCCGTCTTGAAGTGGGGAAGTAACGGCAACTTAAAACCAATGATCCTTGCGGCCATGCGGAATTTTACTGATATGTTGCGGAAAAAAGCAGGGGGCCAAGTGGATCATTCCGATATTGACGCTCTTATCAGGCAGGTGGCTGAGCAACACGGACTTAAACTTGGGGACCTCGCGCAGCCAATCAGGCTAGCAGTCACGGGGCGAGTGGTGAGCGCTAGCTTGTTTGAGATCATTTCAATATTGCCCTGGGATGTGGTTGAGGCAAGGCTTATCAAGGCGCAGTCTTTTTAGGGTAGCTGATCTCCGCCGATGATCCTTTTACCTCACTGGTTACCTCACTGGCCGGCACGGCGGTTTCTTCATATTTGATAATTGTTTTTGCGGCACTTTTCTTGTTTGTACGCTTGCCTTCGAAAGTTATTTCTTTCGGGATGTCTTTGCCGTCCAGCACTAGCTCATTTTTTTTGTCATCATTCTTAACGTCGGTTTTTAAATTCTTTGTGTCTGCCTTAATGGCAGGCTCATCATCATCATCGGATGGCAAATCGTCCTCCGGCTTGTAGTTTTTGTCTTCTTTTCCGTCTTCCGGCCCATCCGGTGCCAGTATTTCATCTATGGCAGTTTGGTCGAGGTATTCTTCTTCTTTTAGTTGTGCCGCGTAATCCGAGATCTTAACTATGCGGCCATCGCCGAAATATATTTTCCCGTAAAGCTCGTCGTTTTCCTTCTTTTTTTGTTCATGAAGGAATGTGGAAAATTTTTCATGTACCGGTGCCAGTATTTTCTCTTCCAGTTTTCTTTCGTCTGCTTTGGTTTTTGCGGATCCAAGCGCTGAAAAATATTCATTATAGGCATTCGCGCGTTCAGCCTGTAGCTTTTCAAGGTCTTTTATGTCTTCATTGGTTTCAATGGGAGTCGTTTCATCCGTGTCACCTACTCCATCATTTTCTTCTCCCTCATTTGCCAGGGCATAAGCCTGGATTTGTACTGCTCCAGATATTGCGATAATCAGGAAAACAAACCAAAATGTCTTTACTTTTAGATGTGTCATCATTGACCCGCTCCCTCATCAAGATTTTTCTTTTTAATAGTAACATAAGGCGTCATAATTAAAAGGGGGGAATTAAAATGTATTTCGGCGTTAATACTTTCAGCAGAATTATCTGTTGCATAGCGATTTTGTTCGCAGCCATGAAGTTAGCCATGGCGGAACCGCCTAAAACCCACGTACTCAAAGCACCGTGCATTGATCGAAAAGGGCATCTGCGAACTTGCGGCAAAGTCATTCAGAGCAAGGATCTAAATGACCTAGGCATAAAAAAGAAAGTCGAGGACAGGATCCGCCTTCAAATTGAAGGATATTATCGTGGCTGCGATATCGACATGGATCCGGATACCGATGACCCGGAGTACGCAAAAATTAATGGATTGCTAGAACATTTTAAAAAACAACTCGGAAGTAATAATACGTTTGAAGAAAAATATAAGGAAGTTTTTGAGAGTATTGACAGCAGTACAAACAAATGCCCGGGCCGTCCATTCCCACTTGAAACATGCAATATGTTTAGCTGGCCAGGCACGTTCAATGACAAAATGAGGGAAGGTGTAAAAAGCGAGCAAAACCATATCGGCCACTATTGCGGGGATTACACACATTTTGACACCAAGCTAAGGAGGACCACGTGCCACGTCACTCCGGATCACACCAGTGGCAAGCACGAACGCGAAGACGCGTTTATCAGGGGAGCCTGGGTACAGGCGCTGACCTGCTATCATCAGAAGGTTCAAAATGAGCTGTCATCAGAAAGGTTGAAAATCAAGCCAATCAAAGATGCCGAAAGCCCCTGTGCCGCTTTAGCAAAGAAATACGACGAGCAAAAAAGAATGTCGGATACAATCGCCAATGACTTAAATATATGGCTGAAGGGCCAGAAAAATATCAAGGATATATGGAATTGCACCGGAAAAGAAACCACAAACCCAAACGAATTGAACCCTGATGTCGGTAAGCACAGGCAGAGCGCGTGCCAACTAGTCACGGCGCAAAGAAATATGGAAGCCATGTTCACCCATCTCGCTGTGTGCGAGATCTTTTCGCGCGCGCAATTGTCATTTGAAAAATTCCTGGTAGGTCCAGGCGGCAAGGGCGGCTTGTATGATTATGTAAAAAAACATCTTAATACTAATAAATGCAGATCAAAAAATAAGAGAAATTGTAGCCACGAAAGGATCCTTGAGCGTTGTTACAAGGGGCCATATTTGAGATTTTTTTGGGACCGCGGCAGGCGCTTCTGGAATGACAAGACCTGCGGATGAGAGGGTATATGAATAACCATAACAAACCTGTCATTTTAATTGGGGTGCTTTGTTTATTGGTCGGCCTTTTTTCCGGATCAGGCTGTAAACCGAGACTGGGCAAGGCGAAGTTCGAGCCACCTAGAATGGATCCTAATGCTTGCATGTGGCAAGGCCAGTATCTTAAAGGAGCGCTTGCCAAGCGTTGTTGTTCCGGAGGAGTGGTGAAATCACCGGCCCCCGATGAATGCCCCGCCCGCAATGTGGCGGAGACCACGATTAAATCCACTATGAAGTTGTTCGGGGCAAGCGCTGGTTCCGCAAAGAATGCGCTTTCAGAAGCAGATAAGCTCGAGGGCAATGCGCCTACATTTAAGAACGGTCTAGCTTCAGCAGCCACGGCCCAGCAAAGCGAGAAGGGATTGATAGAGCCACATAAAAAACCCGATGGCAAGCAGGAGCTAGTTAAGCTCGGTGATGCCTCTGCAAAAAAAGACGTTAGTGGTTTTCTGCTTGGTTCTCCTAGGTTTTCAAGCCAGGGTCTTGATATGGGTGGTGGAACGACTTCTGCTGTTCCATCGGCTACGCCTAGCATGTCAGTGGGATCCACAGACGAAGCAAGTGACACGTCTTCAACTTATTCATCCAGTGGTGGTTCTGGTGAGTATCAAAGCAGCTCTTCAGAGGATGAAGCCAGCATCGCCGATGGTGGCACCGGTGAAGGCAACACCGTGGTTGATGAGTTCGATCGTAAGCCTGCAAGCGCTGACAAAGAAGACGAACTTGATGAAAATGAAAACTGGCTTCTCAAACCTGGCTCTAATATTTTCAAAATAGTTGAAAAGCGCTACCGCAAGAAGAGCAATGAATGGGCTAAGCTGGGGTATTAGGTTGCGTAAGCACAAGCGCGCACAAGTTAAAGATCAGGCACGCGCCAAATAACATATTAACTTTTGCAAATGCCGCGAATCTCTGCTTCAATCAAGATATTGAGGAAATATTTAATATGACGCAAAGACTGATTGTCGTAACAGGGTTTTGCTTGGCATTTTCCGCTACCGTAAATGCGGCGGATTCTTTCAATATCAATTGGACGGCAACAACGGATAAGGGTTTGACCATCAAGCCACCAGCAAGCCAGACCGCCAATCTTCAGGAATGGCAGAACAACAGCGGGACTGCGCTATCTTCTATTAACTCTAGCGGGCAAATCACGCTTGGTGACTCGTCAAAAGGAGTTAACAAATTTCTGATGAGCGACAGCAATGGCTTAGGCGCCTGGAGCGCTGCTCACGCCCTTACAGGTTCCGCTGTGAATCTAATACTCAAGAACAGCAGTGCTACACAGGTGGTTGTTACAGCCGATGAGCTTATTTTGAAAGATTCAAGCAGTGTTACGTATCTTGCCACTTCCGTAAACGTAACAGCCGCTATCACAGGCTCTGGGGCCAATGGACTTGATACTGGTAGCGAAGCTTCCAGCACATGGTACTATGTCTGGGTGATTTATAACGGAACCACTGTGGCGTCACTGCTTTCTACATCAGCAACAGCACCCACGATGCCAAGTGGCTATACCTATAAAGCGCGAGTGGGCTCGGTTCGTAACGATGCGAGCAGTAATTTTGTGGGATTTTATCAAGTAGGCAAAACCACTTATTACGATTCCTATATCTCTACTTTAAGTGCAGGGAGTGCTACGACATTTACCTCTATATCTTTGTCGACTCAAGTACCATCTATCGCAACTACTGTTACCGTGCTCTTGTATTGCACAGGAGACGCGACCAGTAATATTACTTCCACGTGTTATGCTGGTTACGATGGCACAAACGAGACTCATTATACGGTGGCTCGGTACAGTAGTACAGGTCCAGATTATTCAAGAGATTCAAGTGTATCCACTTTCCCACTTAAAACCGCACAGACAATATACTATTATGTCGGCAGCACATACCTAGATTTGTATATGTACGTAATAGGTTACACCAACCCTTAAAATAGGGGGTTCAATTTAATTCGTGGTCTTACACTCGTAAATTCTCCGCCTAATGCTGGCGATTTCCATCAGGAAGGGAACGGGTGCCATCTTGTCGCCTACTTCTAAATCGGCCATAGCCGGGCAATGACTGCAGAACATGCCATCTTTAGATCTCGGATTGAATTTTAAGTCATGGTTGATAAAGCCGCTTAAGCAGAGAGCTTTGGGCGAATTCCAGAGTTCACGAAAAGATCGTTCGCGCAAGTTTCCAATCTGGTCTCGCATATCAATACACGCGAGCAGATTGCCAAAAGGATCAATGGCGCACCGGCCACGACCCGCATTGCAAACAGGACTATCGGGATCTGTGGGATTCGGTGCAACAACCGCTGCTGGCCTGATTTGGTTGTCAAGCTTTCTCAATGTGGCGAAGTAGCGATAAATCTGTTCAGCACTGGCACGCTCAAGAGCTGGTTCCACTGCACCGTCCAACCTTGTAGTCACAAGAAGACTGAACTGAATCCTGATATCCCTTTGCTTGGCCCACTGCTTAAGTTCAAAGCACGAATCGATGTTATGCTTAGTCAAAAGACAGTTTATTCCAATCGGCACTTTTCTAAGTCTAAGCTGGTCTAATGCCGCTATGGTTCTGGCGTAGGAGCCTTTCACGCCTGTCATCTTGTCATGAATAGCTGGATCCATTGAATACAAGCTTAAAGTTACCTGGAAGAAATTAAGCTCGGCAATCCTTTCTGCCACGACATCATCAATAAGAATGCCGTTCGTGATGAGCGAGACAGCAAAATTCCGGGTCACGCAATGGCGGGCGATTTGCCAGAACTTGGGATGCAGCATTGCTTCCCCACCAATGAGCGTTAGAAACAACGTACCTTCCTCTGAAAGTTCGTCCAAGATCCTCCGCCACTCTTCAAACCCAAGTGGAGAGCAGCCCTTGCCGCTGTCATTATGGCTAGCAAGATAACAATGCCCGCAACGCTGGTTGCAAGAATGAGTTAACTCTAGGCTTGCTTGTACCGGGATTCGATGTTTTGCGGTTCTGCCTTGCAGGTCACCTATGATTGACATTGAGAATCAGGCCATCTTCTTCTAGTGATGAAAAGAACTCATCAACATCTTTTGTCGCTTGGTCTAAATCTACTTCAAAATTCTCGCAAAGCATTCCCGCTAATTGTGCAAGAGAATGGCTACCATCCGCATGAGTCCAAAGAAACGTGCCCGTGAGGTTGAGCTCATGAACATTCCCTTTCTTTGTATGAATAATCACTGCATGCCGGTCGATCTCTCTCCAGGGCAACTGCCCTACTCGTATTGGGTGCATAAGCGGATTAAAACAAAGATCTCAGTGATTGTAAAAAATTATTAGACTTCTTTCGTGACTGGATGCGTAGCGAGGGTTTAAAAACGGCTCTAGATCAAGGATGCAGGAGAAAAAAGGCCCGATGGAATAGCAGAGCTATTTTGAGTGGTCTTTTTTCTCCGAAGACGCAGAGCTATAGCCGTTTTTGAAGCCGCAGTAGCATTCAGTCATGGAAGAAGTCTATTATGCCTTTCGAACACTGCGTCGTATTAAAATCTTCAGGAAAGCCCAAAAACCGGTATAAACAAACAACATAAATATGGTTTCAAACATAGAACCACTATCAGCTCTGATGCTTGAGGAGCCCTGCCCAGCGTTGGCACTTTTTCCACAAGATAAAAATCCACCGCCATCTTCGCTGCTTACCTGAGCTGATGGCACATCATTCTGGGCTGCCACGACGGCGGGAATACCTGGCTGGTCAGAAGCCACCGGTATGCCTACCCGTTGCTGGCTTCCCATAAATGAAGACTGCGGGAGTTTAATAGTCGGGTCACCAAGCAAGGTATAACTTCTTATGACATCTCTTGAAGCGGCATGGAGACCAACCGTATGCTTGGCTTGCAAAATCAAATCACCCAAGCGCACTACATCGTAGCCTTGAGCAGTCTTGACTCCCAGTCGGTTGTAAAATGCCTGCGCCAACGCCACCTGCGCAGAAACCATCGTAATGGTTGTCGAACCCCAAACCGCAATAGCTCCACCTTGCGAGTTATAAATAAGACTTTCAGCAAGGCTTATGGCTTTCGGATCAGCATCATAGAAGTAGTTACCCAGGCATGTGAACGAAACCACGATCGGTAATTTATCGTTAGTTAAACCATCAGCAACCCCGCTCATGAAAACTTCACTGCCGGCCCACCGGTCACTTGATCCGTGCCCAAGATATGAGACCATCAGTGCACCGTCACCAAATGAGCTTTCGATGGCGTACCTTGTAGCAAGATCAGACGCCAATGCATATCTACTTACTCTTGATGTTATAAACTGGCTCTGTGTATTAGATGCAGCCAAGGCATCGCTTTTTGCATCAAAACCTTCTTCGCGCGTATCCTTGTCAGAGACAAAGACAAGCTTTCTACCAACCGAGTCTTCCGGTGCCCGGCGCCCTGATTCATAATCAAGGACCTTACGGATATATTCCATCAATACCACCGGATTGTTTGTCGGAATTCTTCCGACAGCCATGACAGGAAGGTCCGCACGCTCTATAGGCGTAACAAACCAGTTATCGCTACCGAAGTCGAGATAAAGCCCCTTCTCTAGTGGTATCGGCATTGTCTCGGCAGCCACACCATAACCAAGGTGGTCGCGGGTATCGTACGTCGCATCACCCAGGAATAGCACGTACATCGGCGCCGGAGGCGTCCAATTGGAGCGGACAAAGTTTAGAAAATCCCTGATTGCCTCGCTGCTACGGATCCCGTTGCCAAATTCGGCATAAATCTCGTCAATCGGTGCGCTGGCAACTCGCAAATTCTCTCTTCTCCGCGCATCCGCGAGCTCACTGGCCGCAGTTAACAACTCTCGGCTACCGATCATGATTAGATCAGCGCCGTTTGCGCTATCTCGCAATGCGATGGCCGACCCGTGCGCCAACAAAAGTGATGACGGCTTTAAAAAGGCAGCGCTACTAGCAACAAACATGCTGAAGCCATTTCGGCCATTAGGTCCAGCAACAGACGCGAAGTTCATGTTATAGCTTACACCGCCATCAGTGCTAAACGGAGCCGTGGTATCCAATGCTAACACATCTCCAGAGTCGCTTACATCATATGCTGAGATTGCCGCAGGGCCACCAAAACCTGTAACGGTGATCACTCCTCCAGCTTGGTTATTTGTAATTCTTGCAATTCCGTCCACTGCGGTAAAACGAGCCGGATACTCAATCTCCGCCCGATCAAGGAAAACTAAATCACTGTCTCCGGGTTGCACAAGATCGCCCACTACTTGGAAGCGTACTGTATTATTCCCGGCAATAAAATACGAAGCAGGCAAGCTGTAAGAAAGCACAACCGGCTCTAGCGTGTTAAATGTTGAATCAGCCGCAAGATATGGAATGCTGTTTACATAAACCCCAACGTGGTGGGTTGGATTCTGCGCCAATGCCCCACGGCCCTTAGCATGGATCTTTAGATTCACGATTTCATTCATATCAAGAGCCAGATCCGGAAGATTGAACATCATATCCTGATACGACTTCGAGGTAGGTGGGTTGCCATTTGTCGTATACAGCATCGTCCAATAGAAATGATCAAGCAGATCCCCCAGGGGCACGTTGAAAATCGGATATGCATCCACCTCCGCAACAGCGCTTCTCCGAGTCCACTGCGAGACCGAGGGTGGCAAGCCTGTTGGATCAGCATTCCAGTGTTGGATTCTTAGCGGGCTTCCAACGCTCCCAGGTAAAGAAGAAAGACTTAGGACAACCTCATTTTCGTCGTCTTCAACAGTCCGTGCATATGCCACGAAAAATCTGACCGCATCGCCACTTAAGAACCTGCCTGTCTGGCTTATTACTTCCAGGGGAATCTCATGGCCATCACGATAAAGTCTTAGCTGTGTTGTATCGGCTCCGGCAAAAGGTCCGTCCACTCCAGCGGCAAGCATGTCTTCATACGTCAGTTGATAAACACCGCTTGACCGATAGCGAATCCGCAAATTGCTCTCAATAGCCGCAGGTGAAAGCTGGCAAGAAATGCAAGAAGCAGCGGGCGGGAGCCATGCTTGAGCAGCATCAAGTCCAAGGTCGAGCACTATCTTTTCCGCTGACTTTACCAAATTCTGTGATGGAAGATAAATAACCGGCATGATCTTTACTTGGACAAAATTTTTGCCACCTATTGTCTGAGTTGATCCAGTGATTTGATAATAGCTTGAAGGTGTGTATGAACTTATGGAATACGCCACTTGATCCGGGCTCCGTAATGGAATCGGGCGCGGCTGACCAGATCCATCCAAACTCCAGAATGCCGCCGGCTGGATTCTGTGCGACGACACCGTGCTTTCCTGGACGGTGGCTTTACTGAGAGTAACAGCAGAAATATCAGGATCCACCTCTACTAGGATCATGCGTTCCACAAGTTCTGGTTTGCCGGCTTCCACAGTGTTTGCATAACCTGAAACTTCCAGCATTTCGTAATTCTGGTTCCATGTGGATGGGGAAAAACTGGCAAGCGGTGGAGCGACTTCCAAACGTAGCGACCTTCTAGTCTGAGCCAGGATGTGAACACCTCCCCCAATATCCACATAAGCTGGTTTCTGAATGGGAGCTGGTGACGGAATCGGACTTTGTATAACCCCTGGTATAGCCCCAGATCCTTCCGTTGGCGAAACTCCTACGTTCGTATCAGTGTAAGATACTGTAGGCGCCGCGCCTACAGTCACCAGAGGCGCTGCGCTCACCGGACCATGCCTAGTTCTTGTGTTGTCTAGGTCAATATCCTCTATGTAATAATAATACGTAACCCCGTTGACCACATCAGCATCAGCATAACGGTATTTTCCACGCATTAGATCATAGGAAAAAGTGTTTCTGATAACAGTGGAGTTGACCTGGACATATCCTCCATCAGGGCGGGTACTCCTGTATACGTTAAAACCTATGTGATTTGTCTCAAGCCCGGTTGTCCAATCAACAAACACGGTCCCGTCATAACCTGTAGCCGTAAACGAAAGCAATGAAACAGACGTACTGGCATCACTGATCGTGATCGTGCAGCCGGTGGCCGAAACTTTGGTGGATGGAACAGGCCTGTTCATCCCATAACGCCAATCACCGAACCATCCTGTAAAACTTATTGATTGGCTGTTACATCCAGTACTGTAAGCAAGATAGTATGTATCACTTGGTGCCGGGGCAGGAGGACCAGCAGGCGCGTATGAGTTTGGATCACCCCACTCCCATCCAAAATTCTGTGCAGTAGCTGGGATTGTGCCGGTAGTATTTATTTGAATGGCTTTTACGTTCACGTAATCTGTCGATAAATTTGTAAGCTGCCCACCGTTGAGGTTGGTGAGGATGGTGGTTCCACCGATATTGAGTCCACTGGTCCCAAGGTATTTTAAAAGAAACCCTGTCAGATCCACCGTCCCACTGGTCGCAGTGAAGTCCCATGTGCTGCTGTTAGCCCTGGTGACTATCGCCTTGTTTGTTAATGTTTGTGGGTAAACATCATTCGTACCTGTTGTCTGAAACGTCCCGCCACTCACCGTGAGTGTTTGGGTATCGCCCATCATCAACGTGGTTGCACCGGCCATGGTAAAAGTCCCTCCACTGACCGTGAGGCCGGTATTCGCGGTATGTGAGCCAGTCGCTACCGTTACTGTACCAGAGGCCACTGTGGCCGCTCCAAAAGCACAAAGAGGTGACCACATCACAGCGAGCAGCAATAAGGAAATAAACAATCCATTCATAATTATCAACCTACGTCCCGGTAAATGCGCCGCGCATAAATATAGTTTATTATACTCATTAATATGACACAATGGATATAATTAATAAATGTTGTTTAAAATGTGTGTGTCAAAAAATACCTATGTATTTTTCCGATGCCATATCGTAGCACATCGATCGCACCGTCGCGCAACAAATAGCGCCTCATCACCACCGAAGCCATTGACCGAGGAGTTGGATTAAACAATGTTTGTGGATCAAGATATTTCTTATTTAATCGGCGGTTAATCAAACTAGTTTCCTTCTTTAACACCTCGAGCACCCATGCCGGGAATGAAGTCCCGCATTGATCACGAAGCAGCATAAGAACAAACCATGCCGCCGAGAGTGTCTTTTGTGACCGCAAATCAAGGATGATTTCTTCCCAAGCTTTATCGCTCACTTGGGCAGTGCCAAATTTAACAGTGGAGGATTCCAGCAAAAAATGGATATCGTTAAGCCAGAGTGGTGACTCCATGACGTGCTGGACGGCCGCATGCCTTACCAGGTAGGTGAAATTATCCCGGAATGACAAAGACCGTACCTTGCCCGGCAAGGAAGGAATAGCCCCCATCAAAGATCGCTCCCAGATCGCCATGGATGCCATGGCGTGTAATTCCAAAACAGGCTGACCATTTCCTCTCGAAAACTCCATCTTGTCGCGGCCAGGGTAATGCATCCCAGCTTGTTTAAATCCAGACTGTTTCAGAATATCACTGGCTTCATTAAAAAAATCTTGCGGGACACAAAGATCCACATCCGTCATCGGGCGAAGTATCCTCTCATGATAAACCCGTCGCCCTAGGTCCATGCCCTTAAGCACAATGACTGGGATATCTGCCGCTACGAGTACATCAAGTGCTGAATCCAGTATCTCGTCTAGAATCGCGAGCTTCATTCGCTCATTACTCAAGAGCTGCCCGAAAAGCTGCGTGGTCGAACCAGGCAGGTCACCCCTCCATATCGAGCGATCTATTTTTATAAGGAAAGGCAAAGCACAGCGTAAGCCAGTTGCATACCTAAGCGCACCCTCCCACTCCTTCTCATTTGTGTAAAACATCGGGCGCTCGATGGTCTCTGGAATATTACTCGCCCGTGGCAAAAGCAGCTTTAGAACAAAACTAAATACTGACTCAGTTGTTATTAAATCCATCTTCGAAAGCAAGCCATCACAAAAATAATCTTACGTAAGAATCTTGATAATAGACGCTCATAAGGAAGTGTGCGCAACGACAACAAGGCAATCAGCCTATCAATCATATTAGCCTTGAATGTAGATGATAGGCCTGAGGAAACCCTTTTAACGGCCACAACCCGCCCCCAAAGCTTGTCCATGGAGACATTTCCGCAAGCAAAAGCTGCATCACCTTTAACCGTGATATATTCATGCGTTTGGGCCTGAACTACTCTATGAACAGTCCAAACGTTACCAGCTTCTTGCGCTAACAATATTTCGCCACGCCGTGGGATTTCATTTACTTGTGGCCTCCACCACTCAATAGCAACCTCATCCCCTGGCGAGAGAAATGGCCGCATGCTTGTCCCTTGCACTTGGATCCAGTCCATTACGTGCTCTGATTTTTTACTCAGGAATTTAACATCTCGGTGTTGCAAAAATCCGGGGAACCAGTGTCTGCTTTTTTACCTCCACCAGGCGCGCCATCACATAGCGCTGCTATGGCTGTGAGTTTTTCTGTCCGCCTGGCTGGTTTTTCATATTTGGTTTTTTGCTTTTTCTTAGAAGTTTTTTTTGTACTCATCTGATCTCCCCTGCATTCCATACCCGCTCTGAATTACATGCATCCAAAATCCTGGATCACGGCGGAAGCAAAGTCGACTAATCCCACACCGTGACTTTGCCATCCGAACCGCCAAATCCATGGCGGCGCCCTCATTAATTCCAAACCCAATGCCCATGATACTACCCAAGAGTGCAGTTACTCCAGCAGAAATCGGTAACGACTCCACAACGTGCTTATCTTGCTTGCGTAGCGAAAAAAGCCCCCCAAGTGGGGCACTGCTGGCGGAAGGCGGCTCCCTGGAATATGTTGATCCTAGCGGTGCTGAATACACCCATGGTACGGAGTCATGTCTCGGGATACCAACTATTACGCTATCGTCCCCCAGGATTTCAGCTTCAGGTAAATGACTTGCAATAAGCCTGATAGCAGTGGATTTACCTGCACCGCTTTCACCAAAAAAAACATAACCCTGGTTACCATGAATCACACCAGCCCCATGAAGAAGAAACGCATCATGCTTAATCAGCTTTGGCGGCAGCCACCAACGCAACAGATTACAAACCGCGTCGCTTATGTATGAAGGCGATAGAAAAGCCAAGACCCGCTCAGTCCCTTCTAAACTCCTGGCAAAAACTCCCGCTGCGAAATCACGCTGGACTACAAATCCGTTCTCAGCATTGAGGTGAAATTCTGGGTCCGGATCAAACCATAAATCATCGAGCTCAGGAGACGATTCAATAGGTTCAACGTAAATTTCAGCTAAAGTCGCCCCACCGTTTTCATGGCGATAAGACTTAAAATATGAATTTAACCACGCAGCAACAGCAGGGGCCTTTGTAATGATGTCAAAGCGAACACCAGCCACCAAAAGCGGTATTCGAACAGCCGCCTCATCAGAGGCAACACTTCTTGAAAGCAAATCACATAGCACTTCGCCACGTACAGGGTTCAATATGACTCTTCTCCATGTAGAAATGTATCACACCGATATCGCTACGGGATAGTATAACCATAGACGTACAAACTAAAATCAAGGTCCGCGTCACCCACTTTATAATAAGCAGTCTGTGCGGTAAGCATAGGCAAGATAACAGTTTGGGTGTCTCTATACCAATTATCGTTGCTTCCGTTGTCATTAAACTCAGCTGCAAAATAGGCAGTAGAACTCAAGTTATTAAATGAAACATAACAAAGACTGGTTACATCTGTAACATTATCTGCGGTGCAATACCCAAGCACAATAGCTGTAGCAGCGATCGGAGGAACTAACGCTGTCAAAGATACAGAAGTCAGCGAAGTAGCGCTTCCAGCGCTTAAAGCGCTTTGGTACGTATTGTAATAAACAGTGCGATCGATCTGATGAAATCCCACGAAATTACTACTCGCATCGTTATAGACAGAACCAACTCTTGCTTTATAAGTATATCCACTTGGCATCGTGGGTGCCGTGGCTGATGTAGAAAGCAAAGATGCCACGGTAGTACCATTGTAAATCACCCAAACATAGTACCACGTACTAGAAGCCTCGCTCCCAGTATCAAGTCCATTTGCCCCCGAACTTGTAATCGTGGCCGTCACGTTTACAGAACTAGCTAGATAACTAACATTGCTTGAGTCCTTTAAAATAATCTTATCAGCCGTAACTATGACCTGCGTGGCACCGCTGTTCTTAACTATTAAATTTTTTGCAGAACCAACAATCGCGTGACTAGCACTCCACGCTCCTAAGCCGTTGCTGTCACTTTTTAAGAACTTATTCGCACCTTTTGATGAGTCACCAAGTGTTATCTGTCCGCTAGAATTAACCGAAGAAACAGCACTCCCGCTGCTATCTTGCCATTCTTGAAGATTAGCACTCTGAGATGCGGGTGGCTTGATGACAAGGCCCTTATCTGTTGTAGCGGTCCAGTTAATCTTGAATGAATCAGCTCCATACAAACCTATAGAGAGCAAAAACATACATGCCACAACGTAAAATATTATCCTTTTATTAAAATTATGGTGTGACATAACCAGATACCCAAAGATTAAAATCCACGTATGAATCATTAACCATATAATAAATAGTCTGTGCTGTTGCGAGTGGCACAATGGCTGTCTGCGTTTCAAATGCAACCATCGTATAGCTACTGTCATATCTACTCACCAAAAAAGTCATACTGTTTGTACCATCGTAACCAATAGAACATGTGCCTATTGGAGATAAATTAACATATTCACACTCACCTAAAACAATAGCAGCAACAGCAATCGGTGGAACTAATGCTGTCAAAGACACGGAAGTCATCGTAGTTACACTCCCACCACTTAAAGCTGCACTATACGCATTGTAATATACAGTACGATCTATCTGATGAAACCCTATAAAATTAGAGCTTGCATCATTGCGTACCGAACCCACTAGAGCTTTATACGTATACCCACTTGGCATCGTTGGTGCCGTTGCTGATGTGGAAAGCAGTGATGCCACTGTAGTACCATCGTAAATCACCCAGGCGTAGTACCAGGTGCTAGAAGCCTCGCTCCCAGTATCAAGTCCATTTGCTCCAGAACTAGTAATATCTGCCGTCACGTTTACTGAACTAGCTATATAAATAACATTGCTAGTATCCTCCAAGATAAGCTCATCCGCTGTTATAATTACTTGTGTAGCACCGCTGTTTTTAACAATTAAATTCTTGGCATAACCGACAATAGCATGAACCGCGCTCCAAGAACCCAGGCCACTACTGTCACTCATTAAAAACTTATTCACACCTTTTGATGAATCACCAAGAGTTATCTGTCCGCTAGAATTAACCGAAGAAACCACACTCCCACTGCTATCTTGCCATTCCTGTAAATTAGCACTCTGAGAGGCAGGTGGCTTGATTATAAGACCTTTATCTGTAGTAGCGGTCCAGTTGATCTTAAATGAATCTGCACCATATATTACTACCTGACACAAAAATAAAAAAAACGCTCCGTATAAAAAAAATAGTTTATTCACTTACCTTTTAATTAATCGTCTTATGGACTAATTTCTTAAGAAATTTCTTAGAATTGCTTGAGATCACGGAATGGTATAGCCAGAAACATACAAATAAAAATCTAGATACGCACTGTTGTTGCTATAATAAATAGTCTGTGCTGTTGCCAGTGGGACAGTGAGAGTCTGTGTGTCTTTACTTTTACATGTGTAAGTACTTTTATATCTTCCTCGAAGGAAGGCAATACTGTTTGTACCATCATAACCAATACTACACATACCAGCGAGTATCTGACTAACATCATCGCCGGCGCAATAAGCCATTATAATAGCACTAACAGCAATCGGTGGGACCAACGCTGTTAGGGACACGGAGGTCATTACAGTAGCACTCCCAGCACTTAAAGCGCTGCTATATGCATAGTAATAAGCAGTGCGATCTATCTGATAAAATCTCTCAAAATTACTACTAGCATCGTTATAGACAGAGCCAGCCCTCACTTTATAAGTATATCCACTTGGCATCGTGGGTGCCGTGGCTGATGTAGAAAGCAAAGATGCCACGGTAGTACCATTGTAAATCACCCAAACATAGTACCACGTACTAGAAGCCTCGCTCCCGGTATCAAGTCCATTTGCCCCCGAACTTGTAATGGCAGCTGTCACATTAACAGAAGTAGCAAAATAACTTACATTGCTGGAGTCCTTAAGAACAATCTCATCTGCCGTGACTATGACCTGTGTGGCGCTGTCATACTTAACTACTAAATTCTTGGCAGCACCAGTAATGGTATACATAGCGCTCCAAGAACCCAGGCCATTGCTATCACTCTTTAAGAATTTATTTACTCCTTTTGATGAATCACCAAGCGTTATCTGTCCGCTAGAATTAACCGAAGAAACCGCGCTCCCGCTGCTATCTTGCCATTCCTGCAGATTAGCACTCTGAGAAGCAGGTGCCTTAATTACAAGACCCTTATCTGTTGTAGCGGTCCAGTCTATTTTAAATACATCAGCACCATATAAGGCTACAGAACACAAAAATAAAAAAACAGCCCCGTATAAAACAAATCTGTTCTTCACTAATATTTTTATCGTCCGTCGGGGCTAATTCTTGAGCTCAGCGTTTCATTTTTCACTAAAATACAAATTGCAAGGCAACAGCAATAACCCCTCTTCTCACGCATTAACACTAAGATATGGCAGAATATGCAAACTTTCCAACCACATTTTTAATAATCATTAACGGCAGCGTGACTTCAGAAAATCATTCGTAGCTCTGTGTGAAACGGATTCATGGACAGAAGCCACAGACCTCTCAACTAGCAGCGCGCGCCTTTTTTTGGAATTATCACAGGCAATCCTTGTAAGTTCTTCAAACTCATAAAGCAGCGCTATAGGATACGGAGCCTGGCCGGTGGAAGAGTAAAGCTTCGGTGGCTGCGATGACAAAAGCGGCAATTGACTTGCCTCATGCCCAACAAAATTACGCACAAAACCATCCTTCCACTTGCCGATCTTATAAAAATCCCTACGGATCTTTTCTCGATCAATCGTCTCTCCGCCTCTAACAAGGTACTCCGAGCAACGACCGGAGGAGATCCCGTACTTCCTGGCAAAATCCATGCTCACCTTGCACTCGGCGATCATAGCTTCCACCTCGCCCCCCACACCTTCGATAGCAAATGAAATATATTTCACGGCTGTAAGAGTTGGATCATACGGGTCCCACACAGGTTGTGTTGTGGCATGGACCAGTTCGTGCGCCATATCGAGGACAAGACTTTCAATTGGTTGGCCAGCCTTTAGATATACGTTAACCTTACGTGTCCTCACTTCGCGGCCGGTTCGCGGATCTAACTGTCTTACAAGCACCGCATCGGTATGTGAAACATGGCCCAGTTTGAATACTTTATGAAGCTCATTCACGTTGTTTGCATTCCATGCGCCTAGCGCCTTGTCCAACAACGAGCGCCCGGCAGGAAGACCAGAAAGAATCTCTAAAGCTTCACCAACCTGCGCTGGGACAGGCTCTATGTTGTTATTAAAAAAAACATCCATCCCCTTTGCAAACAAGATGGAAGCACCGGCCACAAAAGCAGCAATGCCTGCCAGACCAAATCTGGAGCGACCTGATATCACATATCTTTATCGGCCAGGCCCACCTTTTGGTTAATCCGGGATCGTGTCTGGGTAAGCAGACAGATAGCCATTCGGCAACTGTCAAAGAGTTTTACAGCAATGTTGCTGGCCTTTACAAAACTGCTTTTATTCATGTCGCTAATTATTTGAAACCACAGGCATTCATTACGCGTCCACCAAGACACATAAGGCACACGGTTTGCTCAGTGCTCAATACAGGAACGGGCACCTGCCCGTGACTTTAGCTGGTGAGCCAGCTCAGTGGAAGCAGAGTGCACAGCGGTAATAGGCGGTGGTTAACGATGCGTAGCAAGGTTTCAAAGTTTTGGTTTTCAGTGGTTGCAACAGGCAGTCTTGCATTTCTTGGGTTCGCGCCACCAAGCGGTGTCAGCAATTCAATTAAAGCAGCGGTAAACAGCCTGAAGAACTGGGGGCTGTCCAACCAGGTTTCAAAATCACACATAAGCGCCATTGATGCATGGACAATAGAAGAAGGCAGCCGAAGCGTTATTGTATCGGTCATAGACACTGGCGTCGACCCCACCCATCAGGACCTTAATAAAAACATATGGAGAGATTCAAAGAAAGAAGCTTTCGTATTCGGGTGGAATTTCGTTTCAAACCAGCCAAACCCACTTGACGTTCATGGACACGGGACACATGTCGCCGGAATAATCGGTGCAATGGGAAATCCCAAGTCTGGCGTGAGCGGAGTAGCGCACAATGTTTCAATCATGGCGGTTAAATATTATTCAGACGCTAATCCAGGCTCGGTTAACCTTGCAAACACGGTGAGGGCAATAAACTATGCCGTCGATAACGGCGCGCGCATCATAAATTACAGCGGCGGCGGGCCAGAGTTTTCAGAAGAGGAATATATAGCCATCAAACGTGCTGAAGCGCGAGGCGTCCTAGTAGTCGCAGCGGCAGGGAACGAACATCAGGACACCGACAAAAAGGACAATTATTATTACCCAGCCGCGTATAGATTACCTAATATCATCTCAGTCGCTGCAACGGACATGAACAACAATCTTCTTACCTCATCAAACTGGGGCAAAACCAGGGTTGACGTGGCCGCGCCGGGCGAAAGGATTTACAGCACGCTGCCGTCCGGGCGATATGGATACATGACTGGCACGTCACAAGCGACCGCCTTTGTAAGTGGGCTGGCGGCACTGCTGATATCCAAAAACACCAAGCTCACCCCGCCAGAGATCAGAACAATAATAATGTCATCGGTCGATCGATTCCCCCAGCTTGAAAAAAAGCTAGTCACAGGAGGACGAGTCAACGCCTATGCAGCTCTGATAGCGCTTCAGAATGGCAAAAAGGCGGATGGTACCAGGTCTGCTGCGATTAGCGGCAGTCAATTGCAAACAAATCTGCTCGCACGGCAGCCGGTTTCAATTTTGAATACTGACACGTTCATAAAATAAGTCTAAAATCGTCTTCAACTAATGCTTAAGTTCATGCCTAAAAAACTGACTGTATTATCGGCGACACTTATCGTCGCATCTTTTACGCCATGGGATTTCCACTGGTTTATCTGGATTGCGCTAGTGCCTTGGCTCGCGACCATCAGCCGCCTGAAAACCTGGGTTGGTGCTCTTAAGGAAAGTCTCTGGCTTGGCTTTCTGATGGGCCTTGGCGGATACTATTGGATAGCCTGGGTGCTTAAGGAATTTGCAGTGATCCCATGGTCACTAAGCATCCTTGGGATGATACTGTTTTCCCTGATATGCCAACCGCAATTCCTGGTATTTGCCCTAGTATTTCACGCATACAACCGCTCGTGCAGCAAAAATGGTGGCGCCATGTTCTTAATGGCCGCGATCATAACGCTTTCGCTTTTTTATACTGGCGTTGATTGGATGGTGCCCAAGCTGTTTAAAGACACGCTGGGGCACTCACTTTACCTGTATCAGAACCTAAGACAGCTTGCCGATATTGGCGGGGCCCACTTGCTCACATTCCTGGTCTTTATGGTGAATTTGTCAGTGTGGCATTTTTTATCTAACTTTAAAAATTTTGGTGGCTTGCACTTTTTGTATAAAACTCTGCCTGAAACTGGGCATCAAGCTTGTCGACACATAAATTCTTTAAACTCCGCGCCGCTCATATTATCCGCCTGTCTTCTCGGTGGTGGATTAGCTTATGGCATCGCACGAAACGACGAGGTAAAAAACGCCATACAGTCTTCACAAAGAAAACTGCAAGCAGCCGTCATACAGGGCAATATCGGTGATTTTGATAAGATCGCCGCGATCCGTGGAATCAGGGGAGCGGCCCAGAAAGTGGTGGACACGTATTTAGATCTTTCATCAAAAGCCATCGCGATGGACCCGAAGCCGGACTTTCTAGTCTGGCCAGAGACATCATACCCTTCCACATTCCGTACGCCGCATTCGCTGGAAGACGCAATGCGGGACAAGACCTTGGAGCGCTTAGCCGAGGACAACGGGATCACGCTGCTCTTTGGCGGTTACGACAGAGCAAACAGACTTGATTATAATTCACTTTTTTTCCTGACACCCGGATCTATTTATGGAGGCGTCGGTAAAAGTCATCTTGTTTCTTCGGGACCGGGGCCAAATCTTGAAATCTATCACAAACACATACTTCTTCTCTTTGGTGAATACATCCCGGGAGCCGATTGGTTTCCATGGGTAAAAAGTCAGTTCCCCCAGGTTGGCTATTTCGGCCGCGGACCGGGGCCTGAAGTTTTTACGGTCAATACGCCTAACCCCAAAGTACCCAATGTGCGAATCGCGCCGATAATATGTTACGAAGCGCTTTTTCCGGATTACGTCATTAAAGCCGCGCGAAAAGGCAATGAACTGATACTTAACATAACGAATGATTCGTGGTTCGGGCCTTATGGCGAGCCATATCTCCATCTCTCGCTTATCGTATTCAGGAGCATCGAAACGAGGCTGCCGCAACTGCGCGCCACGAACACCGGCATATCGGCGCTGATCATGCCGGATGGTAAGATCACTAAACGCACCTCAATCGGCCAGCCCGACGTCATGAGCGCCACGATTCCGCTTACAGAGCCCATACCCACGCTGATGAAGAAGTGGGGGGATTGGTTCGGGCTAGCAGCTTTTGTTATTTCAGGGATGCTGCTGGTGGTGGGTGTTATATTTTGTAAATCTGAATATCCGGTGGATGCTTAGTTTTTGCAGCGACGCAATCACCATACCGCCACGTCACCCGCTGACGAAGGTAACTCATTGTCGCCGATACTGCTCGTATTGCCGTAGCCGAGCTGGCCATCAATATTATATCCCCAGCAACGCATATTACCTGTACTAAGCAGTGCACAAGCATGACTCCGACCTGCTCTGATCGTAACTACGTCACCGCCGATATTCACATCACCGGCCGAGGCAGGGGTTTCGTTATCACCAATCCTGTTAGTACTACCATAACCTAGTCTACCATCACTACCATCGCCCCAGCAACGTACCGTTCCAGTACTAAGATGGGCACAGGTGTAGTATTGGCCAGCGCTGATCAGCACAACATCTCCACCAATATTGACATCGCCTGCTGAAGCGGGGGTCTCATCATCACCTATGTCATTGCTATTAACATAGCCTAGTTGCCCCATGCTGCCATCACCCCAGCAACGTACTTTACCAGTACCAAGAAGGGCACAAGTGTGATTATAGCCAGCAGTTATCTGGATTACGTCACCACCGACATTGACATCACCTGCTGATGCAGGCGTCTCATCGTCACCGATCCAAGTAGTGTTCACATAACCCAGTCGGCCATCGCTTCCGTCGCCCCAGCAACGTACTTTTCCTGTGCTCAAGAGAGCACAGACGTGATCACTAGCAACAGTGATTTGTACAACATCTCCGCCGACGTTGACATCGCCAGCTGTAGCGGGCACTTCGTTATCACCAATGTTGTTGCCATTGCCATAACCCAACCTACCACTACTACCATCACCCCAGCACCTAACCTTACCAGTACTTAAAAGAGCACAAAGGTGATAATTACCAGCTTCTATTTGTATAACATCTCCGCCGACGTTGACATCACCCGCTGATGCTGGTGTCTCATTATCTCCTATGTCGTTAGTATTACCGTAACCTAGTCTACCAGAGCTGGCACTACCCCAGCACCTAACCTTACCAGTACTAAGAAGAGCACAAGTGTGACCATAACCAGCTTCTACTTGTATAACATCTCCGCCGACGTTGACATCACCAGCTGATGCAGGTGTCTCATTATCTCCTATGCTGTCTTTGTGGCCATAACCAAGCTGGCCCCAAGAATTATTCCCCCAACACCGTACTTTACCTGAAGTAAGAAGAGAACATGTGTGACTAAAGCCACTGGTGATATGTTTTATCGCAACATCCCCACCAACTTGCACATCCCCAGCGCTGGCGGGGGTTTCATCGTCACCTATGGTGTTAGTATTAACATAACCAAGCTGACCATAATCATTTCGGCCCCAGCAGCGCACCTTGCCGGTGCTTAAGAGTGCACATGTTTGCTCATAACCGGCTGAAATTTGTAAAACATTCACACCAATATTGACATCACCGGCAGATGCAGGTGCCTCGTTATCTCCTATAGTGGTTGTATTACTATAACCAAGTCGACCAATACCGTTATAGCCCCAACAACGCACATTACCAGCGTCAAGAAGAGCACATGTATGATCTCCACCAGCAGTTATTTGTACAACATTACTACCGACATTAACATCACCGGCAGATGCAGGTGCCTCGTTATCTCCTATAGTGGTTGTATTGCCATAACCCAGCATACCGGCACCGTTCAAGCCCCAGCACCTCACCTGACCGTTACTTAAAAGCGCACAAGTATGCTGTAAACCAGCAACAATGTTAACTACATCTCCACCAACATTGACATCACCAGCAGATGCAGGCGTCTCGTTATCTCCTATATCACTTGAATTTCCATAACCAAGTCGGCCATAAGCGCCATAACCCCAACACCTCACCTTACTGGTGCTTAAGAGAGCACAAGTGTGATATTCACCAGCCGTAATCTGAACAACATCTCCACCAACATTGATATCACCAGCAGATGCGGGTATCTCGTTATCTCCTATATTGTTAGTATTGCCATAACCGAGTTGACCGTAATTACTACGACCCCAGCATCGTATATTGCCAGCACTAAGAAGCGCGCAGGTGTGATATCCGCCTGCTGCAATTTGAATTACATCTCCACCAACATTGATATCACCAGCAGATGCAGGCGTCTCGTTATCTCCTATATTGTTAGTATTGCCATAACCTAGCTCACCCAACCCACCATAACCCCAGCACCTAACCTTACCGCTACTTAAAAGTGCACAGGCGTGTACATAACCAGCGGTAATTTGAATTACATCTCCACCAACATTGACATCACCGGCCGATGCAGGTGTCTCGTTATCTCCTATATTGTCTGTATTACCATAGCCTAACCTACCAAATGCGCCATGACCCCAGCATCTCACTTTACCGGTGCTTAAAAGCGCACAGGTATAACTTATACCACCCACCACCTGCTTCACCGATCCTAGCTGCGGCGCCTGATACGTCACCGTATTATCTGTACTCGTCGAAGCGGCGTTTAGGTTTCCTGCTAAGTCAGCAGCACCACTTGCATTGATCG
>CAYHPW010000018.1:26510-49896 GCA_964358645.1 uncultured Bacteriovoracaceae bacterium | reverse complement strand
CGCGTCGGAAGTTTGGCTACAAAACCGGAAAGAATTAAGTGGGAGAGGCACTAGTCCAGAAACCAGAGTTCACATCACTAAAATAATACACAAGTGAAATAGATTTAACTTGACCAGGTTTTGAGAAAATCCCCTACTATGGGCGGGATTGTCTTTGTTTCCAGAGTGTGTGACTCATTGTTTTTTAAAAATTGAACAGCGGCTATTTTTGCGGTTGGGATGGAGTCAGCAAAAACTGCGGGAATGGCCAAAAATGTAGCGCCTAATGTCACCAAAGTTGATCAATACGCACAAAACACCGCCAGCGGTGGCGGCGGACTCACATGTGCGCTGATCGGCTTGTCGTTTTCGGCCGATAATGCGGTCAAAATTGCTCTTTGCTTCCGGTTTACTTTCGCCTTGCGAAAGCGCACAGGACGTTACAGTCGATGCTGGAATAACTTTTTCTGGGCGAGAATATTCAATTACACCTTTTGATGGTACGGCAAAAACGAAAACTGACCGGCATAGCCACCCATTCCTCGGGTGGAATGGTCGCGGCAAAGCTGATGAAAAAACCAGCGCTATCCCTGGGGACAACAGATTAAGAAGCCGGCGCGAGGCCTGCTTCTTCAAGTATCCTTATGGCTGCTTCCCTTGAAATCTTTTTTCTTAGTGTTACCTTGACAAAGATTTTGTTAGCCGCACCCACCCCACTGTCACGGCCGACGTCGACAATCATTCCCTCACGGTTAAAAGCTATACGAATGAGCCTATAAAGAAATGAAGCCGAAATATTCGGCATCTTATCGTATTCAAATGAATACGTCGTATCTGATACCGTATCAGATGATCCGCCACCTGCGCCAACGCCAATAATCGCATAAACATTCCTTGGTAAAACGTAGGGGTTTGCGCTACCGGCAGACTTGTAAAGCTGCGTTGGTAACCATATGAAATCTGGGTGCGTGGAATCCAGATCGTAACCCTTGTTAACCCGGTGGTCCCAGATACCCTCCGACAAGATTCTCCCCGAGGACAACACTTCTGTTCCAGTCGTGTTGACCTGCACTGGCTCGTCAAAGAAAAGAGTGAACTTGAGCAGCCTTCCAGCATAGTCCTCTCCATTTGTTATGATACTTTCAATATCTTCGCTGTCCGCAGTTTTCTTGATATCAAAAGGAGCGGAGACGTGGGTTTCATAAACCTCGTCATTAGCCCAATAAAATTTCATCCTAAGGAAAACCGGATAAATCATCCTTCCATTTCTCGTTATTGGCTGCAGGATGTCTCTTGTACGGATCGGTAGAATCCGGTAACCAACGACAGGCTGATTCCAAACCTGATCGCCCGTAAATCTGTCAATGACCAATCCCATCTTAAGGATCCCAACATAGTTGGTCATGATAAGGAAAAACGCCCGTGGAGTAACATCCCAGAAACTTTCATAATAAGTGGCCGAGCCGTCACTCATAAGCGACGTGGTGGATTTATCGTCATATACCCAGCTATCAGTCTCCTTGTCCTTTTGCGTGTTGCCTGAGAAAAGCTCTCCAGACTCCATCCATATTTCCGTGAGATAAGCCTTGAGATCAGCCACCGTAAACTTGATGCCATGGAAATCCGTGTGATGTCTAGGCTCCGGTTCCTTGATGGCTGCTGCTGACCAGGCATTGCAGTGCCCCCACCAGCCATCGCAGCTTGCCTTCGTTTCACCAGAGAGCGTCGAGCAGGAATGATTCTCCTTTTCCCATTTTACCGCCAAGCCGTTTTGACGGAATGTATTGTCGTATTTCCCAGCCGGTGACGGCTGTTGTTCCGAAGAATCAGCGATGCCGTCATGTCTAAAAGACCAGTAGCTACCGGCCCATGGAACATTTCTAGGCTGGGCTGCGCGGCCATCAAGATTGTAAAGCTCCTTGAATGAATTGCTTCTTATTATGAAGTTCCCGGTTGAATCCGCGCTAGAACTCCCCGCTTGGAAAATAATCAGTGACAAAAAAATAACCAAAACGGCTGCTTTTCTAATAAGTTTCATTATCTAAACCCTCATTGGTTTTTCAGGACCGCGAAGTAGCGGTCGTTTTCCACCGTAGCAGGCCATGGGTTGCCAACGCACCACTGGATACGCTGCTTAGAACCGTAAAAATCCCTGTACTCAAAGACATGGCCGAGCTGGCAGAGTTTTACCCCTGCCTTTAACAACTTGTTTTTTACATAGACATCATCCGGAAGAGTTATCTGGGCCTGGTCCGTCGTCTTCTTCGTCATGGCATCGAGTCTCGATAGATTAGGAAGGTCAATCGGGAAAAGAGCCAGCCCTGAACTAAGATGTTCGCGTTCGTCCCATTTAATGTTCGTAATGGCGCTGTTGTTGCGATCAACGATGATATCAATATCAACACCGTAAGCGCGATAATCCGAGTCAAGATAGATCCTCATTTCAGCTATGTCGTCACGCCGCAGATCGACCGCCGTTAACTTTGGCCTTGATTGAGTGACACGAAAAATTCCACACTCAAGGCGCTCATCGATGGTGCCTGGGAAATATTCCTGGTGCGACCATTTTTTGGTCTTTTCTTTAAGAAGTTGTTGGCAGTTTAAAAGCCGCTGTGCCACGAGCTCGAATTCCCTCGGAGAGGCGAATGCGCGAAGAGGATGCCGGCTTGATTTTTCGGCTTTATTTGAAATCTTCGGGAATACAATCACCCCAAGCCTGCCGCGTAGTTTTTTGAAATCAAGCCCGAGCATGGTCTTAACATCGCTTGCTGGTCGCCTGCTGCCGGCATCCAGCTCTGCAAAAGCACCATCGACCGCAGCGCTGAAGGCATCATTTCTTACCGCGTGTCTTACCTCGTGACTGGCACACCCTGTAAGGGACATGATAATCAAAAACATGAGCCAAGTTCTCATTAGGGTTTCTCCTCTATCGGTTAAATTAGAGAACACATCGCTGATTTGTTCAAGTGTAAATATGAATGCACTGAGTAGTGCCACGGTTTAACGTATGTTCAGAACCGCGGCTGCTTCAAGCAGATGCTCATTTAGAAATGGTGGCAGATGAATTCCCAGCAACAGCACTGCTATGGCCATTACAGCGGGTGGGATGATTGACCAAAGTGATTCTACCTGAACCGTGGTAGGCAAGTTATTATCGGTTTGCGGGTCATGTGTAGCACCCTGTACCATCTTTAGCATTACTGTGGCCATGCCGATGAAAATGACTACCAGGAAAATTAAGTAACAAAGCGCTATCCAGATATGACCGGTGTCCAGCGCTTCCTTAAGAATGATAAACTCGCTGATGAAAGACCCGAACGGCGGAGAGCCAGTGATTGCAAGCAGTCCAGCTATCCACAGCACGCCTGACGCCGGGAGCACCTTGAACATTCCTGAAATCAATTTTACATGCTTCGTACCGTATGCCGCAAGAATGTTTCCAGAGACCAAAAACAGCATCCCCTTTGTCATTGAGTGGTTTATGGCATGCAGCATGCCGCCGAACATTGCTTTGCCGCCGATACCTACACTGAGCGATAGTATCCCCATATGTTCAACGCTCGAATAAGCCAGCAAGCGTTTGTAATCACTCTGCCTGATTATGAAGACAGCAGCCACACCCATCGACATAAGTCCAAAAGCAATGAGTACTTCTTGCGCGAATGCTCCTTGTCCAGCGGCGACGCAGACCTGATAGCCGCGCAGGATGGCAAGAAAAGAGCAGTTAAGAAGAGCACCAGAAAGCAGGGCTGAGACCATTGATGGTGATTCGCTGTGAGCGTCCGGAAGCCAAGTGTGCATCGGTGCAAGGCCCACTTTAGTGCCGTAGCCAGCCACAAGAAAAAGAAATGCCGCCTTCAGCCAATCCGCGTTCAGAGATGATGCGTTTTGTAGAAGATTGCTCAGTGCCATGCCGGTGCCGTCCCTGGCGCCGCCTCCTGTGCCAGCGGCTGCAATGGACAGGAAGAATGTTCCGAGAAGCGCGAGCGCGATACCGACCGAACAAATCATTAGATATTTCCATGTCGCCTCAAGTGAATGTTTGTTGCGGTGTCGGTGAAAATAAATAAGAGGCGCGCTGGCGAGTGTTGTGGCTTCAACCGCCACCCACAGCAGATCAAAACTGTGGCTGAGTGTGACCAGTGTCATCGTGGAGAGGAAGAACAACAGGCAGGATGTGAATATCCTGTCTATCCTGTGCCTGTTTTTGTCGATGAACTTTGTTCCATAAATACTCACGGCAAAAAACAACAAGCTCGTGATCCCAAGAAAAAGGTACCCGGCGGCATCAAGAAAGAGCCATCCTCTAAGCAGCGGCTGTTGAGGTGATAATCTGATCATGGAAGTAAGCAGTAAGTGCACGGATGAAGTTAAAAGCAGTAGCCCCCACCGGAGCCTGTTTTGTTTTATAAAAAACGCCACTATGCCTGCGGCAGCGGGAACCGCTACCAATGCGATCAACATCATGATGTCCAGTCCCTCAAATCAGAAAGCTTGCTTACGTTCAGTGAATCAAATTCCCTGCTGATATGATTCATGATGATGCCCATGATGCCAATCCCAACAAAGATATCAAGCAATATGCCTAGTTCAACGAAAAGGGGCGCATCCAGCGTGAACGCAGTTCCAAAAACATAGATGCCGTTTTCCATGATCAGATAACCGATTACCTGCGTGATTGCCTTGTTCCTGCTGACGATGAGAAACAGCCCCGTAAGTATGGTGAATAGCGTGACCGGTACCACGAGAGACGAGACCACTGGGATGGGCAGCGGCAGGCCGGCCCCAAGCCACATTGATATGCAGAAACTAAGCGTGCCGATCACGATTGAGGTTCCATAACTGACAAGAGGTTCTATTTCACGTTTGATGTGCACTGCTCTAACTGCTCTCATAAGAAGCAGAGGAAACACCAAGCCTTTGAGCAGCCCGTTTCCCGCCGCCAGCGTGATTGTGTGAAAGCCGATATCTCCTTTGTGGAACACAAACGTAAGAAGGCAAAGAATCACTCCCTGTATTGATACCAGCCGGATATAAACCGTCAGCCAGCTCGACCCAAGCAGAAAAAAATTACTTAAAACAAGAAAGATTAATAATGTATCTGCGTATGCGGCCATTTGGTTCACCTCGCGCTTATGAAGAAAGCCAGTGTTGAAAGACCAACCGCCCCGAGCAAAAGATCCGGAACCTGCAAGAGCTTCAGCCTCGCCATGCACGACTCAATTACACCTACGATGACCGCAAGGCCGATCATGCCAATCAGGAAGACGACGTGTGCTGGCAGAAATCTCAGTCCGTGTATCGGCACGAGAAGATTAATCAGGAGAGTTCCAAAAATCCAAAGCTTAAGCGCCGATGCGTATGAGATCATGGCTAGATCCGGGCCCGAGTGGTCAAGGACCATCACTTCATGGATCATAGTAAGCTCAAGGTGTGTGTTGGGGTCGTCAATCGGGATGCGCGCATTTTCAGTCAGATAGACAATGAGGAGAGTGGCTCCCACAAGGCCAAGCAAGGCACCTGATTGCTGCCATGCTTGGCCGGATATCGCCGAAAAAATATCAAACAACGATGCACTCCCACATTTTCTGGCGAGTGCTGCAAGGCCGATCAGCAGGGCGACTTCGGCTATAGTGGAAAATTGCACTTCACGGCTTGCACCCATCCCCTCTAAGCTTGAACCCGTGTCTAGTGCGGCTATAACAGTGAAAAAACGCGCTAGTCCTAGAAGATAAGCGAGCAGCAGTATGTCACCTTGGAATGTAAGCAGCGGCTTTGAGGACGCGAATGGCAGGACAGCAAGAGCCACAACCGTCACGGCGAGCCCGACAATAGGTCCCAGTTTGAACAAAGCAGTAGTTGTTTCGCTGTAAACCGCGCCCTTACGCAAAAGTTTAAGAATATCGAAATACGTTTGCAAAAGCGGCGGGCCACGGCGTCCGGCGAAAAGCGCCTTTGTTTTATTAATGACCCCTATGAGCAGCGGCGCGAAAGTGATCGCGAACAGTATGTGGAAAAATTGAATCATTTTATGGCAGCCTCATTTTCCAAAGAACAAGAGCAAGCAAAGTGATGACTATATAAAGAATGTAGAGTTGTATCCGCCCATGCTGTATCCTGCGGAAGAACGAAAGCCGGTGATCGAACCACAAAAACATCCTTTTAAAAATTCCATCCAAAAACCAATCTCTGGTTTCAGTGGCGAATACCGCCGTTCCAGAAGCCTCATGGTGATGGTTTTTTGTTCTAAGAAAAAATTGAAACGATCCGCAGAGCGGCTGTGTGAACGATGAAGCCGTATATTGCATGCGGCTTGTGGGGTAGGCATAACCGCAGTCCCATGTGACGGCGGTGCCGATGGTTTTTGTGCGCAGAAGTCTTTTTCGTAGAATGGCCAGAAGGCCAATAACAGCCAGGAGGGTGATATTAACTCCGGCCACATAGAGCAGTGGCGTGGAAACATAGTCCCCTATGGTTTGCATCGGTAGCTTGGTTAAAACAGCTAGCGCTGATTCCATCGATTTCATCATCCATGGGCCGAGTATCCCGCCCGCCACGCATAAGGCGGCAAGAACATACATTGGAAGTTTCATCATAAACCCGACCGGATGCTCGTGTGTGGAGTCGTATTTTTGGCGTCTCGTGCCCAGGAACATGACACCGAAAATTTTTGCGAAACAAGCAGAAGCAAGACCGCCGATCAGTGCAAGACCCAAGATAGTGATAAGTGCAGGCACGGCAGCGGCATTCCAGCTCGTGAGGCCTGAAAAAGCGGAAAGATAAATCAAAAATTCGCTAACAAACCCGTTCAAGGGAGGCAACCCGGATATCGCGGTCGCGCCGATCAGAAAGGTTGTACCGACGGCGGGCATGCGCTTCATGAGACCGCCTAGTTCATCTATCTCTCGCGTTCCCGTGGCGCTGAAGACCACTCCAGCGCCGAGAAACAGCAGCCCTTTAAAAACCGCGTGATTAAGGACATGAAGTAGCGCTCCACCGTAGCCAGCAAAAGTCATGACAGGTGAATTCAGGCTTTGCCCCAAAAGACCAAGACCTATTCCAAGAGCTATGATCCCGATGTTCTCAACACTGCTCAATGCGAGCAGGCGCTTTGAATCGTGTTGCGCGAGAGCGAACAAGATACCGCCGATTCCGGAAGTCACTCCGATTATGATCAAAACAATGCCCCACCACTGCGGAGGCCCGCCGAGCATGGTTACAATCCTGAGAAAACCGTAGATCCCCGTCTTGATCATCACGCCTGACATCAGGGCGGATACATGGCTTGGCGCCGCTGGGTGCGCCTCCGGCAGCCATACATGAAGCGGCATAAAACCTGCTTTCGAGCCGAACCCAAGCACCGCCAGAATAAAAAGCATGTTTGCCATTCCCACTGGCACTTTGAACCGGTCAAAGTCCATGGCACCATCCTCTTTGCCAAGGTAAATGAAAAGCAGCAAAAGCAGCGCTGTGCCTATGTGGGTAGCAACAAGATAAATCCAACCAGCGCGTCTGACGCTTTCTTTTTCGTCTTCGAAGGTGACAAGAAAAAAAGACGAGAGCGCCATTATCTCCCACGCGATAAGAAAGAGCATAGCGTTTCTCGCCAGGACCACTAATGCCATGCTTACAATTAGTATGTTGAAGAAAAACCAAGATGTGCCTATGGACCTTGTTTTAAGATAAGGTTTCAAGTAACCGCTCCCATAGAAAGCAAGCAGTATAGAAAAGAAAAATATTATAAGCAGGAACAGGGCCGTGAGTGCGTCTAATTCAATGAAGAAGTTCCCGTAAGGAATGTTCCAATTAGCCTTAAAAGATAGGGCCGGCGAGCCGAAAAAAACCATGATTGTTGGCACTATGCCCATGGCACCGCCCAAGACACAGCCAAACGGGCCGATCCGGTTCGCCATTGAGGGGCGTGAGTTTGTGAAAAGCGCAGCTGCCCCGGTTAGCAGCAAAACAATGAGCGATGCGATAAGAAGGCTCATGCGTGTGACCACCTTTTTCCAATAAGTCTCAGCAGACCATCAAGGATCGTGATCGGATGGGGCGGGCAACCAGGGATGTAAAGGTCCACCGGGAATATTTCAGTGGCGCCGCTTTTTGCTACTTCGTCATGTCCGGCATAAAGCCCCCCTGATATCGCACACGCACCGACTGCGATCACGATTTTAGGGTTAGGCACTGCTTCGTATGTTTTCTCAAGGGCGAGCCTCATGCTCTCAGTCACTGGTCCTGTAATCAGCAGGCCATCAGCGTGGCGCGGTGAAGCTACGAATTGGATTCCGAATCGCTCAAGATCAAACACCACAGTGCTTAGCACTTGTGTATCCATTTCGCAGGCGTTGCAGCCGCCAGCGCTCACCTGGCGTAGTTTTAGTGATCGCCCGAAAATACGGAGTGTTTCTTTCTTTAGCGCATTGGCTGGTTCAAACACTTGCCCGTTTTTTAAGATGAGGTCATCACGGTCGTTTGCCGACAGCCCGTAATCACGCGTAAAACTGATTGCTTTTTCTGGACACGCTAAAACACAATCAGTGCAAAAAATGCATCTACCCATGTCTAGTTTTAATTGGCGGATTGTTCCCGCTCCTTGGGTGGCGCCGGTGTCTCGAGCAGCGCCAGCTATTGATATCGCCCCGGTTGGGCATGCCTCTTTGCATTTCTTGCAATCAAAATTCTTGCAGTTCATTTTAGGCATCCCCCTGAAGCGCTCAGGGAGATCCGGTTCCACATCAGGGAATTTTATTGTTCTATAACCTTGATTTATTCTTGCTTTAATTTCGCCTAAAATCATAAGTCGTGACCGCAGTATGAAAGGTTGAAGCTTTTATTGCACAAAGGGAAATTTGAAATCTGCTGATTTTTTAGCGCCACCTCAAGACCAGCCCAATTATGAAATGACGGGTCCACGATCTTGTAGCGCGAAAATCGTCCATCCCTGTCAGTCATCGCGACATGACAGATTTCTCCGCGCCAGCCTTCAACCATGGAAACGGCCATGCGATTTGGCGGAAGATGCTGGTTGTTTGGGTTCTTGTTTTGAATTGGTGTCTCAGGCAGCACGAGAAGCTGATCAATTAGTAATTTAACGGATGACTGTATCTCAAGCCACCTCACATACGCCCTTGCAAACACATCGCCACCAGGATGGCTCACCGATGTGAACTTTTCATATGCCGCTGTTGGATAGTTGACTCTTACATCGTGCTTGAGCCCGCTTGCTCTGGCAGCCGGGCCGACCAGACCGAGATCTGCTGCTGTTTTCTGTGATATGGTTCCGACATGTTCGAATCTGCTAAGTACTGACGGGCTAACCCAGAGAAGTGCCGTGGCTTCTTTGGTTGATTTCAGCAGTGTGGCTATTTTCTGCTGGAACGAAAGCGCCATTTCGCGTGATAAGTCAAACGCCACGCCTCCCGGAATCACAAGCCCCCTTCCCATGCGGCTGCCACAGATTTGTGCGGTCAAGTTTAAAAAATCACCGCGCAATCTCCCGCAGAAGGATGCTGTTGGGAGATACCCGATGTCATTAGCCAGTGCCCCCAGATCGCCCACATGATTTGCAGTTCTTTCAAGTTCAAGAGCGATGCTACGGATCACTTCTGCGCGCTCCGGAATTTTTATTCCATGTAGTGATTCTATGTTTTGGCAGTATGCCGTCGCATGTCCAATCGTTGTGTCTCCGGCTGCGGTTTCCATATAATGAAGAGTCCGTGGGTCCGGCCCTCCGATTAGCGCGCGCTCGATGCCGCGATGCTGGTAACCAAGAACGACTTCCAAGTTAAAAACCAACTCGCCGTGACACTGAAATCTGAAGTGCCCAGACTCTATAATCCCGGCATGCACCGGCCCCACAGCAACTTCGTGTACTTCATGTCCACGGACTTGATAAAAATCACGCATGTTTTTTGTGCGGCGTATGGGTTTCAGCCTGGGATGGCCTTTCGGGGTAATGCCTAGCTGTTCGGCGATCTCGCGTTCAAACGGCTCGGCCTGCGGTAATTCTGCGCTCAGTGACGGGTATGTTTTGTCAGAACCATCGATACTGGTGGTGGCAATGGAGAGTCGCCCTTCGATATCATGTGAAATTACTGCGTAAAGATTGCCACCTTCCGCGCCAAATAGTGCCGAAATCCGCGCATTCTTTTTGACCTCGTTGATAATCTGGTTACGCCAGTCTTTTACTGGATAACTTTGGACTTCTGGTATTGTTGCCATTTGCTTTTAGAACTTTGAGAGTAGTTGTTATTGCAATTTGTTGCAATAACAAATTAGTGCAATCACTGCAGCTTTCGCGTATGCTTCGCTATTAGAGTAGATAGGAAATGAAAAAGCACAAGGACTTAATGGCGTTGCTGCGCCATCAGGGAATGAGGATCACTCCAGTAAGACGCATTCTGCTGCAGTTATGCCTTGATCAAAGAGTGGCTGGGATAACGACGCAGTCAATTTACAAGCTAATTGAAAAGAAACTTCCAGGAGTAGACCGTTCCAGTGTTTATAGAAACCTTGAGATTTTCAAGAAACTAGAGCTTATACAAGAACTCAATCTCCCTAATATAGGTAAACGTGTACATTATGTTTTCGACAGAAAGCTGCATCACTATTACATCTGCAAGGTATGCGGAAAAATCAACCAGGGTAATGAAAAGCTGTTCCGGAAAATCGAGGCAGCACTAAAAGACATCCATGGCTTCAAGAACGGCAATCTATCCATGGTTTTTTATGGCTGGTGCAGGAGATGTTTAGGGTAGTTATTAAACCACGCAAAGCATAAAAATCATTGCTACTTCAGGTTGAGGACGGATAACTTACCAACAAGTATCCGAGCTCTTTGTCTTTCTAATTTTGAAGAATTCAGCGATAAAACAGGAAACAAAGACTATACATGGATTGAAAAAATTCCAGTCAACATCCGCATGCTTGCAGAAGAAGGCAGACATTGATGGTGGCTCAATTACATGATTATGGTAAAGCTAATTTGGAATTTCATCGAGAAAGTCATCTTCCGATAAAAGCCGCTCACAGATTTCTATCCCGAGCGTCTGGCCGGCTCTGACGTCGCTAGGATGATGTACCCCTACTATCACCCGAAGATCCCCAAGATAAGTTCCGTATTGGAGCAGCTCAACAGACTTGGATGGATATAGTTTCGAAAGAATACATGCTCCAACAGCAGCCAAAGCAGCATGTGAGCTGGGATAAGATTTGGCACCTTTGGGTCGCACCACGCATGGCGTGATTGTGGGATCAACGTTAAACGGTCGCTGACGTTGGAATTTTTCTTTAAAAAAACTTGTTATCCGCTCGGAAAGCTTAAAGACACGCTTAAGAAGTGGCTTAGCTTTAGCATATTCTTTGTTAGTAAGCGGACTGGCATAAGAAGCATAAAACGCTTTGAATGTCGGTGCAATCTGTGTCGCAGCCAAAGCACATTCACTTTTCTTACGGCCGTCTTGCAAGCGGTGAATTTCGAGAAAGTCTTCCTTGTGTAACTCGGACCCGGGTTTTGGCGGGTCAGCCATTTGAAACTCCGCTGGGTCAATCGATGTCCAGTCTGCGAAACTGGGTAGGGTCCAAATTATTACAGAAACTAAAACCAAAGATATAAGCTTATACATGACACATTGAGTCATACCATGTGAGATTGCTATATTCAAGAACAGAAAATCCCGTCAGCTAGCTTCCATATATATTATGAAAAATAATAGATAGATATGAATATTAATAATTTAACCTTCTTAAATTTATTGGGTATATAAATTCGCAAATGATGACGGGATCGATGACATGACCGGCAAGCACCACGCGTGAGCCGATCATGCGATTGATAACGTGATCAACGAAAAAAAAACAAATTAAGGAGATTACGTTATGAAACTCACAAATAAATTCAAAACACTTTTAATGGTTATCGGTTTGACATCTTATGTGAACGCTAATGCCGCCGATACAAAGATGACGATTTTGCCGGTTCCACAGCCTGGCGATAATTACAGGTGCTTGATCCCGGAAGGGTGTCCTATGGAACATAGGATCCAAGTACTCGAATGCGTCCAGGAAAAGGTTATTTATGATGCTGGCGTGCAAGTCCATATTGATCGTGTAATACCACTCAATAGGGATAGGGCCGGGGTTAAGAGCAGGCTGGAGGCCGTTGTTACAGAGAGCACCTTGGTTGGCCCACGCTTGGTTGGCAAGTTCACTGTCAAGGAGAGCATATCTGAATTGATTGGCTCACCGGTATATTATATCGGACGTGATTTTGAGCTTGAAGTCAGAGCGACCGTGACACCGGTAGAGGGGAGAATGCCTGCGCATCTAGCTGTAGACACCAAACGCAGCAGGATTTCCGAAGACATGCTTTGCCTGTATTCCAGTACCGAGGCAACTAGATAATACGATCGCCTGAAGTACAATTAGATGATTAACAGTTACGGGGTTTGGCAATATAGCTGAGCCCCGTAACTTTTTATGTTATAGATATTTCACATGCAGACCACCGAAAATTGCCATCGGTGCCACAGATGAGAGGGCTTATGATTTTTGCCAGAACTATTTCGCTTGTAATGGTTGCAGGTTTTATTCAGGTTGGTGCTTTATCAAATAGCCATGCTGATGGATCTACTGAAAAAGACGTCAGGGAACTCATCGTCTACCTTGCCCAGCTTATGGACCTGTACTCGCATTTGCCTGTTTATGAATTGCATGAAGCCGAGCAAATAGCGCACAGGATGATTGTCGATGAAAAGTTGGATGCCCTGGATGTAAGGCAACTAGTCAGCCAGCTGCATTTTAGCAGGGATCAGCATGGTATGTATATTTTCCCGGGAGTTGGCGCCGTAGAAATCTCTGAAGAGCTTCTGGTTGCGCAAATCGATACTAATAAGTTTTTTGAGCTATATAAAAAACTTTTTTCCTTGAAGGACCAGTACGGAGCCCGTTACCTATACGTAGGTGCCGCCGCTTTTTTTAAGGCCGAGGACTTATTGAAGTCGCGCGTTCCGCTGGATAGGCTCAGCAAGAATTATGATTGCTTTCGTTACCTAGTTGACCCCGCGAATAACCGTTACCTGTTCCCAGGTGCGTCCGCTTTTGAGATGTCTGAGCAGCTGGCTCTTGATTTACGTTTTGACCTGGATCGATTCATAGAGGTTTTCCATGAAATCAGGCTTAAGCGTGATCCGCGCACTGGCCGCTACCTCTATCCCGGGGTGCTGGCGGTCAATAAGACGCTTGAGATAATAGGGATCCATTCTGTATTATTATAAACAGAGTTGATATACTTATAGTATTTATATGAAATAATCTGCACTCTTTTTGGGAGGATTTATCAAATCATGACCCGTAACCAACTGACTCAATGCCAACAGCTTGCAATGAATATCCTCAATGCCCATGGAAACGTTTTTGTTACAGGAGCAGCAGGCACAGGTAAAAGCCATCTCATCCGCCACTACCACTCCAATAAAGACCGAAAGGAATTCCCACTGCTTGCCAGCACGGGGGCCGCGGCGGTGCTTGTCGGTGGGAGGACTTTTCATAGTTTTTTTGGCCTTGGAATCATGCAGGGAGGATTTGATGCTACCGTGGAACGCGCGCTTCAAGAAAAACGGGTTGTAAAGCGGCTCAGCAAAATCGATGGCGTTATTATCGATGAAGTCTCCATGCTTTCCGGTACGACAATCCGGGCTGCAGAAACAATCTGTCGTGTGGCTCGTAAAAAAAACCTCCCTTGGGGTGGTATTAAGGTTGTGACCGTCGGCGATTTTGCACAACTTCCTCCTGTCACCCCCTTCCAGTGCAAGCGGGACTGGGCATTTCAAGATCAAGCCTGGAAAAATTCTGGGTTTACCCCAGCCATTTTAAAAACCATCATGCGCACGGCTGAGGGAGATTTTCTTTCGGTCCTAAATCATGTACGCGACGGAAGAGTAAGCCCAGAAGTAAAAAACTTTCTCGACGAAAGAACAAGAGCAACGCCTGAGCGATTTGATGGCACCCGATTTGTGCCTCACCGTGAGACAGCCGAGCGCTATAATTTGGATAGGCTTAAGGCGATCCCCGCTAAAGAGAAAGAATTCCCAACCATATACTCAGGGCATGAAAAATTCCTCGAAAGCCTAAAGCACTTGGCCCCGGTGCCAGAGATTCTAAAGCTTAAAGAAGATGCCCTAGTGATGCTTCGTCAAAATGATCCGACCGGAAGGTGGGTAAACGGAAGCCTCGGTCACATCACCAAAATCAAAGACGATTCACTCACAATCACACCTCTGGCTAACGGCAACGAAATTGAAGTGGAGCCCACTTCATTTGCTCTTCTTAATGCTGAAGGAATTGAGATGGCAGTGGCGCGAAATTTTCCAGTCAATCTCGCCTACGCTTCTACCATTCACAAATCACAGGGCATGACGCTTGATATGGTGCTTATGGATCTCAGGGGACTTTGGGAGCCAGGCCAAGCCTACGTGGCGCTTAGCCGCGCAAAAAGCGCCAAAGGGCTTTTCTTGCTCGGCTGGGATCCGTCCTCCATCCAGACTGATTGGGCCGTGCAGGAGTATTATCGGGGATTGAATACATTAACAACGCCTACCAGCCAGGCTTGCAAAAACATTGCCCACCAGAGGGAATGAATGTGAAAATCTGCAAGAGCCACGATAAAGCATCGCATGGTGTCTTGTCAGTTGTCCGCGATTTCTTTTCGTACGAATAAATATCAAATCAGGCGTTGTCCTATTCGCAGCGCAATTCTATTTTTTCGTCTTCACCTGCATATTGGTAAGTATCGCCTTTATCGTTGAGCGAGACCAATATTGTTCACGGTAAAACCAGTTATGACAAGCTACTTTTTTGTTCATAATACGACGTAATTAGTATAGTATTCCTGGCGCTTGGGTTAATTATGTGCGTTGCTCATCTATCGATGGTGTGTAGTCGGGAGAAGTATTATGCTGAATGCTGTTTCCAAGTTAAATAACATATATGTACTTATGCTGGTTGTTTCATGTTGGAATGCCTTTTCTCCTGTAGCCATGGCAAGGGAGAGAAAAGGAACTGCCACAACTAAAAATAAAAAAAACTTACCCATTCAAGGATCTCGCTCCATAGAATTTCATGGAATCAGCATCAATGTTGACGGCCCTGGAATGATCTGGGCCTCTCATGAGGCAACCGAAGAAGATGTGAATTCAGAGGTGCTTAAGCCACCAGTGACAGATCAATATCATTCAACACATCCTTGACCTTGAGCAGTGTCTTGAATGTTGGGTTGTTTTCCCCAGACTCAAGCCTCTGATAAGGCAGGAGACCGATCCCAAGTTTGTTCGCCATATGCTGTTGTGTGTATCCATGCTTGAGTCGTGAAATTTTAATCATGATCGAGAGTCTAACGAATGGATCTGACAATCTTATCCGGTGCCGATATACTATCTCTACTTTGTCCTAATATAACTTCCATATCTTCCGTAACAAGGTTGATCCAGTTTATTCTTATGGTCCCGCAGCGTTGGGTCCATTGATTTTTTATAAAACAGTCTATGACAGGTGGAACATCGGTACACATATTTTGGACCATAAGATTGCCATCTACTTGCGGAGCGAGAAGCCTCGTTTTGTTTAATTCTAAGCGGCCCACCAGTAGAAATCTCAACGGGCCATCTAGGTCTGAACGCCTTCTCAGTAATTTTGATAGTTCTCATTTTGCTTAAAATAAAGCTGCGACTTTCGCCTGTATCGGCTTTGACAGCGGCAAGATAGATGTCACCACCTATTGTCCTAACAAAAGCGTATGGCTCAAGAATGTAGTTATTTGTTGACCCGTCTTTTTTTGTATATGTGATTTGCAAACAGAGTTGGTTAGATGCTGCAAATCGAATTTTCTCAATACGGGAAGATTCGGGGGAGGGCAATACCATGCGATCAGGCATTACCCAGGTTTCGTCCACGTTTTTCGGAGTGCCTAAATAAGTTATTGGGGGCGCGGTCGCTTCTTGCTGTTCGTCTGATATTTGGTCTGGTGTCATGGAAGCTGCATCTTCGTATAGCCAATCAAAGAAATTTTCCAAGTCCTCAAGAAAACTTTCGACAGGCGGCAATGCTGAGAGTTGATGCTTAAGCATTGAACTCCACTGTGATAGTAGTTCAGCATATCTAGGATGGGCATTGATACTTGCCATTGTCGGCAGATCAATTATTTTGTGCTCGCATTTCCGCTGTAGAGTCGTAAGCAATCGACCTTTGTCTACAGGAGCTTCACGTCTAAACAGGTGGATGACATCATAGAGGTCCCTAGGACGAAATCTTTCGACTAGGGCTCTTATTTTTTCAGCAAATACTTCCTCGAAGCAATAGCTTCTGGCCAAGATGCCGCTCTTGGGTTGATCGGAATAAGGATGAAAAACTTGTTTTCTCTCTGGTGGTAGGGCCGATAACTCTTTAGCTGAAAGATCGAGAATGATTTTGGCATGAGCGCCACCTCGCCGTTCGCCGAGTGGCCCAATATACCTAATTTTTCCTTCAACGTATTTTTTTGTTGGGTCAGGGTGAATGTCGAAAGCTGTTAGGTCTTTTAATATCTGTATACCAGAATTTTCATATACCCATTCAGCTACAGAATTAAACTGGGCAAACAGGAAGTCTTTTCCTAGCTGGGACTCATCACTAAGAGTGAAATCAAGGTCCTCAGAAAATCTATATGTTTCAAAGTAGCACTTCTTTAAACACGTCCCACCTTTAAAAACCCAGTTTTTTTCTAGCAAGTTGTTATTGTTAATACCCGCAAGAACCCAACCAAGAACGTAGTCCTTTTCGACAACTTCGGTTGTTAGGCCTAGTGCTTTCGCAAACTCACCAATTTCAGCCCTATCAATCATTCAGCAAAATATCCTTCCACGAAAGACGGAATCCAAAGCTTCCACCGAGTAATAATTTTGTCAGATTTTAATTTCGGGTCGAGCATAGAGTAACCTGACGAGAGTGCTTTTTTGCACCTTTGAATTGCAGCAGCTTCCGTAGGTGCTAATTTTTCGAGAAGAAGTCCCATGCGTTTAAAAATTGCTCCGCTTGATTGCTTCGTGGCGTGTTGTAGAAGTTTTTCAATGTCTTTGTACTCAGATTTTAAATAACTTTTAAAAATTTGAATAACATGGCCGATCCCCCCCCCGCTTTCTGGCGAATCAAGAAGGTCTATAATCAATTTACTTGGGTCGGCGACAAGGGCCTTAACTTTGCCTTTCCAAATTATTTTAGTTCCAAAAATAAGTTCTGACTTAACAGTTCTGATGACGAACTCTACTCCCCCAATTGATTGGGTTCTTTTTTTAATCTTCTTAGCTGTGACGACAAAAACTGATCGAAAAATTTGCTCGGTAAAGCCCCAGTGTTCAGCCGCGCTCCACCCACTTATATAACAAGGAGAAAAAAGATTAGCCGCTGCAAACCACGGGTCATCAACGATTGGGTTGGGGTCACTGGCTTCAATAGGAATGAGAAAATAATGTCCTCGCTTAAGCCGATTCGCCCAACCTTGATTTGCTAGAGTCGATAGAAGGCGTGATGTTTCTGTGCTTGATAAGCCTAGAACCGCCAGAGCTTCCAATACAGAAAATGGAGTGTCCTTGAATGCACGATTGAGCTTCGCCAGCTTCTCCCTGCTCGATTTGCCTAAGCCGCCTAGTCCACTCATAGTATATTAAATATGCCACAAACTACATAAAACTCAATATTAATGAGCTCAGACTATACTTTAGCCGCTACTCTGAGTTTACTATAATAATATCGACTAGTTAGAATTGATTCAGGGCTTTGTTGCACAAATAGCTGATTGATATTGAAGGGACGAGCGAGCACCCTGAGCGGGGATCCGACCAAGAAGACGCCGCAACCGAGCCCTGGAAGGCTCGAAAGGACACTCGCTCATGGGCAAGGTAGCCTATCAGATCCGGAACTGGAAGTCGTACAACCGCGCTTTAATCAATCGAGGCAATCTGACGCTCTGAGTTTCTGAGGATGCGGCGGCGGTCAGATGGTGTTCAACCTATGAAATGAACCAGACAGCAGTGTCTTTTGTTTTAGTAAATCAGCAAGAAAAAACCAGGCTTGAACTTGTCGCAAAGCGGGATGTAAAGGGGAAGTATTGAGTAACATAGGCTAATTTTGTGTTCGCGGCGTAATTTTCGAGGAGCTTATTGCATCCTAGATATAATATCTGGATGAAATATTTTTGATTTTGTTATTGATAGGTCTAAACCTCGCACCGGTGGAGAATAACGAAGCAATTGTTCACCATTTTCTGTGGTAATAATAAATAAATAATCCTTGTCTATTAAACGACCGTAATCAATAGAACCACTATTCATCCAATCATTGATTAAATTAGGATGAAAAACGGCTTTAAGTTGATTGAGCATATATTCAGAAAGATCACTAATCTTTCCTGAAAATTTTGTTGTTTCTTTGAGATTTTCAATGACAAGCCTAGGATAACCTTGGTGGAGATGATACCCAATAATTTTAGCACCAAAGTCATGTGCTCCCGCTTGTTGGTTTATAGCTTTAAATAAATCGCTTAGCTCTACATAAATATCAACGTCTGGGGATACTTCATATGGATCATATGCTATTCTATATGAAGTATATGTTTTTCCATTGATCTTAAAGTCAGCGTAACCGTTTTTTAATATAAGATCGTCAGAGCTTTGGTAGCGAGATCCTTTTACAGATAATGTACCACCTTCAATAAAGGAAACCCCTTTATCATTCATTGATTTTTGAAACGCCGCTAGATCATAATTTAAAGAACCTTCAATACGACTTCCTAATTTTCCGATGAGCGAACCATTTTGATCATACACTTCCATCCAATGATTTGGAAACTTTTCGCTACCAGGGAAGTGTCCTTCAATAAAAATCGTATGCCCATCTGCAGTATTTATTTTTCGAACGACCCCGCCTGTTGCAGGATTAACAAAACCATCCGTAACATCCCATTGGATTTCATTTTTATTAAATTTATTAAGCAGATCATCTGCAATTCTTGTTTCATTCATTTTCTTGAGAGCTTTTTCTATGTAATCGATGCGGAATTCTCTAAGCATTGTCGGCACGAAAGGAAAAAGAGCTGGAACAACGGAAAAAAGAAAATCTTCTACGCAAGCTTGAACGTCAGAAACTGGATTAGGACCACCTATTTTGTTTGTCTCCACCGGACATTGTGGAATGCCATCAGGATTTTCGATTGACGTAGAAAACTTGCTATCCCAGCCATTCAAGTAATTAGCACATTCATTTTTCCAGCTATACGTTGCATCTGCCGCAGAATAAAGATCTAAGCCAACCATGGCTGCATAGGCAACATCTGCTGCTTTTAGTGTGTTTATACCCGTTTTTCCTGTAGCAGCGATCTTAAGAGTTTTCCAGATTGTGCCACCTGTAGTTGCTACAGAACTTAAATTAGCGGTAGCAACTGTCAGCGCGGCATTGGCGACAAAAGAGTCGAAGGCTTGTTCAGCTTGTTTCTGGACACCGCGAATGGTGCGGTAACACGCTGCCTTTGCAAAATTGCTGTCTGCTATAAAAAGCGGATCACTGACATTATTTGGAGCTACTAAGTCTGGATATATAACTGGCGTAATGTCTGTCGTCTTGGCAATTATGTCATCAAAACCTGCACACTCTGCAGGACGGCTATCACCAGGAATGACAAGACACTTTATTGCTCCCTTGAAATTATCCAATTCGTTAACCAAGCTAACACGCTTTTGCTGTAAGTATTCATTCAATACCGCTATAATATCTGCATTGAGTTTTAGCTCCTCTTGGTCATATTCTACTGAATTGAACTCTTGCGTTGTGATCCATGGAGCCCTTCCCTCAAGGTATTCCTTTTTTGCAGTTGATTTACTTAGCGTCTTTTCCAATAATTTATACTCTCGATTAAGATCTTCACGCTGTGCTTCTGATTGTTCTATTCCATTTAAGGTGCCCAGTTGGAATTTTATCACCGCCATTTTTTCAGAAATGTTGTCTATTTTCTTTTTTAATCTTAAACTGGATTTAAATTTGGATATGGTTTCATTTGCAAAATTTCCCCAGGAACCAGCGGGTGCACATTTAGCGAGTTCAGTTCCCCACTTCTTTGGCCTTGATACATATTGTAGATCATAGTTATTGACTCCCCCAAGAATTGGGTTTCCTTTCAAAGAATCAATAGATGCAATGGTTTCAATAATACCTAGGGCTGCAGATTCTAAACGGGTAATCAAGTAATAGTATTCAGAAATAACGGCTTTTCGATCGTCTTCTGTTATCGAATTATCAGTAAGAAACTCAGATGAAATAAGACACTGCGCGATGTTTGGCGATAAGGGTTCTCCTGAATCTGTTCCGATATTTGGAACGGATATATATTTGTTGTTTTGTAACTCACTCTCTAAACCTTCGGCTAAGCTACTTCCAGCAGAGGCCACAGACCCACAGCTCTGAGCGGGGTCAAATAAATGATCAGCAATGAGTGAATCTCTTACGATGGAAAAAAGGGTTATTACTGTTCCTAGCATTCCACTTGACGAAGGAGGCATTATATATGTTGGCTTTGATTTTCGCTCAAGATTTGCCTTGAATATCTCCTTCACCATCCACGGGCAAGTTTTCTGCAAATTAAGTTCGACTGATCTGGTTTCTCCCGCCGTAAGATTGTCAACCGTCGCGCTGGTTGGGCTATAGCCAGGTGCAGTTCCTTCTATAAGATAATTGCCAACTGAAAGAAAATCCGCGTTGAAATAGCCGTGATCCTCGTTTTCTGGTACTCGAGGGGTTGTTTGTCCTTGCGCAACGGTGTTTGTGGTGGATTTTGCTTTAACTGTTACATTTACCCCAGCTGGTTTGGTACGTACAATGATGGTCCCAAAGTTAGGTATTAATTGCCCTTGAAGTATAAACTCTTTGCCTGGCTCCACAGTTATTGTGAAAATGATCGGGTTTGCCCTATAGTTAGAATGAACTAATTCCACGTTATGTGCTTTAGGTGAAGCGGGCTCAATAAGAATCTCCCCATTCGCGCCAGTGATATTTTTACTTTCAATTTTTCCATCCAGCCGAATAGCTACACCTTCTATAGGAGTGTTTGTGCCTGACCGATTTGCAATCACCCGGAGTTTTCCAGGAAGTGGCTCAAAAGTCCCTTTGGCAAAAAAGCCTTTATTGGCTTGTATTGTGACAGAAATTACTGCACTTGGTTTGTAGCCATCTTTAAAAAATTGGACTGTGTGAGTGCCTGGAGTGATGTTATTTAACCGTATTGGGGTAAGGTCTTGTTGCTCTACACCATCCAAATGAATACGTGCCCCTGTTACTTCGGCTGAGGTATCGTTTCTAATAGTTTTTGCATCAATAAAACCAGGTTTTGGTTTTAATGTTCTTTGAATCGGGACGGTCTCACCTGCTGTGACATTCACAGAAAACAGATCTTCTTCATAATTTGGAAGAACAAGTTTTAATTGCGGAGAGCCTTTTAGTACTTTTACAGTACTTGGGGTCTTGGCTTTGTTTACCCATTGATTATTTTCAAAAACGTAAGTATTCGCTCCTGCAGGGTCAGACGTAATGGTGATGTTTCCGAACTTATATGTGAATGATGCGGTAAAAACCTTCGATACTGAAGACAGATCATCAACACTAAACATCCATGGATCAAAAAGAATTTCAGAAGGTTCATAGTCAGGCATTAGCATTTTAAATCTGTATGTTTTTTCTTTTCCGTCTGCGATTCCATGGTCGAAATATTTATTAGTATATCCATAAGAGCTGCCATTGGGAGGTGTGGGGTCGTTTGCATTGCCTGCGATGTAAATTTGCGCTCCAGGCGGATCTGAGCGAAGTTCTGCAACTGCTTTAGAATTAGTGCAATCTCTTTTGATAGTGACCCAATAGCTACCGCAGGAACCTTCCCACAAGTCATTCACATTTTGATTTTTGGTGAGTGTTGCGGCGGTATTTGGTGCGCAACGGTCGCCTGCTATACAGTTTCTTAAGTGAGATTTTTCTTGTGGGGCTGGATAATAACGATCAGGCTCGGCTTTGGCAACGAGATTAGCACCGCTCCATGTGACATAAAGTTTTTGTGTGCGAGGAGCTTCGCCATAGCAATTAGCTAAAGAATGATAGGTTTGAGCAGGGTTTCGAGATGACCCAAGCGTATTGGAATAGCCATAAAAAATAGTGCCAGCGTAGCCACTTATGTAGGTAGCGGTCCAAGTACAGCGGGCCAGCGCTGAAGGAATGGTACCTTTTTCTGAAAGTGTAGGAGTTAGAGTTTGGGTTTTTAAAGAACCAGAAAATGGTGTTGAATAAATATATTCTGTTTTGTAGCCATCTAACTCTAGTCGCGCTTCATGGGCAACGCCGGATGCAAGATTATTTATAGTTAATGGAGTAACGCCACTTGCATTAGAGCTATTGTTCAAATAAACAGAAGCACCTGATGGACTAGATTGAACAGTCAAGCTCCCAAGTAAATAGGTAAAAGAAACTGGATCAAGGGTTCTTGTTTCACCGGGTTGCAGCTCAGGAGAGATTAACAGCTCTCGCGTCTCATAGTCATCAAGTTCAAACCTAATGGAATGTGGTACTAGTGGTGTAAGATTAGAAATGGTTAGAGTGCCGTCTGTAGTGTTGCCACGAAGTACTTCATCTACAGACACTTTAGCGCCTTTTGGCTGAGTAGAAACATTTATGGCCGCTAGCTTTGCTGTTAAATTGGCTTGAATGTTTGTTTCTGAGTTCTCTGTAATAGAGATACTTGCTTGTTGATAAGGATCGTACCCTTGTTTTGTGATCTTAAGATTTTGATAGCTACCTATTTTTAAGGAATAAGTAAAAGCTAAAGGCCCTAGTATGGTCTTCCCAAGAGAAACGCCTGATCTATTGTTTACTCCGTCAAGATAAATATTGGCATCTTTAACATTTGAAACAATAACTAAAGTTCCTCGAGAAGCTTTAGTGACATCAATTGAGACCATTGCAGGAGTGGATTCTGCTCCTTTAGAATCCTTTACTTTAAACGTGAAAGAATCCGTACCAGAGTAATTGGCTGTTGGCGTGTAGGTAACCGTGGATCCAGAAAAAGAAACAGTGCCATGAGCTGGATCGCTTGCTTTTATGTAGGTCAATGTATCACCGTCCGGGTCATTTCCCGAAAGTGTGATCGCTTTAGTAGTGTCTTCGTTAGTGGTTACTGATTGTGCAGTAGAGGTTGGCGCATCGTTTACAGCAGTGACGGTTATTAAAACAGTGGCAGAGGATGAATCCGTAGTCCCATCATTTACTTTAAACGTGAAAGAATCCGTACCGGAGTAATTGGCTGTTGGCGTGTAGGTAACCGTGGATCCAGAAAAAGAAACAGTGC
>CAYHPW010000018.1:0-26410 GCA_964358645.1 uncultured Bacteriovoracaceae bacterium | reverse complement strand
ATTTCCCGAAAGTGTGATCGCTTTAGTAGTGTCTTCGTTAGTGGTTACTGATTGTTCAGTGGCTGTCGGTTTTTGATTGGGAGGAGCAGGAGTTGTCTTATTGGTTGTATTAGAATACTTAGAGTAAGCAGAACCTACGTAGGCCCTTATGCGATAATAGTATTTGGTAGATGCTGTTAAGTCTGTATCAATATAAGAAATTTTATTTTTGCTTATATTAATGGTCTTAGAGGAAGAAAAATTCGATTTTTTACTTCTTTCCATTTTAAAACCATTTTCACCAGTAGAGTTATCTTTCCAGGTGAGTTCTATAGATGAACTTGATTGTGCTGACGCGCGCAAATTCGAAGGTGCTGTTGGGTTTGCCGCCATGATTGGGTTTGCAGCAGATAAAACAAAAATTGCAGAAAAAAACCATAAAATTTTAAATGGATTGTCCCATGTTAGCATAGATACAGGTTTTTAAATAACTCTTAATATATATCGGTTTTTTTTAATTTTTCTCCTGCATTTTTTTGAGCTCTATTTTTTCCCAGCGATTATGTCCCATTGTTATTTCCTGGCTATAATGTCCTCTGTCGATTCTTCTATCTTTCTGTATTCATGTTTGAATTCAGAGAGATGTGGGATCATGGCCTGTATGGGCACTTGACGTCACCGGCGTACCTTAGCGTGACTTTATTAAAATGACCGACATAAATCGCCCAATCGCTGGAAAAGAAAGAGGAATTGCATGTTTTAAGTGTAGTCACTGGATATGGCTTCTATTTAGGCGCGACTTTCACGCATGAGGATATTGATTATCTAAAACGTAAGGGGCTCCCAGGGGGCAATCCGTGTCATTCACCGATGGCATATCTAGCAACCGCCATGACTGATATACTGGTAATCGTCAAAACTGAAGAAGCTTTAGAAAACTTTAGAAAATGCTCGCGCTAAAATACTTTCCTGGATGCCTAGAATGTTTGAATCCGTCCCATATTTTTTCCATCCCTGTTTTAATATTTACAAACATGTTCTTTACCTTCGCTTTGATTAGAATTCAACCCCCTCAACCCCACCGCCAGCGCGAGGCCACTAAGGAAGGTAAACACCGCTCCAGCGTATGTTGACCATACCCCATTCATTGGACTACTGAAAATCTCACGGGCTGGCAACCGCTGTTGATACTTCATTCCAGTACTTGCTGACAACTTCATTTGGTGTCAGTCCGTTCATACTGCTGTGTGGTCTTGCATCGTTGTACTCCTCCTTTCTTCAGACAGTGATAATTAGCCTGGCTGCTTCCACGGTTTGGAACCAATGCTGATTCAGCCATTTTAAATAATTTTTGGACATCATTTCACGTCTTCAGTCCGCTCTCACAGTAAAGTATAATTGTTTTACAGTGACAAAATCGTCAAAATTAAGAGCAGAAAGAATTAGACAAGCGATGCTCCGCTTTCACAAAGAGAATCCATCCTTTGCCAAGGAGCGTGGGAAGAAATATAAACTATCCCTTTCAAAATATGAGGACGTGTGTGCAAGAAACAACATCACATTATTAAACACAACTAAGGAAATTGCCAACGGCGTGTCCAATACCAAGCATCCGATTCAATGCAAGCGCTGTGGTTTTGGAAAAGACAGACAATGGCAAAAGGATTATTTCCAAATGCGAGACATGATTGCTTGCCACAAATGCGTTCTCAAGGAAGTCACATCCAACAAAGCCATTAAGTTTTCAAAAACGATAACGACAAAAAATGTATTGATGTATGACCATCCATTGGAAAAGAGTGACTACGAAGCTTTGCCTACTAATAAGAAGGTCATTACAGTGCCAGCAATCAGCTTACCCCCGGCATAGCCGGTGGTTTGGTGAGTTGGACTCCCTCAAAGGGAGTCGCCTATGTTTAGTTTAACTTCCTAAAACCGGCCCTGCTCATCCGCCGATTCCTGCTCGCGGATGTATGCCTTGACCTTCTCCAATTCAAAGCCCACGGTTGACACCGCGTAGCCTCTTGCCCAAAAATGTTCGCCGCTGAAGTTTTTCTCCTTCCCTCCCCATTGGCGAGCAATTGCTATTGCGCTCTTACCATTCATGAATCCGACTACAGATGCCACCGCATACTTGGGCGGTATCGTGATGCACATATGCACATGATCGGGCATGAGATGGCCCTCAATAATGCGACATTGCTTCTGCCCAGCTAAATCGTGGAAAATACCGCCCAATCCTTTGCGAATTGAGCCATAGATTGATTTCCTGCGACGTTTCGGGATAAATACTACGTGATACTTACAGTCCCACCTCGAGTGGGACAGACTTTGATACGACATACAAGTCCTCCTACTTGGTTTCTCACCAAACCACTGTAGGGGGACTATACTCCTGTACCGCTCAAAGCTTTTCAAGTCTCCCGGGTCAAACCCGGGGATTACCCTTCAATGAGGTATTTAAGAAAGACATTGTACGCGGTCTTGGCCGTGAAAATTATATCGAACTATCAAAGGAACAAATCTATCAATTTTATATCGGCATTAAGAGTAGATGTATTTCGAATGCAACCTTGCACAAATACCATCAACTTCTTTGCATCATGGGCGATGCATTTTATGATGCGAATCTAGACGTTGAAAATCCATTCCGAAAACTGAATCATGGCCGCTTTGATAATTTTGGGAAGCGCTTCCCCATCGGCGAGCCGACTCGTGACATTAATGCCATGACCCCTGATGAAATTAAAAAACTCTGTGATGCAGCTATCAGGTCTCCAAATAAACTACTTCTTCCATTAATCCAGTTTCTGGCCGCGACTGGCCTTAGAAGGGGCAAGGCTTATGAGCTGAAATGGAAGGATATTGATCGACGCGCAGGCCTGATTCACGTCCGCAAAAGCAAGTCAGGACGAATACGTAAAGTACCGCTCGATCACAAGTCATTAGAAGCCCTGAGCCTTATAAACCGCAGGGGAGAATATATTTTTGTCCGTTCTAACGGACAGAGACCGCATCCGGATTCTTTCCTGAAACCATTGCAAAGGGCTGCCAAACGCGCGGGGATACAAAAGCGCGTGGATCTGCACACATTACGGCACAGTTTTGGTTCGAATAAAATCGCGGTTGAAAAATGGGGGTTGAAAACACTTTCAATGGTCATGGGGCATGCCGATATTTCGACAACTGCAAATATTTATATGCACCTCCATGATGGTGATTATAAAATCCGGGATGAGTTTCGTTTTGACAATGTGGGAAAAAAAGAAAATAGTAAAATTGTCGTTAACGAGCAAGAAAAGGCGGTCCTTTCGGCTGTGAAAGAATTAGTTCAGGTCATCAATCAAGCGAAATTTTCAGATTTAAAAAACGCTTCCGCTGTAGTTTCTTGTTCCTATTTACGAACCAATGCAAATGAATGCGAACCAGTGCGAATGACTGAAAAAGAGGGCTTTCTTGCTGCGCTAATGCTGCGCAAGCCAGGCAACCCCAAAAATAAAAAAACCGCCGAGGCAGGTGAAGATCCTTGTCTTTTGATCTCGCTAACTTACTTCCAAAAAAATCAGAGCCGATGCCCGGATTCGAACCGGGGACCTACGCTTTACGAAAGCGTTGCTCTACCAACTGAGCTACATCGGCACATTTCTCAAGTATTTCTAAGTAGCCGATACCGGTTAATTTCGCCAAGCAAAAAATTCCGGCTTAACCGGCGCTAACCAAGAACCAATTCCAAGCCTGTCTTCTCTTTTATGTATTCAGTAAGCAGAACAAGCAACGTAGTCGTGCCATCCTTGATATCAATCCATTTGAAAGTCTTCTCGTCAAAAATAAAATGATATGCCCTGCCTTCCGACGCTATGGCCAGCCAAAGCTGCCCAATAGAAGGCTGGCTGCTTAAAATGCACTTAAGATTCTTATTGATTATCAAAGTCAGCGAACCAAGCCCAAGCTCGCACTCAACCATATCCGGATCGACCGTCGACAGGGATCTGTCTAAAATTTTAAAAACCTCATCCACACACTTCCGAAAAACAGCTTCTTTGCTTATGCCTGACATACCGCTAGCTTTTACCGTGATATGAAAAGCCACGCAATCAAGTTTACTCAAACCGGGCACCAGTTCTGCAACATCATCAAACGTGAACTAACCCATAGGACTGTGCCATGTATAAAATCCTGCCATGCATTACTCTTATCCTCTGCTTCAATGCCAGTGCTGAGTCTGCGAATACAATAACAAATTCAGCCATCACAAAATCTTCGGCCGCTTTCAGTGAAATAGCAAAAAAAGCCATGCCAGCAGTAGTCAGCATAAACACTGTAAAAACAACCACTGAAAGCATGCTGGATCCGGAGGCGCTTCTTCCAGATCAAATGACTCCTGGCATGCCTGAGGCGACAGCCGATATATCGGTTAACGCCGGTTCGGGTATTATCATCAGACCAAACGGCACAATCCTTACAAACCACCATGTCATCGTGGACGCCGAAAAAATCACCGTATCGCTCGACGAAAAACAAAAAATCACAGCACATGTCGTAGGCACTGATCCCAGAACAGACCTCGCCGTGATAAGACTTGATCAGGAACCACGGCCGGCAAATCTGCCAACCCTGCGGTTTGGCGACTCAGACGACGCCAAGATAGGCGACCTGGTGCTCGCGATAGGAAGCCCATTTGGTCTCCCGCGCTCAGTCACGCTTGGGATTATCAGCGCGAAAGGACGCGCCCAGGTCGGCTCAATGAATGTCGATGAATTCATACAGACCGATGCCGCCATAAACCCTGGCAGCTCAGGTGGCCCGCTTTTAAATTCAAAAGGTGAAATAATAGGCATTAATACCGCGATATTCTCACAAAATGGCGGATTCATAGGGATTGGTTTTGCCATATCAGGCAAAGTCGCCAAGGAAATAACCGAACAAATCATCACATACGGAAAAGCAATCCGCGGCTGGATAGGATTAACAGCCCAGGACCTTGAACCCGGGATGGCAAAACATCTTCGCATGGAAAAGAAAAATGGCGCACTTGTCAGCGACATCCTGCCGTCAGGACCGGCCGATAAGGCATCCATCAAGGCCGGCGACGTGATCGTAAAATACAACAACACAGAAGTCATGACTGCCGACCAACTGCGCACACTTGTTGGCAAAACAAAAACAGGAAGCAATATAGATGTAGCTCTTATAAGAGACAGCAAAGCTATCCTAACGCACTTACTGATTACAGAACCACCTTACAACACCAAGGCAATCAATCAGCGCCATAAATACGGGCCGGACAAGACTACTGCCAAAAACCATGACTCGGGCTTGAGCGTTGATGACATCCCGGAGGAACTTATTCCATTTTTTGGATCCACTCCACCGATCGGAGCACTAGTTGTTTCAATAAGACCTGGCAGTCCCGCATTTGATGCCGGATTATTAATAGGAGATATCGTAGTAAGTGTGGATAAAACCAGGATTCGAAGCGCGAAAGAACTAAGAAAGGCGCTCTCAGACCCACGCAGCCATCTTCTGTATATACAAAGAGGAAACAGCAACAAATTATTCGCGCTTCTTGATAGCGCGTGACAGACGTATTTACCTATCATTAAAAAAATCATTAAAAAAGCCGAGTTCCTGGAAGCTGAAACAGCCTCAAGGAACCCGACTTTTTATTTGTTTATTAACTCAGTGCTACGCCTATCGCTACCGTCGCGGTAAGGAAGTTATCATTCGGAGTAAACGTCCAATCAGGCCGGATGGACAACGCCACATTCTTGGCCAACCCGAAGTCTACGTCGGCACCGGCGTTCGGATAGTATTTCCACACAGAGTCAGCGGTGTTGCTCTCTGAATCAAGATTCATAGAGTTAGCCACTGACCGGTAGATCACGTTCCCTCCGCCGTGGATACCGATCCTGTAGTAATCACCTATATTGTAGGCGACCTTCAGATTTGTCGGAATTATGAGCAGGTTAGCACCCGGTGAACCACCAACATTCCCACTCCTGAAATCAGAGTCGGTACCAAAGAAGTTCGATCTTGGTTCACCAAGATGTGAATACACAAGACCTGTTGATGGCCCCACATACCAGTCCTTAACGGTATTATCGATCACGCTCATGGCATTCCAATCAAGCGCTAGACCAGCAGCAAAGCGTCCGGTATCAGACTGACTCACATCCCGATCACGGAACGCAATCACGCCAAGCATTGGTTTCACACCTAACATCTCATCCTTGAGATAGCCTCGCGTAACCTCCTCCGCCTCCGCGGCAGTAACAGAAGGCATTTCTTCACCCTTCTTCTCCTGAGCCCAAACAACCGAGCTTGTCAGAAGGGTTGACAGCATCAGAGTTATGACGGTTTTTCGCATAGCGAGTTCTCCCTTTAACCACATAGCTCTGCATCCAGCGTTCCACGTAGGCATTGTGATCTATCTTAGTACGAGCTTAGTACGGGCGCACCATCAGGCGCTTGCTTTTGAGGCTGTGACTTTCGGCCTAGCATTCCAAAGGAAAAACATAAGCACGCATCCTATGGCGGAAAAACCTATCATACTTGGTCCCCATGCCACCCAGCCAAAACTTTCCAGCATCCATCCCATCCCTATGCCTACTGCTGATCCACCGATATATTGCATTCCATCAAACAGCCCAGCTGCAGTGGCGGCGGCTTTTTTCCCGCCGAAGTCCATCGACGCTGTTCCAGAAAGCATAGAATGCACTATGCTAATTGCGAATGAGTTTGCAATGAAAGCAAGAATCACCCAATTTACACTTGGTGCCTTCCAAATTACAGCAAGACTGATGACTTGTGTCACATATCCCAAGAAAGCGACCGGCGGGCGGCGGCCTTTAAAAACCCAATCTGAAAAAATCCCGGCGAAAAAAGCTCCTAGTATACCAGCAATGACCACTGCTCCTGCACCTTTTTGAAATACTGCAGATTCCAAAGGAAGATGCTGTACTTCAATCATGTATCTTGGAAACCACTGCTCAAACCCGTGTCGCACAAAACCAGTGCAAAACTCAGCAAATGCAATCGTTAATGTGACCGGGTTGGTAAAGACTTTGCGCAAAACATACTTCAGGCTTACGGCCTCGGTGTCACCACTTGATGCATCCTGCACATCGAGCGGCTTATGGCCACAGTCTTCTGGGGAATCCTCCACATATTTGTAAGTCCAAAACGCCATGAAGGCCACCACCATGGATGGAACGAAAAATACCCACTGCCATGGCAAAATGGTGACAAGAATGCCACCGACAAAAAATATAAGTGCCCGTCCGCTTTGTATCATTGAACCAAAAATCGCAGAAAACACACCCCGCTCGCTTATATGGAACCAGCTAGAGTTGACTTTGATCAACGAGAGAGCGCTGTAAGATTGAAAATATGAATTCATCGCCCAAACCGTGGCGAAATATCCAAGTAAAAGTGGACCCGTCCCTAAAATGCCCAAATATGCACCTAAACCGAAAAGAAAATTAAAAATCACCGTGCCCGTCGCACCAATCAGCATTGATCGCCGACCGCCTATCTTATCTGCAATCGGGCCGTTGAACATCGCGGAAAGCCCATAAATCAACAGTGCCGGGGTTATAATCGCACCAACCTGCGTCTTATCCCAACCATATGCGGTGGAAAGAGGCTTGTTCGCTAAAGAAAGGTTGTAGCGGCCCATATACATGGCTGAATAAGTAAATCCCAGCGTTAGCCAGTTAAGTGCCCTTCGCTGCCTGAATTCAAAAGAGTGACTGATTTTTGTAATAACTGCATTCGCGCTATCAGAATTTGTCCCGCCCATAACAGCTCCCCCACATAATAATTAATAGCTATTGTTTATCGATCCCCACGACTTGCACTTTGTTGTTTTTTACCGATAATGCACGTTGCCCGTTCAGCATAGAAAGCAAATCATCACCAATAAGACCAGCAACGTCATGACTAAAAACACCCTCATCAATCAGTTCTTTGGTTGTTTTCAACCCTTTCTTGATTAACGTCATGATCTGCTCCGCCGTAATCAAATAACGTGAAGAAATACTGTGCCTTACTGCAAGAACTCCCACATAACACTTCAATAATTCTATTAAATGCAGTTCATCAGGTGTAGCGCGATATATGTCAGAAATATCTGTCTGGCCTTGCTCTTGTGTTACCTCTTTTTCACCAAGTTTAAGACAGGCTAAAATTTGTTCACCGCTGTTTTTAAGTTCACCTTTGCTCAAACCCCTAAATGCGGATAAATGCGAAACATCCTTCGGCCTAACTCGCGCTATATCAACCAAGACGGAATCATCGACTACCCAGCGCCTGGGCAGATTCAGCTTTTTAGCGCGCTGCTCGCGCCACCCCATAAGCTCCAATAAAACAGCATGGCCCTTGCCATCAAGATGGGCACCTCTGGCGAGCCTGGAAGCCATCGCTTCAACATCCGGCTCATACATTGATTTGTTCGATAACTTTGACGAGAGCTTAAGCGCCCAATCCCGCCTGCCAAGCTGATCAAGCTTAGCTAAAAGTTTTTGTCCGAGTTCAACCATGTATTCCACATCGGCGTGGGCGTATTCCACCAAATGTGGAGGAAGTGGGCGGACCGACCAGTTGGTGCGTGCATGCCCCTTCTTGATTATAATACCAAGGACATTCTTTAGAAGTTTTCCAAGACCAATGCCATCGCCGTACCCACACAGCGCGGCGGCAATGGCGGTATCAAGAATAGGACTGGCGACCACACCGAAACTCGTATAGAGGCACTCCTGGTCGCCTTGCGCTGCATGAACTATTTTTAATATCGACTGGTTCTGAAAAACATCAAGCAACGGCTGCAAACCGGCCTGCCCTTTCTGTTTGAATGCTTTGGAGTCCACCAGCCAGGACCTGCCGCCAGCGGCAACCTGAATTATCTCCACGATTGGATAGAACGTGGTCTCTCGTATGAATTCGGTATCAAACGCGATTACATCGCTACGATTTAAAATTTCAACAAGATCCGTGATCTGTTCTGCGGTTGAAAGCAATTCAGGATCACGTGTGGAATTCATGACTATGGACGCAGCGGTTCGCCCGCTTTGCTCATGTCTTGTCCATAAATTTTTCCATCAAGAATGAGGAATCCTGGGTCATGCCCCTTTCTAGACGGATTCTTGTGAACCCAATGTATTATGCCCCCAACGGGAGACGGGGGATACGGCCCTGACTGTGCTATCGACGTAATGTAATCACCGCAAGCTTCGGCCCGCATTCCTATTTTTAGCCCCGGCAGTGCGCCAAAATCCTGGTTGTATATTACTTCAATGGTGTCTTCAAAATAACTGCCGATGTTTACGACAAAGTGCTCGTGCCCGTTGCGATCAGGAAAAATCTCCACAACCATGCCGCTTATATGCCCTCTTTCGCGAAACTGGTTCTGCGTAGTGCGCTTCCAGTGCAAGACCTGTTTGTTGTTTATTTGTAAATTTTGACCATATGCGGGGCAGTTAATGGCAGGGGCACCTGTTACAGGTGAAGCATCTTCTACCGGGGGGTCAAGCCTTATACCGCTTTCAGGATGGCCAAAGGCAGAAACATTGGCAATGAACAAAAAAACCCAAATTGATAACAGATTAATTTTGCGCATAATTGTATTAAACGCAAAATCGAATACCCCGCAATTTAAAAACTATCAAGAAGAGAAAATTTTAAGCCGCCTTGTCACCCTCGTTACAGACTTTTCCAGTGCTCGCTTGCAGAAGTGCTGCGAGAATAAAAACTTTTACTCTTACTGCGGCTGATGGACCTTGCAGTGAAAAATCCACCATGTCCGGGTCCGATAAAAAAATCCTATAGGCATAATCACCAATAATTTTAGCGGCTTCTAATTCACTTCTTTGAAATTCCTCGATTTTCATACGTGATTTAAGCCACCTAAGACCGTAGTCTTTAATATCTTTTTTAGCGTATGGATGGGATACGATTTCCTCCACATAATCGCCGAATTCATTTTCTTGCACTGTTTTCATGTCTCTGTGCCGTTGGAGCATGGACATTGGCTCATGCTTGTTCTGCATCAAAAGCTGTTCAAACATTGCTATTTCGTTTTCGTCGGATAGGACTTCTAGAAGCGAAGGGATCTCCATACCCGTTCGCACTACAAGCGCAATGGTTGCCGTTTTCATCTCGATTTGTGCCTGCCTCTCTTATTGCGCCCACTGTATTATTCGGACAAGTGTATGCACTATCTTAGACTTTTAACAATAAGCATGTCCGGACATGTGTCATAAAAAAGTCTTTTAATTTGAATACATACGATCAATCACATTACGGTAATTATTCTCTATAACTGACCTCTTCATCTTTAAGGTTGGGGTCATTTCACCATTGGTAATTGAAAATTCATTGGCTAGGACCGTGAATCGCTTTACTTGCTCGAAACTCGCGAGCGTCTTGTTTACTTGTTCGACATATTTACGGATTTGGCCAATGATTTCAGGATCATCAACAATTGTCGCATCTGATATCCGCTGTTTGTTTTTCAACTCGGCCATGACGGCTTCAGACAATGTGACTAAAGCTGAAAAGTACTTTCTTCCATCCCCAACCATGCAAACCTGGCTTATAATGGGTGAGACTTTTAGCGCTTCTTCTATGGGAAGAGGAGCAACCATTTTTCCGCCTGATGTCTTGAGTATTTCTTTTTTTCTGCCACGTATCCTGACCAACCCACGCTCCGTCACTTCGCCAAGATCACCGGTGTGCAACCAACCTTCTCCTGATAATCCTCCAGGTACCGCATCCGCGGTTGAGGCAGGATCCTTGAAATAACCTTTAAACACGTGTCTTCCACGAGTGAGTATCTCGCCATCATCAGCTATCCTCATCTCTATTCCAGGCACGGGTTTGCCGACGGTTCCCGCGCTATCAACGCCGGATTCCGTCATACATATAACACCGGTGGATTCCGTCTGGCCGAAGTCTTCTAGAATCTCAAGCCCCAGGGAACGAAACCATTTTGCTACGTGGGCAGGTAAGGCGGCGGCGCCGGAAGCGAGCAACTTGGCTTGCCCAAGACCAAGCGCACGCCTGATCTTAGAAAGAACCAATCCATCAGCCAGCTTAAATTTGATCAAATCAAAAATACCAAGCGAGTTTCCAGAAAACTTTATCTCAGCCACACGAGCGCCGGTGGCCAATGCCCATTCCGCAAGCCTCTTGCGAGGTGCTTGGCTATTACCCACCTTGTTAATGACCCCGTCCATCATCTTTTCCCAAAGTCTAGGCACTGAAAGAAGCAATGTCGGTTGCACTTCAGGAAGTTCAATGGCGACATGATCGAACTTGGTACAAAAATCGATACGATACCGCTGCGAAATACCAACACCTATGTTCTGAAGTTTTTCTGCCACATGGCAAAGAGGCAAAAATGAAAACATTGATCCCGAACCAAACGGCAGGTTCCAGTACTTCGCGACCGTATCAGTCGTAAAAACCAGGTTATCATGCGAAAGAAGCGCCCCTTTGGGGTTGCCGGTCGTCCCTGAGGTGTAAATCATGAATGCGCCGGTATCGGGATCCACTTTCTCAAGATAACCAGCAAAGCTCTTGGCACTTTTTTGTGCCACCAAATCACGTCCCTCGGCCAATGCAGCATCATACGTTATGGCTTTTGGGAAAAAACCTGCATCACCATCAAAAACTATAACCAAGCTCAGCCGCTCTAAAACTTTCTGCGCCAGAGGGGCTTCTAAAATTTTCTTGAAAAACTCTTCGTTTTGCACTGAAAGGACTTTAGCCTCTGTTTGATTTAGAATGTAGACAATGTCTTTGGATGTTGAATTCGGATACAAGCCTGCCGACTTCCCGCCAACAAGAAGCATCCCAAGTTCCACATGCACCCATTGCGGGCGATTCGGCGCTAAAACGCAGCCTATGTCAGAGGAAGTTATGCCCTTTGACTCCATGAAGCACGCAAGCGCATGCACACTATCCATGTACTCTTTCGCGGAAATGGGCACCCATTTCCCGCCCTTCTTAAAACGTTGCGCCTCGGAATCAGGCGTTTCAATCGCCCAACGATTTAAGCGATGCAGTACCGTCGGCATATCCGCCACCTCTTTATACCGTTTTGGCTACCATTTTGGCTGCCATAGCTGGAATTTCTTCAAGATCCCATGTAGATTTAAAGAATTAGCCACACAGACCAAATTGTCAATGTAGCAATGATTGGCAATTAGCAACAAAGGACGTACATGAATATTTACACTCTCACTCCAAACCCAGCGATGGACCTATCCGGACATGTGTCAAAATTAGTCGCGAACGAAAAAAATTATGTTGAAGACGAACGGCGTGATCCAGGCGGGAACGGGATAAACGCGGCAAGGATAATCCACAGACTTGGCGGGAAAACCATCACTATGGGCTTCCTTGGAGGATCCACCGGCGATGAAGTTCTTTCATTGCTCAAACGCGAAGGCGTGGCAGCCAGCTTCACCCCAATAAAAAACTGCACTAGAACCAACGTGACCGTGACAAACGATGCGGATCATAAACAGACAAGGCTTACTTTCCCTGGACCAGCCGTCTCAAAGAATGAAATCCGCGCATTGCTCGAATCGATAAGAAAACTTGCAAAACCTGGGATCATGGTAATAGGAGGCAGCATGCCGCAGGGCTGCCCACCTGAGTTTCACAACATAATTAGCAAAGCCGCCTCGCAGCGCGGACTCGGGATCGTGATTGATGTTCCAGGAAAATTCATTTCCTCCGTCACCAACTCACGCATTTCACCTCTTTTGATCAAACCGAACCTTGCTGAACTCGAACATTGGCGTAAAACACCACTCAGAACGGACAACCTGATCATAGCAGCCGCAAAAACGCTTGCGGCAAAATCAGCCATAGTATGCGTGTCACTTGCGGAACGTGGGGCGATACTCATAAGCGGATCTTGCGCGTGGTTCGGCAAAGCACCCAAGGTAAAAGCGCGCGGAACTGTAGGAGCCGGTGATTCCATGGTGGGCGCAATGGTCACACAGATGGCTAAATTCAGCATAAGTTCCTGGGCGGATGTAAAAACAGCATTATCAAGACAGGATTACGCAATGTTTTCGGAAATATTGGCCTGGGGAATTGCTGCTGGCGCGGCCACAGCAGAGGCAAGAGGCACGGCTTTGGCGGATGTTTCAGAAATATTTCGACTTAGGAAGCAAGTTGTAGTCAACCCCATCGCATGTTAGTGTCTTAATTCACTTGAGAGGAATAATACATGGCTAAAAGGCTAGGCACAAAACACAAGAAACTCAGCCGTAAAACAGCGGCGGCATATAAAAAAGGTCTTGGACCCAAAAAACACAAAGTAGCGGAGACAAGAAGCAGGCGCGCAAAGAAAAAGAAGGCATTCACCTCTTACTGAGCCGAACCGGCTCGTGATTTGCTCGACATTAATACATGGAGCAAGTTGCAAGCGTAATCCCAGTCCTTCCGATACGTAATGCAGTTATTTTTCCATCCATCTCGATGCCGCTTGTCGTTAGCAGGCCACGCAGCATAACCGCGGTTGAACAAGCTGAAAACAACGGTGGGTTTATCTTGGTGGTCGCGCAGCGAGTGCTGACACCTGGCGATCCGCAGCCTTCCGACCTCTATCAGATCGGGACACTGTGCCGTATAGAAAGCGTCTCCACTGCCGAGGGAGGTTTGCGTCAGATCGTCGCAACCGGGCTCAGTAGGTACAAGACCCTTACATATGAGTTATCACCAGATGGATATCTGTCCTGCCGCGGTGAATCCATAGCCGATATACATGGGGAGGATCCCATAAGAAATGAAGCTTTGTTTTCCTACCTTAAGGAAATGGTGAAAGAAGTTCTTGAGCTGCTGCCAGGCACCACCGAACAACTTGAAAAACTCATAGACCGGGTGGAAGACGCCGGTTACTTGAGCAATATCTGCGCGGGATATCTGAATCTTTCATTATCACAAAAACAGGAATTGCTAGAAACAGTCCAGATAGAAAAGCGTCTTGAGATGCTCCTGACCTATCTTCAAAAAGAGAAGGAAGTATTGAGCATACAGCAGGAAATCCGCGAAAAAATATCTGAGCGCCTGAGCAAGGCCCAACGCGAAGCGCTGTTACGTGAGCAACTGCGCACCATCAGGTCTGAACTTGGAGAAGAAAACAACGAGGATGTGACCGACAAACTTGAACAGCGCATAGAAGACGCAAAACTTCCTGAGGAGGCCTCAAAACAAGCCAAGGAGGAACTAAACAGGCTGAAAAATCTGCCGGCCGCATCAGCTGAATATCATGTCATCAGGACTTATCTCGAATGGCTGGCGTCGCTGCCGTGGAACAAACGTACCGAAAGCCACATCGACATTGAGCGTGCCAGGCAAATCTTAGATCAGGATCACTACGGGCTAGAAAACGTCAAACACCGGATAATACAGTTTCTAGCTGTTGCTAAACTTAAAAACGACCTACACGGGCCGATTCTTTGCCTCATTGGACCACCAGGTGTGGGCAAAACATCACTCGGGCATTCAATAGCAAGAGCGCTTGGCAGAAAATTCATACGCACATCGCTCGGTGGTATACGTGATGAAGCCGAAATCCGCGGTCACCGCAGGACATATGTCGGCGCGATGCCAGGAAGGATCATACAAAGCATTAAGCGCGCAGACACCAAGAACCCATTGATGATGCTGGATGAGATAGATAAATTAAAAGCGGATTTTCACGGCGACCCTGCGGCGGCCATGCTGGAAGTATTGGATCCAGAGCAGAACAAGAATTTCATAGACCATTATCTCGACGTACCGTTTGATCTTTCTGATGTTTTCTTCATAACAACCGCGAATATCATCGACACTATTCCTCTGGCGCTTTGCGACCGTATGGAAATAATCGAAGTCACTGGCTACACGACGCTGGAAAAACTCCACATAGCAAGGCGCCATCTGATCCCTAAACTCCTCGCCGAGCACGGATTGCAACAGGACTGGATAGAAATCCCGGACAAGACCATCGAACGGATAATAACGAACTACACGCGCGAAGCAGGAGTCCGTGAACTTCAGCGCAAGCTGGCTTCGCTCTGCAGGGTAGTGGCCGAGGAAGTCGTCAAAGCCCAACAGGAAAAGTCACCGACCAGTGAGCCAAATAAACTATCTCCAATAAGGCTACCAATAAAATTACCAATAAAATTACCAATAAAATTAAACGACGATCAGCTCCAGAAATTTTTAGGACCAGAAAAATTCTTCCCCGAAGAAATGGAGCGGGCGTTAAAACCAGGGGTGGCAACCGGCCTGGCATGGACCCCGCACGGCGGTGAATTGCTATTTATAGAAGCGACCGCCCTGTCGACCGGAAAGGGAAATCTTTTACTCACAGGTCAACTCGGTGATGTAATGAAGGAGTCAGCCCAACTAGCCCTAAGCCTAGCACGATCAAATGCTATAAAGGCATTTGATTTCCAAACGCACGATGTACATATCCATGTTCCGGCTGGATCAATACCAAAAGATGGCCCATCAGCAGGGGTCACGATACTTATAGCCATAAAATCAATGCTTCTAAACATCCCAGTAAAACCTGGTATTGGAATGACCGGTGAAGTTACCCTCCGCGGACTGGTCCTTCCCGTCGGCGGGATCAAGGAAAAAGTCCTTGCCGCCCATCGCGCAGGACTAAGCACCGTGATCCTTCCGAAAAGAAATGAGCAGGACCTGATAGATGTTCCCGAGGACGTGCGCCGGCAGTTGAGGTTTGTCTTCGTGCATACTATTGACGAGGTTATCTCCGTGGCCTTTGGCTCTGATCATGAGGTAAGTCATGCGCGGGTGATTGATTCCCAAGTCGCATAAAAGATGCATAAAAATCCTCATATGGAACCGACAAACTGGCTAGAAGCTGCACGCCAAAGCATTGAGTCACGATTCATGCATATACTTAGAGCTAAAGATCACAACCTCGCAACATACGTGACCGGTCGTCTTGCAAATCTGCTTTTGGCCAGATTACCCGAAAGCACGGCATCGGCGCTTATCGGCCTTCTTCCAGAAGGGGACAGAAACAAACTTTCTCAGGCGAGGGGATATTTCGATACCAGCATTGGTTATACAGATTTTATTGAAAAAACCATTTTTTCCATGGGATGTCCTAATGAAATCCACGATGAAATTTCAAGAGCGATCGCCGATACATTTTTGAGGACCATATCCGAGAAAATTCCTATGGAACTAAAACTGCGGATGGCTAAAGACCTTCCGATGGAGCTGAAAGCAAGGATGAATCTTTCTCAAACAATCGAAACAAAGGCGGCGTGACAACACCCATATTTATTATTATCTTTAATCCCAATGGTTAATAAACCAATACGGCGCACAGCATTTCTAATCTTTACATTTATAGCCATAATTTTTTCTCATACCTCTTTTGCAGATACAGGCATCCTCCTTCGATTTAAGCCCAAGCAAGCAGTATCAGAAATCAATTTTAAAAACCCATCACAGATACAAATACAAGAAAATGGCACTGCAAGAATCCGCGGCACCTACAAGCTGTTTGAAAATGGTTGGACTCTTCTTTGTAACGGACTAAAAATAGAAAAAGAAAAATCGGCTCAAGCAGGAAAAAACAGCTTCACCATCACAGTCAAAGCCGAAAATGAAAAAACACCATTTGAAATCCAAGCGATTAGCCCACATGGGAAAATTGAAAAGGAAACAATAATTTTACATATCCCTACTAAAGGACAAAACGGATCCAGCCACGCGATAGTTGCCTCACTTGGACCTACACTTATTTTTCACAATGAAAGCGATGCGACCGAGAAAATTGGGATGTCAGCCGCCGCGCTGACCTTTAAAGCGGCCTATCAGTACCTACCAAAATCAAAAAACTGGGATTTTGCCGCAAACTCATTCGTTACGCTGCTGCCTTTGCAGTCAAGGTTTAACGGCATTACTGATGATACCAGGACAAGATTCCTCGGTGTAAATGCAAGAATCGGCTTCCCTATGCCTTTTATTAAAAACCCTTGGCGTTTATCCGTGCTGGCAGGGCTCTACTACACAACCATGTTTGTAAACAATAACGCTTTGGGGTTCAAGAATATGTCCGGACCGCAGCTTTTCCCGATGCTCCGCAGGACTCTTACACCGCAGCAGTGGGTGTTCGGATATTTTAAATTCTCACCAGTTGCATCAGGGCTGCGTCTTAACTTCATGAGACTTGAAAACCGCGAAATAGCAGCCGGGTCGGGTTGGGTAAAAGCCTTAAAAAATGGCAAAGCCATTTCAGTGATGATCGACATATCCAAGCTAAGCCTAAATTTTGAAGATTCATTACGCGGATCCGTCAGTATAATCTCCACGTCATATACACTGAGCGCCGGGATCAGTATTTAATGTTCACCACCCAACCGCTAAACCAAGTGATATGGACGTGGAATCGACCTTGAGTTGATCTAGCCTCGGTACATCAAGCTTCAGACTGGACACATCAAGCGTGGCTGACATCGTGCGCTTATTCCAAATAGACCATGTGTAACTACTGCCGCCCGCGACCTCGCGGTTTGTGAACGATTCGAACGCAAGTCCACTTGCGCCCACTGGCGACACCTTGGCGTAAAACAACAAGCTTCTTCCGTTTGAAAATGCCCGCCTGATTACTGGAAAAACCTGCGGGCCTGCCATGTTGCGGAATCCAAGAACCGACGGCGAAACGAACATGGTTGTGTAATACCAACCAAACATGAAGGATAACCGCCATGGCTCGCTAACAAACGGAGTGACATAGCCTACACGGGCGTTCACGCCTAAAAACCTAGCTGTAACTTCAGAAAGGCTCATAGAAAGCGGCACCGCCGTCGCGTAAAAACTTGCGCTTAAATCCAAGCAGCCAGGCTTAAGCAAGAATGTCACGGCTCCCTTGGCGGTAAGGGCTTTTTCAGTAAACACGTAACTGGAACCCATAAAGCTCTCTCTGTACTGGATTGATGAGACATTAACGCCAGCATTGAAAAGCCATCTGCTTTTAACAGCTACCATAGCAACTGGATTAATAACTATGTTTATACTCTCTATCTCGGTCTGCCCCTTCGGCCCTATGGCGATCAACCTCTCAGTTGAACTGATGCCTTGTACATGGATTTTGAAGTAAAACTTTCCTGACTCGTCAACCTTAATCTTTTCTCCATGTTGCTGATTTGTAGATTCATTAGATTCTGTCATCCATAGCAGATTCCAGTCCTGGCGCAAAAAGGTGCCAGCAATATTCACTATAAAAATATTAGGTTCAAGATCACTGCTCGACACAATTGTCTGGTTACTTAACCAGGTAAGGCCGCTGATCTTATTAGAGCCACTACGGATGATTTTAACGTTACTGCCCGCTAAAGATATGGAATCCATCCCAACAATAACTATCAACACAGTTATGCAAAACCTGATTAAACTACCCACAATATCATACTATCAATAAGTGATGATCACAGCACCAGAAAATCCATCCCCACCTTTGCCTTGAACACATTGCGGTGAATAATAACCAGCACCGCCGCCATAAGAAGCACCACCCGACCCAAATGTGATTATCGCTCCTATAAGGGTAAAACCATGACAAGTTCTATCTCTCATCTAATCACCGCACAGTAGAGCTGTCACAATCATGCGAGAGAACGCATCTTTCACAATATGCCCTTCTTGCCGTGCAAACCTTGCGGCCGTGCTGGATGAGTAAATGCGAAACGATTATCCAGTCCCCCGGTCTGACCAGCTCCATCAACTCATATTCGATTTTAACCGCGTTGTTAGACTTTGTGAATCCAATCCTCCTACAAAGACGCCCCACATGCGTATCAACCGCGATCGCTGGAATACCGAAAGCATTAGCTAAAACTACATTAGCTGTCTTGCGGCCCACGCCTTTTAATTGCATCAACGCCTCAAGATTGTTCGGCACATCGCCCCCATGTTGTTCTACAATAGCCCCCGAAACCGCCTTGATGGAACGTGCTTTGTTACGGAAAAATCCAGCTGATCTAATCAGCTTTTCAATCTCATTTATATCAGCGTACACCATTTTGTGCGGATTACCATACTTCGTAAACAACGCTGGCGTGATTTTATTAACTCTCGAATCCGTGCATTGGGCCGACAGAATAGTTGCCACAAGAAGCTCAAAAGCATTTCGGTGCAGCAAACTGCATTCTGCCTCCGGGTACTCCCGCTTCAACAAGCGTATTACTTTTGCCATCCGCCTTTTTAAATCCACAATCAACATTCCACCATCATTATCACAGCACCATTGAAAGCGCAGCTAGACCAGGTTATAGCTTTAGACATGGCACAAAAAATTAAAATAGCGATTAATGGGTTCGGCAGGATCGGCAGAAAAGTAGTACGCCTCGCGCTTGAACAGGACAATGTCGAGATTGTCGCGATAAATGATTTAACAAAACCTGAAACAATGGCTCACTTGTTTAAGTACGATTCCGTGCACGGGACGCTTAAGCAGGACGTCCGCCTTGAAGGAGACACACTTTTTGCCGGGCATAACAGGATAAAAGTGTTCGCCGAAAAGGATCCATCCAAACTTCCCTGGACATCGCTTGATGCGACATTTGTTCATGAATGCACCGGCGTATTCACTGAAAACGAGAAGGCATCGCTGCACTTAAAGGCAGGAGCTAAAAAAGTTATCATCTCAGCCCCATCGAAAGATCCTGACATAACAATCTGCATGGGTGTAAATGAAAACGCATATGACCCTAAAAAACATAACGTGGTTTCATGCGCTTCATGCACCACTAACTGTCTTGCACCGCTGGTAAAGGTACTAGATGACAGCTTTGGCGTAGTAAGAGGGACCATGCTTACAATTCATAGCTACACGAACGACCAGCAACTGCTGGACCTGACTCACAAGGACCTAAGAAGAGCGCGTGCCGCAGCTTTGTCGATGATCCCCACCACGACCGGTGCCGCCAAAGCTGTAGGATTGGTTCTCCCGCATCTTAAAGGTAAAATAGATGGCCTCGCAGTGCGGGTACCAACTCCAAACGTGTCGTTGGTTGACTTCACCGGTGAGCTCTCGAAACCTACAACCAAGGATGAGATAAACAACGCGTTCAAGCGCGCTTCAGAGGGGCCGATGAAAGGAGTGCTCGGCTACAGCTCAGCTCCTCTTGTATCTTGTGATTTCAATGGTTCAACCAATAGTTCAACCGTGGATTCAGACCTCACTCATGTCGTTGGAGGAAATCTTGTCAAAGCCGTATCGTGGTATGACAATGAATCCGGCTTTTCGGCAAGAATGCTTGATTTGACGATATTAATGACACGTAAAGCCCTTTAAAGGAATCTCGGAGGAGCCATGTCTGTTTCCACTGCCTCGTCGATAAACACGATCCGTGAAATGGAAATAACCGGGAAGCGTGTATTCATGCGCCTTGACTTCAACGTACCGTTAAGCGGGCCTGATGCTGAAGGTGAATGGCACATCGAGGACGACACGCGTATACAAGAAGCGCTGCCTACAATAAAATACGCGATTGAAAAAGGCGCGAAGCTAATTCTTTCTTCACATCTTGGACGCCCAGATGGGGAGCGAAAGCGCGAATTATCTTTGGAGCCGGTCGCCAACCGTCTAGCTGTCCTTTTGGGCCAGGACGTCACGCTTACCGATGATTGCATAGGCGAAGGTATAGAGCTGATGGCTTCTGGGCTGCAAAATGGGCAGATCCTCCTTCTTGAAAATCTAAGGTTTTATGCGGAAGAGGAAGCAAACGATCCTTCATTCGCTGTAAAGCTCGCGCGCCTCGGACAGGTTTACATCACGGATGCGTTTGGCACTTGCCACCGCAAACATGCTTCAACATACGGCGTACCGACTATCCTCACGAATCGTGGAATAGGGTTCCTGATAGAAAAAGAACTTAAGTTCCTCGACCCGCTCCTGCATAATCCAGATAGGCCATTTTATACTATCCTTGGCGGCGCAAAAGTCACGGACAAGATCAAAACCATAAGCGCTCTCATACGGAAAATCGATGGCCTGGTCATAGGCGGAGCAATGGCGCATGCCTTCTGGATCGCAACCGGTCAAACTCTTCCGCAAGGCGCTAAGCAGCCAAAGCCGGAAGACGTGGACGCAGCTCGCAGCATTTTGCGTGATGCAAAGAAAAACGAAATCCCGCTCCTGCTGCCCGTAGACACGAACCAGGGCTTTGATATCGGATCAAAAACAATCAAGGCCTTCTCTGATTTCCTCATAAAGGCAAAGACGGTTTTCTGGAATGGGCCTCTTGGCAAGTTTGAACAGCAGGAATACTCCAAGGGGACTTTTGAGATAGCACGAATGCTTGCTGATATTTCCGCCGTCAAAGTGGTAGGAGGTGGAGATACGGTTTCAGCGATAAAAGCTTCTGGGGTTGCGGAAAAATTCAATCACCTCTCGACCGGAGGCGGAGCCGTACTCGAATATCTTGAGGGCAGGGGTCTACCTGGGATTGAAATCCTCAAGATGACTACCAGAGAACGCCAAACCACTCCACGACCATTATGAAACCACGCGGTGTCCTTATCGCCGGCAATTGGAAGATGAACCATACTGTTTCGGAAACCGAGCGGTTTTTTTCTGAACTCAATGCCGCCGCGCAGAGGACCCTTCCGCCTGCTTCTTACGGAATGCTTAAAAGCGGCTTAATTAAGGCTTGCGTGATCCCGCCGATGCTGAGCCTTCAAAAGAGCGTGCAACTAGCGGCGTCCGCCCCTTTCCCGCTTAATGTGGCCACGCAAAATGCCCACTGGGAAAAATCAGGGGCATTCACCGGCGAAATTTCACCATTGATGCTTAAAGAAGTGGGGATCAGTTGGAGCCTCGTTGCCCATTCTGAAAGAAGGCAGTTTTTTGGTGAAACAGATGCGACGGCAAAAAAAAGGGTGGAAGGGCTTTTAAGCGAAGGCTTCCATGTTATTTTCTGCATCGGAGAAACCCGCTTGCAGCGAGAACAAAACAAAACCGAGGAAGTTTTAAAAACCCAACTAAGCGCCATCGCCTCAGAAAAAAACAAGGGTGCGGCCTGTTTTCTTGATGGAAGGCTGATAATCGCTTACGAACCTGTTTGGGCGATTGGCACGGGGCTGACCGCAACTCCCGAGCAGGCGGAAGATGCACATAGGATCATACGTAAGTATTTGTTCGAGCATTTCGGCATGGAAGCAGCCGGAACAACTCCTATTCTCTACGGCGGCAGCGCGAACCCGGAAAATATCACCGCGCTACTCACCTGCCCCAACGTGGACGGAGCCCTTGTGGGCGGCGCAAGCCTGAAGGCTGAAAATTTTCTGCGACTTATCGCGTGTGCCGCACAGGTTCTTGGACACATTTAGGACAAAATTAGAGTAGGCCTTAGTAGTGTGTATGAATTTATTTTCACCAGAACTAGAAACCCTTCCGTTGTATAAACAAACCCTCCATATTAAATGTGGGCTGGCAGATGGCAACATATGGGTCTTTACTCATGCGCTCAACGACATTGAGAACTTTTGGACCACTGGAAAGCTTGATCTAAGTTCTACGACCATTAAAGCTTTAGGTTACTTGCCAGGGCTACGATTGCTGGAAGAAAAAATAATACCCGAAGGATATCAGGTTGCGTTGCGTACTCCCATGCTGTTTATGGCTAAGCACCTTGGATACACTCACTTCGCCGAATCAGAAAATATATTTTTGGATACTCATCCATCGACAAGCGATTTACTTCCACTCGTTTCAGATTATTTGGGATCAATCAGACAGCACAGCCCGCTAATTTGTGAAGCTAGAGATAACTTGGAGACAATGGCCAAGAAAACCACCAATTGGGCTTTGGACCGCCAGGTTTTTGTTTTGAAGAAAGACACTTATCCAGTAGCCATGGCCATCTCTGATTACCGACATCAAGACATGTCTTGGCTTTTCAATTGTGGAACTAAAAAAGAACTCCGAGGACAGGGGTATTTCAAAAAACTTTTTTCACATGTGGAAAACCATTTGTTTACTTCAGGAGTGCGACAACTTGGCCTTTTCTGCCGCGAAGGATATCGAGAACAGGTTTATCAGCGCTTGGGATTTGAGTCTATTAGCAATTGGCAACAATGTGAATTTACCAAGATCCTTTCCTGCGCGCGGTTGACTACGGAAGATTAGCTAGTAACCTTATAGCCGGCATCACCCGTACCCGGCATCCGCCAATAGACTCGGTCTCGTAATCTTTAATGCCCAGCCTGGAAATCTGGAACGCATAAGGAAAGGAAACTTTCTGCAAAAGGTACTTGAGATTTGGATCAACCGGTCGATCGGAGTCCTTGACCTCAATGGCTACCCATGGTTTTCCTTTACGGAGTAAGATAAAATCCACCTCATGCCCCATTCGTGTTCTGAAATAGCGCAGCTCGACTTTTTCCCCATAGAGATCCTCACACCAGTGGCAAAGTCTCATTAGATGGACAGCAATCAGGTTTTCAAACCGGTGGGCCATATCTGGAACTGCCGCCCAATCCCAAAAATAAAGCTTTTGTTCCTTTTTTACCGCCTTGATTTTTGCCGGTCCAAAAGGTGGGATTCTAAACACTGAAAAAAGATTTTCAAAAATACGGATCCAATTTTTAACGGTCTCAAAAGCTACTTCGAGATCTTCACGCAAGCTATTAATGGAAAGCACTGAGCCCACCGTCTCAGGAAGACGATCCAATAGAAGCTCCATTTGATCCAAATTCTTAATCCCCTCCAAAGATCGAACTTCTTCCTCCACAAGTCTATGGAAATAAGATGTTCGCCACCTTGCGGCCTCTGTGGTCGAGGCGGACAAAAAAGGCTCTGGAAACCCACCCATGTTCTCTAATTGTCGAAGAAGCTTTTCAGCCCCCTTCTTTGCATTTATTGGTAACTTTGGAATCCCGTCTATAATATTTATTGTGGTGTTTGCTTGAGGAATTTGCTGTAACTCCGAAAAAGTAAATGGATGCAAGTGGTGCAAATAATAGCGTCCCTGAAGCGAATCTCCTCCTCTGCCATAAACTTCTAGTTTTGCGCTTCCAGTGACTAAGATCTGGTGATGCCCCTGATGTTCGTCAAACAGCCCCTTCAGCCAGTTGCGCCAATGCCTCATCTTATGGATTTCATCAAAAACCCAAAGCCCCGCATCTGGATCAAGCTCATATTTGCGGATTTTTTTGCGATCACTGGCAATATCCCAATTGTAGTACTGCCCTTTCATGCTTTTGGCTAGTGCCCTGCCTATGGTTGTTTTCCCACACCGGCGGGCCCCGGCTAAGAGCACCATTTTCCTGCTAAGATCTTTTTGTATGGCTTGTAAAATTCTTCTGGTCAGCATCGTGTTTATTGCTCACCTATTATAGGATAATATTAATGCCTACTCTAATTTTGTCCAGACAAATTTATATATGACTCTAATTTTGTCCTAAATGTGTCCAAGAACCTGTGCGGCACACGCGATAAGTCGCAGAAAATTTTCAGCCTTCAGGCTTGCGCCGCCCACAAGGGCTCCGTTGCAGGAATTTTGAGGCGGATATTATTCTTCGCTGATCAAAAGGCCGTACTCATGTTGATGTGACAAGAAAAAGTGGCAACGGCAGGGGGCTTGCTGTTAGGGGTGATGGGTTAAGGAACACAATAGGTGCTCGTCCAGGTCGGTTGAGTGGGTCCAATATAATTCATGTAAAAGCTTGCTATTATTATTTTACGCTTTATGGAGTTCAATGAAACTGGGATTCTCTGTTTTTTGCAATTTGCCACAAACGGCTACGGGAGTGATAAATGGATGCTAGGCAGCTTTCTTCGAATGATCTGGTGGATCAATCGGGAGGGTCAGGGTGAACGTCGTACCGCTCTTTTCCCCGCTTTGAACCGAAATCGTGCCTCCGTGGGCTTCGGCGACACCTTTAACCAAAGACAGCCCGATTCCCCACCCCGGTTTTCCAAGTGTTTTCGTCTTAGCGACACGCAGATAAGGATTAAAGATGGTTTGCATATCAGAAGCTGAAATGGGTGGTCCCTCATTGTGAATTGCTATCGCAACTGTTCCATCACCTTCGGTGAGGGTGACTATCACTGTGCGAGTCGGGTCTCCGTGTTTCACAGCGTTCACCGCCAAATTTTCAATTGCTCTTTTCACATATTCACTATCCCAATTCCCGAAGACTGGATTTTCGCCTGGTTCAAACTTAAAATGATCCCCCATGGCCGTCGTTGTTTCTTCTAAGGTCATCTTGATGATGACCCGCATGTCGTTACGCTTGAAATTTAGGGGAAGTGATTGACCCGCCTGTACCAGATTTGAATCCAAAAGATCCTGAATCATCCGTTCGGTTCGGACGATAGAATCTACAATACGCGCAGATAACATTTGGGTTGTAGCCATGTTTTCAGGATGTCGCAGGTTAAGTTGAGCGGCAGCTTTTACCGCTGTCAGCGGATTTCGCAAGTCATGAGCCAAAGTTGAAATGAATTGTTCCCGAAGGCGATACTGATAATCGGCAAAGGTAGCGGTCGCCTCTGAAATGCCAACTTCAATAACGTTCATAATTGCATTGAGTGCCCGTGGATCAATTAGAGCATCGGGAGCCAGTACGTCAAAAATTGTTCGCCGTAACAGCCGGTATTCGAAAATAATTTGTTTAATGGAGTATTGAGGCTGGGATGCTCGCTGTAGTCCGTGAGCTTGAGAAATTGTTAGGTCTGGCTCCTCGCTCTTTTCGAGATTATCTAAAGTGCCGGCAAGGGCCTCAAGGACCAGGGGAATCGAATTACGCAGATTAGATGGCTCAAGATTCCGAGCAGCAATGACACCGTCTCGGACTCGTTGCTCCCAAAGCTCCAAAATACGACCACTAACGCTTCTCAAACGGTCAGCCAACGACACTGTAGGTAAACTCGTCTCTTTGCCTTGAGATGCATCCACTGAAATTTTAATTTCAAAACCAATGCCAATAGTGCACTCGGGCAATTTTCCAGCCCACTATGGGCTACGCCGGATGACAACATAAACTGCGGGTCTGGCTGACCAATTTTAACTTAGGAGTGGCGACGTATATTCATCGGCCTCATTAAACAACGAGCCGGCCGGACAGCGTTGCCCCAGCGCCATAGTAAAGCGCCTCCATCCTAAGTGGGTTAGCCAGACCCATCACGAGCATCCCGTATAACCGTTAATTCCCGATGCGGGCCTCGTGAAGAAATCTTCTTACAAACATCATCTTTTGCTCATTCCGTGTGTGTTAACTTTCTGGCCAAGGAAAAACACAGAAACCATAGGCTAGGCATGTTTTTGCTAGCGACTTAGGGGGACAAAGTATAAACACAAAACCAATTGGTGAGATTGTATCGGAAAGGCGTTGTTGCGTAATTAGGCCTGACGAAACGTGGGTTTGAGCACCGAGAACT
>CAYHPW010000017.1:0-50271 GCA_964358645.1 uncultured Bacteriovoracaceae bacterium | reverse complement strand
CGCAAATCGATATTGAAGCGCATGCGGGCCGCTACTTGTGCTGGGATTGTCATTACCCGCATTATCCGGAGGCAAAGCCATGAGTATCGACAATAATAACTGTAGCGACGAGGCCAATGATCGTAAGCATAAGAAGGATGTAGGTCGGCGACAGTTTCTGGACTGGTGTTTTAAGGCGGTTCCAGCAGGGATAACGCTTTTTACTTTCGGGTTATCTTCAAAACGCTCAAGCGGAGAGGACACAAAAACTTCAAATAATGGTAAAGCTCCGAACAGTGAAGTCAGTTATGCCATGGCGGTGGATATTAAAAAGTGCATAGGATGTGGAAGATGTGCTGCCGCCTGCAAGAAAGAAAACAAGGTTCCAGATTCTCCGTACTATGTGCGTACATGGGTTGAGCGCTATGTGATTCCCAAAAAGGGTGAACCTATGATTGACAGCCCGAATGCCGGCATAGACGGATTTCCTGATCAGCCTGAAAATGGGGATGTCCTAAAAACTTTCTTTGTGCCTAAACTCTGCAACCATTGTGATAATCCTCCGTGCGTGCAGGTTTGCCCGGTGGGCGCGACTTTTAAGAGTCCGGACGGGGTTGTTCTTGTTGATGATAGTTATTGCGTAGGATGCCGCTATTGCATCCAGGCTTGTCCTTACGGCGCGAGATATATTCATCCGGAAAAGCGTGTCGCTGATAAGTGCACGTTTTGTTACCATAGGATAAGCAAGGGTTTGGCACCTGCCTGCGTTGAAGTTTGTCCTACACAAGCGAGAGTTTTTGGTGATCTTAAAAAACTAAGCAGTCCAATTCACCGGATTCTGCAATTTAATGCGATTAAAACACTTAAGCCTGAACTTAATACTAGGCCCAAGGTGTTTTACGCAAACGCAGACCAAGAGGTCAGGTAAGCTATGGAACACGCCATTCAACAAACCGCGGACGCATTGGGATCTTTTGCTGGGTATATTTATCCAAACGAGTATTTTCTTCAATGGGAGTTGTTGATTGTTCTTTACCCGTATCTTACTGGTTTGGTTGCCGGAGCATTCATCCTGGCTTCGCTTGAGCGGGTTTTTCGCGTTAAAGCACTGATGCCGGTTTACCGCCTTGCGCTGCTGACTGCGCTGGCATTTTTGATTGTGGCACCGCTACCGTTGCTTGTGCATCTAGGGCATCCAGAGCGGTCATTTGAGATGTTCCTTACGCCACATCTGACTTCCGCCATGGCCATGTTCGGATTCGTTTACGCATGGTACCTGCTCGTGGTTTTATTGTTAGAAATCTGGTTTGATTACCGACGCGACATAGTGATTTTCTCGCAGGAGAAAAAGGGATTTTTGAAATATTTTTATAAACTTATTACATTGGGGGCCACCGACTTATCTGAAAAGGCAGTAAAATTTGACGACAAGGCTGGCAAGCTTATTACTTTCATCGGTATCCCGTCGGCGTTCCTGCTCCATGGTTATGTGGGTTTTATTTTCGGGTCGATCAAGGCGAATCCTTGGTGGAGTTCCGTGCTGATGCCGGTTGTGTTTCTTTTTTCAGCGATCGTGTCTGGAATGGCAGCCGTGTTGCTAGTATATATGGTTACATCCTGGTTTAGATGGAAACAGATAAACATGGCTTGTTTAAACAAGCTTTCTGAATTCCTCCTTTACGCGATGATTCTGGACATTGCTCTTGAGATCCTTGACTTCATCCATCGCCTGTATGAATCCGAGGAGTCTATCCATATCCTTTCGCGGTTGGTGACGGACCGGCTGTTCATCAGTCTGGTTATCTCCCAACTACTGATCGGCAGTATTATACCAATGTTCGCCATAGCCATGGCCAGATTTGGAACGCTTCCTGATGAGATGCGAAGGGTGTTTTATTTTATTTCCGCGATATTGATCCAGGTTGGCATTTTCAGCATGCGGTGGAATGTCGTGGTCGGCGGGCAGATGTTCTCCAAGAGCTTCCACGGCTTGACTACATATAAGGTGCACCTGCTTGGGCTCGAGGGCTTATTGATGACGATGTGCCTGCTTGTTATGCCACTGATTATTCTCTTCGTGTTGGCGAAGCTGCTCCCTCCATGGTTAGAGCCAGATACCGCCAAGGCGAATGAAACTTAAATGTCGATTAGTTAATCACGACTTCTGGTAGCCGTCGGCTTTTTGACGCGATTTTACTGGAACACGACCTGCATTGCTTGTTTACCAATATGTTTAAAAAATTACATGTTGGTATGGCTATTGTTCTGGCAAGTTTTGTGAGTTGTAGTGAAAACAAGACCACTGTGCCCGCGTTGCAGCCACCATCGGTTTCACCACCGGGCCAGCCCGGTAGTGTCGGTGTAACTGTTACGATACCGCAAGGTGCTACCACAATGGGTGCGCAAGCTTTTGGCACCAATCCTTTGGTAATTATAAAGGGTACGACAGTTACTTGGATTAATGGCGATGCGGTCAGCCACACTGCTACATCAACGTCAACGCCTAGTGTTTGGGATTCTGGAGCATTAGCGCCTGGCGAGTCTTTTTCGTTCACGTTCGAGACTTCCGGAACGTATACATATGTTTGCTCGATACATCCTTTGATGACTGGCGTGATTGAGGTTAGAGAAAGTGTCGAGCCTTCACCATCCCCATCTCCTGATGAAACAAACTACCCACCGGATGACGTCAATAATAGAAGAAATGGGTAAGTATCTCTTCCGCTAGAATTGTTATGGGACATTTTTTCCGCAAGAAAAATACAAGTACATAAAATTTTTAGAAAAAACAGCTTGCTAAAGCAGTTTGCTGGCGTACACTTTCCATTAAGCGAAAGAATTAATAAGTACAAACATTGTTTTTTGAAGCGACGTATTTGTCTTTAAAACTGCGGTGATTTGGAAAGAAAGGGGTGGCGGTCAATGAAGGATACGATCCGACGGTTATTTTTAATAACTGTTCTTGCATCTTGCATGGTGGTTTTGGGGTCTTTAAGACAGATTGCATTTGCGGAAAACAAATGCAGCGAGTGTCATGAAGAGGCCGTGAAATCTTTTGAGTCAGGGCATCACAATGCCGCGTGGAATCTCGTAGAAGGGGGTTCCAAGCACAGTTGTGAGGCTTGCCATGGTTCCACGGAAGAGCATATTAAAAACGGTGGTGGCAAGGAGTCGATAATAAGTTTTAGTAAAGGCTCCAAGCAAACAGCCCAGGAGAGAAGCAAGCAATGTTTGAGTTGCCATAGCACCTCAAACAAAGTTGCGTTCTGGAAGATGGGCAAGCACTCCAAAAATGATGTTGACTGCGCCAGTTGTCACAACATGCATGGAGGCAAGGCAGCTGTCATACCAAAACCCGAAACATGTTTTGGTTGCCACAAGGATATCAAGGCCCTTGTCGGGAAATCATCGCACCATCCTATTAAAGAAGGGAAAGTCACTTGCGCTGATTGCCATAATCCGCATGGTTCGCTCTCACATGGGAACCTAGCAGCGGAAAATGTCAATCAGACTTGCTATAAGTGTCACGCCGATAAGCGTGGGCCTTATCTTTGGGAACATGCTCCTGTTGAGGAGAACTGCGCGACTTGCCATAATCCGCACGGCAGCAATCACGAGAATTTGCTCGTGCAGAAGTTGCCTAACCTCTGTCAGAATTGTCATGAGGGTAGGCACCCGAGTACGGCTTATACAGCTACAAATGGATTTGGCGTATCGGCTCCGAGTACAAGGCTTGTTTCGAAAGCATGTGCCAACTGCCACGGCAATATCCATGGTAGCAATGCCCCGAAGAACCCGAAAGAAATACCAGTTTCCGGGTCCTCAAATCAGGGGCAGGGCTATAACGGTGGCAAGTACTTGACCCATTAATAATCCAGGATACAGGGAGAGTATAAAATGAAGATTAGAATAGCGTTACTAGCATCAATAGCGGTTCTATGCTGGCAACCAGTGGTCGCATTCGGTGAGTTTAAGCTTGGCGAATACGACTTAAAAGGAAGTGCCGACATAGGATACAGGTCAGTCACTAACGATAGAGAAAGTGCGAGATTCAACGAGTTCAGGGACATCAGCGACGGGATAATCTTTGGAGGTAAGGTCTTCTTTAGTAAGGACGCCTACTTCACGGATGTGACGTTCGAGAATGTCGGCCTGAATAACCAATTTTATGGGGTTAAGGGGGGTAGGTACACAAGCTTTAAATACTCACTTTTCTATAACGAGACACCTCATAATTATTCGTTCGGGGCGCGTTCGTTTTATTCGGGCATTGGTACGAATGAGTTGACCTATACGGCAACTGACAAGGTGCCGACGAGTACCACGTTTACGCCGACAGTAAGCACGGATCCTTCCACCTGGACGGAGTTCGACTACGCCACAAAGGCAAAGACCGTAGGTGCGGACGTCGATCTTATCCCGGCTGAGCCGTACTTCTTAAAGCTAGGTGCAAATAAAGTATCGACAACAGGCAAAAGGCCTGTTTCTTACACTAACGGTGTTTGTGCTGATGCTAAGAGTTCATCTAGTACAAAGTCGTGTAGCAATTTCGGTAGCCCAGTTGAGTTGCCGCTTGCGATCGATTACACAACGACCAACTTCACGGCCACTGCTGGATACCACACGGATAATTTCCTGGCATCGGCAGATGGGCTCTTCAGCAGGTTCGCCAATGCCAATGATTACATGACTTGGCGCGATCCTTACGTGACTTCGAGGACGTTGAATCAGGTGACTTCCGGAGCTTCGGATAACGATTATAAGAAGATCGGTATTCAGGGCACTTATTCGGGGTTGCCATTTGATACAACACTTGCATTACGTGGGAGTTATTCGAAGCTAAGTAACACGTTAGGGATACTGGACACGATTGCAGCCGCATCCGGTGGAGGGCCTGGTTTGACACCTACCTATGAGGTTGCCCAGCTAACATTGAACACCAATGAGTTCAAGGGGGATATCGCCTATAAGTCGGTGTCTGTTGCGGCTCATTCTGAGTTGCTCGATATCCTGGATTCTAAGCTGTACTATTCTTACTTAAACAAGAAGAACAGCTCGACCAAGATCACATTCTCGAACGGAGGGTATGAGGCCGAGAACGAACTTTTCAGCTATCGTAAGAACGACGCGGGCTTAGATCTTGGGCTTAAGCTACCGGCCAAGACTAAGGCGATGGGGGGCTTTGAGTACATGCAGGTTCATCGTGAAAGACATGACGCCGAGAAGACGACTGATAAAATCGTCTATGCTGGTGTCAAAAATAATATGATGGATTTCATGACAGCTAAGCTTAAGGTCGAGCGCATGTGGAGGATTTCAGAAGGTGTGGTTGTTGACCCCAGCGCCGTCACCGGCCAGGATTTTAACAAGCCATTTGATGCTGCAGGCAAGGTCAGGGATGCTGTTAAGCTTGGGGTTGATCTCGAGCCGATCGAGCACCTAGAACTTGGTGCCGAGTATGCTTACAAGAAAGATAGGTATACGGCCAATCAGCTTGGTTTGCAGTCAGCTCCAAGAACTGAGGTGTTCGGAGATATTGCCTATCAATTTCCGTTCGTGAAAGTGAGTGCATTCGGCAATGTGGAAAAGGCGAGCTTTCTGACAAATAAGAGGACGTACGGCAGCGCTGCCGATCCGGCCGCGGGTTCGACAAGCACGACCTACAACTGGAGTATGAATGAGACTGATTATTACTGGGCTTATGGTTTCGGTGTTGATGTTCCAGTAATGAAGGACAAGCTTGACGTGAGTGCAAACTGGCAGCAGTCAGTTAATGACGGTCAGAATGAATTCATGCCGGAGAATAATATTGCAAGCTTGCCGAATATCTATGAGTACGACGATTATCGAAAGAGCGTGCTAGACACCAAGGTTAAGTACCGGGTGATGGATGATCTTGATACGACTCTTGGCTATGCATATGAGAAGTTCAGGCTGAACGATATCGCGTTCAATAACTATCAGTATTATAACGGGTCGTCTAAGTACTTCCTAAGTGGAGCGGGTAATGATCATGATTACACGGCTCACATGGTGTATGTAGCGGCTACGTACCGGTTCTAAAGACTGGTTTTATAAACCCACCCCCGCTTTATAAGGCGAGGGTGGGTTTTTTTATTACTCAGGTGTGACAAGGTATTTATTTGCGTCCGACCAGTGTAAGCGCCTCGTTTAATACCCTTCCTTCGGAACAGCTTGGTGGAATGATTCCGAGCAAGAATGAAAGCGTCGGGGCGACATCCACAATCTCGGCACGTGTTGCATAAATCCCGGCCTTGATGTTCAGGCCTGAAAAAATGAGCGGCACCGTTCGATCGTATACGTAGCCGGTGATGTGCGTGGCAGCGCCATCCAGATTAGGTATGAAAAATGGTTTTGGGATTATTACCATGTCCCCGCTTCTACCTGGGAAGTATGTGCGCATGACCTGGCGGCCGTGTATTCCAGGCGGGAGAATGCGCGCATTATATTCGGTGGAAGTAATCACGTGGGCCACCCAGTCTATGCCAAGCATGTTCTGCTTAAGTTCGCTCTCTATTTCAGTTAAAGGAATTTTTTTTGCGGCAAGAGTTTTCCTGTCTATGTAGATATTGAAGTCATGAATTACAAGCCATTCCATACTGTTCGCTGGTTTCCCGAATTTTTCGTCCAGTTTCTGTGTAAGAGATTTTGCCACGACCTGCTCGTCTAACAGACCAGCCGGAAGTTTGTTCGCCTTGGCCCAGGTGGGGCTTGGTGGCGAGCCATGATCGCCGGTAAATACGATGACAGCGTCGGATAGCCCATTGGGAAGTCGCTTTTTTACGTGATTCAAAAGTCTAGAGATAGTCCTGTCGGCGATAATTGTTGTTTCCTCCATCTCCAGGCTGTTCGGGCCGAATGCGTGCCCCATGTAATCGTGTGATGAAAAGCTAACTGCAAGAATGTCTGTAGCTTTTGTCTGGCCAAGCTTTAAGGCGTCTAAGGCGCGCCCAGCGGCATCAGCTGTAATTTCAAATCCAAACGGGAATAAAATCGACATCGGTGAGCCGAAGGTCACCTTATGGGGAAAGCTTGAGCCTATCTCGGCCGGTGGGGACGATTTATCAGTTAGTTCCTCCCGCGAAAAGTATGGGGTCATGTCGGCGATAGAAAGACCTGATGTGGCGCTTGGGACTGGCCAAGTAAGGGGCTTGCCTATGTTATTTTTAATTTCTTCATTCAGCTCATTAACCCATTTTGGGAGAATGCCGTCTGGAAAATAATAACGGCTTGAGACCCATTCGTTTGTTTTCCTGTCAAACCAGAGTGCTACGTCAGCGCGGTGGCCGGCCATCAAGACAGCAGCTCTGTCTTTGATTGCTATGCCGACTACTCTTGATGGGTAGCCTGCGTTTTTAAGTTCGTCGCCGACAGTTGTGCCGATCAGATTTTTTGGAGATATTCCTGTTTGTGATTTACCGATAATCGCGTTGTCTTTATCGCTGACACAGTATTCTAGTTCCTTAGTTTCTTGATTAAACCAGTAATTGACCGGTATCCCCATCTGGTACGGGTATGCACCTGTCAGGACCGTGGCGTGACCAGGCCCGGTCATGGATTGCGTGATGTCGTATTCGGCGAAAGGGAAGTATGCGCCTTTTGACATGAGATATCTGAAGCCACCGACGTCGCCATTTTGTTGTTTTGCTGGCAAGAACCGCGCTTCGAATCGTGTAAGGTAATCAGCGCGGAACTGGTCTATCACGAGCACGAGTATAAGCTTTGGTTTCTTTAGGTAAGTGGCCGACTGATCTATTGTTGCGCTTATTGCTTTTGGAGCACTGGAAAGTATTAACGAAAAAATTATTAATAATTTAATGCTCCATGGATTTATTGAAGGATTTATTGAATTATATTTTTTAAAAGTCATGTTTTCCTGCCTTTGCTAACTCATACCCCGTAGTTGCCCCAAAAAAAATGCCGAATTTTTATGCGTGTAAATTTTAAACGGCTTTTGGTAGTTTCCCGAGAATGAAACTTCTATCGTGGAATGTTAATGGCATAAGGGCGGCTGAGCGACACGGTTTTCTGAAATGGTTTGAAGACGAAGGAGCCAATATCGTTTGTGCGCAAGAGATAAAGGCGTTTCCTGAACAGCTAGGAGAGGGACTTTTACATCCACTTGGATATCATTCATATTGGCACCCGGCAAAAAAAGCTGGATATAGCGGTGTTGCACTTTATTCAAGAAAAGAGCCGTTGGAAGTGAAGTACGGGGTCGGTGTCCCAGAGATCGACAACGAGGGTAGGGTGCTTGTTGCGGAGTATCCGCATTTCACGCTTCTTAATTGTTATTTCCCGAACTCTCAGCCGGATCACGCCAGGCTTGATTACAAGCTTTTTTACTGCGACAAGGTCCTCGAGTATTGCGAAAAGCTCCGCAGTGGTGGCAAGACGGTCATTGTCTGTGGTGACTTCAATATTGCCCATAAAGAAATCGATCTTAAAAACCCAAAGGCGAACGAGAACAACTCAGGGTTTCTCCCAGAAGAACGTGCGTGGTTGGATCACTACGTGGCACGCGGTTATGTTGATTGCTTCCGGCATTTTTCAAAAGAGGGTGGGCATTACACCTGGTGGAGTTACCGGCCCGGGGTCAGGGCGCGTAACATCGGGTGGCGCATCGACTATCATTTCACTAACGAAGAATCCATTGACATGGTGAAGTCATCAATACACCAGCCATTGGTGAAGGGTTCTGATCATTGCCCTGTCCAGCTGGAGATTAAATAAGACCTTTCGGCATAAGATTTACGATCCAGCCCTGCGATTTAAAAAATGCACCCAGAGAGATTCGAACTCCCAACCCTCAGATCCGAAGTCTGATGCTCTATCCAATTGAGCTATGGGTGCGTTGCTTTGAACATTATAACCCAACCGGCTTGCAGTCGTAACAACGTTCTGAACTAAAATGACCGGGCCTTTCCACCTGTATGGTCGTATGAATAATACCATGCTTGGTTTTTAATAAGTGATTGGCGGTGGTAAGAACAGTTTCAGGCTCCGCAGAAATCAGGTGAACGGACAGGGCGAGTCGCCCATTAGACACCGTCCAAATATGAAGATCATGAACTTCCTTAACCAAAGGAAGCGCTTCCAAATCCGACTGAACCTTTGCTGGATCAATGCCTTGTGGGGTTGACTCCATGAGAATACCAACCGCTTCTTTTACGAGTTCCCATGAACTGATCAACATCAATACAGAAAAACAAATCGTGATTATGGGATCAATCGGCCTCCAGTCGGTAAGCCAGAGGACCAGACCAGCAACGATGGCACCGACACTCCCAAGCGCGTCAGCAAAAAGATGCAAATATGCTCCACGCACGTTGATGTTGTGCTGCTTAGCTTTGTGTAGGATCTTCATGCTTAATAAATTGGCGATAAGCCCGATGCTCGCGACCACAAATACAATAACGCCCTGTACAGGTTGTGGGGACCTTAGCCGCTCAATGGCCTCATATACAAGGACTCCGGAGATCAGCCAGATACCAAGCCCGCTGCCTAGCGCCCCGAGAATTTCAGCGCGATGGTAACCAAAACTCATGATCAACGTACGTGGACGTTTTGCGACCCATAATGCGAAAAGACTTAAGAGCATCGCTCCCACATCCGTGAGCATGTGCGCACCATCGGAGATCAGTGCCAGGCTGTTTGAAATCCAACCACCCACCAATTCCACGATCATGAAAACAACCGTGATTACTATCGCCTTCCCTATGGCTTTTGGTGCCTGGTGGTCGGTATGTATATGCTTGTGTTGGCTGTGCATTTAAGAATCTTAGTACCTTGATCTTTTGCTTATAAGTATAATTAAGTGATGACTAAAAGTGCCAAATTTTGATAAAAGTGGTAGCAAAAAGTGTCAAATTTGATACATATTTGCATATGTGGCGCAAAACTGAAAGCAAGCTGGTCGGATGGGTCAACAACAAAGATCGCAAACCATTATCCGTTGTACCTTGCGTCGCACTTCCCTCTATTAAATCAACCTAACTAATTGATTTTCCACGACTCTATTGCATAACGCTCCATGTTGTGCGAGATCATAATTAATGAAAAATCTCAGGGCATGTATGAGCCCAACAAGCTGGATCCTGATCGTAATCGCTACATATGTCCCAGTAATCGCCGTTCTACAACCCTCATGGCTTGAAATACTGATCCTGCTCATTGTTGATAACGGCATCGCCGGTTATCTAAATTATCTCACGGAAGCCAAGGTGTTCACCAAGCTCTGCCCTGACACCAAAGTATACTTCTATGACACTCCGATTGCTGAAATACAGAAACAGCCCTTCGACCAGAAAATTGAAATGGTTCATTCCGTTCTTAAATTCCCGCTGCGAAGGGCGCTTTTTTGTTATTTCTGGGGGCTTGTAAAAACGATCCCAGCGTTTCTCGTCATTGTTTTTGTGTGGAAGCACAGCCGCTCCAACTTCGAGCAGTTCCTGATGTGTTTTCTTATGGTAGCGGTGAACTGCGCTTTTTTCCTGGGTTCAGTATACATACATGCGCATGCTTTCCTAAGCGGATGGCTGGCAAAAATACATGAAACATACGACTGGAGCGATGTTTTCAGAGAGGTCAAAATCGAATACGCGCGCCGCGATTACATTCTCCATGAAATGGGCTCGTTACTTTACCTCCTTGTCTTCATCCTGGTCTTGCAGTGGCATGTTCTCGCCCACGGCGGTAAAATACTGAATTTAAGCCCCACCACAGCAGCCTCCGGGCTTGTTGTAATAGGGCTCATACTTTTTACGCATAATTTTTTCTTAAGTCGCCGGTATTTGGTATCCGCATTGGAGAATATCTTTCTTACAATGGATCGCCTGAACTACGTGCAGGGGCAGAAAAACAGCCTGCCACTACACTCTATGTCTTTAATGGCCAGATTTGAAAAAACTTTTAACGCATTATCCGACCGCCTTACCAAAGCCGAACTGGAAATCTCGCAACATGTATTCAAGGAGGTGGATAGGAGCCGCTTTTACACGATGGGCGAGATCTCTGCCCTGATCGCCCATGACCTGAGCGGGCCGCTGCATGCCGCGCATTTCTGTGCAAGCGAACTAAAAACCGGGCAGGAACCTGAAAAAACGCGGAAATTAATCGAACATTTAACTACCAATATTGATCGTGCCATCGAACTTGTAACATCACTCCGCGCGAGATTAAAAAACCCGGACATAGCACAAGAAAGCACAAGGCTTACCGACGCCCACAGGCATGTCGTGCGACTCCTAGACATACAGTACCATCAAGGGCATTTGAGCCAGATTGTTTTTGAAATCGATAACATACTAGATACGATCACGGTAAAAATCCCACGCGCTGATCTGATGCACATATTGGATAACCTGTATCGCAACAGCATAGATAATCTTCTAAAAAACCAGGTCTCCCAGCCAAAGATCAAGATTTCTTTACTCGAACAATCAACGGCAAACACGACGATTTCCATAGAAGACAACGGGACAGGGCTTACCAGAGAAGCATTCGAGTCATTGACGGATCAGGCGGAAAACACGGTTACGGCAAAAAGCCTCGGGCTTAGGCTAACAAGAAAACTTATTGAGCAAAGAAAAGGGTTGCTGCAAGCCGACAGGCTTGACGAAGGCGGGGTGAGCGGGACGCGCTTCCTGTTGACATTACCGAACGCGGATAGTGGCGTTAAAGAGGGCTGATAAGGATGTTATTCGACATAAAATTAATTTGGATACTCGAGGACGACCCAAGCGCCATATTTGTTTATGAGGAAATACTGCAAGTCCGGTATCAGATTAAAACATTCCGCACATTACAGGAATTCTCACACGCGCTCTCAAGCTCAGACAAACTCCCTGACCTGCTTATAGCTGATCTAAAATTATCCGATGACCATTTTCTGCGTTTTTTGTCCCAAGATCCAGGGAAGGTAAAACTGAGGACAATACCGTTCATCGTTGTTTCCTCTTCCGAGGACTTGGATCTGGTCAGGGATTGTTTTAGACATGGGGCAAGCGACTATCTAACCAAACCGTTTTCAAAAGTTGAATTGATAGCCAAAGTCGAGAACCTGCTGAAAGAGCGGCATTGCCCACAGAAAAATGAGCCAACAGGTTTTGATGAATACTTAAAACTTGATCCAATACACTTAAAAGCTGAGACAGAAAAGTTTGGATGCATTCAACTCACCACAAAGGAAATGCAAATTATCAATCTATTGCAGAAAGCAAAAGGTAGTCCGGTAGTCCGCTCAATAATATTTAAAGAAGTATGGGATGATATTTCAGTCGGTTCAAAAACACTGGATGTGCATATATCCAACCTGAGACGGAAGCTTTTGAATCTGAGCTTCGATATCGCCTATGTTGCTCCTGACTCATTTCAGCTCAAGCGATCGGATGAATCATCATCTCATCAAGGGATGACGGATTCCATCTGCCAAATATCAACGGAATAGCTTCCCCTGATATAGCGCGCAGGACGTGCAATTTGCCTCTCCACCGCTCTGGGGTCAGATCAGCCCATGTAATATCAAATTCATCACCGCTATCATTGAGGCTGGCATTGCCGCTTAGCCAAGTCGCAAGGAGGCGCCTGCCATGACCGGAAAGATAAACTTCCTGGTGATAAAGTGGCGATGGTGAAAAAATTATTTTGTCAAAATCAGAATATTCTTCACCCCATAAAAAACCTATACGTTGAATACACTCCTCAAATGCTTTCTTTAAGGCGTACTCAAACGAGCTATATGACCCGAAACCCATGACCTCAGGCCAAGCTGGATTCTTTGGTACGCCGAGTACGCCGACCACAAATACAGGGTTGTCACCGACTTTTACATATCCGAAGTCATATTTATGAAAAGTGTAAGTGTCGTAAAACTTGCTTTCATTAATGTCACATGAATCTGGATATGGTTTTGGGGCTTTTTTTTTGTACCACATATTTAATACGCGGTGTCTTTCTATCAGCTCACAAGCTGACCTAAGCTGCGCGCTACTGATCGTGCGCCCGATCGCTACTCCATTTGATCGTGAAAATATCCATTCTGAAGGCGCAGTGCTTTCAGGAAAAATCTTGTCATAAGACACCGTATCCTTTGCCTCTCCGGATGCGTTTATAGTTCCAAGGTCTGTCTGCCCGCTTTCAGCTTCTACGATAGCTATCCGCTCAAGGAGCTCAAAATAAGCACGCTCCACCGGTGAAGCTTTAAGCCCTGCGGCGCTGCCCCAAACCTCGCCAAAATCCGATGCGTGCGAAACAACGCCTACCGTATGTATTTCAATATCGCCTACCGTGACTTTTTCGATATGGACTTCAGGATTGGACCACGACAGGCCGAGTGGGAATTTTATGTAAAGTTCTTGTGGATGCATAATTGCGCTTCTTTAGACCTATATTGGTAAACCGGTGCCCTCTCGGGGTAGACCCGAAGAGGGCACCATTCGTATTATTTAGAAACAAGTAAGTGCGAATTTCTTTTTCATGGCATACCTCCCTCCTTTGGAATTAATAAGCTCAATTGAAAATCTGGCCGCTTGGTTCTGGTGAATCCGTGACACTCCATGTTCCGTGGCAGAATTGATTCAAAAAAACCTCCTGTCTGTTGCGGTCAAAATATTTTATAAGATGTAATACTGCCCCCCACCGTTCGGATAAGCTCATCCCTTTAATGATAAAACCAGCTTTTAGGCATACATGAATGCTGCGGTGATTGCCTGGGTGAATGTCAGCCTCAATTCTTGGCACACCTTCGGACCCGAGCAGTTCTAGAAAATATTTGATGAAGGCCTGGTAAAACCCGGTTCCTTGGAATTTCTTTTTAAGCAATGTGTGGCGCAAGTAGTAGGTGCTCCAATCAGCACAGTTCCCGCAGAATACACCGAAAACTTCACGATCCGCCTCGAAAGCAAAAAAATCACCGCACCTCTTGTAATAAGATGTCCTGCGGGAATCCTGGTCATCCCACAAAAAAGGGCTGTGGCTCCTGCCATCTAAAATCACTTCCTTGTAATGAAACTCAGTAAATGTGCAGCATTCTTCAAACGATGATCTCCGTACAAGCCAATTATTCTGGCCAAAAGTTTTAGGGAAGTATTTATCCCAACTGAATCCTAACAGAGTTTCGGTCAATGTTTTTTCCAAAAGTGCCCCCTGGTTTTTCAAAAGATTAACAAACCAATGGAGGCTCATCTAATAAAGAAAACTTTACTGTCACTAAGGTTTCCATTGCCGCTATAAATGCCATACTTTAGTATTGAGATATTTATTGCTATGCCTAAAAAAGAAATTCAGCTGGATATTGTCCAACTCGCTACCATCGGAAGGATGTGCCTGCATTTTCCGCTCGAAACCATTGATCCTCTGACGGCATTGCACTTGAATTCCAAATGTATAAGACAATTGGCTGAACAAACTACTCCTGATCTGAGCCAACTGCTGGCGCTTTCTATTGAGAACGAAAATCTGGTTAAGCGCCTTATGCAGATTTGCAGCGATCTTAAAATGCTATTAACAGACGTATCAGAAGAGTTACTGGTAGCTACCGATATCGCTGATTTAACAAACCGTGCGGTATCTTTTTGCGATAAACATGCTGCCAGCTGCAGGATTAAATTAGAAATCTGCCAGGCGATATCAACGCCTGTTTTGGCTGTATGCAGACCGGTCACGCTTTTACGCGCGACGATTTTCTTAATTAATTCCGTAATAGACTGGGCACAACATTCTTGCTGCGGCCGTATAACCATTGGAGTCAGTGAGTCAATAAAATCTGCCAGTATCATGGTAAACATTAAAACTACGCTGCTGCCAAAAATTCCATCCAGGGCTCATGTGAGCTTTTTCCAGGACCTGATACGCATGTCGGGAGGGATGCCAAGGTTTTCGATATCAGATTCAAAGGCTGAGTTTGCTTACAATTTTCAAAAATCAGATCAGTAAATTTATCTTTAATAAGAGGTATTGCGAAAGGGGTAATTATTTCAGGATGGCGCATATTATTCTTTGCACTTTTTCAGGTTATCCACAAACACCTTCATGCTTCGCCCTGGATAACGGGCTGGCGAGTCTGGCGGGGATCCTGATCACGAATGGGCATCAGGTGCTGATCGAGGATTTTAACAGATTATCCGTTGCTGAAAAATTCATGCATCAAGATAGCACACAAAATACTGTGCAAGATGGTGGGCTCAACACCGCCTACCCCAACGTATGCAGCAGCGTAATGGACGAGCTGTTTGAACAGCTTGCCACTTCAATCAAACAGCATAATTCAACTGTGGTTGGGTTTAAATGCTGGGCTGGGGATGGGCTTGTGGCAGTCAAGCGTTGGTGCTCGGAATTGAGAAAACGATTTCCTGAAATAAAAATCCTGCTTGGTGGACCTACTTGTAAAATAGCCCCTGAATTCACCGCGAAAACTATCGAGCATTTTGACTTCATGGTTACCAATGAGGGCGAGAGAGCAGTGCCAGCCTTGCTTGATCACTTAGAAAAAGGGCACCCAATAGAAAAAGCTCCCGGGGTTTTATACGTAAGAAATGGCAAGTTCATCAAAACACCCGTCAGTTTGGTTGATAATTTAGATGAGATTTCACACGCGGTATATGATCGCGAGGTATACCCTTCGGCTTGGGGCAACGACAAATTAAGGCTTGTTGTTCTGGATGAAAGTCGTGGTTGTCCCATGTCATGCCATTTTTGCGTACATCCAGTCATCAGCAACCGCTGGCGCATGCGATCGGTTGAAGGGATTCTTGCTGAAATAAGCCATGTGCAAAAACAACTCGGCGCCAGATTTTTCAGATTTTCAGGGTCATATACCCCTCCAAAACTCCTGATGGATCTTTCCAGAGAAATTATCAAGCGTGGTATGGATATGCGTTTTTCATGCTTCATGCACGTCAACGGCGTTAAAGAGGAATACGTTCCTACTTTTTATGAAGCAGGACTTCGTTGCATTTTCTTTGGCGTGGAGTCAGCCGACGATGAGCTCTTAAAAACGGCCATTAACAAGAAAACCAGCAGTGATCGGATACTGAGAGCGATCAAATCCATGTCCGATCAAGGTGTCTTTGTTACCGGCAGCTTTATCTATCCCTTGCCGTTCGAGACCACGGAGAGTCGGGCAAACACGGTGTCTTTTTTGCGTCATGCTTTTTCATATAACCAGCACGCCTCGGCGCAGCTTCTCACGCCGTTTCCGGTGCCACAAACTCCTTGGGGGTTGCAGAGGGATCACTTTGGGTTTGAATTCGATGATGACAAATATATCCATGATCTTCTTACTTACGCTGGGGCGCGATTCAATTACGACCCAGGCCTTAGGACTTCTCTCCCTTTCAAACTGAACGGTAAAACCCATGCTGAACTGATTGCCGATCTGTCCGCGCTGACGGCGGAACTAAAGAATGACGACATCAGTTTCAACATCAGCGACGATGTGGCTATCATCGCGATCGGTTGCGATATCCATCCATTTGAGTTTAAAGAAACTGTAATGCCGAGCCTGCTCTCCGGCAGACTCGACATTATCAGGACCGTTATAGAAAAATTCAACGGGAACCAATGCAGGCGGGCTAACCCCTTACCCGCCCATCGCAGAATGAAGCCAGCCCACGGTCCCCTTAGAAATCTCGCCATGAATACTTAATCTTAATACTTAATCGTTCGCAGAGAGTATAATCTTTAGTAGAGTTAATTATCAACATGGTTAATTGGAGTGTGTATACACGACGGCTTATAACACTCATGTCGTTGTTGTTGGCCGCAGGCGTAAACGAAACCGCACTTGCTAGCTCCCTAAGCCTGAGCTTGGATGCGGTGCTGCCAGCAGAAGTAGTTAAACCCATGGTCAAGGCAACCGGTTATCTTTCAAATCACCGCCCTTACCACGGTGCCGCACCTATGAGTGGCGCCAGCCTCGACCTTGGGTTAGAAGCCACGCTGGTGCACGCGCCTGATGATTTTTCGACGTCCTCTTCGGCGACGGGCCTGGGTAGCGTTGGATCATTACCCTCCATGCCGATAGCAAAAGTACATATCCACAAAGGGTTAAGCCCAACGAGCGACATAGGCATATCAGGTCTGTATTACAAAGGGAGCTACATAGCGGGAGTCGGGATGAAATTCATCCTTCATCAGCCAGAGGAAGGACCGACGTGGGCGCTGCGACTATCATACTCTACAACCAAAGTTGATTTTGCGAAATTAAGCATTCCTTCCACTCCTCTTTTAGCAGCCGGCGTATCCGTGGGTTCGTTATCCATCATATTGAAAACCAGGACCATAGCGACGCAAGTTTTAGCCTCAAAAAAATTATACTTCGTTGAACCTTATATAGGCGCTGGTTTGGAATGGATAACCGGCCAAATTGATGCGGTAGCCAGGCTCAACATAGTGTCAACCGTTTATACGTTATCCACGAAGTCTTATAGCAGTTACAGTCTTTCAGCTTTCAGTGGTGTGCTGTTTAAACCTGGTTATGCGGGTCTAATGCTAGCGCTTGAGGGAAGTTATAATACAGAGGGGATGCATTACCTTGGGATTCTCATAGGTTTTGGCTTCTAATTGACGACAAACAAGCGGAAAGGGATAATTACAATATGTGCGTTCGCAGGCTAAATAAACTAAGTGTATTTGTTTTAAGCGGGTTTGCGTCGATGCTTGGATCCTGTTACAGCGAAAACTCGTCATCCACGCTCATTGATATTCCTGATACTTCCTCGAATATCGCTGTCTTAAGCGTAGAAGGAAGCAGTACCGTTAATTTTGGAACGGTGACACCGAATGCGTCTGCAGACCAGACCATCACGATTAAGAATTCAGGTTATTATACAGCAACAGAAATAGGCGAGTCATCGACCGAAGCGCTTTCTGCACCATTTTTATTTAAGGGTGGGACATTCCCAGGCACCGGAGGGACCTGTACCAGCCGTCTTGACAAGGACGCTACTTGTACAGTTGTGGTCAGCTTCAGCCCTACGGAGGCATCCTCACATGAGGCTACACTGTCCATAAGCTATATCGACGGAGTCACAAGAACCACGCTAAGGATCACGCTGACAGGGCTTTCGTCTTAGATCTTTTTCAGGATAAATCGTGTTAATTCATGCATGTCACTTGTGACACGGTAGTTATTATACTGTCTTTAATTTTTATAAGATTTAGTATACAATTATTATAGAAAACCTGTGGTTAACAACATAGGCGGATGAAGAATATTATATGCGGTACGTAAGTTTAAAAAATATTCTGTATTTGATCTGCGCCATCCCGGCGTTTGGTGTGTCGGGATGTTCCGAAATGCTTACGCTGGATACCAACGAAGAACAGCAGCTTGAATCAAAAAGCAATCCTCCGATCTCATACTCTTTACCACATATTTCACCGGTTCAGCTGACGATCATGGCTGGAAATACGACAGTGTTCTCGGCCGTTGGCGGCAACCTGCCATATACATTTGAACTTGTAAGCGGGTCCGGAACGATAGATTCCACCACGGGCGTATACATCGCGCCGGGTGCCGAGGGGACTGATACAGTCAAGGTGACAGACGCTTCCGGTAATACAAGCGAATCGGTAATTACGATAGTGCCGGTTTTCCTAATAAGTCCTTCAACAAAAACCCTATCCCTGAGGAACACTGCTGGCTTCTCCGTCACGGGTGGGCAACCACCGTATTCGATGTTTTATGTCGCAAGCGGTGATGGCAGTGTTGACGGGTTAAGCGGATCGTTTACGGCTCCAGGAGCGCCGGGCACGACTTTAGTGCGCATAACAGACGCTATAGGAAATACTGCCGAAGCGGTTGTAACCATCAACCCTAGTGTGCAGATCTCGCCAACTAGCACCTCTGTTACTGCGACAGGTCAGCGTAGCTTTTCAGCAACCGGCGGTGTGCCGCCACTCAGCTTTTTTGTTTTTTCCGGAGGTGGTTCGATCAATTCAAGCACAGGACAATACACCGCTCCTGGCTCAGAAGGTGCGGCAACAATCAGGGCAACAGATGTTTTTGGAAACAGCAGTGACGCCACCGTGACGATCTTTCCACCGCTTGTACCTAACGTAACATCCAAAACACTGGCAGTTAACAACACGTTTACTTTTTCTGTGACAGGCGGATTACAACCCTATGCCTTCGGCGTATCGCAAGGTGGGGGCACTATAACTATTATAGACGCATCAACCGGGTCTTACACCGCTCCTGCTTCACAGGGGGCTGCTACTATACGCATTACGGATGCGACCGAAGGATACGTTGATATTCCTGTAACGATCAATCCTGCCTTGCAGGCTTCACCATCCACTAAAACACTGGCGGTGAATAACTCCTTCGTCTTTTCTGCTGCTGGCGGCGTGACTCCATATTCATACTCAATCCAAAGCGGCGGAGGCTCGATCAATGCATCGACCGGCAGCTATACAGCACCAAGTTCACCAGGCTCCGCTGTTGTGAAGGTTACTGATTCTCTTGGAAACATCAGTACCGCTAGTGTCACAATCAATCCTGCGCTTGCGATTTCACCCACAAGCAAGGCTATTGTCATCAACACGTCACATACGTTCAGTGCAAGCGGCGGCGTATCGCCATATTCATATTCCATCACCAGTGGAGGTGGCACGATCAATTCATCAACCGGCAGTTACACTGCACCAGGTTCCACGGGTGCCGCGATAGTGAGTGTGACAGATTCCATTGGTAATATAAGCAACGCCGCGGTGACCATCAACCCGCTACTATCCATAGTACCGACCAGTAAAACGCTTGCCGTGAACAACACATTTAATTTTTCAGCCACTGGAGGAGTTCCTGGAAATCCCATACCCTATACATACGCAGTTACGGCCGGTGGGGGCAGTATTGAAAACGACATAGACCCCGGTTCGGGAACGTATAGGGCTCCCTCATCTTCGGGTATAGCCACCGTCACGGTGACTGATTCTAACGGCAACACTAGCAATGCGGCTGTTACAATCAACGCCGTTCTTGCAATCAGCCCGAGTTCAAAAACATTGTCGGTCAATAACACTTTTACATTTTCTGCTACCGGGGGCGTGACACCTTACAGTTATTCCATAGTGGCCGGTGGTGGTACGATTGATACGGGCAGCGGTTTTTTTACCGCGCCGTCATCTTCAGGCTCTTCAACCGTCCGTGTGACTGATTCACTTGGAAATACCAGCAATGCAACCGTGACAATTAATCCAGCCCTTGCAATCTCACCTGCGACTACAACACTGGTTGTGTATAATGCTGTCACGTTCTCCGCGACCGATGGGGTGGAACCTTACAGTTACAGCGTTACACAAGGGGCGGGGAATGTGAATTCATCCTCTGGCTTGTATACCGCGCCTTCGACAGCAGAAACCGGCAAGGTCCGCGTGACTGATTCACTTGGAAATACAAGCAATGCAACCATCACGGTCATTGAACCTGCGAACACGGTCACTGGAGCAGCTCACACCTGTGTACGCTTCAGCAGTGGCGCAGTAAAATGTTGGGGCGGCAATACCTATGGCCAACTTGGCTTGGGCGACACGAATGCCAGAGGAGATGCTGCTGGTGAAATTGGTGATAACTTAAGTACCGTGTCACTTGGCAGTGGCCGCACTGCTACGGCCATAGTTGCCGGAAGCAACCACACATGCGCCCTGCTTGATAACAGCACGGTTAAATGCTGGGGGTTGAATGACAAGGGCCAGCTTGGACAAGGGAGCGCCGACAGTCTTGGTGACGTCGCAGGTGAAATGGGAGATAGCTTGAATGCCGTGTCCTTGGGCAGCGGCCGCACGGCGACAGCTATCGCTGCCGGAGATAAACACACATGTGCTTTGCTTGATGATGGTTCTGTCAAATGCTGGGGTTACAACGTCCTTGGCGCCTTGGGACTTGGCGATACATCTGACCGCGGTGATGGCGCGGGAGAAATGGGCGATAACTTGAGTGCCGTATCACTTGGCAGCGGTCGCACTGCAACTGCTATAGCGGCCGGTGACTTCCATACATGTGCTTTACTAGACAATGGTTCAATGAAGTGCTGGGGCGGAAATTCATCAGGCCAACTTGGTTTTGGTGACATGGATGCCAGAGGCGACGCAGCCGGTGAGATGGGCGACAACCTCCCCGTGGTGGACCTTGGAAGCGGGCTTAGCGCTTCATCAATAGCTACAGGTCAAAGCCATACATGTGCACGCTTAAATAACAATAATGTAAAATGCTGGGGCGGGAATACATTTGGCCAACTTGGCTTGGGTGATACGAATGCTAGGGGCGACGCGGCTGGAGAAATGGGCGACAACCTCGCTGCCATAGCTCTTGGCTCAGGACGAACCGCGCTTGCTATATCAACCAGTGCTTCAACGGTATGCGTACGTTTGGATAATAGCTCGGTAAAGTGCTGGGGGGATAACACTTATGGCCAGCTAGGTCTGAGCGACACGAGCGCCAGAGGCGACGCGGCTGATGAAATGGGCGATAACCTGTCTATTGTCCAACTAGGCACTAGCAGAACCGCCACCGGCATTGCGTCCGGAGGGTCTCATTCCTGCGCTGTCCTTGATAACAAGACCGTCAAGTGCTGGGGACGAAACAATGTCGGCCAGCTTGGCTTGGGTGACACGGACGCCAGAGGCGATGCTGTCGGCGAAATGGGAGACTTGCTTACAAGTATTTCATTATAAGCATATGCAGTGGCACACTTACTTTTTTCGCACCAGTAGGGTTACTCGGCTTGCGCACACGAGTTTATTATCCTGATGAATCCTGGTTTCCCAAACCTGCATTGACTTGCCAAGATGAAGCGGTGTTGTTCTGCCCACTACAACACCACCTGTGCATGAACTCATGTGATTGGCGCTGATCTCTATACCAACACAGTATTCTGTGGACCGGTCAATAGTCATACTAGCCGCGGTACTGGCCAGGGATTCTGAAAACGCAGCCAATGCTCCACCATGGAGAAGCCCTAAGGCTTGTTTTGTTTTGTGGTCCACAGGCATGGTCCCTTCCAAAAAATCATCTCCTATGATGGTCATCATTATCCCAAGATGCTCGACCATCGTGCTTTTGCCGCGATCATTTATTTCGTCAACCGAATAAGGCTTGAACCATATACTCATACTGTTTTCCGTGCGAAATGTGCAATCCCCTGGGCATTTAACCTGATATCAAGATCTAGCAGATCCCAATCTTCCTTGCCAAACCCCAAGCTATGGTTTGCTGTGAAAGCCTTAAAATATTTCCTGAGCTTAGTTTCACAGAAATTTTCAAGCCCTTCACTCTTCACTCCAAAACCAATAGCATCCTTCACAAGCTGCTCAGAGAAATCAAGGTGCAAATTGAGCTGTGCAGCCGCATTTTGAAGCGCGCTCAGCTCCCCATAATGAGCAAGATAAGCGATCTTGGCACCGCTGTTAAAAATTAGTTTAATACTTTTTCTTGCTTCAAGCGGATCAAAATCAACAGGGCTGGTGGACGGGAAAATAAACATCCCGTGTCTTTGCAAATCAGGGTAACAGAGTCCGAATGAATCACCTGTAAAAATCGCAGCAATGTCTGGGCAATAAATACATACATGGTGGCTTGCATGTCCTGGCGTATGGAAAAAACTGAGCTCAGCCGATCCTAGATAAACACTTTCGCTGTTGAGCACGGGTTTAGCCCGTTGCGCGGCAACCGGGATAAGTGTCCCATAAAGACGTACAAACTCATCTGCTCCATATACTTTGCGCGCGCTTTCTATCAATCGTGATGGGTCAACTATATGTTTGACCGCCTTTGGGTGTGCGATGAACATGGCTTCCGGACATGCATCAATGAGCAAACCGCTCCCGCCTGCGTGATCTAGATGGGCATGAGTCACTATTACATATTTCACATCGCTTGGTGCGAGCCCTTCGGAACGTAATGCCTCGAGCAGCAGTGGAACGGCACGCGAAGTATTGTTATCAATAAAAGCAGCTTGTTTGCCTTCTATCAACAGATATGCTGATGCGAATTTGGGCCAAAGATAGTTGCAATCAATCGTTATCACTCTCATGACGTCACGCTTACGGTTTTATGTAAGGCTTGAGGCACTTTATAACCGCCAACGGGTTTACCGGTTTGGCAAAAACCGCTAATTTTTTTGAATCATTGAGTCTTTCTAAAATCGCGACCATTGGCTGTTCATGCAGGATAGGGTTAAAAATCACGAGTGAGAACGGCAGGTCGGCGTCGCTGTTGATTTTCCTTAAAAGAGCGGTCCAATCGCCGACATCAACCCCGTCAACATCAAGTATCAACGCTCGCATTTGTTTTAAGTCTTCACCCTCCTCTCCGAACGAAAAACGCTGCACGCCAAGCTTGGCCTCTTTTGACACGATATCTTTTAAAAAATAGTAAAGGTTATCATCCAAGGAAAAAACTCCTAGGTTGCCTTTTTTCTTGCTCTGCCCCTTATGAATTGCGATTAATTTTTCGGCCTGCCTGTGGTGTCTTTCGACCTGTTCCCTGAAAAGATCACGCATTGAGATGACACCAACCACACCTGGCTTACCATTCTTACCCTGTCGCATTACCGGCATGTGCCTGAAACCATACTTCAGCATCTTCTCACCGGCTTTGCCGATTTCTGAGCGCTTTACGGAAATCACGGGCGATGACATCACGGTTTTTACAGGTTGGTCCCAACATCCCTTCGAGTGGATCATTTCGACGTTTTTTAAAACATCACGCTCGGTAAAGATCCCTACAAGTCCTCCACCTTCCCTTACTATAAGCACTGAACCGACGTTAAGCGCACACATCCTTTGTATGCATTCAGCAATAGAAGTGTTTTCACTGACAACTACCGACGACGATGGTGATATAAGCGACATAGCGCCATCTTATACTGAAAACAAACGGCAAATAAGAGTTTTAATCGATATTATACAGCAAAATGCTGTTTTGTTTTTACGGCCATAAGACCCCTGGCCTTTTTGGAGCGCGCCAAAAGTCCGATGGAAATCCCGCTCAAAAAAGTAAAAGCCAGAAGAGGGGTTGAGTGTTTTGTAAAAAATTCTGAAGGATTTTCTGATGCTACTATAATTTTTTCGGCCTCAGAAATAACATCAGCGGCTTTATCCGCCACCACACCTGCATCGTCTTTCATCCACTCAATAACATGTTCAGCTTCTCCGACAGCTTTAGCTATGTGGTCAAGCGTGCTGTTGATCTTTTCTCGCAGGTGGTCAAATGCTTCACCAAGTTTTTCGCTGCTTTGCTCCAAGTCACGCTCAGCTTTTTCGATGTCGTCTTTCATAATATTCTCCACTTTGTGTTTTTCTTATATTAGCAGTCACGTTCCCCATGAAATTTCCCATGAAACGCGGCACGAATCTCACGCCGCGCCCGTATATGCTCCCGATAAATTTCAGGCCTAATATGCCTCCTATCAATGAAAAGCCGCCGACCAATGCCATGCCACCAATTAAATTACCATTGAATATCCATGCCACGCCAATAACTACCAAAAAGAACAATGATAAGAATCCAGCATGTACACAAAGTACTAAAAAACCTAATATCAACAGGCGCATGAAAACTTGATGCCTTTCGCGCCTTGCTCCCATAGCGGCAAGCCGTATTTCGCTATTCAAAACACCACGCGACGCTTCTGCTAATTCGTCTAAAACATGCTTCCAGCTTAAAGAAAAACGCGATTCTAAAGTATTCTGTTCCACGACACCAGTCTGCGCCCCTTGTTCAGGCTGTAATCATGCAATGCTCATTCCTGTAAATTATTTCACTTTTGAACAACGACCGGTTGTATGCGCTCTATGCCGTCGTCTTTCCATTCATAAAGCTCAGCGATACGGTTTCCATCTGGACCGCCAGGCTTGATCCATGCGAAACATTTACGACCGTATGGCTTTGTGCATTCTACATCATGATAAGCTGCAGACCACGTACCTGTGTTCAAATATTCTATTCCGTCAATAGAGGTGTGCTGCTCAATGTGGGTGTGGCCGTGCACGACACGCTTAACCCTGGCTATGCGAGCGCTAAGTGGCGAAAGTCTCAAAGCAGCTTCAATGGTAGGCATGACGCCGGATACGACGGATCTTGCATAAAATATAAAAGCCGGCATCAGCAAAACCACCAAGGTGACAAACCACCAGATCGATATTGCGACAAACACATTAAGGACCGAGAAGAACTGGAAACTGCCGACCACTATCAGACCCAGCAGTATCGCGCGATCAAGCCACAGCTCCTGCAGAACTTTTACCGGGTTGAAGACGGCTGGGTGGACGTGAACTTCCTTCAATGTCCAAACCACTTGTGGCGTAGTGTTGGCGCGATCCGCGATCTCCTGAACACGGGCATCCATTGTTAAAGGATCTCTCATGGCTGGCAACAAGCCCTCGCTCAAGGAATAAACAAGCGTTACCATGGCGCTCCAAAACCAGGTCCAAATAAGAAGCGGCTGCGTGCGCATGACGTATTTGTAGTAAAACAATATGTATTCCCAGAACGAGTTTTTGATATAGCTGGAATCAGCGTGTGGATTCATGAGTCCTATGCCGTTGAGCATGAACTTTCCTGCAAGGTTCCCGAACGGTATTCGCATATATATCTTGGCCCCCTTCTTAATGAGGGGGTTAACCGGGTTAAGGATAAGAGAATAGTGATCATATTGATTGCCGTGCTCGATTAGCGTGTCCTGATTGCTGATGTAGAACCATTCGCAAAAACGCATTAGGCTCCGACGCTCTTCTGGAAGATCCAGCTTATCGATTATATCCTGGCGAACACTTGGCCAATGCAGCTCGACATCATGGTTACCGATTATAAATATCACCCTGTTGCCCGCGAGTATGAAATTACGCAAGGCAGTCATCCAGATGGCATGATCAGCCATTATTACCTGGATCTTGAACCTTGATTTAGGCTCCTCCGGTGCAAGCCCGCGCACTTTCTCCAACCAGGTCAGATGTGGGCGCGGTTTTTCAGGCAACGCCATAACTGAGTCAAAATCAAAAATATCCCCGTTCAAAATAAGTTCGATAGGCCCTTGCATGCTCGAACAGAGATGTTCCAGGAATGACGTGAATTTCCGGTCGACGAAATGCGCTGGCCTCTTAAATCTCTTCCATAAAGGATTGCGTGGATGCGGAGGTTCCGCATCTGTAAGGTGAATATCGCTGACAACTATTGTATTCTCTATACGAGTAAAATCTGTGCAATTCACGCCAGCCATGGGTACTTACGAATAAGTTTATCACGACTGCTTCGTGGATAAAATGCGCTACACCAAAGAATTAGAGGCATATTTTTGGCATCGATAATTTCCAAGAGGTTTGCCATGACATTGATTGAACCGTACATTCACAGAAGATTGGTGATACTAAGACCAGATACCCCATGCCAACAAGTCGCCAGAGTAATGTGTGAACGCGGCATCGGCAGTATCATCATATCCGACTATGACGGCAATATTGCCGGGATAGTAACGGATCGCGATTTGACCTGTGGAATCATTGCTGATTTAAAAGGAGCTGGTTCAAAAGGACTTGATGATTCGGTTTCGTCAATAATGACAGCGGGCCCTGTTTCGGTTAACGAGAACGTGGACATAAAAGAAGTTGTTAGGCTGATGGAAAAACACGGCATCCGCCGCATACCGGTCACCCAGGAAACACAGCATGGCAAGAAAAAATGCGTTGGTCTTGTGACGCTTGATGATCTAATCGCGTCAAAAGCTGTTGACCTGGATCAGATTTCATCAATCGTGCGAAGGCAGATAATGAGGCGCGGTATGCAACGGCTTTTGCCAAGAGGTCGCGCGACAGAGCGCATAGAGCGTTCGGATGCGCGCAAATCCCAAACATTGAATCTTTTCTATAAAGCCGTTGGTGAAAAAACCGGCTTGACGCAAGAATTCGCAGCTAAGGTCATTAAATACATTCTTGGCTGTGTTGTGCAAAGAATGCATTATACGGGCGCGATGCATCTTATTGCGCAATTGCCGCAGGATATTCAGGACGAGCTACTTGCGCTTTCGCCGGGGCCGGATCGTTCGTTTACTGTATTGAGGATATTAAGCGGGCTAAGGGATAAATTTGATATCGAAGAAGCCACGGCCCGGTCAATAATGCTAAGGGCATTTTCTGCCTTGGTGGAGCTGCTCGACCCATCTGAAATAGAACATGTTAAATCACAGCTCCCGGATGAAATGAAGGCACTCTTCGTAGTAGCGGAAGCAAAACCAGTCGCAGCTTAGTGCTCAGTCGAAATGTTTTTTTTGAATGACCCGCTCGTGTCTTTGCGTCCAATCACCTGGCAGGCCGGTGTCGATATGTATCTGGTTGCTCAACTCCATTTCATCGCCTTGCAGGCCGGATGAATGCCCATCCCCACTCATCTCGTCACCTTCGCGGTTCTCTTCGGCCATATCGACGTGATAATTTTCCTTCATCCTATCTGGGTCGAGCGGTTCATAATTATCGCCGCCTTCTGGCTCAGGCTTCCTGCCATGATGAAAAAGAATTTCATCACCTCTAAGCGTCCCTTCCTCGCACATATCAAGTTGCTGTTCGATAGAACCAGGGCAGCCGTACTCTGGCTCTGAATCACCAGGGTCCACACGCTCGGGCAGCCGTTCCTGTGGTCGTTTTCTAAGCATTGTAAACTCCTTAAGCCTCTCGCACTTATTGATAAAATATTGATGCAACAACGGAACCGGCGGGAATTGTGCTTGATTTGGAATGGACCATCGTGACCTCAGTGGAGGTGAGGGGAGTCGAACCCCTGACCCCGACAATGCCATTGTCGTACTCTACCAGCTGAGCTACACCCCCGCTCAGGTCACGATCTTTACCGCATTAATACTTGTGCCAATTAGTGTTTGCAACCCTCTTTTAATGAGCTATGCCGTTCGAGGATTTCCCGATTCTATCAGAAACTATTTGAAAAATGTTAAGCGCGCTGTCGGCATGCCAGATATCTGTTGATTGCTTGGCTTGGAATGCCGCCGAGTCCACACCGCTCGCGCCTGTTTGCTTGCTGCCTGTGTTCCCGAAGAGCGAGCCAAAAGCATTACCACCTTGTGAATCCCCTGCTTGCTTGACGATACCTCCACCGGTCGAAGCAATTGCCGAACTGATCGGCAGGAGGTCCATGAATTCGCGAGGGTTATCTTGCGCGGTTTTAGCGACTTGCGCGAGTGCATTGCCAAATTCACCTAGTTCACCGGCCATCGCGGCCATCATCGAACCCGCATTAACGGCGCCATCAAGTTGTCCAGCCATCTTCTCAAGCCCGGCAAGCGCTACAGGAGCCGCCACGCGGTCAAGGCCGGAGCGTGACATTATTCCTGCGTCGGTTGCTTCTAACGAAACAGGCTGTCCATTGACGACCGGGCAGGCCGCAAGGCCGCCTTGACTGCTTATACATGTCAGTCCTTGCGATGCTGCTTCATAGCTGGCTAATCCGGCACTGGTCCCGGAGTTAGCTTTTGAAGGAGCGCTGCTGCCGCCAGAGCCATCCACGCTGATTCCATTCGCGGAGGCTAGTTGGTTGACCTCACCACATGCTTTCTTCTTTGTTTCATCGTGCTGATTTAGGTTAACCGCCCTTAGCCCCGCCATGATGCCAAACACAACCGCGGTCTTGCATGAGTCACTTTTTGATTTTTTCTTGGCTGCGACTTTATCTTTAATGGCGTCGTCAGCGTCTAGCTCGGCATTGATTGCCGCATGTGTATTTTCTTGGTCCATGGCTGCATCTCTGGCCTCTCTGGCCTCTCTGAATCGGGTGGATGCTTTACTAATATTTTCAACTTCCTTTGCACCCTTATACCCCATATATGTACCCGCAGCGCCGCCGGCTACGCTGATCATTTTCTGCGCGATGCTGGATTTTTGGGACAGTGTTACTATTACTTCAGCGACTCCTGCACCCATTGCGCCGACAGAGCAGATTTGCGAAATGGTGGGATTGAATTTTTCAGATACGCACGCGAAACCACAAGTCGTGGCCACCCCGAGGTTAAGCGCGAGCAAGACTTTTTCTGGTACTTTTGAATCTTCGGAGGCCTTGTAAGCCGCACACTGTGGGCCGACCTGGCTTTCAGTTGCTTTCTTTGGGTCTTTTAAGACTTCACTACAGATGGAATCACAGCCTGCGTAAGCTGAGGTGATGGCTGGACCAGTTGGTGTCCACGATGTCATGAATGAAACGACTGACAGGATAACAACAGGAATTATTTGTAATCTGAGCTTAGTTTGCATTTTTCTGCCCCCGTAAAATATTTTACCATTATAATATTTCATGGGTAATGTCTCATGGCTACAAATGTTTGAGCTTTGGCATAGTCATTTGATTGACGTTGCCCAGGTGATACGGCCGGATAGGGAGCTTAGCTTAAAATACCCACGAAAATGTCAATCGTGGAATAAGATCGCTATCTACGCCTTCCTTGTAAGTGACGGACTCGATGTTTGGTATAAGATGAATGTTCTTTTCAAGTTCGAAATCTGCGCCTGCAATAATCAACGTAGGCGGAGAAGCGCTGCTCTGATGCAGATAAGTCGCATCACCCAAGCCTGCGCTCACCTTATCCATTCTGCCGAATACCGCGAATGTATCAGTGAAATTATAAACTCCGTAAAGAGATGTAATGTTCTTGGCCGCATTAGACTGTTTGGCGTAGCTGTAGAGGCCGCCCAAGCGAAAAGTTTCGATTTTGTATCCTGCAAAAATATGCGTAACCACATTATGAGTGAAAGACTCATAGTCACCGTATAGCTCAAGCAACACTTCTTTGATTGGGTTGCTGCTTAACGAAAGATATCCCTTTTTGCCGTTATTGGTCTCATGCTTATTGCTGCTGCCATTGCCAAACATCAGGTGGTAGCTGATAAGCCCGTCGCCATAACTCCCCTTCGCTGCGACACCAAAATCCCTTGCAGACCCGAAATTCCATAAATCCTCTGGTGTTTTCTCAACCGCTCTCAGTCCCCAGTGGTTTTCAAAAAGATCAAATGTAGGCGCGCCTGAAAGCCCAAAAAACAAATTGCGCGTATTCCACTTCCACTGCAGGAATGCGTCTTTCACGAACGGGGTTATCACGCTGGGTGCGGCTGTCTTGAAGTCTGAACTGTTTGCCTCCAGCCTGAACCGTGCTGACCAGTCACCGTCGAATTTATGGTCGTATGTTAAATATATACGTCTCATCCAAAAACCGTTGTGACCTTTGATCCCATATTCTCCGTTTGCAAGTTTGCTGGCTGTGTCGTTGTGCTTAGCGAACCAGTAATAATCGCCGAACATCAAGCCGGAGAACTTGCCCTCGGCAAAAGCTGGGATTGCAATAGCAGTTATAAGTAACGTAAAAAAACTTGTAAGAATGTATTTGGTCATTTTCACTGTTGATCTCCTTATTTATGTTTATAAGACCATAATCGGTATACGTCGCTTCTAATTACTGCATAACATGTACATATAAGCTTATGGCATCGGAAACTTTCCCGACACTGCAAAATCTGACTTTTTAAAAACACTTCTACTTCGTTACCACCACATTTCTTCCGTGTTCTAGACAACGTGCTGACTTGAACACAATGACCACTTTTGCAATAAACAATTTGAAGGTACCTCGACGCGCCCTCTCCGTGGCGCAGAAACATTTTCTAAAGTTTGACCGTAGTTTTCCGATCAATGGATTGTCTGAGCTAAGAGGATTCGTGGTGGGTGCTCAGAGCTTGGACTACTTGACTGAGGACTGCTATCTCTTGCTGGGTTCGTTGAGGAGGCGAGCTCGGGTACAGCAACAAGATGTTAGTGGTCCTCGTCTTTTTTGTGGTCTTTTTTCTAGGTTTCAGCTTTTCCCCAAACCTGATAATAATTCCCAATAAGAGGCCAACACTATGCTTAAGTTAAGCCACATCGGTATTGCGGTTAAGGATCTGCCCGCGCTTATGCGCTTGTTTTCAATTCTCGGTCTTGATGTGACGGCGGTGGAGGATGTGCCAAGCGAGGGGGTCAGGACTCATTTCTTATCCGTGAAAACTCTAGACTCTGGAGGGGTTATTGAATTGCTCGAGCCTGTTGAAAAAGACGGGCCGGTCATGAAGTTCATCAACAAAAGAGGCCCTGGGCTACATCATCTTTCTTTCTCAGTTAGATCTGGTGAATTGGTACGGCTTTGTAATAAACTTGCCTCAGAAGGGTTTAGGCTTGTGTATAAGGCTCCGCAACCGGGGGCGCATGGGATGAACGTAAACTTCATACATCCTTCCTCCGCTGACGGCGTCCTGATTGAACTAGCTGAACCTATGGCGGCCCCTGGCGGCCGTTAACAGTCGGGAAAGAATATGCGCTTACGATTAACCAAAGCTGTTAAAAGTCTCCTAATAATTTATCTGGCCGTGTTTCTAATACAGCAAACCGCGGATCAATATCTAGGGGGCAACCTGCTTGGTTTGTTCGGTCTGGTGCCGGCCAATGTCGTGATTAAACATTATTTCTGGCAGGTCATCACATACGCGTTCCTGCACGGTGATGTAACGCATTTGTTTTTGAACGGGTTAATGTTGTTGTTTATCGGTTCCGAATTAGAAGCGCTGTGGGGTACCGCGAGATTCATTCGTTACTATTTTTCATGCCTGATCGGAGCTGCTACTTTTTATCTTCTATTGCAGCTTGCGATTTTCAAGGGTGAGTGGCTGGCAATCCCCATGGTCGGTGCTTCCGGGGCGATATATGGCCTACTTATGGCGTACGGGTTGATTTTCTCCGAGCGCGTGCTTCTTTTCATGATGATTTTCCCGATGAAGGCAAAACACTTCATATGGATTCTTGCGGGCCTTGAATTTATGGCGACGGTTTTTTCGTCAAAAGGCGGCCTGTCTGGTTTGGCCCATCTGGGTGGCCTTATAAGCGGGTTTGTTTACCTGTGGGCGGCTGCGGCACGTTCAATCGCAAAAAAGAAAAGGGCTATTATGGACAGTAGTCAAGCCACAAAGAGCAAAAAAACATCTTCGCGCAACCATCTTAAGTTGATTATAGATAACGAAAGGAAAAAAGTTTCAGGCGTAAACGGCAATGCGGACGGCAACACACCCAAAACATGGCATTAAAATCGTTAAAGCAGCCATAGAGTTAGTTGACACATGCTGCTGTACGATCTATTAGAAAGAGCTTATGGTACTTCTTCACGACGCTATTGAGTCTAAGAAATTGGACATTAGGATAATTGAACGCAATATTGCCAAGGGTGTTGTTACCTCTGCTGAAGTGGATAAACATCTTCAGCAATTACCGGATGATTCAGAAAATGCCGATTGGGTGAGTATCGAATCCCTTTCACAAGAAGAGATAGATGATAGGCCTAACGGCAGTCAATCACTTACTGAAAGCGGTAACGAGCCGATAGGCCAGGCCGGTACTCAGTCGGGTACGCAGTTTTTTCAGCACCACTAAAATCATCTGACCTGTTCGCATCTTTAGAGGGGTCTATGGGCGTAGAAAACGTGACAATCGTTGGTTCTGGACCGGCAGGGTTGACTGCGGCGATTTATGCAGCCAGGGCTGATCTTGAACCGGTTGTTGTGGATGGCGATCAGCCAGGGGGACAACTTACGATTACCAGTGAGGTTGAAAATTACCCTGGTTTTGCCGAGCCTGTTCTTGGGCCTGATCTCATGAGCGCTTTTAAAAAACAGGCGGAGCGATTCGGCACGAGGTTCATACAAGCAAGCGTGGTCGGCGTTGATTTATCGAGAAGGCCATTTTCAATTTCATTTTCAAACGGTCAGCAGATATCGACCAGAACCCTGATAGTCGCCTCTGGCGCTTCAGCTAAGTGGCTCAATCTCGCCAGCGAGAAAAGATTGTTGGGCAAAGGTGTATCGGCATGCGCGACCTGTGATGGATTTTTCTTCAGGAACGCGGATGTTGCAGTCGTGGGAGGCGGAGATACGGCTTTGGAGGAAGCAACCTTCCTAACCAGGTTTGCCAAGACGGTCAGCGTGATCCACAGGCGTGATAAACTCCGGGCAAGCAAGATAATGCAGGAAAAAGCAGATAAAAATTCTAAGATCCGTTTTGTATGGAACAGTGTTGTTGATGATATTCTTGGCACTGACGCCGTGACCGGTGTTAAGCTCAAGGATGTTAATACTGGTGAAATCAAAGAGATGTTATTTCAAGGAGTATTCATAGCTATAGGACATGAACCCAATACGGCAGCTTTCAAGAGCCAGCTAAGATGTGATGCCAAGGGGTATATTGTTGTTGAAAGCGGGTCCACGCGTACGAGCGTGGAGGGGGTGTTTGCGGCTGGTGATGTTGCTGACCCTTCATACAGACAGGCGGTGACGGCAGCCGGGTCAGGATGCATGGCCGCGATCGATGCTGAACGTTTTTTAGAAGCAAACGTGTGAGGTCATTAGCGTATGAGTGATTCCCCAGAAGATCTTTCTGAACAAGTAAGGGTGCGCTACCAGAAATTGGAAGCTTTGCGGAAGTCTGGTGAAAACCCATACAAAAATGGCGTGAATCCATCGTCATCGGCGACTGAACTTCAGCGCTTGCATGGCGAAAAAACAAGGGAAGAACTTGAGAGCATAACGGAAAAGGCATCCATTGCCGGGAGGATGATGGCTATCCGGGATTTCGGAAAGGCGTCTTTTGTCAGAGTGAGAGACCGTTCCGGCATTATACAACTTTTCGTACAGCGTGACAGATTGGGGCAGGAGCAATATGCCGCATTCAAACAACTTGATATCGGTGACGTCATTTTTGTGGAAGGCGTGGTTTTTAAGACAAAAACCGGCGAGCTTTCCATCAATTGCGATAGCCTTAAGCTTTTGAGCAAGTCGCTCAGGCCGCTGCCGGAAAAATATCACGGCATCGCTGATGTGGAGATCAAATACCGCCAGCGCTATCTTGACCTGATCATGAACGCGGCCACCGGTGATACGTTCAGGAAGCGATCGAAGATCATAGATGAGATCAGGAGATTTTTTATTGAGCATGATTTCCTGGAAGTAGAAACTCCAATGATGCACCCTATAGCCGGCGGTGCCACGGCAAGGCCGTTTACAACCCATCATAACACGCTTGATATGCAGCTTTTCATGCGAATAGCACCGGAGTTGTACCTTAAAAGGCTTGTCGTGGGCGGATTTGAGCGGGTGTTCGAGATAAATAGGAATTTCAGGAATGAAGGTATCTCAATAAAACATAATCCTGAATTCACGATGCTTGAGTTTTATCAGTCTTATGCGACCTATGAAGATCTCATGGATCTTACCCAGAACCTCCTGCACAGGCTTGCCGATAAAGTTATTGGCACGAGGAAGCTTGCTTACCAAGGTACCCAAATAGACCTTGACGGACATTTTGATCGCATCAGTGTCGAAGACGCGATTATTAAACATACGGATTTCGGGTCTGGTTCATCGCTTAGGGACCGCGATACATTGCTCGCATATGGTGCCCGCGCTGGGATTGAGATGAATCCCAAGGACTCGACCGGCGGCCTCATGATGAGGATTTTTGATGAGCTTGTTGAACCAAAGCTAGTGCAGCCGACATTTGTCACGCATTATCCGCTGGATGTATCGCCTCTTTCGAGGAAAAATGAGAAGGACCCATTTGTTGTCGATCGCTTTGAGCTTTATATTTTCGGCAGGGAGATCGCCAACGCTTTTTCTGAGTTGAATGATCCGGAAGATCAGAGAGGGCGATTTGAAGCACAAGTGAAGGCCAGGCAATCCGGGGATGAAGAGGCCTGTGAGATGGATGATGATTTTGTCACTGCGCTTGAATACGGCATGCCGCCGACCGCGGGAGAGGGTATAGGAATAGACCGGCTTGTGATGTTGTTCACCGATTCGCCGAGTATCAGGGATGTGATTTTATTCCCCCTAATGAGGCCCCTAATCAAGACGGTGAAGCGTCAATCTGAAGAGGTATAAAGAGGCTTAGATGTCAACAGGGATGTCAGCTATACCGTTGCTTGCCAGGCGGTTTTTGCTGTCCAGGGCGTCTGATGGATTTATTTCATTTATAGCTTGGGTTTCCGTTATTGGTATAGCGCTTGGAGTACTTGCGCTCATCGTAGTTACAAGCGTGATCAATGGTTTTGAGGGTGAACTAACTAGGGCTATCACCGGGGTTTATGGCGATGTTGTTCTTTATTCGAGGGGCGAGCCGATTGCTGATCATGCCACCGTTGAAGGCAAGATACGCCGAACCATCCCGGAGATCGAGGCCCTGAGTGCGTCGTTTGTGGCTGAGCTGATGGTGTCAGGACCGGGCGGCGTAGCCGGCGCTGTGGTGGAAGGGGTTGATACGGCGACATTCAGCTCTGTGATGACGGTGAACAAAAAAATCATTTCCGGCCGAATGATGGAGAAAGAAAACGAAATCACCATTGGCTCCGCGCTGGCTGAACGCATAGGTGTAAGCGAGGGGAGTGAGATACAACTTATTATTCCTTTCACGGCGGCTTCGGTTGATGATCTGACAGAACTTAGTGGGCCGCCCAAGGCGGTTAGCGCTAAGGTCGTAGGCATAATAAAGATGGGGATGCATGAATATGATTCTAAATTTTTATTCGCCCCATTGAATTTCGTGCAGGAAATGGCCGGATATCCTGGCCGTATTACCTCATTCAAGATGAAACTCCGTGCCGGAAGCGATAGCAGTGCGGCCGCCGCGTTGTTGTCAGATGCTTTTGGCTATCCCTTCAGGGCGAAGGACTGGTCGCTTCTGAACAAGAATCTGTTTTACGCGATCAGGCTTGAGAAAGTGGTGATAGGTATTTTGTTGGCGGTAATAGTGATTGTTGCCGCGTTTAATGTGGTCAGCACTCTTATGATGATGATTCATGACAAGGCGAAAGAAATTTCCATTTTAAAGGCACTTGGCTTCGGGCGATCTCAGAATTTCTTGCTTTTCTGCCTGATCGGTGGCGGGATGGGCGCGATTGGCGTCGCTTGCGGGATAGTCATGGGTATCGCTCTTAGCTGGCTTATTAGCAGGATGAGGATAGTCGATCTACCGGCCGATATTTATTATATTTATATAAGTTCCTTACCGGTGGTCATACGTTGGGATGAAATCTTATTTATAGCCTTAGTAGCTATGATCATTTCTTTCGCGGCAACTTTGTATCCCGCGTGGAAGATTTCCCGGCGGGCACCTTTGGAAGGATTACGTTATGAGTGAGACCGGTCTTCCTTTGCTTAGCGCGGAAAAAATAAGAAAGTCTTTTTTTAAGGGCAAAGCTGAAATAGCAGTCATACGCGGTGTTGATCTCGACATAAAAACCGGTGAGATGGTCGCCGTGACTGGGGCATCCGGGGTAGGGAAAAGTACATTGCTGCATATTCTGGGTACGTTGGAACCGCCCAGTTCCGGTATGGTATTTTTCGGCCAGTCAAAGCAGAATGTTTTCAAGTATTCGGAAAAAGCGCTTTCGTTGTTCCGAAACAGGGTGCTCGGTTTTGTGTTCCAGTTTCATTATCTGCTTTCGGAATTTACCGCTGCTGAAAATGTAATGATGCCCGCTCTGATAGCTGGTTACAACAAGAGAGTCGCGCTGAGCCAGGCAAATGACCTACTGGAATTCGTCGGCCTTGGACACAGGTTGAATCACAGGCCGCCTGAATTATCAGGTGGTGAACAGCAGCGCGTGGCAATAGCGCGGGCCGTGATTCTTCGGCCAAGACTGCTTCTTGCGGATGAGCCCACGGGCAATCTGGATTCAGTGAACAGGACAAATATCATGGATCTTCTCGTGCGTTTAAATCAGGAAACCGGTGTTTCTATATTGCTCGTAACTCACGATCCCGACATCGCGCAAAAGATGCACCGCGTCCTCATAATGAAAGATGGAATGCTCATTAATTGAATTAAATGTTGATTAGATTTGACAGTGCGACGCAGCCAACCTAGACATATTGCTTGTGATTTTGTTCAGAATATTCCTACTCACGGTTGCTTTGGTTAATTTTTTTCAGGTTGCAGGCAGGTATGCCGAAGGGGCCCAGTCCGCCGGTAAACAAGACAAGCCATCTGTTACAGAAGTCACTCTTGACGCCGTTCTTGGTAAAACAGTGGGACAAATAGAGATCAAGGGCATAAAGCGCATCGAAAAAGAGGCAATTACCGGAAAACTTGTGACAAAAGTTGGCGGGGTGCTCTCTACCGAGCAGATCCAGGCGGATATAAAAACTATTTTTGCGATGGGTTTTTTCGACGATATCAGCGTATTCGGCGAGCTTAAGCCTGATGGGAGCGTTGTGCTCACATATAGTGTTCGCGAAAGACCCGTGATTTCAAAAATAGAATTCGAGGGCAATGAACGCGTCAGCACAAGCGACATCAGGGATGTGATCAAGGTAAAGGAATGGTCCATTTTGGATGTGAACAAAATCAAGGAAGACGCCGCCCGCATCCAAAAGCATTACGAAGAAAAAGGTTTTTATCTCGCGAAGGTTAATTTCAACATAAAGCATGTAAAGCCAGATGAGGTCGAGCTGGAATACAAGATCAATGATTATGAAAAAGTACAGATCAAGAAAATCACTTTTCTCAATAATAAGAGGTTCACGGATGACCAGCTTAAGGCGCTTTTGCAGGAAACCAGGGAGGGTGGTTTTTTATCATTCCTGAGCGGGTCCGGTAATTTCAAGGAATCAGCGTTCAAGATAGACTTGCAGCGGCTCACTTACTGGTATCTCGATCATGGTTACATAAAGTTCCATTACGAGAATCCGGTGGTTACGGTGAGCGATGACAAGAAGTGGCTTTATATATCGATATATCTGGACGAGGGTGAGCAGTATTCGATGGGCACGCTTGATTTCAGTGGTGACCTTCTGTTCCCCAAAGAAGAGTTGCATGGCGAGCTAATTCTTAGCGAGCGACAGGTTTTTAGCATATCGAAACGTAACGCCGACATCCAGCGTTTGACTGAGAAATACCAGGATCTGGGATATGCTTTTGTTAACGTCGTGCCGAAAATGCAGCTTCATGACGACTCCAAGACAGTTGATATTGATTACGGGTTTGAGAAGGGGAATCTCGTATACTTTGGCGAAATAAATGTTCTTGGTAACAGCAAAACCCACGACAAGGTCATCCGTCGTGAACTGAAAGTACATGAGGGTGAACTTTACAGCGGGACCAAGCTCAGGCAGTCACGTGAAAACGTAGAGCGTCTTGGATTTTTCAGCCCGGGCGAAGTTATATTCAACACCGTTTCGCCAAAAGGGAAGTCAGATATCCTTAATCTTGAGATCACCGTCAAGGAGCGCTCGACCGGTACAATCACGCTTGGGGCTGGTTATGGCAACGTGCAAGGCTTCTTTCTTATGGCCACTGTTTCTGAAATTAACTTAATGGGCAGGGGCCAGACCATAAGCTTGTCCGCGCAATATGCCACCAAGACTGAAACCACGCAGAGGAACAGAAGCTTTAATCTTGGTTTCACTGATCCATATATTTTTGATACCCGCTGGTCTTTTGGGTTTGATATTTATTCGGTGATTTTCTCCATCCCCGGCTCTTACACGAGTGATAAGCTTGGATTCGATCTTCGTTTCGGATATCCCATTGCAGAGTATTGGAATGCATACATCACTTACAAGAACGAAGGGCTCAGGATCCCTATCGTCGATGCATCAGTACCAAAGGAACAGTTGGATGCCGACCAAGGCGTGCTCTCAAGCGTTATCTGGAGCCTTGTCCACGATAAAAGAAATAACCGGTTTGAAACCACCGGTGGCAATTATCAGAGCTTCATGTTCGAGACGGCTGGCCTAGGCGGCGACAAAAAGTTCCTTAAATGGATAGCCAACACCAGGTATTACAAGAAAATCATCGGGGATCTGGTATTCCGCAATAATTTCGAAATCGGCCAGGTTTCGCCGCTGGCGTCAAGGCCGCTTCCTTCCTCTGAAAAATTTTATCTCGGCGGCTCTAATAACCTCAGGGGCTATGATTTATTCCTTGTCGGGCCCACAGGGCTGAATTCATTTGGGAGAAGAAAACCGCTCGGCGGTTCTTATGAGCTGCTTACGATGTTTGAGCTAGAATATCCGCTGATACGCGATGCCGGTCTTAAATGGGTTGTATTTTTTGATGCAGGCAATGCGTGGGACAGGTTCCCGCTTGTTGAAGAAACTTTTACTTTGAGGTCGGATGCGGGATTTGGTCTTAGGTGGTTTTCGCCGATCGGGCCGTTGCGGTTTGAGTGGGGATTCCCGTTTGCGCAGAAACCGGGGGAGTCCAATACGGTGTTTCAGTTCTTTATCGGGCCGCCGTTTTAAGCTGATTGAAATTGCGGCATGAGTGTGGTTTTCTGCGTAAATATGCATAAATGTTAATAGGGAGAAAGCATGATGAAAAATTTATTTCTAGCTAGTTTTATTAGTGGGTTGATTTTATCCGGAGCGCAGGCAGAAAGCGCCAAAGAGATGAAAATAGGCGTTGTTGATATGCAAAAGGCGTTGCAAGGCGTAGATGCCGGTAAAAAAGCAAAGCTGCAGCTTGAAAAGGATTTTAACGCCAAGAAGAAAGAGCTCGATACCGAGAAAACATCCATTGAGAAAATGGGTGAGGAATTCAAGAAACAATCCCTGGTCATGAGCGATGAGGCTCGGGCCAAGAAGCAGGGTGAAATTCAGGAGAAGATTCTTAAGTTCCAGGAAATGACCGCGCGCTCGCAGGCCGAGATACAGCGCAAGGAGCACGAGCTTACGCAACCTATCATAGGCAGGTTGAGAGAGGTGATTTCCGAACTTGCGAAACAAAAAGGATACTCGATGGTTTTTGAGAAGAATGAGAACACTGTTCTTTATTCGCTCGACAAAGACGACCTCACGAATGATGTGATTAATGGATACACCAAGCAGAAGCAGCAGCCCAAAGGCTGATTCCGAGTTTTCGGTAACGCAGATCCTTGATTGGACGGGCGGCCGGCTTGTAAATTCCGGCGGTAAGGGCGGACCTGAGGGCGAAGCTTTAAGATACATTAGAGTAAAGAAGCCAGCCCCGCTTGACGGCTCATGTAGCACGGATCTCTCATTTTTCTTTTCACGTGAATATGAGAGCGAGCTAGTTAGCGCAAGACCTGGGATCCTGATCACCGGTGAGGCTTTTGTTAAACCACTGGAAAGGTCCGGGTTGCCGCTCTGGAGCGGTTCTGCGGTGATAGCATGCAAGGATCCGTATTTTGCGATGGCGTTGATTTCAGAAAAGTTTGCAGTGGGAACTTCTGACGTTGTTCAAGGTATTCACCAGACAGCGGTGGTTGATCCGTCGGTAGAAATCAGCCCAGGTGTTAAAATCGGTCCCCATTGCGTTATAGAGAAGGGTGTTCGTATCGGCGCCCGTAGCGTGTTGTATGCCGGTTGTTATGTCGGCAGCGGCAGTGTTCTCGGAGTGAATGCCGTAGTTTTCCCCAACGTTACTATTTACGAAGGGACGGTCATCGGGAGTGGTGTCCGGATTCATGCCGGTACTGTAATAGGTGCTGATGGTTTTGGCTATGCGCCGATTACCGACGGCGGTAGTGTGGTCGGACATCAGAAGATTTATCATCTCGGCCGTGTTGTAATAGGTGATGATGTGGAAATCGGCGCGAACAGTTGTATTGATCGGAGCACGTTTGGTGAAACACGCGTGGATTCGCATGCCAAGCTGGATAATCACGTGCATGTGGGACATAACGCGCATGTTGGTGAAGGGGCGATTATTTGTGGCGGTACCTGCCTCGCCGGGAACGCCAAGCTTGGGAAGTACGCTTACGTCGGTGGATTGACCGGGATCACGAATCATGTCCGAGTCGGCGACGGAGCAAAGGTGGGCGCGATGTCATTGCTGACGAAGGATGTGCCCCCCGGTGGTGTCGTGCTTGGTAACCCGCAGCGGGATCACAAGGAGTACTTCAGGGCTCATGCACTTTTGAGCAGGCTTTTGGCTGAGAGGAGAAAACAGTGAATCTTACAAGCGGGGCAAATATGAGACCTCTCACACCGAACAAATATTGTCTTGGGATAGACCAGATCCAGCGTTTTTTGCCGCATAAACAGCCATTTCTTCTTATAGATAAAATTTTAGAAATACACCCAGCCGCGCGGGCAAGGGACCTCACCCCGCAGAATCAAGTCGGGACGAAGGTGGTTGCATTAAAATGCGTGTCTTATAATGAGCCATATTTTCAGGGGCATTTTCCTGGCTTTGCGATTCTACCGGGAGTGCTTGTCGTTGAGGCCATGGCACAGACAGCGAGTTTTTCGCTTTACGTGCATATGGAGCATGAGCTTGACAGGCCGGCGAGCCCACTTCAATGCGTTCTTGTGGGGGTTGACCACGCCAGGTTTAGAAAGCCGGTCGTGCCTGGCGACAGGCTTCGCATAGAGACTGTTGTTTCGAAATGTCGCGGGCGTTTATGGGCTTTTACATGCAATGCCACGGTTGAAGACCAGCTTGTGGCCGAAGCTGAAATTCTTGCTAATCTTATACAGGGCCCGCAATCGGACTAAGGAGGCTGTTATATGATTCATCCAACTGCACAGGTGCATCCGGAGTCGAATCTTGATGATTCGGTAGAGGTGGGGCCGTGGTGTACGGTTGGGCAATATGTAAAGCTCGGCAAAGGGACCCGGTTGATAAGCCATGTTGTGATTGACGGGTGGACTGAGCTTGGACAGGAAAACATTGTTCATCCATTCGCCGTGATAGGCGCGATTCCGCAGGATTTAAAGTACAAGGGCGAGGCCACAAAAGTCATTATCGGCAATCAAAACACTATCCGAGAGTCGGTTACAATCAATCTTGGCACCGTACAGGGCGGTGGGATAACCAGTGTCGGCAATAAAAATCTTTTTATGGCTTATTCACACCTCGGACATGATTGCGCTATCGGCAACAATTGCGTGATTGCCAATTATGGTGGGCTTGCCGGCCATGTGACACTTGAGGATTATGTCACAATAGGTGGGATGACCGGTGTTTCGCAATTCGTTCGGGTAGGCGCGCATGCTTATATCGGCGGCCAGTCGGGGTTGGAAAAGGACGTGCCTCCGTTTTGTATCGCGATCGGTTCCCGGCCATGCGCGATTAAAGGTGCGAACATTGTTGGTCTTAGGAGGCGTGGATTTCCCGCCGAAAAGATCCAGAAGATAAATGAAGCTTTAAAACTTTGGATGCGTCCGGATGTTCAGAAGGAGCAGTGCCTGCTTGAGATCGAATCACAATATGGTGAAATACCGGAGATCCAAAGCTTCATCTCTTTCATAAGGAAAAGTGAGACCGGTGTTGTTAGGTGAATCGCGATTCTTTAAGAATACTTGTTTCCGCTGCTGAAGCATCGTCGGATGCCCATGGCGCCGAGCTGCTAAAGGCGCTCGGAAGGCTATCAGATAGACGGATTGAGGCTTTCGGGATAGGTGGGCCAAAGCTCCAGGCTTCTGGTTTCCGCACGGTTGTCGATGCCCGTGAGCTTCTTGTTATGGGATTTTCTGAAATAATCAGCCGCTTGCCGAAAGCTCTTTCAGCGCTCCGCAGGATTTCGGATGAGGTATTACGTGTAAGGCCGGATGTTGCTGTTTTAATAGATTACCCTGAATTTCATTTAAGGTTAGCAAAGATATTAAGACGCCGTGGGATCCCGACAGTTTGTTATATACCTCCAAAATTGTGGGTGTGGCGAAGTGGCCGGCTGTCAAAACTTAGAGCGTTATACAGCAAGGTGCTTTGTGTTTTTCCGTTTGAAAAAGAGTTTTATGAAAAACGGAACTTTAATACTGTTTATGTGGGGAATCCACTTCTTGATGAATTGCCACTTGGCTTAACACGTGAACAAGCACGCTCCCGTCTTTCTCTAGACGCTTCGGATAAGGTGCTGGTGCTCATGCCCGGTAGCAGGCCTGCTGAAATCAAACGCCATCTTCCTGTGATGCTTGATGCAGCGATGACGGCATCAAAAAAATTAAAGGCAATGGGTGCGCTCGGAGTAACTGAAAAATTATATATTCTTGTCCCGTTATCGATGGTTTCTGACTCTGGTCCTGTGTCTGGCATGATTGATAGGCTGCTTTCAGAAAATGTGGATTTATCGGTTAAGGTGGGGCTTGGAAACGCTCATGAGAGTTTGGTGGCCGCTGATGCGGGGATCATCAAGTCAGGAACTTCCACGCTTGAGGCCGCGCTGCTCGGGTGTCCTCATATTTTAGTTTATAAGATCTCGCTTGTCAGTGAATGGATCGTCAGGAATATCGTAAAATATGACGGGCCCGTTGGGCTTGTTAACCTGCTTTCAGGCGGCGGGAAGCGCGGTGGACCAAATCTCGTCAAGGAACTGCTTTGTGCTGATGCTTCGAGTGAAAATATCTCGGCTGAGATAGTATCGCTTTTTACAGACCAGGCCTATAAGACAAGGCTCACGGAAGGTTTTAAGAACTTACATCAAAGCCTCATGGCGCCGGGGGATAGGCGCAGTCCGAGTGAGTTTGCTGCATGTGAAGTTTTAAGCGCGGCTGCAGGGATGGATGGCTATATATGAAAGCCGTTCGTGGCGCGATATTTCAACTTGTTTCTGCGGGATGGTCAACGGCATCCGCTATCGGCCGAACACTTGCTGAAAGAGGCCTTCTTAAGCAAGAGCAAATCCCTTCAAAGGTGATCAGTGTTGGAAATATCCAGGTAGGTGGCGCCGGTAAGACGCCGCTCGTGGCTCATATAGCGCGCGAGGCTCATGCCATGGGTAAGACGGTTTGTGTTTTGAGCAGGGGGTATCGCGCTAATGGTGAGAAAAGCGGAGGCGTGCTTGTGCCGGGCAAACTAGCGCCTTGCTTGGTTGATTTTTGTGGTGACGAGCCTGCGTTGTTGCGTGATCTTCTTCCATTTGCATTCATTGGTTTTGGTGCGGACCGCAGGGAACGCTACTGGGAGGCTGTAAGGCTGGCGCGTCGTCCGATAGATGTCGTGATTATTGATGACGGCTTCCAGAACTGGCAATTTAAAAAAGACATTGAGCTGGTCGCGGTGACCTCCCAGCCGCGATCCGTTGTTGTTTATCGGGACTGGGCCAGCGCTCTGCGGGGTGCTGATCTTGTTATCTGGACAAAGGGTGATGAAAAGCCATTTTGCGCAGGAAGGCCAATGGTCAAAGTAAGATTTTTTTTGCCAAAGACCGCGCCAAAGGCCGCTGCTAATGACGAACCTTTGTTTCTAGTGGCCGGAGTGGCTGATCCTGAAAGTGTAAAAGAGATGGCTTTGAAAGCAGGTTACGATGTAAGGAAATTTTTCCCTTTCCCAGACCACGCTATTTACGACGTAAAGTCGATGGAGGAGATAATCTCTGGCGCAAGATCCGCGGGCTGCAAAGTGGGTCTGACCGGTAAGGACTGGGTAAAGTGGCGCGAGCTTGGCGCGGATAAGAATAACGTAACAGTGCTTGAGCCTTCCATGGTTTTTGAGGGGGAAGGAAAGAAAGAGTGGGACCGCGTTTTGTGGGGAAAATAATTTCACCATTCTTATATATGGTTCTCTGGATCCTTGGTTGGCTGTATTATCTCCAGCCCAGGCTCGTGCGCAGTTTTATGGGATGGATGCTTGGCATGGTGCTGCGCTCTTTATCTATGCGCTCTGAGGTTATCAGGGAAAATCTCAGTTACGCATATCCTCATCATTCAGCTAGCGAAGCCACTAAAGCTCTCTTTAATCAGGCCTATATTCATTTGGGGAATCTCGTGCTTGAAATCTTTTTACTTTTCGGGCCGATGAAGTTTTTTGTGCGTAAACATTGCCGCATAAAAGGCTTGGATTACTGGCGTGATGCAAAGTCCAAGGGTAGGGGGGTGATTTTTCTTTCAAGCCATGTAGGTAATTGGGAAATCATGGCAGCGGCCGGGGCTTTACTTGGCGGCGTGGATATACTTCTTGTGACCAAGCGTCTTAAGCCCGAGTGGTTTCACAAAATCGTAGAAAAAAGTCGGACGGGTTGCGGTGTCAGTGGCACTTACGAGCCAAGGACGTATCGCGACGTGATCAGCCACTTAAGAAATAACGGAACGGTTGGAATAGTGATTGATCAATATGCCGGTCCTCCCGTTGGAGTTAGGGTGCCTTTTTTTGGTGTGCCAGTAAGCACGCACACGATCGTGGCGGCTTTGGCCAAACGCACCGGGGCGCTGGTTTTACCGGTGGTTAGTTATTGGGATGCGGGTGGTTGTTTCATTATTGATATGATGCCTCCGCTTGATTGGGTGAGTTCAGAGGATAGGGCTTATGAGATAGCCGCTAATACCGCGGCCTACGCCAAGGAAATAGAGAGACATATTTATATGTATCCTGACCAATGGATTTGGACACATAAAAGGTTTAAGGGTGATCTATCGCCGCTTGGTAAAGATGAGTGGTGTCGTGGCAGGTCTAGGGGAGATGGGTAGATTTGCGCGGATGCGGGCGTACCATGTATGGAGGCTTATGGGAAAAAAAGCACCGACGAGAAATCCATGTCGGCATGCTCGACATGGGCATCACGATTCCTACCAAGCTTAAACCAAAATACGACGCCAAAAGCGATACTGACTATATAGAGCTCGCGTTGCGTGAAGGCACGACAACCCGGCGCGAAAGACCTGGCGGGCTTGGGCTCTTCCACACTTTTGACCATCTAAAGCAACATGGCGGAACGCTTACAATCATCAGCGGGAATGGCCAGGTCATAAGGTATTTTAAGAATAAAAAAATCATACGCCAACACAACAAGCGCAGACTAAATGGCACATGGTGTATGGTGCGATTCCCTCTTATGGAAAAAACAATGTCATGAAAAAAATCAAAATAAAAGAAGAGTACAAAGAAGATTACATAACCAGAGCGGCCGGTGAGCGCTTAAGGACAGCGATACTCGATGCGCGACAAAATGGTGAGGATTGCATCTGGCTTGATTTTGGAGGGGTCATCATCGGCAGCACTTCGTTCTTCGACGAAGCGATAGCAAAATTAGGCGAAGAAGGCTGGGATTCTGAAATTATACACGGAAGGCACATAAAATAACGGCACACTACTTCCGATACGTTAATGTGGGTGTATTGTTTTCTTCGCTTTATTCTTTGTTGTCGTTTATTTTTGGCATTGTTTTATACACAGATTTATTTCTCTCTGTGCCGGTACAGGCTGCAGAGCGCCATATGGAAACAATGACAATTGGAGGGCGTGAGTATCTTCTGATAGTGATTTATGAAGGCAATCAAGATGACATAAGCCAGGAATTCCTCGCTATGGCTCAAGAGTGGGTTATAAATCAGTATAAGGGAAGGGGCAGGATTACTGATCCAAACGTTCTTAAAGAACTTCGCCAGACCGAGACAGTTTTAGATTCCCACTCTAGCATGGTGATTATTACTGAGCGCGCGAATATTGAGAACATACAAGGGACACTACGCGTTTCAACTGAATCTGAAGGTGAGTTGCCACTCGAAAAGCGTTTGAGAATATCGCTTAAACGTCCAATTTTGAATAATGGCGGAAAGGTATTTGACCCTCCTGGGTTGAGCGATTCATTTGGTGGACCGGAAGGCACACTAGTTGAGCTTAAGAACTTCGTAATCTCGGGAAACGCTAAAGAAGACTTCATTCCACTCTTATACTGGTTGGCGGAGACCTCCGGGGTAACTCGGGAGGTGTTCAAAAATGGAAAAGCATTTTATCCCGTGTTGCCAGCAAGGTATGTTCTGGAATGTGACAAACCCATGTCTATTTATTACCGACGTCTTGGGTTTATTTTGAAACAAGTAGTTGGTGATACCTATGTTATGGAAATTGATCGGCTGGGCTTTCGGGATATTTATGATAAAGTTGCCAAGAGGCCTGGATTTACACTGTACAGTCGGGCTAAACACTTTAATCCCATTGACCCCGAAATTCGTCAGTATAGGCGTTTAGGCTACCTGCCGCCATATTGGGGAGCATTTGACGGAAAATATGAGGCCCGGAAAACCATGGAGCGTGAAATGGAGATCATATCTGAAAAGTTCAAACGGAAAAAAAAGTTACAAACGATGCCAAATTGCATGACACTCGAACTTCAGAATCTAATCCATTAGATCCTGTTAGTGACCGATCCCAAGTTCAGGCCAAGCAACTTAGCATAGATTTCTTCCATTTCGCGCCGGGCTTTAACAAAATCTGGAGTTTCACCCTCTGTGACAATCCCTAAGATACGGGCATAAAGGGTGTCATGCAGTGTTCGACTAAAGAGCACTGGATCTCCTTGAAACTTGAATAGCTTAAGGCTTTGACCGGAGAGGAGTAATCTAAGTATCCGCTCCCTCGCATTGTATTTTAGTTGTTGATTGATTCTTCGATATTCTGTAATCCACGCGCAGTAAAAACAAAAGATCACCCAAAACCTAAGTTGAAATGGCTCCTTTTCGGCCCATTCAAAATTAGCGGCAATATAACATTTAAGGAGTTCCCATGGATGTGGTTGGCACTTGATCATCCTCTCTTCAACTAATCGTGCGGCAGATTCAGAAACATTCTTTACGCATGCCAGAAGTAGAACTTCTTTCTTGGGAAAATAATGAGTGATAAGAGGACGGCTGATGCCTCCTTGTTTGGCTATATAATCAAAGGTTGACGCTTCATAGCCTTTCTTTGCAAAGCATTCGATGGCCCGTCGGATAATATAGTCTTTGGATGTTGATGATTTTCTTGTAGTTGGAAGGGCTCGTACTTTCTTCACCTCATTATAATGCCGTTATAATTATCTTATAACAAACAGAAAGTTGAAATTGACTCAATACATCATTGAATGTAGTTACGCGGTGAACAGAAAACCAACTCCCAAAGGAGGGACCATTCAATGAAAAAGATGTTTTTGACTATCGCTGTAATTTACACATCCACTACCTCAGTGTATGCACAGTCCTATATTTGTGAAGGTGTCGATAGAGCATCGAATGACGAAAAAGCTACTTTCACAATCAATAAGGTTTCTCATAAATCTATTGAATTTGTGGATACTGAGGAAAACGATCTTAATCTCTCACGAAACTTGAGAGACAACGAGGGCACATACAAATTTGCTGTTTATGCAGATTACGAATATGATGACTATGGCGGTTTCATCAAAATTTCCATTCCTCAATCGGTGGCCACATCTAGCCAAGACTTAATGTCCTCATTTGTTGCTTATTATCAATGGACCACTTATTCAGAGGCAGGAAAAGTCGGAGAGATCGACATCAAAGCCGTTTGTAAACCTAATAACCGCTAATGTGAGGTAACCATGTTTAGAAATTTATTAGTCCTTGTGTTGTCATTATCCTTTTCGCCCATCTCAAGTGCCGCCCCTAAAGCTAAGAAAGTCTTGATTATTGTTTCAGGAGCCTCACAACTCAGCCTGAAAAATGGTGAAAAATACCAGACTGGATATTGGCTAGAAGAGTTTTCAACACCTTATCAGATTTTTGAAGGAAAGCGGCTCAGGATGACTATCGCAACTCCTGAAGGTAATCGGCCTAGTGTTGACAATAGTAGTATTGCTGTCGGTGAGGATGGTAAGCCACTCTATTGGCCTAGCATGGCCGAGCTCAATGAAGCATTAGCTGTTAAGAAGCGAGTTCTTGATAACGGGCAAGTGCTTTCACTTGCTAAGCTGTCTGACCAGGAAATCGCACAATTCGACGCTGTCTTTTTTCCTGGCGGTCATGGGCCAATGGAAGATCTTATTAACAACAGGGAGGTTGCACGCGTGCTACAGCATTTTCACAAGCATGGCAAACCTACATCTCTCGTGTGCCATGCTCCGATAGCATTGATTTCAACAGAAACGACGAAATTTCTTTATAAAGGGTATAAGGTAACTGCATTTAGCGATGCAGAAGAGAGTCAAACCCCGATTGGTCCAAAGATGAAAACCACTCCGCAGAAAGAGCTTGAGCGGGCAGGTGCGATTTTTGTTAAGGGAGCCGATTGGCAACCGTACGTAGTAGAAGATCGTGAATTGATTACCGGACAAAACCCTGCTTCTTCAAAGGAGGTGGCAGTAGCACTCATGAAAAGAATGGGATTGTAGTAAGCCCAGGTTACCTGCTTAAGCTCTTATCTCAAACCTCACCCTCATCCGGAATCCTTGTAAAGGCGATCCGAAGGGGCAAGCCCCATCAATCAGTGGTGCTCGCGAGCCGAGTCGAACGGCTACGGGGATACCCACTGGCTTCTAAGACCAGCGCGTCTATCAGTTCCGCCACGCGAGCAAGTAGTTGTAAATATAAACAAAACAAGATCAACGGTCCTTGCTTCAGAAACAAAAGAGCGTTCCGATACAACGCCGATAAAGCGTTGAAATTACTGATGACGCACGTTTGAGCTACGTTGGAGTTGTATCGCCAGCGTATCGGATTATGAAAATTGCCGAGCATTTTAACCATCCCCTACCCCATGGTTTTTTATTTGCATTGTACTTCTTTTAGAAGTACATTATTTACAAGCATGGGCGAGATCTTCACAGTCATTTGGGGCAAGAAAGTTCAAAGACAACTAAGGGAGCTTCCGCCCAAAATTGAACGCAAGTTCTTTGCCTGGGTGACAGCGATACGATTGGCTGGGCTGCGCTCAGTGCGCGAAACCGTGGGCTTTCATGATGAACCCCTAAAAGGGGATCGGAAGGGACAACGCTCAGTACGATTAAACTTGGCATGGCGAGCAATCTATATAGAACGCCACGATGGCTCGCTTGAATTGATTGAAGTAATAGAGGTGACACACCATGAGTATTAAAAAATGGCATGGGATTTCTGATCTTGAAAACAAATACGGCAAGATGACTTTTGCAATGTTCTTGCTGAGCTTTAGGGAGGCAGACGGTTTCTCTCAGAGCGAGTTTGCCAAACAGGTTGGGTTATCACGTGCGAATTTGTGTGACCTAGAAAAGGGTCGCAAGATCCCTTCACCAGAACGTGCAGCAAAGATTGCCAAAAAGCTGGGAGTTCCAGAAAAGGTGCTGATTCAACTTGCGTTACAAGATATGCTTGCCGAGCAACGGTTGGCTTATCAGGTTGAACTCAAGGATGCTGCATAGGTCCCGCTTAACGAGTACAACACCACATACGCCATTACAATAAACTGACATTACTGACAGAAATGAAATGAGTTAAGCTACTTTCTTTTCCTCAGAAGAATTATCCACCTCACTTGAAGCGGTAACTGGTGCAGGTTGATCTACTAGTGCCTCTCCCACTTAATTCTTTCCGGTTTTGTTAGTGCGGGGGTTTGGG
>CAYHPW010000016.1:0-52806 GCA_964358645.1 uncultured Bacteriovoracaceae bacterium | reverse complement strand
AGTAGCTCAGTTGGCTAGAGCATCAGCCTTCCAAGCTGAGGGTCGCGGGTTCGAGCCCCGTCTCCCGCTCCAAATTTCTTTGTTGCGACAAATAAGCTTGTTGTAACGATGAAGTTTATATTAAGTAGTGCAATTTGTAAGTTGTTTGTGTATGTAACGCTCTTGTAGCTCAGTTGGCCAGAGCACTCCCTTGGTAAGGGAGAGGTCACGGGTTCGAATCCCGTCAAGAGCTCCAGTTTAAAATTAACCGGTCTTAGGTCCGTAACAATACCTAATAAACATCGGAGGCTTAACGTATGTCGAAAGAGAAATTTGAAAGAAAAAAGCCCCACTGCAACATTGGCACGATAGGGCATGTTGATCATGGGAAGACGACGCTCACGGCGGCGATCACAATGGTGTTGTCCAAGAAGGGATTGGCGCAAGCTAGGGCGTATGACCAGATCGACAACGCTCCAGAAGAAAAGGAGCGTGGTATTACAATTAACACTACTCACGTTGAATACGAGACGGCTAAGAGACATTACGCGCATGTGGACTGTCCGGGCCATGCTGACTACGTGAAAAACATGATCACTGGCGCGGCACAAATGGACGGAGCTGTGCTCGTTGTTTCCGCTGCTGACGGTCCTATGCCACAGACCCGTGAACATATTCTTTTGGCTCGCCAGGTTGGTGTTCCAGCCATTGTGGTGTATTTGAATAAATGCGACATGGTTGATGACAAAGAATTGTTAGACCTTGTTGAAATGGAAGTCCGCGAGCTGCTCACCACTTATAAATTTCCTGGTGATAAGATCCCGATTGTAAAAGGATCGGCTCTTAAGGCTATGGAAGGAGATGCGGGAGAGCTCGGAGAGCAATCAATCGTGCAATTAATGGAAGCTGTTGATTCCTATATTCCACAACCTCAACGTGAGAAAGAAAAGCCCTTCTTGATGCCCGTTGAAGATGTCTTTTCAATTTCTGGTCGTGGTACCGTCGTCACCGGCCGCATAGAGCGTGGAGTAATTAAAGTCGGTGAAGAAGTAGAGATTATTGGTTTGCGACCTACCCAGAAAACGGTTGTCACCGGAGTCGAAATGTTTCGTAAGCTGTTAGATCATGGCGAGGCTGGCGATAACGTGGGCTGCTTGTTGCGCGGAACAAAAAAGGAAGAAGTTGAGCGCGGCCAAGTATTAGCTCATGGTGGCTCCATTACACCGCATAAAAAGTTTAAAGGGCAAGCCTATGTATTGACAAAAGAGGAGGGCGGTCGGCACACGCCATTTTTTAATGGTTATAGGCCACAATTTTATTTCCGAACGACAGATGTCACTGGGGTGGTAAAATTGCCTCAGAATGTGGAAATGGTTATGCCTGGCGATAATGTCGGCTTGGAGGTAGAGCTTATTACTCCTATTGCTATGGAAAAAGAGCTTCGTTTTGCGATACGTGAAGGCGGTCGTACCGTAGGCGCCGGAGTAGTTTCGGAGATATTGGAGTAACAAAGTATAAGTATTTAATAAATGGTTCCGATGTTGAGGAGGGCCGTCCGTTATGTGGCGGCCTCCTTGTTTTGGGTAATATATAAGGATAATCGGGTTGCCTTTACCGGTTGTTATGATAGGTGTTCTGAGGAAGTATTAAAATGCGGGTAATAATAAGCGTTGATTGTACAGAGTGTAAGCGCAAGAATTATTCGACTACTAAGAATAAGCAAAAAACGACGGATAAACTGGAGCTTAAGAAGTATTGCAAATTTTGCAGAAAACGCACAGTCCATCGTGAGGGTAAGTAGCAAGGGCAGTAGCTCCAACGGCTAGAGCAGCGGATTCCAAATCCGCGGGTTGGGGGTTCGAATCCCTCCTGCCCTGCCAAAGCTGTAGGGTAAAAATTTTATGGAAACTCAATATAAAAAATGGGTAAGTTTGAGCTATCTGGGTTTAGCGGTCCTTGTTAGCTATATTGTTTCAGTTATGGCAGCAAAGATCGTAGGCGTGTATGACCTAGAAACACGTATACGCAACATTGATTGGATCGTACGAGCGCTTTCGCTAACTTTAGGTGGTATAGTTTTCTTTGTTCTTTATTTAAATGATAAAGTAAATGGGTTCATGAATGAAGTAATGGTTGAATTGTCCAGAGTGGCGTGGCCGACTCAGAAGGAAACCAGCTCCGCTACTTTAGTAGTGATAGTAATGGTAATTATAACGGGCCTTCTCCTTGGTTTTCTTGATTACCTTTGGACGTTGCTGATTAATGGGTTGTTAAAGATTACTATTTAAGTATCTAAAGGATTACGATAGTTCGGTAGATTTTGGGAGGATTACACGTGCAAGAGACAATTCGCTCTCCACAACAAAGTGAGATGGCCTGGTATGTTGTGCATACATATTCTGGTTATGAGCATAAAGCCAAAGTTGCTCTGGAGGAACGAGTTAAAGCGGCTAAAAAAGAATCTTTGTTTGGTGAAGTCATTGTTCCAGAAGAGAATGTAGTTGAATTAGTAAAAGGCCAAAAAAAGACTACTAAGCGGCGATTTTTCCCAGGATACATCTTGGTTAGGATGATTCTTAATGAAGAGACTTGGCATATTGTTAAGAACACGCCCAAGATAACCGGATTCGTGGGTGATAAAATCAGACCAGTGCCGGTTCCTGATAGCGATGTACAAAAAATGACAAGCAGGATAGCTGAGGGACAGGTTAAACCAAGGCCTAGGATATCTTTTTCTGAAGGCGAGACAGTTCGTGTTATTGATGGGCCTTTTTCCAATTTTAGCGGTGTAGTCGAGGATGTTAATCCAGATAAGGGCAAGGTTAAAGTTTTAGTCAGTATCTTCGGGAGATCAACACCTGTAGAGTTAGATTTTATTCAGGTTGAAAAAGTTTAAAGGCGTGTGTTAAAGAAAGCGATCTTATGGCAAAAAAGGTTGTTGGACAAATAAAACTGCAGATTCCGGGTGGCCAAGCTAATCCAGCTCCGCCCGTTGGTCCGGCTTTGGGTCAGCGTGGTGTGAATATAATGGAGTTTTGCAAAGCATTTAACGCTAAGACGCAAGATCAGAAGGGCATGATAATACCGGTCATTATAACCGTTTATTCAGACCGTTCTTTTACTTTTATCACTAAGACGCCGCCCGCCTCTGTATTGCTGCTTAAAGCAGCAAAGATAGAGAAAGGATCTGGGGAACCTAACAAAAAGAAAGTCGGCAAAGTTACTAAGAAACAGATAGAAGAAATTGCCAGGCTTAAAATGCCGGATCTTAATGCGAGCAGTGTCGAGACAGCGATGCATACGATTGAAGGGACCGCTAGAAGCTGTGGTTTAACCGTGACGGAATGATTTTGAATATTGCGGGAGCTGGCTTATCTAGCGTTTGTACCGCGGGGGTGTTTCATGGCTGATGTAGTAAAGAAAAAACGATTAGGTACGCATGGTAAGAAGTATTACGAATCCATTGCTAAGCTTCAACAGGGCAAGAAATATTCAGTAGAAGAAGCTTTTAGTCTTTTGGGCCAGATTTCATTCGCAAAATTTGATGAAACAATTGATGTGTCTTTTAATTTAGGTGTTGATCCTAAACATTCAGAGCAAATGGTACGAGGAGCGGTGGTACTGCCTCATGGCACGGGTAAATCTGTTCGGCTTGTGGTGTTGGCCAAGGGCGATAAGGCAAAAGAGGCATCAGTTGCAGGGGCAGATCACGTTGGTGCGGAAGATATTATAGAGAAAATCAGCGGTGGGTGGCTTGAATTCGATAAGGTTATAGCTACGCCTGATATGATGGTGGCTGTTTCAAAAGTTGCTAAGATCCTGGGACCGAAGGGGCTGATGCCAAATCCAAAACTGGGAACAGTCACGCCTGACGTTACAAAGGCAATCAAGGAACAAAAACTTGGTAAGGTCGAATATCGCACAGAAAAGGCTGGAATTGTTCATGTAGCGATAGGGAAAAAATCTTTTGGCAATGACAAGCTTAAAGAGAATTTCCTTACATTAGCGATGGCGTTAATAAAGGCAAAGCCTCCCACCAGCAAAGGGACTTATTTAAAGAATATAACTCTTTCAGCCACAATGAGCCCTGGCATAAGTATAGATACATCTAATGTGATGGCACAGGCAGCAGTCCACTGATTATTAATAATACACTCAGAGAGGTTTGAGTCATGAATAGGGCAGAAAAGTCGGATTTATCGTCAGCATTAAAACAAAAATTCAGCAAAGCTGAAGTAGCTATATTTGCTGACTACAAAGGCCTTACTAGTGCTCAGGCAGATGAACTTAGACGACGTTTACGAACTCACAATGTCGAAGTCAAAGTCTTGAAAAATAATATAGCTAGGCTTGCCGTGGGCGATGGTTTCTTGGGTAATGATGCCAAGCAAGTGCTGGATGAGACGGTTGGGCCTACACTTGTGGCATTCGCATACGGTGATGCTTCAGCGGCAGCAAAAGAGATTTATAAATTTTCTGAAGAAAACGAAGCTCTTAAAATAAAAGACAGCTTGATGGGATCAAAACGTATCGATGCTGCTGCCATTGAACAGCTTGGTAAGCTCCCGCCTAGAGAGGTTCTACTTGCTAACTTGCTTGGTACAATGTGTGCTCCGGTCACGAACTTCGTAAGAGTTTTAGCGGCGGTACCGCGTGGTTTGGTTACAGTGCTAGCGGCTATAGAAAAAAAGAAGGCTGGTTAATTGTAGGTTAAAGAAAATAAAGTTTAATTGGCGGATAGGAAAGCTGCTAAAGACCGAAGCCTGAAATCATGATGATGAAGGGCAGGAAATTAAGAGGTAGGGAAAATGTCGACTGCAATCACTAAAGAGAATGTTGTTTCCTTCATCGAAAATATGTCAGTCATTGAACTTGCTCAGTTCGTAAAAGAATTGGAAACCAAGTTTGGGGTTTCCGCTGCGGCTCCCGTAGCTGTTGCTGCTATGCCCGCTGCTGGTGCAGCGATTGCGGCAGAGGCTGCGAAGACTGAATTTACAGTCGTGTTGTCTGCGGCTGGCGAGAAGAAAATCAATGTCATAAAGGAAGTCCGTGCCATTACTGGGCTCGGCCTGAAGGAAGCGAAAGATCTTGTTGAGGGCGCCCCAAAGACGGTTAAGGAAGGTGTCAACAAGCAAGAAGCCGAAGAGTTGAAGAAAAAGCTCGAGGCTGAAGGGGCGAAAGTCGAAATCAAGTGACAGCAACTTTGGCTTTCCGCTTGATTATATGGGCTAAAAAATCACGCTGCGCTCTTGCCTTGTCAGGAAAAAGATGTAGGCTAGGAACGCGTGCAGCGTGGGTGTGTATCTTGTTACGTTAAGTGATGATGCAGGCGAAATATTCAAGTGCCACAGCTAAATACCGTGACTTTGATCGCGTTAGTTCGAAGAGTGTAGTTATTACTTCTACTAAGTTTTAAGGAGTATGCATGGCTTCCCTTTTTTCGGAGAATCATAGGGTTCGTAAAGATTTCTCAAGAATCTCATCACCCGTTGAGATTCCAAATTTGATTGAGTTGCAACGTAAGTCTTATGAAAAATTTCTTCAAAGCGAGATTTCGCAGCAGAAGCGTGAAGATGCAGGTTTACAAGCTGTGTTTAAATCTGTTTTCCCAATAGAGGATTTCAATAAGACGGCATCACTTGAGTTTGAGAGTTATACTCTTGAAAAACCCAAATACGATGTTGGTGAGTGCCGCCAGCGGGGCATGACTTTCGCGGCTCCTCTGAAGATCACGGTACGGCTAGTTGTATTTGATGTGGATGAGGAAACTGGTACGCGTAATATCCGCGACATTAAGGAGCAGGAAGTTTACATGGGGGAAATTCCCCTAATGACTGAGGCCGGTTCGTTTATAATTAACGGGACGGAGCGGGTAATCGTCAGTCAGCTTCATCGTTCTCCAGGCGTGATTTTCGATCACGACCAGGGTAAAAGTCATTCGAGCGGTAAAATATTGTATTCGGCTAGGATCATTCCTCACCGTGGTTCTTGGTTAGATTTTGAATTTGATCATAAAGACGTTCTCTATGCGAGAATTGACCGCAAGCGAAAGCTGCCGGCAACAATCATACTTCGCGCTATGGGAATGTCTAATTTTGAGATTTTGAATTATTTTTACAAGATTGAGAAACTCGTCTTAGAAAAAGATGGCAAATACTATAAAATGGTTGACCTCGACATTTTGTCAGGTCAACGAGCAGAAGATGATATATCTGACCCAAAGACCGGCGAAATCATAGTACGCAAAAACAGGAAATTCACAAAAGCTATAATCAAACGGATACAGGAATCCGGAATTAAGCGGGTCGAAATACCCATCGAAGCCGTTATTGGTAGAGTGGCGTCTGATGATATTGTTGATGATAAGACAGGCGAAGTTTTGCTTGAAACCAACCAGGAACTCACTGGCGGCAAGGTTGAAGATCTCCGTAAAAGAGGGATAAAAGAAGTAAAGGTGATTTTTACTGACAATTTGCTGTATGGTCCGTTTGTCAGGGATACGCTTCTCATGGACAAGGTGGCGAGCCCGGAAGAGGCGTTGATAGAGATTTACAAGAGAATGCGCCCTGGAGATCCTCCGACAATTGAAGCTGCCAAACAGCTTTTTGAGAATTTATTTTTCAATCCAGATCGTTATGATTTATCAAAAGTCGGCCGGCTTAAGTTGAATTATAAGTTTCCTGAGAACAATATTTCGTCTGATTTGACTGTTCTGACCAAGAACGACATTCTTTCAACATTGAAGTATCTTTGTGAGCTGAATAATGGCCGAGGTACTATTGACGACATTGACCATCTTGGCAATAGGCGGGTGCGCGCGGTTGGTGAGTTGATTGAAAATCAGTATCGCATTGGCTTGGTTCGCATGGAGCGTGCAATCAAGGAAAGAATGAGCATTCAGGAAGTTGAAACCTTGATGCCACATGATTTGATTAACCAAAAGCCGGTGTCTGCAGTTGTTAAGGAGTTTTTTGGTTCGAGCCAATTGTCACAGTTTATGGATCAAACGAATCCATTGTCTGAGGTGACCCATAAAAGACGTTTGTCAGCACTGGGGCCTGGGGGATTGACTCGTGAACGAGCTGGTTTTGAAGTACGAGACGTTCATAATACCCATTACGGCAGAATATGTCCTATTGAGACGCCTGAGGGCCCGAATATTGGTTTAATAGCGAGCTTGTCAACGTATGCGCGCGTAAATGAATTCGGGTTTATCGAAACACCATACAGACGCGTTCAAAGCAGAAAATTAAGTGAAGATATATATTTCTTTACGGCAACAGAAGAGGAAAACAAAATTATAGCTCAAGCTTCGCAAGAGGCATTAAAGACCAACAAACTTGGCAATGACATGGTTTCGGCAAGACGTAAGGGCGACTTTGCCCTGGTAAATGCTGATGAAGTCGAGTTAATGGACGTTTCGCCTAACCAGTTGGTTTCAATTGCTGCATCACTTATTCCATTTTTAGAACATGATGACGCTAACCGAGCACTCATGGGTTCAAACATGCAACGTCAGGCTGTACCATTGATCCGCACAAGTGCGCCGCTTGTCGGGACCGGCATCGAAAGAGTAGTGGCAAGAGATTCTGGCCAAATAATAGTCTCTAAACATGATGGCGAAATAATAATGGTAGATGGTACAAAGATAGTTTTACGCCGCAGTGGTTCCAGGTCAGATGACATAGGTTCTGATGTCACCATTTATAATCTCACCAAGTACCAGCGTTCGAATCAGAATACATGTATTACTCAGCGGCCGGTTGTTGATTCTGGCGATAAGGTTAAGGCCGGTGATGTTCTGGCAGATGGGCCAGCCACTGATGCCGGTGAGTTGGCATTGGGTCAGAACGTGTTGGTCGCCTTTATGCCTTGGGGTGGTTATAATTTTGAGGATTCGATACTTATTTCGGAAAGATTGATTAAGGACGACACCTTCACATCAATCCACATAGAGGAATTTGAATGTATCGCCAGAGATACGAAATTAGGGAAGGAAGAGGTCACGAGGGATATTCCTAACGTTGGCGAGGAAGCACTCAAGGATCTTGATCAGAGTGGGATAATTAGAATAGGCGCTGAAGTAAAACCGGGTGATATCCTTGTGGGCAAGGTTACACCGAAAGGCGAGACACAACTTTCTCCTGAGGAGAAACTGTTAAGGGCTATTTTCGGTGAAAAAGCTGGTGATGTCCGAGATACTTCGCTTCGGGTTCCATCTGGTGTCAATGGTATAGTGATCAATGCCCAAGTGTTTGCGCGTGAGGGTACTGAACCGGACGAACGTACAAAAATAATCCTGGAAGAACATATCGCCAGGATCCGCAGGGATGAAAAAATTGAAACCGAGGCTATACGACAATCCGCTTTTACTAAGATTGCGAAGATCTTGGATGGCGTAACAACTACCGGCAAGCTTTTGTCAGAGGATGGTTCAGAAGAGCTCCTTAAAAAAGGACAGAAGCTAGACCGTGAAATGTTAACTGTGATTCCATTCGATCTTCTTGGATTTATTCCAGTGAAAGATGAGCTAGAGGTTGAAGTCACTACCATAATGAAGACGGCACGTGAAAAAATCGATGCAGTTAAATATGTTTTCAAGGAGAAAATAGAGAAGCTCAAACGCGGGGATGAACTAGCACCTGGTGTGATCAAGATGGTGAAGGTTCAGATCGCCATAAAACGAAGACTGCAGGTCGGAGATAAAATGGCGGGACGCCATGGTAACAAAGGCGTTATTAGCAGGATTTTACCTATGGAGGATATGCCATTTATGGCAAATGGCACGCCCGTGGATATGGTGCTTAATCCGCTAGGCGTTCCATCCAGAATGAATATTGGACAGTTGCTTGAGGTAGAGCTTGGTTGGGCAGCACACGGGCTGGGGGAGAAGATAAATTCTTATCTTGAGAGTTTTCAACCTGAAAGATTGCGTGTGGTTCTCAAGGATGTTTATGCAAACTCAGAGGTTGAAAAATATATTGATAAGGCATCCGATGCAGAAGTTAAACACATGGCTTGGTATCTTAGGAAAGGCATACATATAGCAACGCCGGTTTTTGATGGCGCAATTGAGAAAGACATTGAAACCATGAAAGGATTTGCTGACCTGCCGTCGCGTGGTCAGACCACGCTTTATGATGGTGTAACAGGCGAGTCTTTTGCTGAAGATGTTACGGTAGGCATAATGTACATGATGAAGTTGCATCATCTTGTTGAAGAGAAAATTCATGCAAGAAGCATTGGCCCATACAGTCTTGTCACGCAGCAGCCACTTGGTGGTAAGGCTCAGTTCGGTGGACAGAGACTCGGTGAAATGGAAGTTTGGGCTCTGGAAGCTTATGGAGCCGCGTATGGGTTGCAAGAATTTCTTACCGTGAAGTCAGACGATGTCACCGGACGTAACCGTATGTATGAAGCTATCGTGAAAGGCGAGCATCTGCTGGAGCCAGGACTTCCAGAATCATTTAACGTGCTTATCAAGGAACTACAGAGCCTTGCTTTGAACGTTGAGCTGATAGAGGAAGAGGATAAAGAACTGAAAGTGGAGCTCCTATAGTATTGTGAAGATTTTACCGCTTGGAAGACGCCGGGCGATATTGGACGAGGATGGACAATGAAAGACCTTCTTAATTTTTTTGATAAACCAAAAGATCCTTTAAGCTTTACCGGTATAAGGATTTCACTCGCATCACCAGAAAAAATTCGTGAGTGGTCATACGGTGAAGTCAAAAAGCCAGAGACAATAAACTATCGTACGTTCAAACCGGAACGAGATGGTTTGTTTTGTGCCAAGATTTTTGGTCCAGTCAAGGATTACGAGTGCAATTGTGGCAAGTACAAGAGAATGAAGCATCGTGGTGTTGTTTGCGAAAAATGCGGTGTTGAGGTTATTCAATCGAAAGTTCGCCGTGAACGATTAGGCCACATTGAGCTAGCCACCGCTGTTGCTCATATTTGGTTTTTGCGTTCATTACCTTCAAGAATAGGGGCATTACTGGACATCACATTAAAGGATCTTGAGAAGGTTCTATATTGTGAGGCGTATGTTCTTCTGGATCCAGGAAGTACAGGTTTGGAAGAGAACAGCGTTATAACTGAAGAAAAATATAACCAGCTAGTTCAGGAAGGTGCCAGTTTCACGGTTGCGATGGGTGGTGAATCCATACGCGACATGCTTAAAAAAGTTGATATTGAGGTGCTTTCCCGTCAGCTTCGTAGAGACTTAAGACAGACAAACTCAGAAGCACAGTGTACAAAGATTTCCAAGAGACTTAAAGTAGTGGAGTCTTTTAAGATAAGCGGGAGTAACAAGCCTGAATGGATGATGCTTGAAGTTATCCCAATTATACCACCGGAATTGAGACCACTTGTGCCATTAGATGGTGGGCGCTTTGCAACCTCTGATCTTAATGATCTTTACAGGCGTGTGATTAACCGCAATAACAGGTTGAAGCGTTTGATGGAGCTTAATGCGCCTGAAATAATAATCAGAAATGAAAAACGCATGCTTCAAGAGGCTGTTGATGCTTTATTTGATAACGGCCGACGAGGGAAGATTTTTACAGGGCCTAATAAACGACCGTTAAGGTCTTTGTCAGATATGCTGAAGGGCAAACAAGGTCGGTTCCGGCAGAATTTGCTCGGGAAACGTGTAGACTATTCCGGTCGATCAGTTATTGTGGTGGGCCCTGAGTTGAAGCTCCATCAATGTGGTTTGCCTAAAGTGATGGCTTTGGAGCTGTTTAAGCCTTTTATTTACAATAAGCTTTCTGAATATGGATATGTGACCACCATTAAATCTGCGAAGAAAATGGTGGAGAAGCAACGACAAGAGGTCTGGGATATTCTTGAAGAAGTAGTTAAAGAACATCCGGTTTTACTTAACCGTGCGCCTACCCTTCACAGACTTGGAATCCAGGCTTTTGAGCCGGTACTTATTGAAGGAAAAGCCATTCAGCTTCATCCGCTTGTCTGCGCGGCTTTTAACGCCGATTTCGACGGGGATCAAATGGCTGTTCATATTCCCCTTTCCATTGAGGCTCAGATTGAAGCCCGTGTCTTGATGATGTCGACAAATAATATTTTGTCGCCAGCTCACGGAAAACCCATAATCGTTCCGAGCCAGGATATAGTACTTGGTTTGTATTACATGACCCGAGAAAGGCCTTTCGGTAAAGGCGAGGGAAAAAGTTTCTCTAGTCCAACGGAAGCGCATTTCGCATATGATAGTGGTGTCGTTGGATTGCAATCCAAGATTAAGTGTAGAATTGGCGGAAAACTTTGCGATACCACGGTAGGACGAGCGCTTTTGTCTGAGATAGTTCCAGAAGAGATTCCATTTAATTTATATAATAAAGTTTTAGGTAGGAAAGATCTCGCTGAACTTATAGATGTTTGTTATCGCTTGACTGGAAATAAGAAAACAGTACTTCTGGCAGATCGACTGATGCAAACAGGATTTCGCGAAGCAATGCGTGCAGGGATTTCTATTTCTGTTCATGATATGTTAATGCCGCCAGAAAAAAAGGAACTGCTTGATCAGGCCTCTGGGCAGGTTCATGAGATAGAAAATCAGTACATAGAGGGCTTAATCACAGATGGGGAGCGCTACAACAAGGTAATCGATATATGGGCGCAAACATCAGAGCAGATTGCTAGTGCCATGATGAAGCAGCTTTCTGTTCAGACTTTCAAGACAACTCGCATTATTAAAAACAAGGAACAAGAAGTGACAGGGCCCTCATTTAATTCCATTTTTATGATGGCCGATTCCGGCGCTAGGGGCAGCAATGCCCAGATCCGTCAGTTAGCGGGCATGCGCGGACTTATGGCAAAACCATCCGGTGAAATTATTGAAACGCCGATTGTCGCCAACTTCCGTGAAGGTTTGTCAGTGTTGCAGTACTTTGTTTCAACTCATGGCGCACGCAAAGGATTGGCAGATACGGCGCTTAAGACCGCGAACTCTGGTTATCTTACCAGACGCCTTGTTGATGTTTCACAAGACATGATTGTGAATGAGAGGGATTGTGGGACCCTTGATGGTCTGTATGTAAGTGCTTTAATCGAAGGCGGTGAGATAATAGAGCGGATGGGTGATCGTATTCTTGGCCGCGTGACATTGGATGATGTTGTTGATTCAGTCAGTGGTGAAGTGTTGGTTCAAGCTAATGAGGAAATAACCGAAGAACTAGTCAAAAAAGTAGAAGAAGCCGGTATTGACAGAGTACGTATAAGATCAGTTCTCACCTGTCAGTCAAAGAAAGGAATATGCAGCTTTTGTTATGGCCGTGACCTTGCGAGAGGACGCATAGTTAATATTGGTGAAGCGGTTGGCGTCATAGCGGCCCAGTCCATAGGTGAGCCCGGAACTCAGCTTACGATGAGAACGTTTCATATCGGTGGTACAGCCTCGCGCCGTGCCGAGCAATCAAGCTTGGAAGCAAAAACAAAAGGCAAGGTCAGGCTGACCAATGTTAATACTGTGGTTAATAAAGAAGGTTATCTCACAGTTATGAACAGGAACGGAGAGATCGCGATAGTGGATCTCAATGGCCGTGAACGAGAAAAATATCCGGTTGTATATGGCGCAAAGTTGCTTGTAAAAGACGGAGAGACTGTAGAAAAAGGGAAGCTGATGGCCGAATGGGATCCTTATTCTACGCCGATACTCACGGAAGCCTCAGGAATAGTGCAATTTGACGACATTGAGGAAGGCGTAACGATGCAGGAGCAGTTTGACAGCGTTACTGGTCTTTCCCATAAGGTCATTGTGGAAACTAAGGCTACTGATAAGAGGCCAAGAATCTCTATAGTTGATGAGAAAGGCGAAACTTTAAGGATTGAAGGCACAAACCGATTTTCCCGCTACATGATTCCTGTTGGTGCTAACCTTGTTATTGCTGATGGCGACGTGATAAAAGCCGGTGATACCATTGCCAAAATCCACCGTGAGACCACAAAGACTAAAGATATTACCGGTGGTCTTCCTCGTGTTGCTGAACTTTTTGAAGCACGAAAACCAAAGGACGCGGCTGTTATTACCGAAATTGATGGTACCGTAAGCTTTGGAAAGGACACAAAGGGTAAACGTAAAATAGTAGTGACTCCAGAAGTCGGTGAACCCAAGGAGTACCTCATTGGGAAAGGTCGGCATCTTGCTATTAATGAAGGGGACTACGTCAAGGCGGGTGAGCCTTTGATGGACGGACCGATTAATCCACATGATATCCTACGTGTGCTGGGTGAAAAAGCTCTTGCTAAATATTTAGTCGATGAAATTCAGGAAGTTTATCGACTTCAAGGTGTTAGAATTAATGACAAGCACATAGAGGTTATTGTTCGTCAAATGCTTCGCAAAGTGCGTATTAAGGACGTTGGTGAAGTTTCATTTTTACCAGGCGAGCAAATTGATAAGAGCGTATTTGAAACTGAAAATCAGCGAGTCATGCAATCCGGTGGGGCTCCGGCTACAGCTGAACCATTGTTGCTTGGAATAACGAAGGCATCTCTTAGTACTGATAGTTTTATTTCTGCCGCATCTTTTCAGGAAACGACAAAGGTTTTAACAGAAGCTAGCATTGCTGGAAAAGTTGATTACCTACGCGGATTAAAAGAAAATGTTATTATGGGTCGGCTTATTCCAGCAGGAACGGGTCTCCCGAAATACAAGTACCTGCAGGCTAAAATTATGGGTGAAGAAGAAACTCTGCCTGAGTCTTTGCAGGCTGAGCAACCAGCAGTTACTGCGGTTGCAGGTCACTAATAGCAGATGGACTTTGAGGGCGCTTAGCTCAGCGGTAGAGCAGGGTCTTTACACGGCCAAGGTCAGCGGTTCAATCCCGTTAGCGCCCACACCTCCTGTGCACCGCTATGGGATGAATGGTGATCGATGCTTCAATGATCTATAAACTTGATTGTGATTCTAAAAATATTTTCTTTCGTTGTGTAGAAGATAGCAATGACACAATAATGATAACTGACGCGCAAGGTGTTCTGGTTTATGTTAACCCAGCTTGGATAAATACATTTGGTTTCAGCCGTGAAGAGGCCATCGGTAATACCCCACGCATATTACATTCTGGGCATCATCCTGCCGAGTTTTATAAGGATATGTGGAATAACATAGCAAATCCCACCATTGGGCACTGGCGTGGTGAGGTTATTAATAGAACCAAAAGCGGGTTGCCTGTCCCGGTATTGCTGACGATTACACCATTTAAGTCACCAGAGCGTGGTTTCATAGGATACATGGGCATAGCCATTGACCTATCACAAAGAAAAGAGCTAGAGGCCAAAGTCATTCAACAAGACCGCCTTGCCTCGATAGGTCTTTTGGCCAGCGGTCTTGCACATGAAGTAGGGACCCCTCTTGGTGTTATACGCGGACGTGCAGAGTTTCTAATGATGAGATATAAAGACGAAACACTATCAAAAAGCCTTGAGGTCATAGTTGCCCAGATTGACAGGATTTCAAAATTAATCCACTCTCTTTTACGTATAAGCCGTAGTCCTACAACGGATCTGGATATGAAAGAAACTGATATTAAGGCTGTTGTATATGATGTTGTTGCACTTGTTGGTCAAAACCTTAAGGATGATTTCGCTAGAATAAGAATCGAAATCCAAGAAGGACTTACAGCATATGCTGACTTTGGCCGGCTTGAGCAAGTCGTTCTTAATCTGGTAATGAACTCAATTTATGCGATCAGGAAAGCCATCAAGGATGGCAGGAATAGTGACCATTTTCTTTTGATATCAGCCAATCGTCGGAGAAAGAAAATAGCATTAGAAGTCAGGGATACAGGCTGCGGCATAACTCCAGAAAATATGAGGAAGCTATTTAAACCATTTTTTACAACAAAGGAAGTTGGTGAAGGTACTGGCCTTGGTTTGGCAATAGTATCACAATTGCTTCAAGATATGGGTGGTGAAATATCTGTGGAAAGCGCTGTCAATCGAGGGACATCTTTTACGGTTCTTTTAAATCCGGTGCCGAATTGAATACAATCATTCATGTAAATGAACCTGGTTCATTGGTGTTGCTCTCATGTGATGTTTTGAAAAGATCATCCTCTGTTTCATTTGAATCTGAGTTGTTAACACTGACTAGTCCGTATTCTCTTTCTTTTCTGTATAAAGTGCGGCGATTTATACCAAGCACTTGTGCTGCTTTATCCTTCCTCCCACCGGTTTTTTCAAGAACAAGCTGGATGTAGCGTTTTTCGATTTGATCTATGGTTGGGAAATCGCTCGTGGCTGTTGAAAAAAACTGGTCTGCGCTCATTGTTTCAGGAGAAGGGATGTCAATCTCATCGATCAGATTCCCTGTGCTGAGCACGACAGCACGTTCGATGACATTTTCGAGTTCTCTGACATTACCTTCCCAGCGTAAATTAACAAGTTTGTGCATGGCTCGCTTAGTAAACCCAGACACGCGAATGTTGTTGGTAGCTGCATATTTACGCAAGAAGTGTTCAGATAGTAATGGTATATCTTCCTTCCTATGCCGCAGAGGTGGAATAACGATCGGTATTACACTTAATCTGTAATAAAGATCATCACGGAAGCGGCCATCTTTGATGGCTGACTTTAAGTCCTTATGTGTGGCTGAGATGATCCTGACATTGACATCTTTTGCAATATTATCGCCGACTGCGCGTACTTTTTTCTCTTGGATTACTCGCAATAGTTTGGATTGCAAAGTTAGGTTCATGTCTCCGATTTCATCAAGAAAAAGTGTACCGCCTTCGGCTTCTTCAAATAGCCCTTTTTTTCGTTGTATAGCTCCAGTAAAAGATCCTTTGGCGTGACCAAAAAGTTCGGATTCAAGCAAAGTTTCTGGAATCGCTGTGCAGTTTATGGCGACAAATGGTTTTGTCGCGCGAGGGCCATTTTGGTGGATTGCCCTGGCTATCATTTCCTTGCCCGTGCCGCTTTCGCCTGTAACAAGCACATTCGCTGTGGCCTGTGAAACGCGGCCAACCAGATCAAAAATTACACGCATTATCTGGCTTTTTCCGATAACCTCGCCCAGGCTCCAGGTGCGTTTAACTTCCTGTCTCAATGCGATGTTTTCTCGATGCAGCTTTCTATGCTCAAGTGCTCGTTCCACAACAACACTTATTTCAGCTAGCTTGAAAGGTTTAACGATATAATGGAAAGCCCCGAGTCGCATAGCTTCTATGGCGGTCTCAATACTGCCGAATGCTGTGATTAATATAATGGGAAGCTCTGGTCTGACTTTTTTGATATGAGACAGTAGATCCATGCCATCAATCTGCGGCATTTTTATATCAGAGATAACTACATCTATGTCACCATCAGATTTATCAGAATTATTAGTCCCGTTATAACATAGAGCCTTGATCGCATCAGAAGCAAATGGGAAGACTGTTACAGCGTACCCTTGGTTAGTAAAGAATTCTTGAAGCAATGATCTCATTTCCTGATCATCATCAACAACTGCGATCCGTCCTTTTTGTGTATTCATGCTTTGCTTCCGCCTCCCGGTAGCTCATAGAATAGTAATAAACATTGGGTCCATCTAGCCCTTATTTGGGCAAAATAACCCGAAAAGCTGGTCTAATCTAACCTTTTACAAGGTTTAAGTTTAGGCAGCAAGGCATATGCCATGATGTATATATGATGAGCATAAAATAATTTTAACTTAATAAATAATATGATTCTTCTTGTAATATTATTCAGTGGCCGAATTTTGATTTTGGTTGAAATAGTACGCTAAATTTGATCCTGCCTTGTTTAAACAGCAGACCGATATTTTTTATCAAGATAATTACTGCTTTATTCTCTTTCCTAAATGGGAGTTTTACGAGTGGTATTTTAAGCGATGATGTAGCCGAGGTAAGTAAAGTTACTCGGCTAGTATTGCTTGTGGCAGTGTGTGTGATTATCCTGTTTATTGCAATTCCGAATACGGATAACAAATCAATAAACTTTGATATTGGGTAAGAAAAAAAGTTATTTGACTCGTGAATTTCGCCCCATGTAACAGACTTATCGCAGTCAATAAAAGGGATTCTGGCGAATGATTTAGCTAAACAATACAAAGCAGAATTCTTACTGCCCTCTACTCGTAAAACGCGGATGGAATTATCTAGAATAGAAAAGTGAACTTTAGTTTGTGCTTTATAGGAGTTTACTCGAAATGATTCCAAGAATAGATTGCCATATAGATCTATTTTTGGTTCCCATATTTCTTGTTTGTTTTCAAAATTGCAAACCCACTTTGTTTCAAAGTGAAGCGGGAAGAATTCGTTGGAGTGTGGGGTTGGCGAGGGATTTTCCACTATGGCGCCTTCGTTGAGCTGTTTATTGAGTAGCAATTTATTGTTTTCAGCTAAAACTTCAGAGAAGTTAAATGCTATGGATGATGAACCAATATATTGTCCGCTTTGAAATTGTAAATGAATGTGCGGGTATGGCGATCTTCCAGAATTTCCACAAAGACCGATCATTTGTCCCTTCAGGACTATATCGCCAGGGGCAACACGGACAGAGCCGGTTTTTAGATGAGCCAGGCAGGAGAAGTATCCTGGGGCATGTTCTGTTATCACATAGTTTCCCCAGTTCTTATTAAGATTAACAGCACCGATCTCGTTATCATGGATAGAGTTTTCTATTGCTTTTACTTTCCCGTCGGCTGGGCAAAGTACTGGGCAGTTGTAACTGTAGTAATTTTCTACAGCCAGGCCGGTTGCTTTGAAGATTTTCCCAAAAGGGTCGACCGCTTGAAAATCATACGCAAAACGCCAGGGACCTTGATGTGTGTATATTCCATCTATTCCTTGAGAAACTTTCCACTTCCCTACGAATGGAAGCGCTATTCGAAAACCATTCTCATATGCGAGCGCCTCCTTGTGGCGCATGAGATTGTTTTCAGGTGATCCGGCAGGATAATATGGCAACAATATACCCAGAGATGATCGCATTCTGAGCCGCAGGCATAATAATACTAACATGGCGGTAAAGTTTAGCGGGAACGCAAGCACCGGTAGGTCGGATGGGAGTATATAATCCAAAGCACATGTGATTATTACCGTAGAAGCGGCGGTTATAGCAGCAAGCAGAATGCTTCCTGGACATGGAATCGTGAAAATTCCTCCGACCGCTAAAGCGGAGAACATATAATTGAAACCAACGAACTGTGTCTCAATCAACCTTTCATCCAAACCCAAGCAGTCATGAATAAACAAGCCAACCACAAAACCAATTATCAACAATAACAAACTAATAGGTGAAATAATGAGTAACGATACAGCTATGGCTGCACCAGCAATAGGATCAGGATGAAATAAAATAGCGGAAAGGTTTGAAAGAAAAGAGCCTATTATGGAATGTGTGATGCCGGTATTTATTTGCAAGAATGGTTGAAGATTAGTTATGGCAGTTAATTTCCCTATATTTATGCTTGCAAGTAGAACTAGCCAAGTTACTAAGGTAAACGGAAGACTCATGGCCGGTATTTGAAGGGATCTTTCGAAAACATGCCTTATAAATTCGGCGATAAATGTGGTTAATAAACCACCGATGAATAATAATAGGATAAGTTCAAAAGTTAGTTCAAACCGCGTGCCCAGGGCAAGGCCGAGCAGCACGCCGTTAAAGCCATAAAGTCCAGCGTTAATTCCATTTATATTTAAACCTAAAACAATAGCCCAAATGTTAGTAAAGCACGCTCCTAGAATTCCATATATCCCAAGTGATGGCACAAGAAACGTGACAGTTAATACACATAGGCCAAATACAACGTTATAAGAGAAAAAAATCTGGGCATAGCTCTTTAATAGAGCGATAAAGAAAAACTTCAGTTGTTCAGCCATTTGGGGATCTGTTCCCCCTGTTGAAGATAGTCGACTGTTTCTGCTTTGCGTAGCATGGCTATTTGTCCGTCTTCGCCTATCATGATCACAGCAGGCCTCGGGTTTATGAATTGAAGCCATTGGGTGTTGTTATATGCGCCAGCAGGTCTTATCAGGACGGAGTCCCCCTTTTCCAGTGGCGGAAGTTTAATGTTTTCCCTTATTACGTCAATTTGCATGCAAAGAGGGCCGTAAATCACATGATTTTCAGTAGCTGAGCCACGGTCTATTGTTGGTATTACATCATGATCGTACCAAAAAGCAGTAAACAGTAGGTTAACACCCGCATCGATTACAAGACCGCGCATCCCGTTATTCAGTCTTTTGGTAGATGTGATGGTTGTTATAATCGTTCCAGCTTCATCAATGACACTGCGTCCACTCTCAAGCAACAAGAGTGGTAGATCGCCGCCGTTAAAAGCATCTAACAAGGGTTCACAAATAGCTTCTGCATAATGATCAAATATGCCTTGTGCGTCGGTAGTGCCGGCGTATGTCGTTTTAAGCCGATTTTTTGAGGCAAATCCTCCGCCTATGTCGATATAATCAAATCTCAATCCGTATTTAGACTGCATTTTTTTGGCAAATCCGATCATTTTTGTGATTGCAGTTCGATAATGCATAGACTCATAGACGAATGTACCTATATGAGCGTGCAATCCAGTTACTATTACCGAGCGTGAAGAAACACATCGTTTGATTATTGTTTCTGCAAAACCGGATTCGATATTGAATCCGTAGCGGTCCCATGACATTTGGGTTCCAAGAGACATATTAAGGCGGATGCCGATGGATATTGGCCGCCCAAGTTCGATGCTTATTTTTTCTATATCTTCTAGCTCATCTAGGCTGTCGATATTTATCAGTGCTCTATCAATGGCTGCCCGTTTTAGACCGTCGTAAGGTTTGTATGGACCGTTGAATACTATATGGCTTCCCGGCACGTTTAAGCGTCTGGCCATATCATATTCCATGGGTGAAACCACTTCAGCCCATGAACCTAGCCGGTGTAATGTCTTGCATATGCCCTGAAGATAATTCGTTTTGTAACTCCAGGCGTGTTGAACTCTAGGATAGCGGAACGAAAATGCATTCGTCAGTTCCGAATATTTATGTTTGATTGTTTTTTCTGAGAAAACATAAAGAGGTGAACCGTATTGATGTAGCAATTCAGCGGTTTTGATGCCTTCGATTGTATTTTCGTGATTTTGCCGAATAAATCCTGCGAATTTATTGGCAGCCCCCCCGCGCTGGCGTGATATCAGCGGTTTTTCATATTGAAGCTTCATATCTTAATTCTCCGCTAGTAAAGAGACTTTCTATTTTTGATAAGTCGGTCACCACATTGGTCGTGTGATTTGAAAATAGCACTCCTGCGCGATGCCGGTCTTCTTTTGTAGGTTTTATCCCAAGCGCGAGTTGTAAATATAAATATGGGAGGTTAATGCCGGCAGCTTTTGACAGATAAATCCATGCAGGAAATCTGGGGTTTAGTTCTATCAAGTAGAAGGCATGCTCTTTTTTTGAGTAAATAGCTTCAATTTCAATTGCTCCTCTCCATTGCAGGTTTGAAATTATTTTTTCCGTCATGTTGTTTAATGCCTTGTTCTCTATCGAAATGCATGTCCAACCCTTGTGTTTGTCTGTCAGTACGATTTTTTTCATCGCCGCGATCGCAATTGTGCGGCCAGACCCGTCGCCTATAGCTACAGAGTTATATTCCTCACCTTCGATTTTTTTTTGGATCAAAACCGGATATCCCCACCGTGAAGCGATATTTCTCACATAATAAGAAGCTTCATCGAGAGTTGTTGCTATGTAAGCTTCGTAGTATGTGCCTTTTACTATTATGGGCAGATCATCTTTTGAAATTTTTATCTCTGAGGGGTTATCAATATTTATTGTGCGTGGTGTTTTGATTTCAGCGTTTTCGCAAAAGACAGGCAAATTTGCTTTCATTCGTTTTTTGAACGAATCGGCTTCTGGAAGCATGGTTTTGATCCCCATATTGGCCAGCGTGTCTCTTATTGCAATAAAGCCAGGCAGCTCAGTGTCAAGATTTGGAATTATCACGTCGATCTTTTCGCGTTGATGTATGGTTTTTATTCTTGCAAGCAGGGCTTCGTGACCATCTTTAACGTATGGTAATAGATAACCAGCATCTATTATTTCCGGGTTAAGCAGCCCCGTCTCAAGGGCATCGTATGCAAGTCCTATGATTCTACCTCCCCAGTTTGGATGTTCCTTTATGCATCGTATTACCGGAACACCAGGTGCTGGAGAGTCACAAGCATTTAAACCGGTTACTGCCACATTAATCATTCAATAATCTCGCAATTACTCAGCTGGTTTATGAAATCAATCATGTCTTTTTCAATGGCAGGTTCTTTTACATCATATGTTTTCATGATTTCATGTTTAATTTCTGAAGTGGTTTTGCCGTCTTTTAAATACCGGAGTATGACGGTTCCGACAGTATTTGACGTGGAAATGTTTCCAGTCACAGGGTCAAATACAAGCCCATCCTTGCTTATAACTATGTTGGCTAGGTGTGCTGCTTCAATTTCCATTTTCCACCTCCTTTCAAAGAGGCAAAATGCGAATGAGATGCTTTTGCAAAAGCCAAACCTTTATTTTTTAGAAAATAATCAGGGCCAGGAAAGTGGGCCCCAGATGTAAAGCTTCATATCGGTTAGTTTGTAGCCTTGTTTTGCACACAGCTTGTCATCGATGGCGCATTGGTTGGAGGGTAACTTCCTGCTCCAAATCGCGGCCTCAAAAGTGCCGTGTTTCATTGGTGATCCAATGGGTAGTTCGGTTATAGCTCTTCCTTTTTTAAGAGGTAAGATTATTGAAACAGGCAGTATGCCCGACCCTAAAGGGGGAGTTAGTGTTATACCTATCCACATTCCGGTTGTTGGGATAAATGCTGTGGTTTTAAGTCGGAGGCTTACAGGCCCATTCCCATCGATTTCGTAACCAAAGGACAAACCCCCCGTGGTTTGGTTCGAATGGGCTATAATACTAAGAAACAGAAACCCTAATGCACAACACCTAGACATGACAAACATGTCTCAAAAGCTAAATTCATGCCGTACACAAATTCGATTTGCACAGCGGTGTGCGTTGGGTTGTTCTTAGAGATGCGTGTAGGCGCCTAGTATCAAGAACGCCAGGTGAAGAGAATACCCATAGCAAGCACTGCCTTGGAGTGTGTAATTTACCTCTGTTCCGTTAAGTATCGCTTTATAAGTTGGGTTAAGGAAGTGGCCCTCTGAAAACCCTTCTGATGTTATTGCGACCGCTACTTCCTGGCCATTTATGTCAAAGAGTAATTTGTTTTCAGCTTTTTCAAGCCGTTTGAAATATATAGAGGTAAGATGGTCTTTTGATTCTACTGTATGCTTGATTACCCCGCCAATTTGACCATTTTCCTTCTTAAAAAAAGCTTTAATTATCTGGCCATCTTTTTTCATTATCAGTTCTGAGGAAAATGTTGCTTCATCAACATGGCCCCATATTACGAAATCTTTCAATGAACCTGCAATTGCATGATCATATGTTTTAAGGTCAATATAAGTGCCTTTTATCGTGGAGAGGGGATGATCCTCTGCGAGACTGCTTATAGGAGAAGCGTTAAAGCAAAAAAGTCCCAATACCAGTGTTAACACAAAATTTGTCTTGTTAGTCATTATCAGTTACCCCCAATTAGTATTTGCACCTGATAACATGAACTAAGTCAGTTCTCTAGGTTTTTTCGATCGAATAAAATCAGCAAGTGTTTTTATTTCATCTATGCGGCTGAATTGGTCACGGCAAACTAAGATTATTTCCCTGCCTACGCGCGGCTGGTCAAATTTTTTGTAAGTAATAAGCCCGCCAAGCAGTTTATCATTATTGACTGCTAACGCAGGCATTAATGTATATCCATGTCCAGTGGCTACGAGATGTCTGAGAGTTTCAATGCTTGTAGCGTGAAACTTTCGTATGTTTCCACGACGGTTTCTAGGGCAAAAGTCAAGAGTTTGATCGCGCAGACAGTGGCCATCTTCAAGAAGCACCATTTCTGAGGATTTTAAATCAGATGCCAGTATTCGTTGTTTGTTTAAGATTTGGTGACCTTTTGGTGCCGTAAGTAAAAATGGTTCGAAAAAAAGATTAAACGTATGAAAACCATTTTCATCGAATGTTGGTGCAGCCAAGATGGCATCAAGCGCTCCTGACCGTAGTTCGGAAAGTAATTGGTCTGTTAATCCTTCCCTTAAAAGCAGGTCCATTTTTGGGAATGCTTTTTTTAGTGGTCCTAGCAAGTATGGTAGCAAGTACGGCCCAACTGTAGCAATGGCGCCAAGTCTAAGCTGACCAGAAAGGGGCTCTGATTTTTCTGTGGCGATAGAAACCAATTTTTGGGCCTCTCTTAATAGCAGTTCCGCTTGCGCTATAACTGCCCGACCATGTTCTGTTACTGAGACCCTCCTGCTCGTGCGCTCGAAAAGCCGGAGATCAAGGCGCTCCTCAAGCCGCTTTATTTGGGCGCTAAGAGAGGGTTGGCTGACTCGGCAGGCTTCGGCCGCGCGGCTAAAGTGGCCATACTTAGCCACTGAAACGAGATATTCCAGGTCTCGGAATGTGAGCCATGATGGATCCATAGGCATAAACTATTCATACAATAGTATTAATGAATTAGCATTATGAATGTTATCTGGGCATACTGGAAAAAAGGAGAAGATAACATGAATCGTATACTTGGTATTGGAGAAAAATTCCCGGAGTTCTCGGTGCAAGCTTGTGTTTCGATTGAGCCAGGCAAGGAGTTCCAGAAAATTAAATCTGACGACATGAAAGGTAAGTGGTCGGTTGTATTTTTTTGGCCGCTTGATTTTACATTTGTCTGCCCGACAGAAATTTCGGAATTTAATAAGTCGCTTAATGAATTTAAAAATCGTGAAGCACAGGTTTACGGCGTAAGCTCAGACAGCCAGTACGTACATCTAGCATGGAGGCAGGCTCATCCGGGCTTGAGGGATCTGCGATACCCGATGCTGGCTGATAACAAGAAGGAGTTGGGTGAGGCTCTTGGAATATTGCACCCAACTGAAAAAATCCCATTTAGGGCGACGTATATAGTAGATCCTTCCGGCGTTATCCGCTGGGTGTCGGTTAATGATTTAAAGGTCGGCAGGAATATACAGGAGATTTTACGAACTTTGGATGCACTCCAAACAGATGAACTATGCCCATGTAATTGGGAGAAGGGCAAAGAAACAATAAAACCATCACGGTAGGATTTGCTTGCCCTTGTGCTAGAAACACTTTACTTTCTTTCTAAGCTAATACTTGGAGGTTAAGATGGTGAGTCGAAGCACAAGGGTTTTTTTGCTTGGGTGTTTGGTTTTTTGGGCCGTAGGTTTGTATGCAGTAGTTCCTGTGGAATCTCAGGCGGAATCTCAGAAGGACGAGAAGATTTGCATTAAGCCGGAGCTGCGCGATTGTATTCTAACGAATTTAGGGCGCTATTTCACCGAGTTCCCGTCAGATATTGCATCTATAGCGGTCTATCCATTTAAGGACGGGAATTACAAACCCGTCATGGGTGCTATCGGTGTAACGGGTGCTGTGTCAGTTTTTGACAAGCCGCTGACCCAATCCTTGTATAACTTTCAAGAGACGACGACTGATCTAGGGCTCACAGAAAAAGAATTTGCCAAGAAATGGTGGTATGTTCCTGGTTTTGTTTTGTATGATTCCGCATTCACATATGCTTTGCCGCTATTGCACGCATATGGTGCATTTTCTAATAATTTTCACTTATATCGCGCGAGTTATCTTGCCATAAAGACATGGAGCTATTCTGTGGTAGTTGCCATACCGCTTAGGATGTTTTTTAAGCGTGAATATCCAATTTATGACCAGAATCACGAACTTAATAACAGTCAGTATGAGTTTTTTTCAAGCAGCCCTACAGGAACGGAATATATAAAAGGTTTTCCACTTAAGTCATTCCCTTCTTTTCGCGCTGCCATGTGGTTTAGTGCCGCCGATATTTTTGCCAATGAATATGATAGTTATTTCTTGCCGTATTCGGCTGCTACCGTTCTCACGATTATAGGCAAGAACACTCACTGGGTTAGCGATATAGTTTTTGGGTTCTTTACGGGTATGGGGGTTTCAAGAGCGATTTTAAATAAATATGCACCAGGTAAAAAATCATCTAGCACGGAAGTCAGTTGGATGCCGTATTTGAGCCAGGATTTTTACAGCATGAATATGCTAGTTTCGTTTTAAGAGCTATTTTTGCTCGCGGAAGCTTTTTACTGATTCCTCGAATTCTTTGGTAACAGTGTACATGGTTGAATCCAATGTGCCGTTGTTTCGGTATTTAAAGTCAAATTGCATATTCTTGTAAACTTTAAGCATCTTCTCGTTGATTTTTGCTTCGATTCCAATTTGCTTTAAGAAATCGCGTGTCTCGTTCGCCTGGTTCAGCCATTTTGTATATGTTCTGATTTGGATAGTGTTGAACTTAGAAAAATCTACTTTCCATTTGAACATCCACAGCCTTAACTTCCTGAAATGTCCTGGAATGTCAAAGAAACCTCCTGTGTTTAAATCGGCTATTTTTCCCAAAGCAGCTGCTGCCAAAAAGTTTGCGCGAAGTCTTAAAAGATAGATTACATCCTCGCTTTCGGTGAGCACGGCCCGTTGGTATAGTTGTATATTTTCTTCAGTGATCAGCCCCTGTTCTAATGCGGATTTTTGTTTTAGTGACTCTTCCAAGAGCGTAAGCATAGAAATTTTTTCCCAGCCATGTTTTTCAGCAAGTACTTCTTCGTTTGGGTTAATCATGCTAACCGCGGCAGAAAATGCATATAGGTTTTGCATGTCCGCGTTATTAGAAGATGGCAGTACTTCACGGCTTTTGTATATGTACCGTTTTAAGTCAGATAAAAATTCAAGTGTTGCACTGAGATAATACTGCTGGCGGGTGTCCACGTTTAGGTCGGTACCAAAATCATTTATTAGCTGGAATTCGAAAGCCATGAAGTATTTTGCTGCTTCAGAAATCTTTGCATCGAGAACTCTTGATTCCTCCATCATCTTAAGTCGCGCACTTCTTGCAGACATGGCATCGCCTTGCCGTAACACTCTATATGTTGCATCGATCGTGTCGCGGAGAGATGTTGTCGTTTCAAGCATTTCACTGGTTGTGTCCCGCATGCCCCTGGTGTTATCGTTCATTTCCTTGGTGTTGTGACTCATTTCTTGCGTTGTTTGACTCATTTCCTGGGTGTTATCTTTCATTTTTTGTGTAGCGTCTTGCATTTCATTCATGTTTTTTGTGACAGAACAGCCACTAGAAAACACGATGGTGGCAATTACTGCTGATGTGCTTATCCGCATATGTGTTACGACCCCCTTATTTATATAAGCGCCATTTACTAATATAGTCGCAATGTGTCAAGATGTTCTTTCTTAATGATTGACAGCTTGGCATGCGAACCATATGAGAACGCCATAATGGAGAAAATTAAAAAAATTACTGTGTTGCTCGTTTGTACTTGTCTCTTGTCGATAAATGCTGGTTTTTCATCAGCGCCTGACAAAGTACAATTAGTTCAATCAGTGCCTATTGAGACTGACCTTGCTCATCCAAAATTGCCGTTAGCTAAGGATGTTTGGCTTGAAATGATAAATGGTGCACAGGCCACGATTGATCTAGCTCAATTTTATGTTAGTTCGGTGCCAGGTGAGGCAATGGACGCCATATTGGGGGCGCTTGAAAAGGCGTCCACGCGTGGTGTGCGGATACGGCTGTTAGTATCGAATGCGTTGTTTGATCAAGATCCTCAAAGTATCGAGCGGTTTAAGAAAATGAAAGGCGCCGAAGTCAGGGTTTATAATCTTTCGAAACTGACTGGCGGTATTCTCCATGCGAAGTACTGGATAGTCGACAGCAAGGAAGCGTTTGTCGGAAGCCAGAACACGGATTGGAGAGCATTGACTCACATTCATGAGTTGGGCGTGAGGTTTTCCGAACAAGCCCTTGTCCAACAGCTTTTAAATATTTTTAATGTAGACTGGAAAGTAGCTGAAACCGGCCAGATGCCGATACTTGAACCTGAACAAACAAATACCGTTGAAGGCGTTGAATTAGTTGCAAGTCCTCAACAGTTAAACCCAGTTAACACGCGCGCGGCAATCTCTGCACTGCTTGGTCTGCTTGTTTCCGCAAAGAAAGCGATACGTGTGCAGCTTCTTGATTATTCACCGCTCGCAGCCAAGGTTGAATATTGGCCTGAGATTGATAATGCTCTTAGAGCCGCGGCAGTAAGGCAGGTCAAGGTTCAATTATTAGTATCTCATTGGAACACAGATAAACCTGCCATTTCACATCTTAAATCATTAAGTCTTTTGCCGAATATCGAGATCAAGATCGTTACGATCCCACAGTGGAGTGGTGGATTCATCCCATATGCACGCGTTATCCACAGCAAGTACCTGCTTGTGGATGATGAAGTGATGTGGATTGGGACTAGTAATTGGAGCAAGGGATATTTTTACAATTCAAGAAACGTGGAATTGATTTTTAAGAGTCCTGCATTGAACCAACAAGGGCAGGAGGTTTTTTACAAGCTATGGAACAGCATGTATGCTGAAAAAATAGACCCTCTTAAGGACTATCCTCCACCCAAGAAAGGTTCTTCTAACGATTAATTAGAAGTTTTTTAATATTTTCAGTGTATCCTTCTCTGCGTCAGAAAGTGGCTTCGGTTGGGCTTTCATAACCCAGTCCGGTGCATATACTTTGTAATAATTTGGATCCCACTGTTTTGTTTTCTTGTTAAATGGCCTTGCTGAGCGGGTCCCAGAAACACCGATCCACCATCTTGTCTGGTTCGGTAAATCAAACCGTGGGATAGATGTTGTCTTGCCATCGTACTTCCATGAAGCTTTAGCGCCGCTATCAGGTTTTAGGCCAAGTTTCTTGATCTGTTGTATGGTTCCCTGCCATTGTTTCACATGTTGTTTGGCATCATCAGGGAAATCGAGATACACAACAGGCAATGAAGTTTTTATTGAACCCATTGCTGCTTTTGCAACCGGGCCCACTGCGAGTATCAATTGCGTATCTTTCTGAGCAAGTATGGTTTCGAAGATTTTTCCCCTTACTTTGCTGACCTCCGGATTTGTCGCGATACTTATAACCTTGCTCGTATCAAGGTCCATTGTGTCAACAGGGAGAGTTCTTACGATGCCATAATATGTATTTATGCCAATGGCGTTCAAGAAGCTTTGAAGTCTTTGGCCTCCTGATCCGGTGAGTGCGCGTCCTGAGAATATGTCATCATTGGATTCCTGGTCGGCCAGTATGAGTACTCGTGCCAGATCAAGCCTCCCTCTGTAAATCTGCGTATTGCCCCATGATGGATGTGAGGTAACACCAAGGCTATTGAAGTCAGGCCATGCATATCCTTGGAGCTGACCGGTCAGGACCTTAGAAAAAGTCCCTGGCCCTGGATCAAATTGACGGCGACCTTCTTGGCTCTTTGGGCTTTCCCATGCCACGTCTTCAGAAGCCATTTCTGGCACTGAGGAGGTGAGATCGGCTGGAGTTTTGTATTCAAGAGGTTCGCGTGGGGCTATTTCATCTAATTTGCCCCCTTCTTCGGCTTTTATTGATTTATCACGTAAGCACTTTCCCTTTTCGTTTTTTTGTGTGCCATTGTAACAGCCGTCATCTGAGTAGACCTGAATCGATCGGTATTCGCTAGATGGATAACGGTCCTTACGATTTGATGAAGTGCCTTCCCTGCCCATTCTCCAGGGTGTACCAAATGCGAAATCCCTGTGAGGAATTGGGGCATCTTTGTATGAAAATTTGCGTTCATTCTTAGGTGCTGCGTCGCTATCAGCTAGGAGCCAATTTTGGTCATCCTCAAGCCAATCGGAAACCAGTGAGAATTTATTATTGAAGTCAACTTTGATATTGGCTCCCTGCGCATTTCCGCCGTTACGACCGCTGGCGCCTCCTGGATGAACCAATCCTATCACCTTAACTTTCTTTCCAAGAACTGTAGCGTCACATTCCGTGATTTTTTCACATTTTCCACCATGTGATTTAACCCATGTCACCACGGAATCTTTTCCAGCGGTGCCTACGCCTATAATCAAAGCCAGGCTATCTTTGTTTGTTTCCAGCATGTAATCAAACATCCTGTGCCGCTGTTGGACAATTGTACTGTTTTCGTTTTGAGCTATTACGACGATTTTCTTGTCTGGGCCATCTTTTGCGCCATATTGGCCATTTATGGTGTAAACAAAGGTGTTCATGAATAGATAACTTTTGTTAATACCTATGGCATTAAGGAAGTTTTGCATTTTTGTTCCGGTTGAACCGGTGAATGATCGGTTTGAAACGTTTTCGTCCTGCGCGCCTTCCTGGCCGACTATGAAGACTTTTACGCTATCTGGTGTAAGCCTGCCTCTGTAGAACATTGGACCAAACGACCATCTGAATTTATCACGCGATCCTCCGAAGAAATCTTTTCCATACGCACGGTAATTGAGTACATCAGCAAAAAGATCCGGCCATTTTGAATCAATTGGTGGGCCTGGGTCATATTCGGCTGGTGAGCCTCTAAGTGATATTTTGGTTCTGGTTTCTAGAAGGACTTCTTCGTCCTCGCCTTCATCATCATTTTCTTCAATGATGGCTTCTTCTTCGCTTGAAAGGTGGCGAGCGGCTTGGTGTCCGGTGCTGCAAGAATTACTAAACAAAGCTACTAAAGTCGTGATCGTGCTAATTGCTAATAAAAAGTGATTATTCATTTCTATCCCCCTTCGAATATGCCCAAGTTAATAGTCTATGGCTAAAACTAAAAAGCACCATATAGTTTTTTATAATAGCGTAACATATTGAAATAACTAACATAATGCATAGCATTAATTACTGTACTAAATCATTTATGTATTATATATAAGCCTATCTGTGAGGATGTATATGATTAAAAAAAGCTATCAGTTGTTTTTAGCTCTTATCTCAATGTCATTAATAGCCGCCAGCTCATCGGAGCAGGGCGAGCAATCAAAAAAATGGATTTTAAGCGGATATCTGCACTCTAGTCCTACCAAGAGAGTTTTTTTAACCATTGAAGGGAATAAAATAGTTACGGTTTCAGAAAGCAAACCAGATGTAGATGAAAGTATACTCCAAGTCAAAACAGATGATCTCATTTTTCCTGGTTTGATCGATATGCACGGCCATATCAAATACAACATCCTGCCGTTATGGGACCGAGCACGGGGACAGTTTAAGAACAGATTTGAATGGAGGGAAAAATTTCCACCATATAAGGACGCTGTGAGTTTCAATATGCGGGCGATCAAGGGTGATAGCATCTGCTCGGCTGTAAGGTGGGCTGAAATAAAAGCATTATCAGGCGGAATTACATCTTTTCAGGGAATAGGCGGGGATAAGAAATGTGCTAAGGATTTTGGCATTCATAACCTTGAGCTCCCCAATGAGTATGGGTTAACCCAGACAGTTAGGGGTATGACGGACATGGTTATGCCAGGACTGGTCCGAGCGGTTTTTGAGCCGCTTATAGCACCTCTGATGAGTAAGAACGGGATTACGTACGACGAAGCTTATCTTCAGATGTTACATGAGAGCGGTGTTACTGATTGGGTTAATGATTTTGTGGCAGAGCCACATAACTTGGCTAATGGACTAAAACTTCTTGTTAGTGATGATTTCGGTGTGGGCTTGTCTGGAAATTCTTTGGAAACATTTAATTCAATGGTTCCAAAAATCAAAAGTTTTCTAGCCGGAGAACCGCATAAGCTCCCAGGTTTTGCCATTGATAAGCAAATTGCTAATATGTCTGTTTGGCTTTTTGGCGCAGGTGATTCAAAAGGTTATCTTGCCGCCTCCGGCAATGAGGCTAAGGCTTATGAATTTTTGACTAAAGGAGGTGTCCTTACCGTCGATGGCAAGGTTCGCAGATACATAGGCCAGTTTGAAACAGGAGTTAGAAAGAGTGCCATAAAATATTTTAATCTGCCGGATGCATTGGGTCTCATGGTGCATTTATCCGAGGGACAGCGCAAGGACGCATATAATCGTACTGAATATAAGTATGCTAAAAAATTCGGATTGGCCGAGAAGGGACTTGTAATCATACATGGCGTTGGATTGGATGATGAAGATTTTAAAGATGCCACGGCAAATGATATTTCTATAGTCTGGTCCCCGTTTTCTAATCTTCTTTTGTATGGCGAAACACTAGATGTAGAGGCTGCAAGATCGGCTGGCGTGAACTTGGCTATCGGGGCCGACTGGAGCCCGACCGGCAGTAAAACATTACTCGACGAGCTTAAAATCGCCAGGCGTTATCTAGACAGGGAAGGCATAAAATCAGTCACAAACAAGGATTTGGTAAATATGGCAACGATTAATGCCGCACGTGCCGTAAGGCTTGATCACGTCATCGGGAAAGTCGAAGCCGGCTACCAGGCTGATTTGTTGATAGTCAAGAAGAAGAAAAAATCAGACCCATACAAAACACTCATCCAGGCCAGTCAAGCTGATGTCAAACTCGTGGTACTGAGTGGCGAACCTGCTTATGGAGACCGTGACGTTATTGAAAAGGTTTCAGTAGCCATGGGTGATGCCTCTAAGCCAGAAGCCATGCCTCTGGTGAAGAACGCTCGATGTGGTTTTCAAAAAGCACTAAGGTCACTTGGCAATGAAAAGAACATGAGTTATCCGACAACCGCGCAAGGCCTGTCAGACGAGCTGACATCCAAGTTCGGTGCGTATGCCGAGCAGGTGAAAGCTGGCGGCAAGCAGTCGGAAATAGCAAATCTTGTCAGTCTTGACCCGGTTTATTCTTGTGAGGACGATAAGTACAATGAGCGTTTTGCCAGGTTTGTTGAGGATGAGCTCGAACAAAACGCACGTCAGCGCGGGAAGCTCAGGGTGGATACAAAATTATTGGAAACATGGAATCCGTTGTTGTCAGATGGCGAGGATTCCGATGAAGAAGAAGCAAAAGACGAGGGAGAAAAATAATTTTTAACGGCTGATTTTACCTTCATTAATGAGGCGTTTTGTTATCTTCACTATTTCAGCTTGCGCCGCTGTTACTTCAGATAATCTGCGCTTCCCTTGTGAATCTATTTCATCCCTGAGTATTTGTCCTGCGCGGTTTGAGAGATTGCTAAAAATGGTTTTTTGCATGTCATCGGATGTCTTGCGCATTGCTAGCGCAAGTAATTGTGCGGGAGCTTCGCGAAGCAGTATTTGCATTGAACGCTCATCGAGTAGCGCTATGTCTTCAAACGTAAACATCTGGTTTCTGATCTTATCGGCCATCTGTGGGTCTTGAGTCTTGACATTGGCTAGGATTTTTTCACGAAGCTCAGGATCGAGCATATTTAACAATTCAGCTGCAGCCCTGACCCCACCACGGAAGCCGCTTTTAATATTCTTAGTCACTTTTCATCCCATTCCAATCCAAACTGTTTTGGATACCAGACGCGTTCAAGCCAAAGCCCCCTGGCTGGGGCTGTGGGGCCGACATCGCTACGCTTACCATTTTTAATAATTCTTTCGATGCAGTCTGAACTGCGGCGACCCTCGCCCACTTGTAATAATGTACCAGCAATACCCCTGACCATCTGTTTTAAAAAGCCGTTTCCTACCAATCTCATTCTTATAAAGTGAAAGTTATCTGATATGCATGCCGGGAAACAAACTGGCTCAGCTTTTATATCTGCTTCAAGGATTGTACGAATGGTTTTGCCAGGCTTTGCGCCCGCAGCTTGGAAAGGTTTAAAGTCATGTTCTCCAATCAACGACTGCAGGGCCTCTTCCATGGCGCTGGCATCAAGTTTTTTTCTGATCCACCAACTGAAATGGTCGATGTGTGGCAAGGGACATGGACCCTGCTGGAAGTAATAGCTGTATTGTTTGCGGCAAGCGGTTCTTTGCGCATGGAAATCAAGCGGAACATTTCTTACTTCGATAATACGGATATTTTTAGGTAACAGTGAGTTGAGGCCATTTTTTAGGATATTAGTGTCCCAGGCTTTTTTTGAAACAACAAAATGCACCACCTGTCCTGAAGCATGCACTCCTGAATCGGTGCGGCCGCTTGCAACGATTGAAACCTCTTCTGAGGTCAGTTTTGAAACTGATTTTTCGACGGTAAGTTGAAGGCTTGGTTTCCCGGCTGCTGCTGATCCCTTTTGCTTTTGCCATCCGCAGTAATCAGTTCCGTCGTATGCTAAATGTGCGGCATATTTAAAGAGCATATTTAGAGGTGGCAACGTCAATACTCGAATGTTAGCCCGGCGTATATTCCTGAAACTGCAAAACGCACTCCTCCTGATAGCGGTGAAATCCTATTATATTCAAGTGTCATGTAATAATGTTTTACGCTATGCTCAGCATAAAGATCCCATGCCGAACTCTTGCTGAACCAATCAAGAAGTACAGCTACACCTCCGGAAAATAACAACCCAGTTGATCTGCCTCTATGCCCGCTGACTGAATCATTCCTGGATTCGAAATAGCTTATGACTGTGGGTCCAGCTAAGATAAATGGCCTGAAGACGCGGAAAAGATTTAATCTGTAATCAAGCGCTGCTGTCAATGGGACGGAGAAAAACTGGAATTTTGTGTGAGAAGTGGCCGGAAAAGGACTGTTTCCATCTTGCGCATTCGTGAGTTGGAATTGAAAAGAGCCATAGCCACTGTAATACGCTACGCCTGCTCCAAAAACTAAGCCTATGTTACCAAACCACTCGCTATGGAATGGTTGGAACTCGTACATGAACGTTATATCAGGCGCCCATCCGGTACCATATACATCGTTAAAAAATCTGAGCCCAGCCCCTGCTGAGGCGGTAATATCTCGTATTGTTGACGTGCCGATACGTACTCCTAACGCATGCCTGATATCGCCTTCTATCCTTGCATGGAGTTGGGAGCGTCCCTGGTTCAATGCTTCTATTGCGCCACCCGTTGGTGTTGTGGAAAGTTTTGCTTTTTCCTTTTCGGTGTAACCGGTGGATTCATCTGTCCTGCCGCTATTGGCGTCTGTAGCTTTAAGTTCCTCTATATAACTGCTAGTAGTGCTATTTTCTTCTTGCTGGAACTTTTTTTTGACGGAGTTAATAAATGATTCAGATTCGTCATTTACATTTAGTTCCTCTTTCAGTGAGTCGATATAAGGCTGATTGGATGGTAAATTGCAAAATCCGTACTTTTCCAGCAAAGAACCTGAAAATACCAATATCGAAATATACAGAGCATACTTTGTCATGGTATTTGGCCCCAGATGTGGCGATGTTTGGCAATTAAGATATATAAGAGCGCCGCTGCTGCCTGTAAGATAATCAGCAGTGGCATATTTAAAATAAGCCAAACAGATGCTTCTATAGGAATAAGCACTGTTAAAACAGGAAGGCGTGTTATGGGGTTTTTAAGAATCCACGCCGCTGCATGCGGTGACCATTGGTAATAATATCGTACGAATAAACGCCCAAGTTTATACTTTTTTAGATGATTGTCGCGAAAATTTCTGAATATGTTTATTGGCCATCCGTCAGTAGACATGAATGCAGCTGATGCTATGAAACAATCGCTTTTTTGCAGGAAACCTTGAATGGCGGAAGTTTGTATACCGGTAATAGCACAATTGGAGCTTGCAATAAGCCCTGTGGCATCCCTGACCATGAAACCTATCTGGTACGAATTATCAGAGCCGTTAGTAGTATTTTTAAAGCCACCGATCGCCACTTGACTGTCATTTATCCCAACCCTGCTGATAAGAGCGTTATTGCTATTGAACTGTGATGTTACATCAGCGGCTGCACCATCATTACCAGCTACTATAAGTGTAGTAGCAGGCGCACGACCGCTGGCAAAAGTTCCGGTGCCAGTACCCATTGAGTTGGCAAAGGTGTTGGCTGTAACAAAAATTTCGGTATCGCCTGGGAAATAAATATTTTTTAAATCAGGACATGTCAGATTGGGGGCATCGACCTGGAAGTTTAAGCCGAGCTCACCGGTATCCAATGCGGTGGCATTTTTATCTGGGGAGTCTGTGGAATTAGACGCTTTGTATATTCCAAATGTGAGCGTCATTCGTTTGGCTGATCCGTTGTTAGCTGCGCTTCCGGGTGAAAGAGTTCCAACTGATTCACATGCGCTAGGGGTTTCTCCTTGGTCAACAAAATCCTGGCAAATTGCTGAAGGATAAAAACCGATTTGGACTTGAGAGCCTTGAGTATATTTTGCGGCGAAATAATGTGTTCTAGAGGTTGTGGCAACCTGTTGTTTAGCTTGGCAGGTCGCGTCCGTGCAGTCATCACTGCCTGCTGTAGTGATCGGCACGAAAAGGGATTTTCCGCTTGCAGTTCCGTTTACCGTGATCATGAGTACGAGTTGTTCGCTTGCTTGCAATGAAAACGATTTGTTTGACGATAAGTTAAAAAGAAAGATGTTTGGTCTGCCGGATGTATCGGTTTCAGCTGTCCTGCTAATGTTGAATGGCGTTCTCGGGAAGTTATAGTTTGGGTCTATGTCATAGAACCATGAATTATTGGCTGCATTCAAGCTCGTGATGGTATCTGATACTACGGCGTAATATGCGATGCCGCCTACCGTGCTGCCGCCGTTGGCGGGTGCGACAGTTACAGTCGCAAATGCTGGATGGAAAAAAAATATGGCAATTGCTGTGGCGGTGGTATTTTTAAATGTTTTTTCCAATAATAAGCTCACCGATTTGGATGGCATTGAGCGCTGCTCCCTTCCTAAGATTATCCGAGACTATCCAGAGGATCAATCCATTCTCTATTGAAGGGTCTTTTCTTATTCTTCCCACATGCACGGCGTCGCGACCTGCTGCATTTATATTCATTGGATAAAGATGTTTTGTCGGTTCGTCTTCCAGTGTGATGCCAGGATGTGAGCGTAGAGCGTCCCTGGCTTGTTCCACGGATATTTTCCGTTGTAGTTCAACATTTACGGACTCACAGTGGCAGTTAAAAGTAGGTATTCTGACTGCAGTTGCCGAGATTTTTAGATCAGGCAAGTCTAAGATCTTACGAGTTTCATTCATCAGTTTTTTTTCTTCGCTTGTAAAACCATCTTCGCTAAAGCTTCCGATATGTGGGATTGAGTTGAATGCGATTTGATGAGTGAATGCAAACTCCATTGATTCCCGCCCATCCAAGGTCGCGCGGGTATTTGTTGCCAGTTCCCTCATTGCGGCGCTGCCCGCGCCACTGGTGCTTTGATATGTGGAAACTACCACGCGTTTGAGTCCGCCGACATCGTGAAGAGGTTTAAGTGCCATGGTAAGTTGGACGGTTGAACAGTTCGGTCCTGCTATTATTTTACCGGTATTTTTTGCTGAATCGGTCACTATGTGGCCATTGATCTCCGGTACAACAAGAGGTACGGAGGGCTTCAGCCTGAAGGAAGCTGAATTATCCACCACCCATGCGCCAGCCTCCGCTGCATGGGGAACCCACTCAGTTGAAACAGCATCCGTAGCGTCGAAGAACGCGATATCAACATCTTTAAAGCAACCACGCCTGAGGATATTGCAATTATATTCTTTTCCGTTGAATGCGATAATGCGCCCCTCAGAACGTGGTGAGGCAAATGCGATTAAATCCACTAACGGGAACCGCCTTGACTCTAAAATAGACAGCATTTGCTGTCCAACGGCGCCAGTTGCCCCTACCAAGGCTATTCTTGGTTTAAGTATCTGATTCATGATTTATCTCGTACCGTGCTCTAACGGGTTTTCCCATGGCAAGTCTAAAGAGATTCCATATTAAACTCACTGCTACGTAGAATGTCAGTATCAGGAAAAGCGTGACCTCGGGTCTTACTGCTATAAGGATCATGATAAGTACACCCAATATAAGGTAGCCAAAGCTTGTACGCGATCGCCAATTTAATTCCTTGAAAGATGGAAACGGGATTGTGCTGATCATCAGGCTTGCCAGAGAGAGAGTTAAAATAGGCACAATGATCGTTTGAGACATTGTAAATTCGAGGGCTTGGCAAAAAATGACTAAAGTAGCCGCTACTCCGGCACCCATTGGTATAGGGAGCCCTTGAAAATATGCCTTTCGTATCATAGCGGTGTTGACATTAAACCTAGCGAGTCTCAGTGCCCCACAAACAAGGAACAGAAATGAAGCAAGCCAGCCTATACGCCCGAATGGGCTGAGAGCCCATTGAAAAAGCAGGATGGCTGGGGCAAAACCAAATGAAATGAGATCTGACAGACTGTCATACTCCACACCGAACCGACTCGTTGCTTTTGCAAGCCTTGCTATGCGGCCATCCATCATGTCAAACACAGCCGCAGCTATAATTGCCCAGGCGGCCGTCGTAAAATCTTTCTGGATTGATGCAATGACCGAGTAAAAACCACAGAACATATTTGCTGTTGTAATGAAATTGGGCACTATATAAACTTTTCGCATTTCATTGAGACTATACTATATAAAATGCTGTACTACTATAGCCCACGAGTGGGGCCGGGTGGTAAGAGGCCAGCGCGTAATTTAATCTCAGCGTCGGATGCCCTGAGATACTGAGGAAGAACTGATAGCGGATCGGTGGCTAGCCCGGCTTGAAAGGCTTCCCAGCATAACAGCCCTAAGTAACGTGGTTGTATATGGTCAGCAAATGGGAAATTAAGTTTTAACTCAGAAGTCGAGGGTAGTTGTGTCCAAGTTTGTTGATAAGAACGACGGCCCTCCCCGACAGCGGCCCAAAATGCCGTGGAGTGTTTTTGTAATTCCTTTTTAATCGCATGTATCAGTGGTTCTGGATGAATGACTTGTTCAAATACACCGCATTTTTTTGAATTATAATTCAGTACTGATGTGGCATAGCCCCAAAGAGCGAATAATTCACCCTTGCAGGCTGTCGTAGTTGCTACAGTGATTACTTTTTTTGATCTGTCGCCCAGCAAAGTCGTCGCCAGCGCCAGCGGTCTGGCTAGAATCGCAAGGCTTGATACGCCTACGAGCTTCTTGCCAAGTGTATGTGCCAATGTCCTTGCGGTAGTTACGCCTATCCTAAGGCCGGTAAAGCTTCCGGGACCTATGCCCACCCCGAATAAATCCACATCATCGATATGCCAGTTTGCCGTGGATAATATCCGATCAATGCCGAAGAGGAGTTTTTCTGAATGAGTAAGTTCAATATTGAGTGTCAGCTCTCCTGCTAATGTTACACCATCCCACCCAGAATTTTCTGATTGGTCCCAAGTCAAAGCAACCAGCGTACCGCTTTTGGAGGAGGTATCCCAGGCCAGGAGTTTCATCAGAAATAAGGCAACCTTGCCAGATCATTTCGCAAAACTACGATCATCAGCAACAAGATCAGTGATAGGCCGACCAGTTGTATAATTTCCATGGTTCTGAGGTTCAATGGCTTACCACGGATTATTTCGATGCCAAGTAACAAGAGGTGGCCTCCGTCAAGAATCGGAATTGGCAATATGTTTAGAACACCTAGTCCTATTGAAAGAATAGCCATCATAGAGAGAAAGGCGCGAAGGCCACGCGAAAGCGACTCACCCGCTATCTTGCCGATTAATATTGGACCGCCAAGTGTTGAAACTGAAACATCACCAGTTATCAGTTTTTGAATTGAGACCACGTTGCGCCATATGAACGTGACCATTTTTTCGGTGGCTTTAAATAACAATGTGAAAGGATTCCACACACGCTCGAACACTACCGCTGGTTCCGTTGGCATGAGCTTAGGGACCACGCCGACCGTGAATTGGTTCTTTTTCTTCAGCGTATAATCGCGCACGACCGTGGAAGTAGGCTCTATGTCAGCGGAATAGGATTTTCCATCTCGCTCCCACTTGAGGAGTACTTTCCCGTCTTTTTCGCCGGTTTGTTGTATCTCATCTTTCAATTGAAAAAAACTCTGCACTTCAGTGTTACCAACTCCTATGAGGCGGTCACCGGCCTTGATGCCGTTTTTCTCGGCTGGTGAATCTGGAATTACTTTTTCTACAAAAAGTTCAGATGAAAAAAGTCCCCAAGACTGGCCCATGCCAGCTGTGGCGTCTTTTTTTGTAAAAGAAATTTCACGCGTTGTTTGCACATCTAGTGAATAAATCTTAAATAGCATGGTTGTTTTTGGGTGCGTGGAATTATAATAATTTTCAACTTCTTCCCATGAGTTGACAGGTGTTTCATTAACAGCAATGACCTGATCGCCGGTGCCCAGGCCTGCCTTACCAGCATCTGAAGATGGATCTGAAACGCCTATGGCAGTTGTTCTCCCATTCAGCAGGAGGCCTTCTATTTCACCAAGATTTGTTGATTCACCATATTCGCTTATCCCTAATTTTGGTTCTGGGGTTATATTAAGAATGACTGGAGCGGCTGCGCCTTTGTGTAATACCGAGAAGGCCAAGGGTTTCCCGGGATTTTCATTTATTGATCTGATTAGTTCATCAAACCGTTTGATAGGATTGCCGTCTATGGCCAAGACTTGGTCACCACTTTGGAATCCCATTTTAGCTGCTGGCGATTCGTGGACTACGCGCCCGATGAAGTTGGCAAGTTGTGGTTCGCCTATGATGAAAATGATCATGAACACAAAAATAGCGTACAAGAAGTTAAAAAACGGTCCGCCGAAGAAAATAAAAAAACGTTTCCACGGTGCTTGTCGATTAACAGATCGGTGTTGCTCTTGTGGTGAGATCTCAGTTTCGCGATCTTCACCTAGAAGTTTTACATAACCTCCCAAGGGAATTGCAGAAAACCTTAATTCAGTTTCCCCGCATTTTCTCTTCCAAAGGGCAGGGCCGAATCCTATGGAAAACACCTCAGCTTTGACATTAAAAAGCCGTGCAAAGAGGAAGTGACCGAGTTCATGCACAATGACCAGCGGTGCTAAAATGACCAAAAATCCTAAAACTGAAAGCATGCTGACCTCCGTTGTTGTTAGCTGAAAACTTTCATACAAGCATACATGACCGGCATACTAAAAACCACGCCATCGAAGCGGTCAAGGAATCCACCATGTCCCGGAAAGAAAGTTCCAGAGTCTTTTCTGTTGAACGCGCGTTTTAAGAAACTTTCGGCAAGGTCTCCGATTTGCGATGACGGACCGATTATGATTGGGATCACTATTGCTGACAACCAGCCGAGATTTCCGAAGGCCAATGTCTTAAAAAGTAAAGCCGCCATCACGCCGGAGGCTAAACCGATGGCTGCCCCCTCTACGGTTTTTTTAGGGCTGATTGCTGGGTACAACCTTTTTCGTCCAAACCGCCTTCCGCCAAAAAATGCGCCGGTGTCACTTGCCCAAATAATCATAAAAAATAAAATGGTCCAATAAACCCCGTTTTGCGATAACAACATTCTGGAAAAATAAAGCAGTGGCAGGAGGATATAAAGCAGGCAAAATGATGAATACATGAGCTCCTTGAAGTGATCTCCAAGACAATGGGGCACGTGTCTGTTTGCTATGGCTAAGAAATATACGGACATTGCCAAAAATCCTGCTACTAGTATTTCTGCAAATGCTGATGGAGCAAAAAATCCTAAAAGTACAGCAAGCCAGGCGATGGATAACATGAAGTAACGTTTTTCAGCCTTGTCAGGCAAGGTAAAGACCATATCGGAGAATTCGTGTAGCATACCCATTGCCAGCATGGCGGTAATTACAAATGCCCCGATCCAGCCGCCGTAGACTAATATTGCCAGAAAAAGGACCGCGCCAAGCAGACCCGTTGTTATGCGTTTTGGTAACTCACGGCTGGTCACAGCTGAGCCTCCGCGGATAAGCCACCATATCTCCTTTCGCGGTTGGAATATTCTTCAACCGCAGCAAGAAGGTCGGATGGTTTGAAGTCTGGCCAAAATAAATCTGTAAAAATGAATTCAGCATAAGCAGACTGCCATAAAAGGTAATTGCTTATACGTTTTTCACCGCCGGTTCTTATTACTAAGTCCACATCTGATAGATCACCCAGAACTGAAGTCCACATATAGTTGGACAAAACGGCTTCAGAGATATCTGCAGGCTTTCTTTTGTTTTGCACGCAGTCTTCGGCGAACAGCCTTGCGGCGCGCTCGAATTCGCGGCGTGAGCCATAGGAAATAGCTAGTGTCAGTTGTAGGCCGGTATTTCCTGCTAGCCGGTCAACGGTGTAATCAAGAACTTTTCGTACGTCCGGTGCGAGACGGTCGATTTCACCGATGGCACGCAGGCACACATTGTTGCGGTCAAATTCATCTACTTCCTTTATTAAGTATTTTTTTAAGAGTTTCCAAAGGACTTGGAGTTCCAAGTCTGGACGGCACCAGTTTTCAGTTGAAAATGCATAAAGTGTTAGGGCTTTTATGCCCACCCGATCAGCTTCTTTCACGATAGGCTTTATTCTGGCAGAACCACGGATGTGACCATAAATACGTGGATAGCCGCGCTTCTCAGCCCATCGGCCGTTACCATCCATGATTATTGCTACGTGTCTCGGGATTCGACGCGACATTGTATTCACGGCTAAACTGTCATTATTTCTTTTTCTTTTGCGTTGATAATTTTGTCCACTTCTGTGGTTTTTTCATCAGTTTTTTTCTGGATTTGATCCATTGCCTTCTTTAATTCGTCTTCTGAAATGGATTTAGATTTTTCAAGGGTTTTATTTCCATCATTGGCGTCACGCCTGTGATTGCGGATGGCGATCTTGGTTTCCTCACCCATCTTTTTAACAAGTTTTACCATGTCCTTGCGCCGTTCTTCCGTCAAAGGTGGCAGCGGTATGCGTACGACTTTGCCGTCGCTCTGCGGGGTCAGTCCGATATTCGCGGCGAGGATTGCTTTTTCAATTGCTGGGACCATCCCTTGCTCCCATGGGGATATCTGGATGGTTCTGGCATCTGGAGTTGTTATGTTTGCAACCTGGTTAAGCGGAACGGATGATCCATAATAATCGGCGTGCACTGTGTCGACAAGGGCGGTTGAAGCACGTCCAGTGCGGACCTTGGAAAGTTCATTTTTAAATGAAGCAATGCTCTTATCCATGTTTTGGATCATCGAGTTAAAGTTTGAGGTAGTATCCGAAGGACTAGTTGGTTTTGACATCGTTATCTCCTATTGAACGAGGGTGCCTAGCGATTCACCCTCAAGTATGCGCTTAAGAATGCCGCGCTTATTTAAGTTAAACACTATTATTGGTAACTGATTATCCATGCAAAGTGATATTGCGGTGGAATCCATTACCTTCAGCCCTTTTTGTAGAAGATCAAGATATGTAAGCCTGTTAAACAGTTTTGCATCCGCATTTTCAGTGGGATCCGCGTCGTAAATCCCGTCTACCTTTGTAGCTTTCAAGACTACTTCGCAACCGACTTCAACGGCCCGCAAGGCTGCTGTTGTGTCAGTGGTAAAATAAGGATTTCCTGTGCCTGCACCAAAAATTACCACGCGGCCTTTCTCTAGGTGCCGTATTGCCCTGCGCCGGATATATGGTTCAGCGAGTTCGCGCATTTCTATTGCTGACTGAACTCTGGTATGGACTCCTTCGTGTTCCAGAGCATCTTGTAGCGCCAGGCAGTTTAGCACAGTGGCTAACATGCCCATGTAATCAGCTGATGCGCGGTCCATCCCCTTGGTGGCGCCTTTTATGCCACGGAAGATGTTGCCTCCCCCAATCACTATCCCGATTTCTATACCCATGTCGTGGATTTCGTGGATTTCGCCGGCCAACACCTTAAGTATATCGCTGTCTATCCCGTAACCGACATTGCCTGCCAAAGCTTCTCCCGACAGCTTTAAGAGTACACGTTTATATTTGATACTATTTTTTATGCTCCCTGTTTGGCCACATGTATGGGCAGTCATCACGCGCCTTCCTTGCTTTCGCCGAGGACAAACCTCGCGAATCTTTTGATTGTGATGTTTTCACCTAACATTGCTACTGTTTCTTTTAATAGTTGCTCTATTGTTTTATTGGGGTCCTTGATGAAGGGTTGATTCATTAAGCAGTTATCCTCATAAAATTTTTTGAGTTTGCCTTCGGCTATTTTTTCCAAAACGCTTACAGGTTTCCCGCTGTTTTGCATTTGTGCAATGGATATTTCTTTTTCTTTGTCAGTGACATTTTTTGGAACGTCATCCGTTCTGACCCAAAGCGGATTGGCTGCCGCTACATGCATGGCTATGTCCTTTACGAATTGTCTGAATTGTTCTGTACGTGCAACAAAATCTGTTTCGCAGTTGATTTCGACAAGCACCCCGACCTTGCCTTCGCCGTGTATATAAGACCCGACCACGCCATCTTTGGTGGCTCTTCCGATTTTTTTTGCTGCTGCTGCTATTCCATGTTTACGGAGATACTCGATAGCTTTTTCGAAATCACCAGACGTCTCTGTAAGTGCTTTCTTGCAATCCATCATACCAGCGCCGGTTTTCTCCCTGAGTTCTTTTACCAGTGAAGCTGAAATATCCATTTTATACCACCACCCCTATCGTTAGGACTGCTTTACTTCTTCGGTTTCCTGTTCGGTGGAGGCTTTTTCCTCCGCTGCTTCCAGGTCTGCTTCATCAATACCTTGTAAGTCTATATCTCCCTCAAAACGCGAAACTTTCTTTTCCTCGATTGGTTCTTCTTTTTCCGCGGCGAGCTTGCTTGCGTCAACAGCTTCTTGCGCTCGCAGTTTTTCCTGATGTATCGCCATGCCTTCAACACAACTATCGGCGATTAATTTTGAAAACAGGCGTATGCTGCGTATGGCGTCATCATTACCAGGGATTACATAGTTTATATTTGAAGGATCGCAGTTCGTGTCCACAACGGCGATCGTTGGTATGCCTAGTTTTTTAGCTTCCTTAATGGCTATGTGCTCTTTTTCAGTGTCCACGACGAAAATAGCGGCTGGTAGTTTTTTCATGTCCTGGATTCCGCCGAGTGACTTTTTAAGTTTATCTAGCTCGCGGTCGTATCGGGCTTGTTCCTTCTTGGGGGTTTCGTTCCATTCGGGGGATAATTTCAGTGCCTCGATTTTTTTCAATCGGTCGATGGAAGCCTTAACCGTCTGATAATTAGTAAGCATTCCGCCAAGCCAACGGTTAGTCACATAGTACATGCTAGATCGTTTGGCTTCCTCTTCAATGACTTCTCTAGCTTGTTTCTTTGTGCCAACGAAAAGAACCTTTTTACCTTCGGAGGTGACTTTTGTGGCAAAATCACAGGCCGCTCGTACTTGGTCTACGGTTTTTTGTAAGTCAATAATGTAAATCCCGTTTCTTGCGCCGAAAACATAAGGTTTCATTTTCGGGTTCCATCTACGGGTTTGGTGGCCAAAGTGAACGCCTGCTTCCAGAAGTTCACGCATAGTGATCGTCGGCATGAATTGATACTCCTAACAATATTTAAAGCGGATTGCTATTTGCGCGCGAGCGCAGAGTGCTAACCGCGGTTCTGAGGCTTTTTATTTTAAGGCAGGGACCCATTTCCCTGGCCGTGAAAAAGCCCCCCTCCACTTCAACCACCAGCTCTCTGCCTAACCGTGGCATATACTGGCACCACGTGCATTGAAGTGTGCGTTTTACATTAAACGGTTTTTATCCAGCATTTTTCTTATAATCAACCCAAAAATCAAGGCTTGTATTTAAATATCCCTTTGAGTTGACACTGCTGGGTCGTACGAGCAAACTAATCCAGGCATGTGGTCGCCCGTGTCGGTTAAACAACTCATACTTATTTTATTTTTAGCCTTGTTTATTCAGTCAGCGCAATGTTTACAGGCTTTTGCCTCAAAATTGCCATACCCCATCCCGGCGGGCCACTTATTAGATGAGCCGGGAGCGCTTAAGCCGGGGGTTAGGAGCGCGCTGGATCAGATCCTGAGTGAACACGAAAAGGCTACTGGTGAACAGATTGTTGTTGCTGTTTTTAAGGGATTAGACGGCGAAGAGCCTATAGCCTGGACAAAGCGCATTTTTAGCCACTGGAAGATTGGCATGCAAAGCCGTGAGTCTGGCGTTTTGCTCGCGCTTTATTGGAAAGACCGTAGCGCATTGATGGAAGCCGGTTACGGGATCGAGGCGGTTCTGAATAGGAACAGAAGAAGGCATATCCTTTTTAATGTGCTGGTGCCCGAGCTCAAGGCAAGCCGGCCAGACAGGGCTGTCAGTTTTGCAACAATGGAGATTTTGCGAGTGCTTGAGAGCCCGCTCGTATCTAGCGGGCAAGCCAGCAGGATATTGCGCCTTGCCGGTATTGATGAATCAGAACAGTTTATGCGTTCAGGAAAAGCTCCCTGGTGGATCTGGCTTATGTGTGCTGTTGCGGGGATTGGCTTATTGATTTTCACCCTAAAGGGTAAAATTCGTAGGCGCTTTCAGAGAGGCATTTAACTCTTTGACGTTTAGTTTTAATTCTACTAGAACGGTCGTTCTATGGAATTACATGTTAATATTGCCAAGCCATCGAGTATCGTTCGTAAGCTTACTATCAAGGTTCCCGCTGATGTAGTTAAAAACCGATTTGAGCGGGGAATGGTCGAAGTCCAGCGTACGGCAAAATTAAAAGGCTTCAGGCCCGGGTATGCGCCTATTTCACTAATCAGGCAGTACTATGGAGATGACGTTAGGCAACGTGTTTATGACAACTTGATTAATGATTCATTTAATCAGGCGGTGCATGATAATAAAGTTGCTGCGGTAGGGAGCCCTAAGATTGAGACGAGTGGTGCAAATTTGCAGGATGTGGAGAAGGATTTCACATTTGTAGCGACTGTCGAAGTGCTGCCGGAGATAGAACCAAAAGGGTATGAAGGGATGTCTTTAGCTAGGGATGTTGTAGAGGTTTCGCTTAAGGATGTGGATAATTTTATTAATAGTTTGAGAGAGTCGCATGCGGAATTAATCCCTTCGTCTGTGGATGATCTGGCAAAAACCGGTAGTTTTGTTGATATTGCTTTTTCTGGGAAAATCGTTGCAGAGTCCGGTGAGCTTAGGAACATGGATGGACTTGGCGGTAGTCGAGTTCTGGAAATAGGATCTAAAGCATTTATCGAAGGGTTTGAGGAAAATCTTATCGGCATGAAAGCTGGGGAGAAGAGGACATTTCGCCTTGATTTTCCGAAGGACTATAAGAACAGCGAGTTTGCTGGGAAAAAGGCTGAGTTTGAGGTTGCCTTGAATGAGATCAAGACTAAGAAACTCCCGGAGTTGGATGACGAATTCGCCAAGCAGATGAGTTGCGAAAATATCCAGGACTTGAAATCAAAAGTGGAATCCCGGTTGGCGGGTGAGCGGAATGCCGACGCCGATAGGAAGCTCAGGAGTGAGCTAGTCCAGAAGCTTATTGAAAAGAATTCGTTTGATGTGCCGGTGGCTCTAGTGGAAAGCGAGATGCGTTCGCTTGCTGAAAATTTGGCAGGTGAGTTGAAACAAAAAGGCATTGATGAGCGGACAATTTCCGAATTTCTTAAAAAAGATATAGATAGCCTCAGGAAAAGGGCTGAAAACCAGGTTCGAGCAACTTTGATTCTTAATGCTATAGCCAACAAGGAGAATGTTGAAGTTACTCCTGCGAATTATGAGGAGGAGGTCGGCAAGTTGGCTGCATCTATGAATATCGAAGTGCAAAAATTGACTGAATTTTATGCCAAGAACTCTGATCGCAAGGATGACTTTGTTTTTAGAGTGCGGCAGGACCGCACAGTTAGGCTGCTGTTGGATAAGGCCAAAATCAAGTCTAAGTCTTGAGGGGGGATGCTTGTTGGATTAGTGAAAGCTATTCCGGCAAGATAGGCGCCACTGGCTTGCTCGCAGCGTGTTACCCTTCCCATGATGGCAAATGCGATATTGCTATAGTCCGGTAAAATAATAATGCGGAGCCAGCGGTGCATTTCAAGATCTATATTTGTTTTCAGCATACAACCACTGCGGGAGATGTTCATTATTGCCCCATCGTTGGGGCCACATCGGTCGCTGAAGAAATCCCATTTTACAATCTGACACAGCTCAAAGCGATCATAAGTGCGCAGCTTCATACCTTCGCACTGTGTTAGCACAAAGCGTGCCGTGTTTTGCGCACTTGCTACGGCTTTGTTAGGCGTTCCTCAAGGTTATCGAGAAGAGCTCTTAGTGCTTCTACATAAGATTGCAGGCGCTCTGCGCCTTCCCCTGGCTTCCATCTAAATGCCGGGACGTGAATCTTTTTTTCCTCACAAACATAACTGAATTGAAACGCCTTTTCTTTTTTTGATTCTGTGTAATCCGATTTGTTTTTTGCAATGTCGCCGTGCAGTTCCGGAGTTGGGGCGTTTAGGGTTTCTTCTTTGCCCAATGCTTCTGCTATTAGGGTCATGTGTGTATCTGGGGGGGTGTTTAGTAAATTCCTCAGCAGGGCGCGGTTTTTTATCCCGCGAACCATTAGTTCTTGTTTGGTGTTTTCTGGCAGTTTTGTGAATCCGATACATTCCGTTATACGTGATTTTGGCTTGCCGAAAGCTTTTGAGATTGCTTCATGGCTTGTGTAGGCCTGGGCTTCCAGCAGTGAGAGATAGCCCTCGCCCTCTTCAAGCGGATGGAGATCAACCCGGTCAAGATTCTCTCTTAAGGCGATTTCGTGTGTTGCTTTGTCTGTTGTTGAAAGCACGCGGGCGGGGATGCGCTCCATGCCTGCAAGTTTGGCTGCGCGCAGTCTTCGTTCGCCAGCGATGACTTTGTATCTTTCGCCGTCTTGTACCACGAGAATTGGTTGTAAAACCCCGTGTTCTTTAACCGATGCTGATAAGGCTGTTAATTCGGCTTCATCAAAATGCACCCTTACCTGTAATTCTGATGCGTCGACTTTTTCGATCGGCACGAAGTTAACGAGAAACGTCGTTAAATTTTTCAAGTGTGAATGAGTGACGCCAGCGGTGGTGCGCGCCGTTGAGTATAGTTGTTTAAGGTACCCGCTGCCGGTGCGGGTTTTTATTTTTGGGTTTTCTTTATTAGCCTGGTCTTCCATGATTATTCTCCAGATTATATTTAATTAAATAAAACTAATTTAAAAGCAGTTCTTCTGTTAGCGTGTTTATGTCGTGTGCTGCGATCCCTTTGGAATTGACATCCCATACTGCTGTTCGTCGCTTGGTGGCTTCGTTAAGGTCGGCGCACCGGTTTATAACGACTTTTGTACAATGTTGTGTGAATTGCGATCTGAGTTCTCCTAGTACCTCCTGGCTTATGACTTCGCGGTTATCATAAAGGTTCGGGACGATCCGCACTTCAAGTTTTCTGCGGAATTCGCGCTCCATCTCCTCTATTGTCGCCATCACTAGTGACATACCGTGGAATGAAAGCGGGTTCGTCGCACAAACAACATTTACGAGGTCGGCTGCGACCAGCATTGAGCAATTCAGTATGGAGGCGGCAGGGTTGGTGTCGGCCACGATCAAGTCGTAAGAACCAGCGATTTTTTCTATAGCTTCCGACAGACGGTATTCGCGTCTTGGTTTGTTGTTGAGCGGGATTTCTATGTTACATAGACCAAGGCTTGCCGGAATAAGGTCGAGCCCAGGAGCCACATTCATGATGGCCTCGTTAATTGGAAGGTCATTGATTAATACATCATAAACAGTGGGGCGCTCATGTCCGTCCAATATATCAAGGTTAACGGTGAGATGGCCTTGTCCGTCTAAATCTATAGCAAGGACCTTGAATCCCAGCATAGCACAACGCATTACGTATTGAGCTGTGAGTGTGGATTTGCCTGTTCCTCCTTTCACGTTATAAAACATTTGAATTTTAAATTTGGGTGCTGTCGGCACTGTTGGAATGGTCGCCGTGGCGACCATTGAATCCGGCGTTGCTGGCAAATGTCGGATGGCCTGAAAATAATGTTGCATATCTTCAAGCCGTATCATTTTTCGTTCGACGTTACCTACGCGGCGTTTGAAGGTTTTCAGGAACCCTTGTACTTCAAGCTCCGGAATAAGCCCTCTGTCAACGCGTGCGATGTTTGCGAATTCACTTGGGGTGAAACAAAGATCTCGGAATGAAGCCATTTCAACCTCCTTGTGTCTGGCTGTGTATTCTCGAAATTTTATGCTGCCTGTTGTTTAGCGCAAGGGAAATGACACTTGATATGAAGATTTTTTTCGGTCGCCGCGGCGACCATCTTTATCTTAGTTCATTTACCAGTGTGCGCCTGCCTGTGATTTGTTTTCCGGTAACGCCTTCGACATAGGCGTTGTATCTGGTGGTGATGAGTTTGGTTCCTAGATCATCGTTGCTAGTGAGTTTTTCCACAAAAGATGTTTGGACGGGGAAGGCGGTTATAAGCTGACTCGGTCCTTTTGCTGGATCTTTTACTGAATAGACAATGAGGTGTGAATTTTTGTTTTTCTTTATGAATGGCACTATGTCGGTACGAAGTGTGACTTTGCGGAAAATGTTTTGGGCAACGGCTGCATTTACATCTTCGTTTATCCTGATCACTTTAAGTTTCTGGTAATGGAAGGTTCTCAGTTCTTCTGAAATACCTGTATTGATCTTTTTTAACAGGTCGAGGTTTTGTGGCTCATCCCTGAATGCGATCTGCCCAAGGAAATATGTGACATTTGAAAACAATGTTCCTCTGTTTGGTAATGGGCCGAGTTCACCTTTGGTTATGCCGAACCCTTCTTCGATTTCGCCACGGACCCATCTGTCACGTTTAAAACCAAACGGGGTTTTAAGAGTGCTAAATAAGTATCCATAAGTATGTTCAATCCCTGCATGAACGGTTTGGTTGGTGTTTGAACTCAACTTCCTGTCTTTTGGTATTTTAATGATGTCCTCGATTGCATCGATTATCACCGGGTGAACAATCGTGTCTTTAGTGTCTTTTGCAGCATCTTTTGCAAATTCATCGTTGTTAAGACTGCTACCCCATAGTCTTTTTAATAGATGGTATTTAGAGTCTTTAGTCATCTGTGCATACAGGGATGGGAGTGTTGATTTTAAAGTAATCTCGGTTTTCTTAAGTGGGGCGCTCAAAATTAGCTCGCGTGCAATTATCGCCCAGGTGCAATCATCTTTTGTTTCTCCAGCTAGGTTGTCGGGGCATGTGAATGGGCGGGGTTTTTCAATTGATCCCGTGGCTGGCTGTATTATGGCGATGATAGTTGCGGTCAGTATTAAACAATAGATAAAAGAAAATCGGCTAGGCATTGGCATTACCTCACTTGTGGAGGTATTAGCACTTGCGCTGTAATGCGGCAACAGATCCTTTTTCTAGTTCACCGTCCCATTCGCCTAGGCCTGATCTAAGTTGTTTTAGGTTTAAGAAGCCGAGCTTCCTGAGGGCTGTCAGAGCATGTTGTGATCGGATCCCTTTTTGGCAATATAAAAGAATCTGTTGAGACTTGTTTAAAACAGGGGCTAGGCCTTTTTCTATTTGTGAAAGCGGAACATTGAGTGCACCTGGAATGTGGCCCGTCTCCCACTCTGCTTGTTCGCGCACATCTATCAATATAAATGAAGATCTTGTGGATGGGTCCTTTATATCTGCTGCTGATATTTGATCTAAGTTAATTGCCTGTGTTGTTGCGCAACATTCTTGCGGAGGGATTGCTTTGATTGTTATCGATTCCTGTCCCACTGAGCATATGGGACAGTCGGTGCGTTTTGGGACATCATAGCTTTTTATGTTCATGGAAGCGGTGTCTATTATCATTAACTTTCCTACAAGCGCTTGAAGGGTTGAATCTCCTGAGAGTATAAGTTTAACTGCTTCTAGTGCCTGTATTGTCCCGGCCAAGCCGGCAACGGCACCAAGCACGCCTGCTTCTGCGCAACTCATTATGAGAGATTTCGGTGGTTCAGGATAAATACATCTGTAGCAAGGGCCGTGGTTTTTCCAAAATACTGAGATTTGAGCTTCGAACCCAGAAATTGAGCCGTAGACAACAGGAAGTCCAATCCGTGCGGCGGCATCATTAATAAGATACTTGGCCTGGAAGTTATCTGTGCCGTCTAATATCAAGTCGAAGTCATGGAATACTTCCAAGATATTTTTCTCTGTTAAAGTAAAATCATAAGTTTTGATGGTGATATCAGGATTGAATTCATTTAAGCGTTCTCTTGCGGCCATTACCTTTGGACGGCCGATATCAGACATCTTAAACAGTACTTGCCGTTGTAGGTTAGATTCATCCACCTTGTCGGGATCAATCAAGCCAAGATGTCCTACGCCAGCTGCAGCAAGATACAATGAAGAGGTACAGCCGAGTCCGCCCACGCCAACGATTAGTACTTTAGAATTCTTAAGACGAAGCTGTCCGGCTTTACCTATTTCAGGAAGGGCGGTTTGTCTTAAGTAACGGTTTAACTGTGGGTCGGACATTTTTTATTCCTCCATATCTAAGTGCGACGCGTTAGGTAATTTACACTAAGTTGTTGATGGAAGCTATACCGCATAATGGTTTGAAGAGTTGCCACAGGTATGGCAAGTTAAACACAAGCTACTATGAAAAATATTAAAAATGAAAAAACAACATGGAGGAGGCAAAAATGATTAAAGCATTATTGGTGGCTATTTTGTTATTTGTATTTTCAACATTGGCTTTTGGCGGTGCCCCACAGAGCAGCCCGGAATTGCTTGCGAAGGGGAAGGCTGTGTACACTATTAATTGTCTTCCCTGTCATGGGGAAAATGGTGATGGGAATGGCCCCGCGGGAGCGGTAATGAATCCGAAGCCCAGGAATTTTAACATAGATAAATTCAAGGGTGGCGAGAAGCCTGAGCAGATATTTAAGACGATTACGTCCGGGTTGCCTAATACGTCGATGGCTACCTTTGGTCATCTGCCGGAGGAAGACCGCTGGGCACTTGTTTATCATATTTTGTCGTATCGTAAGAACGCTGCTTCTAAGGTTGGGGTTAAGAAGAAGAAATAGAATTAGCGGATTTATTGGAGAGATGTCCGAGTGGTTGAAGGAGCACGCTTGGAAATCCATCCCACAGCATTCTGGAACTCAAATAAACAATCGTAAAACCAATAATACCAACGCAATGACAGTGCGGTGATTCTAGTTGCTTCAAGGTGCTTGGGGTTCTTTCAGGCTTATTTGTTGCACAGCGTGTTGCATGAAATACTTTCTTGACATTGTACGGCGCTTTGACGTACGACTAGATTTGAGGCCATTGTGATCAATGTCGTGAATCTCTCGAAGCGCACCGAGCGAAGCATCAGGACGATATCCAAGCAGGTAGCGGTCAACTTCTTTGTTTGGAAGCGTGAGGTTGAGGCGCATGGGGTTGATGTTGTTAAAAAGATATCCGGTTATCACGACGAACCATTGCAAGGAAAACTCAAAGGTTATGTCCGGTCGGTTCGTCTTGGACTTGGGTATCGCATATTTTATCGAATTATTGAAGGCACGGTTAAATGCTTACTAGTGGAGGATGTGAATCGTCATGACTACAAAAAAATCGAAAGACTTTTTGGACTTTGAGAAATCCATTCTTGGCTCGCCGCTCTCCTTCGGTATGGCGGTGGAATCCCTGCGCCTGAGAGATGACGTTTCACAGGCTGCTTTTGCCAAGAAGTTGGGTGTATCCCGGCAATACATCTGTGATGTTGAAAAAGGTCGTCGTCAGGTCAGCCCTGAACAGGCTGCACGGTTCGCCAAAGCCTTTGGACATCCACCCAAGGTACTGGTTCAGCTTGCGCTACAGGATTCCGTAAACTCAGCCGGTTTGGAATTGACTGTTAATGTAGAGGATGCGGCGTAGCAATAAGACACACGGATTAACGTACGCACTTCTTCAGCAGCAATCCGTTGACGGCACTAACTGGTTCTAATTACATATACTTATGAACAAAAGTCGACGTTGTTGCGTAATTAGGCCTGACGAAACGTGGGTTTGGGTGGAAGCTGATGTAT
>CAYHPW010000015.1:0-53096 GCA_964358645.1 uncultured Bacteriovoracaceae bacterium | reverse complement strand
CGGCTAAAATAGTACAGGGGTAGCCCTGCGCTAAAATCGCTAGATGCCCCCAGTTTGTAATCCACCCCACATATCTTTTTTTATGAATGAAAATGAAATACAAAAACCCAAAATACTCGTGATCAGGTTGAGTAGTTTAGGTGATGTAATACTGGCTAGCTCAGTTCTAGCATGTGATAGCTTATCTCATGGCGTAGATTGGGTAGTAGCCAGCGATTATACGGACGTATTGCGCGGTCATCCAAAAATTAAAAAGCTTTGGGTATTTGACAGATCTTTAGGCTTGATTGGTTTTATTAAATTTACATATCAATTATGGAAAGAAGATTATGATGAAATAATAGACCTGCATGGCACGGTCAGAGCGTGGGTGCTGCGGCTATTTTTTCTATCGTTTTTGTTATTAAATTTTAAAAAATCACCAAAATGGAGACGCTCCAGCAAGCAGAGATTTAGGTCAATTGGATATGTTTTACTGAAACGTCTTTGGCCGCGCTCATTATATTGCGAAAGACAGACCAAGATTTTTTCAAAAGCAGCAGGTGGAACTGGTTTAGAAAAGCCGGATTTGAGTTTTTTAACAGCCTTAGACGGCACTAACGATGAACCAAAAGATACGTCTTATGTATGTGTAATGCCGAGTTCACATTGGTATGGCAAAACTTGGTCAGCAAAGAATTATTTTAATGTTCTGGAACAACTAAAAGTATTTCCGGTGGTCCTTGGAAAGTATGCTGATCCACAGAGTTGTGAACTCGTCAGGCTTTTGAATCAAGCAGGAATTCCTCATGTGTCAGCTATAGGAAAACTTAATTTACAGCAAGTGGCAGTACTACTTTCGAAAGCTAGGTGTTATTTTGGCAGCGATACAGGGCTTGCTCATTTGTCAGAAGCAGTCGGAACACCAGCAATCATAGTATATGGCCCAACGGCTCCCGGTTTAGGGTTCGAACCGTGGCATAGCTCAAGTCTTGCCATAGGAGCTCAGTTGTGGTGCCGTCCATGCGGTAAGATCGGGGATCACTGTTACAGGCCATTAAGTCGATTTTGGTGTTTGAAAAAGTTAACTCATACGGAAGTTTTTGAAAAAATCCTAGAGCACTTCAAAGTGCACGCCCAAGAATGGTTTAAAACACCTAGGTTATATGACTCACATTAGACGGTCATTTTATCGTTACATAAACAACCACGTGATTGAGAGTTTTTTTCTTCACAGGTTTATGCCAGGTACTGGTTCATGGCGATCATTTAGTGAAACATTGCACTCGTTTGAAAATGTACAAAAGACTTCTTCCAGAAAAAGAGTCTGGTTCCATGCTGCAAGTGCAGGTGAATTAGAATCGCTATGGACAGTAATAACTTCATGTGCGGACTTATCATTTGATCTTATATTGACTGCATTCAGTCCGTCTGCAGCAAAGCCTATGAAACGACTATGTGATGAGATTGTAAGCAGGCGAGGCCATCTTATATATGCAGGTCCTTGTCCATGGGAGGGTGGATGGCTTAACGCATTTTCGATATTAAAACCTGATATTTTTGTAACAACCAAGTATGAAGCCTGGCCTGATTTATGGATGAGTCTTGCAGAAATTAAAATACCGTTATTTATAGTATCAGCCAGTGCGCGAAATTCGATCAAGTTCGGGAAAATATCTTGTAGGCTATTAGGTAGCAAAATACCTAGGATCATTTTTTTCAGCACTACTAAGACGGAAGCCGATGTTTTGCGGTCCATGTTCAAGTTTTCAGATATCCACGTTATTGGTGATCCACGTTGGGATCGAGTGAAATCAAGAGCTGTGTCTTCAAGTAATCGAGCTAAAATCCTTTGTAAATCATTTGGAGCGCTAAATAGACCTATTGTTATAATCGGCAGTGCTTGGCTTGAAGATATGAAGCAGTGGAAGAATAACCCACCAATGATTGATGGAAGTCTTATAATTGTTCCACATCACTGTGATCAGGCGTCTATAAACGAAATGCAGAATTTTTTGAGTAAGTCACAACTCATTGCCAATCACTACGGTTTTATAAAAAGCTCTGATATGTCTTCTAATATATCAGGTGATCCGCAGACAGTGCCTACTGGCAATCATGTAATTCTTGTTGATGAGATGGGTGTGCTGGCGGAATTGTATTCTTTATGTGATTTTGCATTTATTGGTGGCGGATTTGGAAAGGGCGTGCATAGCACGATTGAGCCTGCCCTGCATGGTATACCTATTGCCTGTGGACCTGCGCGCGCCAAGAGTTTTCCTGAGATATCGGAACTGTTGTCGATCGGTCAGCTAAGAATTGTAAAAAACTCCAGGCAACTGGCTGAATGGCTAAAAGTTGGTTTAAATATAGACTTGTCTATGAGGGAGTATTGGAAAAATAATATTTCAGAAAAATTTGGCGCCACTGGTAGAATTATTAATGTGATTGTACAAAAGTTGAAATGTGAGGGGTTATGAAAACATCTGAATTATCGAAAGCAATGTTGCGTGTGCGAGTGAGTTCGCATGACGGGCACTACGCCGGTGGATTGGTTGACGGTGCCAAGTTGTTACAGCTTTTTGGTGACGTAGCCACAGAGCTTTTAATTAAGTTTGATGGCGATGAAGGTTTGTTCCGCGCATACGACAATGTAGAATTCCTAGCTCCTGTATTTGCTGGCGATTATATTGAAGCAACTGGGCGTATTGTAAAAGCCGGAAAGACATCACGTACGATGGAATTCGAGGCCAAGAAAGTTATATCGCTATTACCTCATGAACGTGGCGGGAAGGGAGCTTCTTCCGCAGAAGTTTTGGCGGTACCAACCATTGTATGTCGTGCTAAGGGCACATGCGTGACCCCGCTAGGACTACAAAGATTTGACCGCAGCAAATAAGCGTGAAGGCATGACATTAAAAATCCTCGATCAATATGACGTTGTTGTAGTCGGGGAAAGTATTGGTTCTTTGCTGAGTGCCTGTTTAGCTGCTGAGAAGGGCATGTCTGTTTTGCTGGTTGGTGCCAGGCCGCTTAAGTTATTGAGTGTTTCGAAATATGGGCAATATTTTGATCCAGAGCCTAATTATTTTTTAGGAGTACGCAGCCCAGGAAAATGGGCTGGCTTGTTAGGCAAGTGTCTTGAGCGCCTCAGCATCTGTGCTGGCGGTTTCGATATGCCTAAAGCTTCAGAAATGATTTTACAGGTCATGACACCTGATAGCAGGGTTGTTTTAAATCACGACGATAACGATTTCGCTGTTGAGATTGAGAGAGAGTTCCGGCGTAATCTGCTTGCTAAGAGTGGTTTATTGGATGCTGTGAGGTGTTCTGATTCTGGATTTCTTCGATATTGGTTAGAACTTGGTGAAGAAGCAAGGGGTAATCATTCTGATAATGTTATGTGTGATTTCACCAGTCACAGCAAGGCAGGGCTTGGATATTCACATGGATGGGAAAGGAATCTCAAGGATATTTGGATAAATCGTGGTTTGCGGGTTTCGGATCTCAATAAGATGGTTGGTAGTAATGGCTTTAGCGAAATAACCACAGGCTTGGCTTTTGCGACTTTAAATAGAACCTTAAAGGATCCTTTTTTAGGCGACGTACTACACATGGTTGCCTTGGACAGGACTGCTGCGGCTTTTCGAGGAGGGATGACAGCACTTAGATGTTACTTAAAAAACCTAGCTGAACGTGTTGGTGTGAGAGTGGAACTGGATAGCCGCTGTAAGAGTATATTTCTTGATGATAAGTCCAAGCTTGTTGGCGTTCAGTTGAATGGATATGGGAAAATGATAGGGACCTCGCGCGCTGTTTTTGGTTGTCCTAGTGATGAGATCATGGCCTATATTTGTGCGACTGACAAAAAATCCAATAAGACAAAATCGCCGTTGCAATTATTTGAACAGCCATGTGGATGGCGTTTTACTATTGCCCTAAGCGTGCACGATGAAGCCATCCCCCCTGGTATGACTGCGCGTACCGTTTGGCAGGAAAGAGATGGCCCCCCTATGGAGATAGAAGTGGCCAACCCGTCAGACTATGGTTCGGCTGAGCCTGAAACAAAGATTTTATTTTTCCGTACAGTCATGCCGTTTACAAAGGAAAGCTTAGATAAAAAAACCCAAAAATTGTTCGCTGCAAAAATGTTCAGGCAAGCGACCAGGATAATGCCATTTTTAGAATTCCACGTTAAGCAGGTCTATCCTGACTTCCGTTCTGGTGTCATGACGAATTATGATGATCAGCCCCCATATGACTTCATTTCATTAAGTGATATCCCACTTAACCTGCGGATTTTTGAAAAAGGCGGACTTGGATATTTTTCAGGTCTGACTGGCATTTATCTAGCCTCAGAGGAATCATTTCCAGAATTAGGTACTCTTGGTGGCGTTGTTGCCGCGATAGAAGCTGTTAGGAAGATTTCCTCTGGTCCGCTGGGCTAGCAATGTATGATGTTATTAATTCCATGGTAAAAGCTTATCAAATTTTTGCATTGTTTGAGGGATGGTTACGCCCAGTACGCCAAAATTTAGTATTCTATTGTAGTAACGGATATATGCCTTCGCCATGTCGATGTGTGTGAATCCACCGGTTATTACTCTATTACTGCATACAGATGGTTCGAATAATCTTTGATTGATTTTTTCCGCAAGGCTGCTGGCTTTGGTTTCAAGGTAGCCGACATCCGATGTGATAATTTCTGGCAATGAGCCGTAGGGTGTCCCAAAAATCGGACAGCCTGAAGCTAGCGCCTCTAGTATTGCTATGCCGAATGGCTCGTGCCACCTTACAGGGAACAACAAACCATGCGCCTTTTTTAAGAAATGATTTTTTTCATGGTCGTTGACCATTCCAAGGTATTCAACGTTTCTTATTTTTCCAAAAAATCGTTTTATTGAATCAGCGCCTAATGGCAGTTTGCGATCACCCATCACGATTAGTCTTTTTTGGGCAATTCGTGCTATTTCTAGTGCGCCTAGTAGGTTTTTGACTTTCCATGAGGCTTTGGCGAGAAAAACTAAATAGTCTTCTCGCGTCTGGTTTGATTGGAACTCTGCCGGATCTAGGCCGTTGTATACAAAGTGTGTGGTTCCATGGTTTTCGGCGTGCTTGCGTGAAATGAAGACCGTATTGCGGTGAAATAACTCGCCTTCTTTGCCATTGCCTTGGATTGTTACCAAAAATGGCTTTTTTACATGCTCATGAGGCGTTAAAAATAGGTGTATTATATCAACATCATTTGAAATGAGATTTTGCCATCCATGTTTGTTGTCGATGTATAAAACATCGTATAAAATATTTGCCCCGGTAATAGCGCTGCCAGGTCTGGCTAGCAGCGTGACCTTATGCCCAAGCAGGATAAGCGCATTAGCAAGCCATTTAATGACACGCTCTGTACCCCCATATTGAATTGGTGGGATAACAGCATCATGATAAATAGCAATATGCATAAGTTGATTATAGTTTTCTTATTGCGCATGAGGGTGGAAATCAATGAATAATATAAAAAGAGGTAAATCTGATGATCGAAAGATATTCGCGTAAGCCAATGACTCAGCTTTGGAGCGACCGGTATAAATATCTAACATGGTTGCGTGTTGAGTTTGAGATATGTGATGAGTTGGCCGCCAATGGACACATATCCAAGAAAGACTTTGCTGAATTGAAGCGGAAAATAACTTTAATTATAAAAAAAGGTGGAATCAGCCCGGAAAAAATCGCTAAGCATGAAGCTCTTACGCGCCATGATGTAATTGCATTCACATCGGCTTTGGCAGATGAGCTGGGATCGCTATCACGATATATTCATTTTGGTTTGACGTCGTCGGATGTGGTGGATACCTCGCTATCAATTATCATCCAACAAGTTGGTTCGCTTTTATTAAAAGAAGTAGAAGCGCTACTCGCAATTTTATGGAAACTTGCGATCAGGTACAGGGATTTGCCAACAATTGGCCGCTCACATGGAATGTTTGCAGAGCCAACCAGCTTTGGGTTAAAATTTCTTGGCTGGCATTGCGAGTGGACTCGCAACAAGCGGCGCCTTGAGAATGTAATAAAGCAAATGTGTTATGGAAAATTAGCGGGCGCGGTAGGTGTGAATTCACATTGGGATCCTGACACCGAGATGCGCATTTTATCCAGGCTTGGTCTCGAGCGTGAACCGGTTAGCACACAAGTCATTCCTAGAGACAGGCATGCTGATTTTATGAATGTAATAGGCATTTGCGGATCTTCTCTTGAAAGGATGGCTTTAGAGTTACGACATTTGCAGAGATCCGAGGTTGGCGAGGTCAGCGAGGGTTTTCAAAAAGGGCAGAAAGGCTCAAGCGCAATGCCGCATAAAAGAAATCCTGTTTCTTCGGAAAATATCACCGGTTGTGCACGGCTTTTGCGTGCTTATGCCCAGGCCCAGCTAGAGAATATATCGCTTTGGCACGAACGGGATATTAGCCATTCATCGGTGGAGAGGGTTGTTTTTCCCGATGCAACGATTCTTTTGGACTATGGTTTGAATCGTATGGGTATGATTTTAAGCGGATTGACGGTAGATGAATCCAGAGTATTAAAAAATTTAAATGCTGCCGGTAGCACGGTATTTTCAGGGCATTATATGTTGGAATTGGTTCGGGCAGGCGTTAGTCGTGAAGATGCATATAGCTGGATCCAGGAATGTGCGCTGGCAAGCCTTGATGGTAAGGGAGATTTTATACGGCTGCTATCGAAACATCCGAAAGTCTCAGGCAAGCTTACGCCAATAAAAATACGTGATCTAGCATCTATTAAACACCAGCTTAGAAATGTCGGGCGCATTTATGAATTAGCGAAGAAGCATGGATAAACCGGTGATGAATGGTATGCTGTTTAGAATGCGCGTCATTTTTTGGCGTGATGAGCGCGGCCAGGCCACTACCGAGTATATCCTGATAATTTTCGCTGCTGTTTTGTTTTTTATCATAGTGGCTAAAGCAATTCGCCCTTTGTACTTAAAGCTTGCAGACTTTTTAAGCCGGCAATTGGACAGTTTTTTTTCAAGATCTGATATGCACAGGCTTCCCATTGGTCGTTAGTATCTCGCTTTTAGGGAACAAACGGATTGGCTTTTAAGGGGGGATTGGGGGGGCTAATAGGGGGTAGCCGTTAGCCAATCCGTTTGTTGTTTCCATGTAAAGCAAATGTGATGCCTAGCATTTTCTCGCTTCTCATCTAGTAATATTCAATACTTAGTTAATATCGATTGTATAAAAAATTGACAGTTGCTTAGGCTGTTGTATGGAAACCATGCTGTCGTAGTACTCGCTGTGTTTACGCCGCACATGTATTTATTAATGAGGAATTCGGCTATAACGCATCCGCTAAGAAAATTGTGGACTAATTAAGGCAACTGTGACATTAACAGGACGGTAATAGCCGACCTAAAAGGTCGATAAAGAGGGTGTTATGAAGAAAGTTATAAAAATGTTTTCAAAGGAGAGCGTTATGAAGCTGAAAGATCCAGTTAGTTGGTACACCGCGTTAGGCGTAGGCATCTTTGCCTCGCTAGCGATTCTTCCTCAGGCAAAAGGTGAGCTAGTTTATGAGAATGATGAAAAACCTGTCTTACAAGAGCAAAGCGAAGGTGGAGTGGTTGAAGCCCCTACGGGAGCCACAGGAACAGTAAGAAGTGTTGAAGATAGAGACTTGACAAGACATGTTTTGGAAAATGCTGAAAAAGCACAGGCTACAGTTAGTAAAAATGAAGTGGCAAGTGTTGGAAGTACAGAATTTCAGAACCTTTCCAAATCAGAACTCATGCGACGCGAACGTATGAGAGAAGAGCTTAAAAATGAAGATGTTCTGCAGGAACGGCTGGAGGAACTGAGGCTTCGTGATGAAAGGAAGAGGACTGAACAGATTATTGGTTCACAGTCAATATCCGGTGCTATTGAAACGCTAAGCGGCAATACAGCAATGCAGCAATCTCCGTCTTTACAAACACAGACCGCTGATACATTGACTGCTAATGGTGCGCGAGTAACAGAATTTGTTGTACCACCAGTGACTGAACGACCAGGGCAGCAGGCTATGGAAGCTCCAAAGCAGATTAATGTAGCACAAATGTCCATGGGGACGTCGGGAGTGGTTAGTAACAACGGAGCTGCTCAGGCTGCTAATACGTCTGTAGCAAGTACACAAATCGATACAGACAAGACAGTAATAAGTATTCAGCCAAGAGCTGGCTTAGCAAATATGTTAGGTTCAAACTATTACAACGTTAGGCCACGTTACTCGGCTGGTATAGGTCTTGGTGTAGGGGCATCAGACAACTTGAGCTTTGAGCTTGGATATACATTCAGTGAGTTTGGTGTCGCGTTGAATAGCACAAATCCTTTCGTTCTAAATTATCAGGCTTGGTCCAATAGCCTTGGCTATTCTGCTAATTTAGAAACAGTGGCAATGAAGCAAAATGTTGCAGATGCAGGTCTAAAACTTCATTTCCTAGGTTCAGATGCTAAGCTAAGGCCGTTTATAGGTGGAGGTGCTGCCTATTCAAGAAGCTATATCAACTATGACCAGAAAATTCTTAGTGCGCTATCGCAAGGAGGATTGCAGGGTCTTGGCCGTGACTATGAAATTTCACAGTTCTTGGGTTACCTTTCGAGTGGCTTGGATGTGAGAATGGGTCGTACAGTGACCTTTGGTGCTGTTTTCAAGTACTACTCAGTGCTTTCGTCACGTGAGAATCAAAATTTGAATAATATGGCTCTTTATGGTGCTTATCCTTACTACAATAATTATAACTACAATCCATATGGTGCGTATTACTCCGGCCTTCCTGATGCTGATAAGCAGTTAGTTGGAGGCTCGTTGGCTAATGCTAGTTTTTATTCCGCGATGGCAGGAGTCACATTTATTTTTTAAAAGGTTTGTTTCCTCTGCTGGTAGTACAGCGGGGCGCGTTGTGTGTCTGACAGTCTTTTTCTCCTTTGTGGATGCTCATTAAGATTGTTATGATTACGCACGTATGGAAACCCAAGAAAATATCACGCATGAAAACAAGAGCAACAAACGTCCTGTAGGCGGAAGCGTAAACTCAGAACCGGCATTTAGGCTTGAGGATCGCAGCTCTCTATGGGGGATTAAACTCTGGGCGCTTACCCTAGATCTTAAGGGAGAAAAGGTAAATAAATTAACCAGAAAAGTCATGGACGAGTTTAGCAATCTATTGGCTGAGCTTGAAAAGCTAGGGAAGGAAAACCAGATTGACGTCCTGGTTTTATTCTCAGCAAAGCCCGGTAACTTTGTTGCAGGAGCTGATATAGAGCTTATTCGTTCTATTAAGTCCGAGGCTGAAGCGCTAGAGCTTTCCGGCGCAGGGCAAGACTTGCTTAATCGTTGGGAAGATCTTCCATTCCCTACAGTCGCCGCGATAGATGGAGCTGCATTGGGTGGAGGCTGTGAGCTTGCGATAGCCTGCTCTGCGATAGTGATGTCTAATAGCCCAGCCGCGAAGATAGGTGTGCCGGAGGTGATGCTAGGAGTTATTCCTGGAATGGGTGGGTGTATTCGACTTCCAAGAAAGATCGGTCTTGCAAGTGCGCTTGATTTGATCCTGACGGGAAAGACTTTATCGGGTGACAGGGCATATAAGCTTGGGCTTGTTGAACAGTGTCTTCCAAGAGAAAGTTTTGAAGAAAGCGTGCAAAGCTGGGCCAAGAAAAACATGGCCTCCATGAAAGCAGGTAATCGGCTTGCAAAGCAGCCGAAGTTGGGTGGTCTCAGCGGCATAGGAGGGAGCATTGTTGGGTCTGTGATGGAAAAAACTCCGCTTGGTCGCAGCATAATGCTGAAAAAAGCGCGTGGAAGTGTTCTGGGACGCACCAAAGGGCAGTACCCTGCGCCAATTGAAGCTATTAATGTAATTCAAACAACTAACGGCTGTTATGGTGAACAGTTGCGTGGCGTGGACAGACGGGCGGCTTTGGCGGTTGAAGCCAAGGGTTTTGCCAAGCTCGCGGTTGGTGAAGTTTGTAAGAACTTAATTCGTATTTTTTATCTTACTGAAGCTGTTAAAAAATCAAAGGGGCTTCCGATTGGTACCAGTGCCGAAACCCGTCATGTAAGGAGTGCGGCGATATTAGGGGCTGGAATTATGGGCGGCGGGATTGCGCAACTGTTTGCAGCCAAGGGTTTCCAGGTAAGGTTAAAAGACCTCAATACCAAAGCCTTGGCTGCCGGTGTGCAGGCAGCAGTGCAGCTTTTCAAAAAACAAGTTCAGAAGAAAAAGCTAACCAGCAGGCAGGGGTTCCAAAAGATAAGCTTAATTTCACCTGTATTGGATTATTCCGGGTTTAATGCGGTCAGTATAGTCGTTGAGGCGGTGGTGGAAAACTTGGAAGTTAAACAACAGGTATTTAAGGAGCTTGAAGGCTCAGTTAGCGATACATGTGTTATAGCCACGAATACGTCGTCTCTATCTGTCAGTAAAATGCAAAGCTCTATGCGCAATCCGGAAAGGCTTGTGGGCATGCATTTTTTCAACCCCGTGCATAAGATGCCACTGATCGAGGTGATAAAAGGCGAAAAAACATCCAATGAGGCATTGACCACGGTGTTTCAACTTAGCAAGCAGCTTGGGAAAACACCGATCGTCGTGAAAGATGCCCCAGGATTCTTGGTTAACAGACTGCTTTTGCCGTATCTGAATGAGGCTACTTTTTTAGTGGAGCAGGGAGTTCCGATTGATGAGGTTGACCGTGTGCTTCTTGAATTTGGTATGCCCATGGGACCTCTTGAGTTGATTGATGAGGTGGGAATAGATGTGGGTGATAAGGTCGCGCATATACTTAATGAGGCTTTTGGTGAGCGCGCGCAACCTTCAAGCGTGAATTCAAAGATTATAACTGCTGGCAGGCTCGGGAAGAAAAATGAGAAGGGTTTCTATGTATATGAGGGCAGGGAGAAGAAGCTTGATCCAAAGATTTATGATATTTTAAGTGTAACTCCTAAATATGGTTTGGTTCCTGGTGATGAAATTCTTGATAGGTGTATATTGCCAATGATTAATGAGGCATCACGCTGTCTGGCTGAAGATGTGGTGAGTTCGGCATCCGATGTTGATTTGGGAATGATAATGGGCACTGGCTTCCCGCCATTTAGAGGTGGGTTATTAAAGTACGCCGATGGCCTTGGACTTCAAGAGATTGTAAAACGCCTTAAGGAATTTGAAGAAATATTTGGCAAACGTTTTGAACCGTCAGAGGCTTTAGTCGCTAGATTGGATGGTGGCTGCGGGTTCTTAGGGTGAATCTAGGTAATCTTAGATACGGTTTCTGGTCAGCTATACAGGTTTTATTGAAGCCGTGGATAAGGTGGGTTGGGTTTCGATATCTTCAGTCGAAGAAAAATTCACGTTTTCTTAGCTTCATAACGGTTTTGTCAATCCTTGGGATTGCTGTTGGCGTAACAGCTATGATCCTGGTGTTGTCAGTGATGGATGGCTTTGAAGCTGAGTTAAAAAAACGCTTGATTAGCTCTGATTTACATATCCTCGTGACGCCTCCGCACGAGTTGCAGGGTTTTGAAAAAGGCTATGTTCCTGAAAGTTCAGTTGATCCAGTGGTTGTCAAGCAAACGCTTGGCGCGACAAATGAAGTTATAAGTTTTTCACCAGTAGTGTCTACCGAAGCTATTTTAAAAAGTGGAAGAAAAGTAACAGGTGTTGTTTTGAAAGGAGTCGACGAGCCAAGACTGAAAAAAATAGAATCACAGATGGTGGATTCGATACAGTTAGGTAACGACTCGGTAGGTATCATAGTGGGCAATGAGCTTGCTTTAGAGATGGGTCTTGTGCCTGGTGATAAACTGCTGCTAATTTCGCCTACTGAAAAAGAAGGGCCATTGCAATCAGTCCCAAGAATGAAGCAGTTTCATGTTTCAGGGATATATAAATCAGGTCTGCCTGAGCAGGAGCTCCACACGGTGTTTGCCAGCTCTTCCCTTGTAAGGTCGTTTTTAAGAAAATCCGGGGTAGTGTCACAGTGGGAGATTGCTGTGAAGGACTTCGGGAGAGCGGCAAAAGGGGCCGATGATCTCCGTCGTGTATTGCCTGGTTTTAAAGTGCAGGATTGGAATCAGCTTAATGCCCATTTGTTTGCATCGCTTCGCCTTGAGCGGATTGCTATGTTCGTGATCCTTGCATTTATCGTGGTGGTGGCGTCGTTCAATATAGTTACTACGCTTACTCTGATGGTGCTGGAAAAGAAGAAGGAGATCGCGATTCTTAAGGCAATGGGTGCAAGGAGAAGCGAGGTAGCGGCCATATTCCTGTCCGAAGGCATGTTGATAGGTGGTATAGGGGTTGCGGCTGGAGCTGTTGTTGGCTTTTGTATTTGTATGATATTGAGGAAATATGAATTCATCAAGTTGCCAGATGTTTTTTACGATCGCACACTACCTGTCACGTTTGACCCCGCCTATTATTTTGCAGTAGCTGGGTGTGCCTTCCTTATAGTCGCTGTTGCTTGCATATATCCAAGTTGGCGCGCCGCTAGGCTTAACCCACTTGATGGGATACGCTTTGGCTGATTGCCAAACTAATTGCTTGTAAATAATCATGTAATCAATTAAAAGACCGCATCAAACATGAATATTATACGTTGTTTGTTTATAAGTGCGTCGTTGCAGTTATTATTGCTGGTGTCTACAGGCGCCATGGCTGATGAAGTTGATGGTTATTTTTACAATACTGGTGAATACGAAAATGACACAGCTTATAGTCCTGATTTTTTAATAAAAGTCTTTAAGGATGTATTAGTCAGTTATCCGGATGAGATTTTATTGGATGGAGGGACTATCCGTTATCTTGCTGAGCCTCTAGTCAACTGGGGCGGAGGGGTATTAAGAGAAGCGCTTGGTAAGTTAAGCTACGTAAAAATAATTAAGAAGAAAACAGCCCTCAATGTTTATGTATATTTCGATGAGATAACCAGCATTGAACTAATGCCGAAAAAAACCGCAAATAGATGGCAGATTTATTCATTACATTTCCCAAAGATGTTTAGTTTTAAAATAGCTATAAATGATGGTGTCGTAAGGTTGTATGGCATGGACTCCAGAGGTGAACGCTTCAGACTTTACGTTAAAATGCCATTTATGCCAGATCGTGTTTATCTTCATGATGTCATGCTTGATCTTGCTAATGGAGACACGGTGTTAAGTGCCGGCGTGATGGGTAATTTGGTGGATGTCTACGCAAGCGGAAGGATTTCTCCGCAAAAAACACGCTTCGGTGTAGACATCAAATGCACTATAACGAGTAATCTCGATCTATTGATTTTATCTGTTCTTGCTTTGATTATAGTTTAACCAAAACTTAATGCGGCATTGATGAGGATGTGGGTTCCCTGACAACTCCCCCTATTTGTTTTAGTTTGTTCTCTATTGCAAACCATACCGGTAAATTGCTGTTATAAGGCTTGAATATAATTTTTAATATCGGAGAAAATATTTCTTTAGCTCCCCTTCCTATGCCTTCAGTCACTGCGATCGTGTACTCTCTTAGATCATTAATGACCTCACCGCCTATCCTGAAATTCGTAAATGAAGTCCTGGTCCCTGGATCAATTTCGTACGTGATGTTAGATGTAGTAAAAGGAGATCCAAAACGTTCTGCCTCCTCTATCGCCAGCTTTAATACCCAGCCTGGGACCTGGATTGTCCAGACAGTCCAGCCAAATGGTTTTTTTAAGCTGAAAGTTCTTGGATAGAACTTCATTATATGTTCGCGTGTAACCGGTCCTGGTGGTTGTGGTGTTCCGTAAAACTCACCTACATCGATAGCTGCGTCGGCCTTAACAGCCTCGCGTAGCGCGTCCGCAACCAAATTGCCCCATTGAGTGCTGCGATAAAGTGGACGTTCTATCGGTACTTCCGAGAAAGCTACCATTTCATATAGCCAATTTTGTCCATACTTGGTTTCAAGCGCGTGTCGTGCGTCTTGTACTGTCTCAGTCATTGTTGTATCTTTGGGGCCATCTGCATATACAGGCACCAACTCATAGTGAATTATCTCAATGGGTTTTCCTGGTTCAATATTTAGCAGCAGGTTGCCTACATACTGGCCGTGTTCGCCAGTTTGCATGATGGGTACGTTTTTCCCGTGTTTATTCTGTACAAGGACTGGATCAAAAATCGTCGTATGCGAATGACCGCCTATTATTAAATCAATCCCGCTGGTTTTTTTTGCAAGTTCCATATCCGGTTTAAAACCCAGATGTGTTAGCGCGAAGACGAAGTCGTTGTTTTTCCTAATTCGTGGAATTAGTAAATTAGCGGTTTTTAATGCTGACAGCATTTTAGCGCCGCTGTTTAAACGCCAACTGTATATCATTTCATCAGTAGTTAGGCCTAGGATGGCTATTCTTGATTCAGCTCGCTTTACTTCTATATAAGGTCGTATAAGTTTTTTAAGTGCCTCATATTTTTTTGGGAAGATGATGTTTGCGCTTAGAATTGGTGCTGATGGATTGACGATCTCAAAAAGCAAGTTTAGTTGCCTGGTTCCTATCAACCAGTCATGGTTCCCCATGGTAAAAGCATCATATCCTATCTCATCCAATACCTTGAATGACGCTTGGCCTTCTTTAGCCATAAAGAACGGGGAGCCTTCCGATAAGTCTCCAGCATCCATTGTTAATGTCTCTATGCCATTTTTTTTTGCATCCTCTCTTATCGAGTTAATAACAGCCTTTAATGCCGCATAGCCCCCCTTTTGTGGGTTATCAGAACTTTCAAAATGAGAATGTAAATCATTAGTATGTATTATTTTTAATAGCTTAGCCTCTACTGGACTTGGGACGGTAAATACTAACGCAGTGATTAATATATACTTTTTGACCGAGTAGAATATTCTGGTATGCATACCCAGAATATCGGACCAATATGCTATAACTTTAGAAAAATAAGAGCTTTTGTATCAATCAAATACAAATCAATGGTGGCCTCACCAAGAATCGAACTTGGAACAAAGCTTTAGGAAAGCTCCGTTATATCCATTTAACTATGAGGCCAATACTATAGTGACAGCCAATTGAATTACACATCCGTAGGAAAAAATACAATAGCTATAATAACTTTGAGATATTTGGATTTAGTACACTAAAATCAGTAGGACTGCTGTGGCACATGCGGCAAAATCTAAAATAACAAAAGCCTCAATAGTACCAAGTATATCTTTTATCTTTAGTATATTTTTTTTGTCCATGCTGCTCCAGGTAACGGTCTGCTTTTGCGCCCTTATATGATAAGTTTAGTGCATTATGACAAAAAAGGTCAACGATTAATATTTTTTTTGTAACTATCTGAAGTGAATAAGATTTTATCTAGCGTTGCTCTTATGGCTACGTGGGGTTATTAATAGCGGTTTATGATCGGTACATCGGCTAATTTAACTTTAACGCAACTATTAAGTTTTTTTCTTCCAAGGATTTTATTCGCCGTAATATGTGGCGGTTTAATTGGTTTGGAGCGTGAGCTGAAGAATAAGCCGGCTGGAATAAAGACAAATATTTTAATTTGTATAGGGGCATCTCTTTATACGTCGGTTTCGGTTCTTATGTCGACGACGTTATCTGAAAGTGGATATTGGGGTGATCCCGCCAGGATAGCTGCACAGATTGTCTCTGGAATAGGCTTTCTTGGTGGAGGAACAATAATTCAATCGCGCGGAACCATTCTGGGGTTGACTACGGCTGCGACTATTTGGGTAGTTGCTGCTATCGGCATTTGCATAGGGATAGGTAGATTCGACATAGGGGTTATTGCCTCGGTAAGTGTTGTATTAGTTTTGGTGTTATCAAACTTTTTTGAGGACCGTGTTTTAGGGAGATCACTTAGCTTTGCATGTGAGATAGTAGTTGATGATCCAAAAGGACAAATGCGCTTTGCGATAAATCAAGCATTTGCACAGAATAATTTGACACTTGATGACTTTGATATTTCCCCACGTGGTGAATTTAGTGTGCTTACCTGCAAATATAGCGGTCACAGGGGAGATCATAAAAAGTTTATACTCGAACTTTGGGGGATACCTGGCGTAAGAGAGGTAAGACAGATTTGATTCAAAGGCATGTCTTTGTTTCCGGCAGGGTACAGGGTGTTGGATTCAGAAATTGGCTTAAAAAACAAGTACTCGCGTCTCCAGAAGTGAGGGGATATGTACGTAACCTGTCAGATGGTAGGGTCGAGGCGGTATTTTCAGGATGTGAGCAAGATGTTCTTGGTCTTGTTTCAAAGTGCAGTGTCGGTCCACCTGTAGGGCATGTTATTTCACTGGAGGTTAAAGAGGAAGAATGCACTTACGAAGTTTTCAAACCAGAATTCCTGGTGCTTAAAACCTCTTAGCGTCTTATTGATTGCGCGCCACGGGGTATGGCACAGGATTGCATTACCAAGATTGTATTACAAAGATGAATAGCGTGACAAATACACAGATTTTTCGCATTCAAGCCGTACATACTGCAGAGAAATTAAAGCTCAAGGATCTGCGCGGGCGTTTTACTGAATCTCCTATTGAATTCTCGAATTATGAAATGATCATACGTTACGCCAGCGACTCGTATATGTTTGTGTATAATTACGGGTCTGTAGTTTTCTTCAATGTTCCGGATGAGATGCGCGACAAGGAACTTGCGGTATTTAACGAATATAGGATGCCGCCTGGCCAGGCACGGGCTACAGATGTGTTTCTTCTAGAGGTTCAGGAACTGGCGGTAGCCGATCAAGGTCAGTCGCCGCAGGTTGCACCACAAGGTGCAAAAGTTTTCTTTGACCGAATAGTTGTACCTGCATTTTCATATCAGATAGTTAAAATAGCCTGCATGTTGCTGGCTGAGAGCACAGCACTCGAATATTACGAGGTGCTGATTGAAAATTTGCTGGAACAGACAAATCGTTTTTCAAAGCAGCTTCAGAAACAAGGGCGCATGCTTGAAAGCGGTGAGCAGCTGATACGGTTCATTGGGATGTGCATGGACACAAAGCAGTCGATTATTTCCAACTTATATATTGTCGATTCACCTGATGAAACATGGGAAAATGTCGAGCTCGACAAGCTTCATCAGGAGCTAAAAACTATGTTGGAGATCGATACGCGCTATCGTGCTCTTGATTATAAGATTAAAATCATTCAAGAAAGTATTGAAGTGATAGTGGATTTGTCTAAATCCAGGCGTGAAACACTGCTTGAACTAGTTATTATTTTACTGATCGCGTTTGAAATCTTTCTTACCTTGATAAAGTGGCACTAATATAATTTATCGTATTAATTTAGTAATTGTATAGGAATTTCCTTGCAAAAGCGCTCACTTGTCCTTAGCGTAAAGGTATATAGTTAGCCCGTGGCAAGGGGGGATTTATGACTAAAGCTGACTTGGTGCTTGTGATTTCTGAAAAAGCGCATCTGCAACATAAGCAGGCGGAGATGGTAGTAAATTTAATTTTCGACATGATGTCTGACGCGCTCAAAAAAGATGACAGAATAGAAATCCGTGGATTCGGGTCGTTTGTGAATAGAACCTATGGCACTTATCAAGGACGTAATCCTAAGACAGGCCAGGTTGTACAGGTCCCCCCAAAGCGTGTGCCATTTTTTAAAGTAGGCAAAGAGTTAAAAGAAATGGTGAATATTACTAAAAAACAACAAGCCCACCAGTCTTCAGGAGATGGAGGCGCTGTTTAACCAAAAGGCAGCCGCCAAGACAATCGCTATAAGCACACGGTACAATCCCAAGCGCATAAATCCATTTTGCTGAAGACTTTTAATAAAGCTGCTTAGGACAATTAAACTTGTCGCCAATGACACTACAAAGCCGGCAGCCAGCGATAGCCAGCTAAGATCGTTATCCGGCATAGCCTTGGAAAAATCCAGAATCTTCAAGTTTAAAATCGCATTCGTTATTAAAAAAGGAGTTATAACAAAGAAAACAAATTTAATCGCCGCTTCGCGTTTGTAATTACGAGCAAGCGCTATAATAAGCCCACCAGTTTGTATCCCGCTACCTGGAACTATCAGAAGGAGTTGGCCAATCCCAACCAGACACGAATCTAACAGATTCCAATGCGGCATGCCTTTTTGATGTTTGCTTCTGGTGTCTGATATACCAAGGAGTAGTCCTGTAAATGCTAAAGTAGCTGCAACAATGTATGGCTTGGATAAGTGAAACAAGATCATTTGTGGCAATAAATAAGAAGCCAAGCTGGCTGGTATAATCGCGACCATTGAATATAAAGGCAACTGCTCATCCATTGCCATTGGCTGCTTACGAAAAAGAATTATTCTAATCAAGCTTGAAACCATACTTGCCCAGTCGTCCCTGAAGTAGATCAGCAATGAAATGGCTGCACCTGCATTGAAGGCGCCCAGCAATATGTTTGGAGGCGGAGCCCAACCAACAACGTAGTGCGGCAATAATAGATGTGCAGATGCACCGACCGGTAGTATCTCAGAGGAACCATATAAAATCGCATTTATCACTGCTTGAAATGTTGTCATTCACTCGGTCTCCATTGTATTTTGTCACGAATACTAGCTAGAAAACGTTCTTAAATCTAGCGGCTTTAAGTAAATTAAGTGAAGTGATAGGTAGTAGTGTATAGAAAGGTAATTATCAGTAGTTTAATGCCAGGGAGGTGTAGTTGATGTTGAATATTGTGCAGAATTTAAAGAGAAACCGTTTTTTTAAATTCCTCTCGTCAGTTAGGCTGGCGGTTCCATTGATGATCATACTTACCGTTGTTGTGGCCGTGGGGACTGTTATTGAAAGCCGCTACAGCGCCCAGTTGGCTAGTATGACGGTTTATCATGCCTGGTGGTTTGAGCTTTTACTTGTTTTACTTTGGATAAATATTCTTTGTGCGGCCATTTCTAGAATACCTTACAAAAGCCACCACACGGGTTTTGTCATTACGCATGTTGGTTTGTTAGTGCTTCTCCTTGGTGCATTAGTGACTTCGAGATATGGAATAGATGGCCAGTTGCGCGTGGTTGAAGGCCAAAATGGCAATCAGGTGTTCGTGTCTAATTTGGCTATTAAGGCAGTAAGCGCTTCTACAAAGACTACTTCGTCGTTCAGCTTTGCCAAAAGTCTTAGCTCTGTTTCTAACGGTAAAATAGGTGGGAAAGATTTTTCAAATAAAACGGGTTTAGTGATAGAGAAATATGTACCGTTTGCAAATACAGGGGTCACATATTCCACTCTCAGTAAAGATGATTTATCTGGTTCTGCAGCAGTAAATATTTCTCTCACCGGAGGGCATGGCTTACAGTTTACAGATTGGCTATCTTTGGGAAAAGGCAGCCCAAGTGAACTTACAATAGGGCCGCTCCAAATTGCGCTTAAGTCCGAGTCTTCGTTCAAAGGTGCTGCTAAGAGCCAATCACCTATACTGGCTGATTTTCTTGTAGCCAAGGACCGTGCAAGTGGGCGTGAATTGGCTCGAACTCAGCTTAATGTAAATAAAAAGAACTTGTTAGTTGTTAAAGGGATTAGCGTTAAATTAGTCAAAGTTTATAAGAACGCTTCTGTTTCTGGAAATAAGTTGGTTGATAGAGGCGGCAATGCAGATAATCCTGCGCTAGAGCTTGCTATTAAAAACGGTGATAAAATAAAGCGTGAGATTGTTTTTGCAAAGTATCCTGGATTTTCCATGAATCAAGATGGGACTTTCGGCCTTCAGCTTGAGTATCTAACCTCGAATATTGCACAACCGTCTGTCGAATTGATTGTAAATAAAGAAAAACCAGGCGAGGTGCGAGTATTTAAATACAGAGGTAATGTCATGGTACTGGATGCCGCAATTACCGAAGGTCAAAGCATAAATCTGACCGGCGATTTAAACAAAAGCAGCCCCGCAGGTGGTCAGGATGTGATTTTGAAGGTGAATAAGCTGATTCAAAACGCCGTTAAGACTGAGACCGTTACGCCGGCTGTGATTGCAGATGGCGATTCGTTACCCCCTAGTGCGGTTTATGTGAGACCTATGGGTTCAGCAGGTACGTGGCTTATAGAAGGTGAATACAAAACGCTGAGAAGTAGCATGGGCGATTATCAAGTTTATTTCGGGCCTGATTGGGTGGATCTTCCATTCAGTATATCTTTGGAGAAGTTTAGCAGGACGGATTATCCCGGAACCAATACGCCTATGAGTTTTGAAAGTGTAGTACGATTGGATGGAATGAGTACAGCGGAGACAATATCAATGAATCAACCATTAAAATACGGTGGTTATACTTTATATCAGTCAAGTTATGAAATGGGGCAGGGGGTTGAGACAGCGTCAATATTCTCAGTGAACAAGGATCCTGGACGTGGCATTAAATATATCGGTAGTTTGATCCTGTGCATAGGTATTGCTGTTTTTAGCATCATGAGAAGCAAGTGGTATACGAATTTGGCAAGACAAAAGCGTAGCGCTATTGCCGCCAAAACAGCTGTGAATGTGGCGACAGGAGCCCTGCTGGTTGCTCTTGTGGGCAGTATAAACATGGCTTCGATGCCTGCGTTTGCAGATGAGGCAGCTGTAGCAGAATCGCAAATGCCGCCTGGTCATCCAGATATACGTCCAGATACACGTGATGTTCAGGGCGGTCTTCACGGCAGCAAGTTGCCACAGATTAGTACACAAATCAGTGCTGACGATGCATTGAAAGAGTTCCGTAGATTCGCCGGCATGATTGATGTTTCACAAATTGAAGAGCTGCCGTTACAAAGCCATGGTCGCATAAAACCCTTTGATACCTTTGCTCGTGAGGCTGTTTTATTCTTAAACGGAAGATATGCTAAATGGGGCCTTTCTTCCGGGCAGATTTATCTTGGGTTGATGAGCTCCGGTTCGGCTCAACATGTCCAGCTTATCAATGTACGAGACGCGTCGATAAGAGCGAAACTTGGACTTGTGAATGACCGCAGACATTTTTCATTTACTGAAATTTCAGCTACTCCGGTTTCACAGCTCTCAGAGCCAGCGATTGCCAAGCAGCAGAGGAATGATAAATCCCTTACACCGGAAGAAAAAAACCTCTTAGAGTTGGTTCAACAGGTTTGGCTTTTTGAAAGCATACGCAGTGGTGGACATATTTCAGAAGCACTTGGCTCTAATGAACAGGGTCCTATATCTGATGCTATGGAGAAGTTTAAATCATATCTTGCTGCGCTTATGAGCAATGATTTTGCAAAAGCGAAAGTTCTTGCTGTTGGTGTCGTTTCATCAGCGCACAATCGCTTGGTTTCTCCCATGCTGAAGATCGATCAAAATAAGATGAAAATCGAAGTAGTATATAATCGCGTAAAGATATTTTTTTGGGCGGGCATGATTTATTTCATATTAGGTTGCTTGTTCATCAGTCCGTTTCTACGCAAATTACTTACTAAGAAAGTGTCGCTAGTTATTATTAGCGTGCCGTTTTTTGCTCATTGCGCAGGATTTGTAGTAAGGGTTTTCATAACTGGTTTTGCTCCAGTTACGAATATGTATGGGACCATGGTTTGGGTGGCTCTTGGTATGGTGCTTTTTGGTATGGTTCTGTTCATGCTATACCAGAAGTACTTTGTATTGGGACTTTCGTTGTTGGGGGCAGGAATAACATTATTGTTTACGGAAAGTATCCCTCTTGTGCTGAGCCCCGATCTGGATCCGGTTGTAGCAGTACTAAGGAATAATTTTTGGCTGACGACACACGTGTTATCTATCACTATTTCGTATGCTGCTTTTTCAATAGCGATGCTGTTGGGGAATATAGCACTTGTAAGAAACATTGTGCTTAGAGTTGGCAAGAATCAGGATATGTTTAATGTTGAATATAGTCATCTGGCATATCGTGCTATTCAATTGGGTGTGTTTTTTCTTACCGCTGGTATTATTTTGGGTGGAATATGGGCTGATTATTCATGGGGTCGTTTTTGGGGATGGGATCCGAAGGAAACATGGGCTCTCATCGCTGACCTTGGTTTTTTAATAATACTTCACGCTAAATATGTTGGTTGGCTAAGCAGCTTTGGTGTTCTGGCGGCGTCACCGGTTGCCTATTTATTGGTCATAATGGCGTGGTATGGTGTTAATTTTATATTGGCCTCAGGGCTGCATTCCTATGGTTTCTCTAGTGGTGGAGCTTTTGCAATAATGGTTTTTGTTATTATCCAGATGGCGATTTTAGGGATTTCACTAAGTTCAGGGTTACGAATGAAAAAACCTATTAACGAGCGGCCTTCCGAGGGGTGAACTGACGAATAACCCATGTGCTATCAGTTATTACGGATCTATCAAGAGGGTAGGTGATGGCCAGGAAGGCCGTGCTGAACAAGAGAGTCTGTAAAAACAAGTTACTTATGCCGAGTGTTCTAACTATTGTAAAACCTATTAGCGTCGCAGTTAGAGATAGAACAAGTCGAAGAGCAGTTTTTTTCCTGAAATAATTTCGCAGCGAGAATGCTGTAAGTAGTAGTCCTGTGGCATTTGCTGCGGTCAGCAGCCATAGGTAACCTGGTGGTCCAATCCTTTTTACAATCCACCAGACAAGTGAAAACTCTATTACAACAGTAACTGTTTCTATTTTTAATCGCACCCCTGGTTTGCCTGTGGCGTTAAATACTGCGCCTCCAAGATAGCTAAGCATCCATAATGATGTGCCTAGTATAGCAATTGGCATTAACGGTTTTGCCACCGCCCATCGTTGATTAAATAGAATATCTATAAGTGTGCTTGAGCAGGTGGCGCCAAGGCCACATATGAAAACCAAGCCCAATATACCCAGTTCTGTGCTTCTGCTTGCAACTGAGCAAAAAGATTCGTGTGAGTGCTTCAGTTTGACAAGGGAAGGGAAGACAACCTGATTGTAATTATAAACAAGAATTAGCGGAATTACGGACAAACCAATACTCCAAGTGGTGATACCAACCTGATCAAGCGGGAGCAGGGCTCCCAGCACCAATGGCACAACAAGTCCTCTTAGTGCTGGAACTATTGCATTTGCTTGAAAAGAAATACCGAATTTCAGCAATGGTTGTAGCTCTTTCCATGATAACCATGGCAGATGAAATTTGCCGATTTTTTTAAGCAATAAGACTGTGCCTGTAATCGCACCCAGTATATGAGCTATCACAAAGCACCATGCCCCGAACTTCAAGCCTGCTAGAAGAATTTGAGAGGCATATCGTAAGGTAAATTCTACAATATCTACTTTCCCTGACTGTATAAAAAGAAGGCCCCTGTCTAGAAGGACCTTGGGAATGATACGCATTGATATGATTGGCATTGCAATTGATAAAATGCGAATCATCCAAATCACATTATGGTCAAGTTTGTTGTATTGGACAATCAGAGGGGCTGCCAACCAGAAACAGATAGTAAAAATCAGGCTAAGCAGGAAATTCACGGCCAGACAGGTGCGTAGTTGACTATCCGTTGGGTTTGATGCCTGCGATATGAGCGCGCCGGCGGTTCCTACGTCTGAAAAATATAATGAGACACCTATCCACCCATTGATGACGGCAAAAATGCCATAGTCTTTTGGAGTCAGCCACCTGGCTAGCAGTAATACCGATAGTGCTTGAAGCAGATAGATAAAAACAGAGCGTATGGTTAAAAAAATAAACCCTTTTTTGGATTGTTTTTTAACATCATGTAATAGCTCAGAGTTATCAGAGGTGTTTATTTGACTGATTCCCATTTTGTTTTCTTTAGGCTTAAAGATGGATGGCTTACCAAAAGGTGCCATATGACCGCGCAGATGCCTTCCGTGTGTGGCGTGATCCTATCTGGTACTAGCGGTGGTATCACTAAAGCGGCATCAGCGACTTTTTTTGTATAACCGCCATCTTTACCTACTATTCCATAAATTCTTGCACCTGTTTGTTTCGCAAGTTCCAAAGCCCTCACAAGGTTTACGGAGACATTTTTTTCTTTATTACCGCCGCCAACCGAGAAGATAAGTAGCGCGTCGTTTTTGTTGATGTTGGATCCTTTAAGCCATTCAGCAAAACAGCTGTCCCATCCTTCGTCGTTAACTCGTGCTGTCAGTTCGGATGCATTATCGGTTGGTGTATATGATTCAATAGAACAAATTTTTCGGAAGTCATTGACAGCATGGCTTGCGTGTCCTGCGGACCCGCCTACACCTAGTATGAAAAGCCGGCCATTTCTTTTTCGCACGTCTGCTAAACCAGTAGCCATTTTTTCAATTTCGCCGCCATCGAGCATTTTTAATATTTTGATGGTTTCCTCAATAAAAGCACCTGTAAAATCGTTCATGATTTTTCTCCTTTGTCTTGGTCGGCTATGAAGTGTGAAAACAGATCCAAGTTGTCACACCAAAAATCAGGGATTGTTCCAGCTTGATCAAAGATTTTGCATGCATCACATTTTTTCGGCCCTAGAAACGCGGTTTTTAATCCTGCTGTCTTGCCAGCCTGTATATCAGTTAAACCATCGCCAACCATCCAAGAAATTTTAAGGTCATAGCCATGATTTTTATCAATTGCATCTTTCAATAAACCTGGCTTTGGTTTGCGGCATGAGCAGTGGTCTTCGCTTTTGTGAAAGCAGATATGTGAGCTTAAAATAATGGCACCTTTGGATTGTATTTCAGATAGTACTTTGTCATGGACTGCGTTGAGATTTTCTATGGTGGTTTTGTGTTTTGCTGCTGATGGCTGGTTGGTTACAATACACAACCCGTATCCAAGTTTGTTTAATTTAAGCAAAGCATCTGGAACCCACTCAAACACCGATACTTGATCCGGATGGAGAGGGCTGTCTATGGTGCCATGTTCCTTATCAATAACAGCAGAATTTAAGACCCCGTCCCTGTCCAGCAGGATAAGGCCTCTTTTGCTATATTGAAAATCCTGCTTTTTGGGCATCGCTGTAGAACATTTTCACTGTATCGAGAGAAAATTCATCGAGAGATTTTTTGTGGAGCTTTAATTTGCTGATTATATCATCGGTAGCGGTAATAATGTGGCATCCACAGTCTTGCGCTTGAAAAATATTCAAACACTCCCGTGGGCTGGCCCACAGGATTTTTGCATTTTTCAGCTCCTTGTAGTCTGATACCGCTTTTCTCATAAGAGGCTCCGGATCCACTCCGGTGTCAGCAATGCGGCCTCCAAAAATAGATACTATGACATCATCTGATTGCTTCAGTATTCGTCGCAAACCTGTAATTTGTTCTTCAGTAAAAATTGCCGTCACATTCAGCTTTAGTCCTTTGTCTAAGAGTCTTTTTATAAGCGGCAGTGAGGATTCTTTTTTCGTGTTGGTTATTGGTATCTTGATGTTTACGTTTGATCCCCATGAGCCTATGATTAGTGCTTCACGCTCCATTTGGTCAAAAGTGTCTGAGAATACTTCAAACGAGATAGGCAATGTCTTGATTTCAGCTAAAACTTCCATGGCGAATGCCGAGTAATTTTTAACTCCTGCTTTTACCATGAGGGTGGGATTGGTTGTAAATCCTTTAACAAAACCTTCTCTGTACCGTTTTATAATGTCTTCTTTGTTGGCGCCGTCAGCAAATACGGCTATTTTTAGATTCGGGTATGTTGAATTCATTTAATGCGCCTCCGGTGCTGTGGTTAGTTGGTCCAGTCGAAATGATCCTGTTCCGTCTTTTTGTTTTTTAAAAGATAACTTTCATATATCCTAGCATTTAAGAAGAAAAACTGAAAACAAAACATAATGAGCATTATGATGCCAGGTATGCCGTCTTTCCATGTGCTTTTTTTAATCATATAACTGATAAAGTAGATAATTGGATTTATGAAGAGTTGTCTTTTGGTGATTGGCATTGGTGCAATAAATTGCATCTCATTATCAGTCTCGGCGCAGATTTTTCTCATGCGGTCGCTAATATTTGGAGAAGATACATGTATGATGACGCCATTCAAACGGCCAGCGACCCCATCTAAAATAATGACTTCGTGGGCTTCTTTGCCGTCATAGCATCCTTTACCTCTGCGGAATAGACGCATATGATAATCAACTCCCCTGCCGTATCGTAGGATGCGGCCGAGAAAAACCTGATGTCTGGTGATATTATAGCCAGATAGCGCTGATGGGGAATTGATTGTATTGCGTATTTCGATCTGTAATTCAGGTGAAAGTATTTCGTCGGCATCCAAGGCCAGGATCCAGTCTGTATTTAGCTGATCCATGGCGTATTGCTTTTCTTTAGAGTATCCCTGGAAGTCTCGAACAATCACTCTGGCACCGCATTGCTTTGCAAATTCGACGGTGCGGTCTGTGCTGTGTGAATCAATAATTATTTTATCATCCGCAAATGAAACAGAACTTAGGCAACGGATGATATTTTTTTCTTCATTTTTAGTTATGATCGCTACACCAAGAGTTGTCATTTGATGACTCCCCGCTCGATCACTTGGTTTTTCATCAATACGATCCATCCAGGGAGGTCCGGAAGTTCGGTGTGTATTGTGAAATCTGGAAGATACATGGATCTAAATGGGTCAATTAACTCAGATGGGTTTGGTTGGGTTCCGTATATGACATAACGGAGATTTTTTGGGATATGTTTTTCGAAATGTGATTTTGAAATATTAAATGTAGTTAGATTGTGATCCATTACCTCGCCTTGGTAATGGTAAAGTGTTTTATCACTCATTAAAGTGGCTAATGGAATTAGTGGGAAATAGGCCTCACCTTTGTGTTTTTTTGCAAAGTTATACGCTATTTGTGAATCATTTTTTTCAAGTTTTAATGTGAATTTAATCCTCATAATGGAATTCGGTAAATATGTGACAGCATTGTAGGACAGAAAAGCAATAAGTAATAATTTTGCAGGGTTTTTTTTGTCATTAGTAACGATTTCTTTGGATAAATGCAGCATTAGTAACAATGCTCCCAGCGTCAGCATGTAATTTGCGAAAGCAAATGAATTATAATCGCCGCCTGGTTTCATGTATGCGAGTATGCTTATTGGTATCAGGAAAATACCGCTTAAAACAAAGGTGAACCACTGCGTATTTAGAACATGTGTTTTAAAAGTTTCGCGTGACCAACTTATGGATGTGAGCAAGTAAAAAACTGTGAAGATAAGGAATAGCGAAGATGTAAAAAATTCATCTCTTGCGGCATTGAATGCATCGCGAAAGGGTATGGTCAGATTGAAGCTGGCTGGGTATGTCAGTATGTTGAATGTGAATGTCTTGAATTCTATAATTAGCGTAAAAACTAGTGTGACTAGAATATTCAATGCTAGCATTATGGAAAAAAAGGTGAGGCTTTTCTTTAGGCCATGTCTCAAGAATAGAATAAACAAACAAGCAGCAGGAACGAATATTACAACCTGTTTAGTCCAGATCGCTATGGTGAATAATATGCATGGCAGAATATAATATTTCCATGAACCGGTTATTAATTTAAGTTTAGATAAAGTCATACAACCAAGGGCTGCAAAACAAACTGCGCCAGCATCGCTGTGTATGGAGAAAGCAGCGTAATTAAGTGACTTAGATGAAATCGTTAAAAATCCGAATGCCAAAAAAGATAAAAATGCAATATGCCTGGTACCGTTATGGTGTTGTGATGAGGTTAAAAACAGTAATACGGCTGGCACAAAAAAGAGCAGTTGAGCTATTGCTAAGCCAAAAAGAATGCTGATTGTTGGTTCGCTGAACAATGTTGCTGGTAAATAAGTTAGAAAAGTCAGTGGTGAATACATGCTGCTAAGAACAGGACCGGAATCTGGCGGGTAGTAGAGAGGGTTGCCTAGACGTACGGATAAGGCCGGGGCTAATCTGGCGGAATTCAGCATGGCATGTGTGCCTGATGGCAACATTGAGACCAGGTCAAAAATCAGTTTACCTGTAAATAAAGTAACTAGAATGTAAGACCACCTTGGTGTATTTTTTTTAAAAAAGGTTAGTGATTTATAAACAGTGCCAATACCTATCGCGAAATAGCTAATTAAAAATAGAAACTTGATTACTGTAATCGGCATGGTTTGTATTTGAACTACTTATATTTAATGGTTCTTACTTTTTGCTCTCTTTGTTCGAAACCAAGTTCTGAATCTATTATGAATCTTGGACGGCCTTTTACTTCGTCATAAATGCGACCTATGTATTCTCCTACAAGGCCTATGCTTATAAGTTGTACTCCGCCAAGAAAAAGCACCAATATTACTACAGTTGGATTTCCTATCGGGAATGGGGCCCCCAATAATTTCATTATGAAATATATTATTCCAGAAATAAATGAGAGCCCTGCGATCATAAACCCAAACATTGAGCTTAAAGCTAAAAGACGACTGGAGTAACAAACAAGACCATTCACGCCGATGCGGATTGATCCTAAGAAGCGGTTGTAGTTCCCGCTGCCTGAAAATCTTGCTGGTCTGTCAAATAATACTGATGTTTGTTTGAAACCTACGAATGCCACCATGCCACGTAAAAAACCGTGAGATTCTTTTAAACTTATCACCTGATTGACCACGCGCCTGCTCATTAGCCTGAAGTCACCGGTGTTCGGTGGTATATTCACGTCAGTAATTTTGTTTATAAGTTTATATCCAAGATGGGCTACGGTTTTCTTAATTATCGTTTCACCGGATCTGTTCTTTCTTTGTGCATATACCACGTCGTAGCCGGCTTCCCATTTTTTAACCATTTCTGCTATTAATTCTGGTGGATCCTGCAGATCTACATCTATAACTATAATGGCATCACCGGTGCTGTAATGTAGACCGGCCAACGTGGCCATTGGTTGTCCAAACCGCCTAGAAAGCAGTATTAATTTTATCCTTTGATCATGTTGATTGGCTTTACGAATCAGCTCCTCTGTCGCGTCAGGAGACGGATCGAGTATGAATAATATTTCGAAATCTGGAGTAATTGATGAAAGGACTGGGATGGTTGCATTGATGAATGCCTGTATATTGCCCTCTTCTTTGTATACCGGAACGACAATGGATAGCTTCATAATTTTATTACATATCCTTATTTTCTTATCGTCTATGAATGTATTAATTATAATATCTTTGCGCGGTATGCCTAAGATACCGGTATTTTTTTGTCAGTTGGAAGATGTTGTAATGACAAAATTTAGACATAGAACATAATCTCTATTTAGCTAGACTTAAAATAACTAAGTATGGCGCGTAAGCAAGAATCTCAGAGTTATATCCCTGGATTTGACGGGGTTCGTTTTATTGCTGCTTCGGCTGTCGTTGTGCACCATATTGAACAGTCGAAGGATATACTTGGGTTTAAAAGTTTATGGTTAAGTCCTGTAATTAAAAGTCTCGGGCATCAAGGGGTAAATTTATTTTTCGTACTTAGTGGGTTTTTAATTACATATATACTTCTGATAGAGCATTCCGAGCTGCGTCGTATTAGTATAAAGAAATTTTACCTGAGACGTATTCTTAGAATATGGCCTTTGTATTACATGATAATGCTTATTGCTTTTGTGCTGGTTCCTATTGTGGCTCAGTTCAGCGGTGATTATGGTTTGGTTTGGTCAAAGCTTAGGTTGGATGGATTGAGTGTTAATGAAAATTATATAGTCAAGTTTCTTTGCTATTTTACGCTATTCCCTAATTTAGCTTATGTGCTGTATCCGGGTATTTTGTTTGCCGCTCAATCATGGTCCATAGGTGTTGAAGAGCAATTTTATCTGGTCTGGCCATTGTTGTTTAGAATTTTTAATCGTTATTTAGTGCATATATTAGTGCTGGTTATATTTGCCAAATATATATTTGGTATAATTATTCATCAATACATGGTCGGGTTTGATAATGTTTTTTGGATGGATGCAGTGTCTTCATATTACGGTCAATTCAAAATAGAGTATATGGCTACTGGCGGGCTGGCGGCATATTTATTATCAGGAAACCAGCGGTCTTTTTTGGTTAGATTGCTTGTTAAGCCGTATTATCAGTATATGGTCATACCAGCGCTTTTGTTGTTGTTATGCTATGGCGTGCCTATCAAGGGTACACAATTTTTAACACCATTAGCATATGCATGGGTGCTTTTAAATGTAGCTAAGAGTAAATATGGATTGTTAAATTTAGAAACACCTTTATGTAGTTATTTTGGGAAGCGCTCTTATGGAATTTATATGCTTCACCCTATATGTCTTTATACAGTCCATTGTATTTTTGAGTGGACTGGGTTGTTGAAGATTTCAATAATGACATATAATGTGTTGTTATACTTTGCTGTTTTTTTTGTCACACTTTCGGTGTCATCAATATCGTATAAGTACTATGAGACTTATTTTCTTAAGTTAAAGATAAAATTAACCCCTTTGTCAGCTTTTTCTAGCGATCAAAAGTAAGCTGATTCCACAAGGCGGACTGACTTTGCTTTCAAGTTTTAAGATATATACAAGGGCTCTAAATATTAAGTTTTTTGTAGTCGCGGCTTCATTTATTTTTTTAGTAGGGTATGGCTTTTTAAATATCTTACTTATGAGTAGTGTAATAAGTATTAAAGAAAACCCATAGTATTTTAACAGCTCAAACTTTGTGTTACTGTCAAAGAGCTTACATAGAGATTTCATCGTATAACGCCGGTAATGACCGAGCACTTTATCATGATATCCAAACAGGAATGGAAGGGCTGGCACTGTTATAACTATGCAGCCATTCTTGTTTGTTAGGTTGGTTAGCTTTTTTGTGGCAATCTTGTCATTAATGAGATGCTCAAGCACATCCGTTGCTGCTACAATATCAAAAGTTTTTTTTGTATTGAAGTTTTCTAGTATTGAAATTTCTGTGCTCACTGAAACATTAAATTCTGCTGCTGTTTTTTTTGTAAGATCTACTGTGGCTTGATCTATATCTATGGCTGTAACAATAGCGCCACGTTTTGCTAGAAATGCTGCAAATTCGCCACTGCCGGAACCAACTACCAGCGCTGATTTGCCATGAAGTGAACCAAGTTTTGAAAGTAGTATGTCGTATTTTATGGCTGCATATGGATCAGTTTTGCGAAATAAAAAATCATACCATTGGAAAGGCGATTGATCGGTGGATGAGGTAGTAATCACTATGTTATTTTACTAAAGATATCTTCTGTCACAAGAACTTAATGCCGAGGGCCGGAATTGAACCGGCACGCCCCGTTAAGGGCCCAGGATTTTAAGTCCTGTGCGTCTACCTGTTTCGCCACCCCGGCTCATTATCAAAGAGTAACTATAGGTGATACATAGACTCAATGGTTGATGCCAGAAAAATCTGAGCTCAACGCTTTAAGTGCTGTTACAGCTCCGATGGTATCGAAAATGACAAACAAGTGTACTCCGGGGGCGCCGAGAGCGCGGAGGCGTTCAACTTGTTTTAGAAAAATTTCAACCCCTATTTTGTCTCCATCCTGCACGCTTTTTGTTATGTCTTTAGGTGGTGCCGCGCCGTCAGGGCCATGAGTTTCGGGGAGAGAGGCTAGCATTTCGGCAGGTATTTTAACCCTGAACCTGCTGGCCATTTTCATAGCGTGTGACTTGCTGCGCAGCAGGCGGGTGCCTGGCAGTACAGGTATACTAAGGCCTCCTTTTTCACATGAATCAAGGAAGCGGCCATAAGCTTCAGTGTCAAACAGCATGTCCGTGATTCCGAACATTGCTCCGGCTTTGATTTTTTTTTCAAAGTACTCAAGCCGTTTGACTGGATCTGGAAATTCCGGGTAAACCGCCGCTCCTATGCAGAAATCCGTAGCTTCTTGCTTGCCTGCCGGCAGCCCTGTTGCCCTGGGGATGTATTTTCCGTTATTGAGATTCACTATTTGGCTGATGAGTTCATGGGCGTGGTTGTATCCGCCGTCGCTGCGAGCCTTCCACTCTGGTTCCCCCTCTGGAGGGTCGCCACGAAGCGCAAGGATGTTTCGTATTCCAAAATAATGGTGGTCCATCAGCTGATTTTCTACTTCTGCAGGTGTAAGGTCCCGGCAGGTGAAATGTGCGATACAGGGGACGTTGAAGTTTTCTTTTATGGCTTGGGCTATCGGCAAGCTGCCTCCCCGCAGGCTGCCTCCAGCACCCTTGGTGACCGCCAGGAACTGTGCTCCTGCCTGGATCAGTAAGTTAATCTGGTTAAGCAAAATGTTTTGCTCAGACCCGTTGCGTGGTGGGATCACTTCAGCGGAAAGCGTGAATTTACTGGTGGCTAGAACATCCGTCAATTTTCTATCGGGTTTAAATGGCAGTGGTGTCATATGAATTCAAGAAGATGGTATGATTTCTTTCCTTTCCTTAGCACAATAAATCTCCCCGCTATTAGATCTTGGTCCGTGAGAGCTGATGCGGTGTTTGTTACTCTCTGGTTATTAACGTAAATTCCACCTGCGGTGATTTCTTTTCTGGCAAGTCCTTTTGAGGGTGAAAGCGCAGTATCCACGAGCAAATCTACAAGAGACGGTTTTTGTTTAATCAGGGATACACTTTTTTTGGTTTTCGGGGCGCCGGAGAGGACTTCGAGCAACATGTCCGCATCAAGCTGTTTTATTGTGTCTTCGAACAAGGCATTGGTAGCGGATCGCGCTCTCTGCAGTTCACCTTCGCCGTGCACTAGCTTGGTTACTTCGGAGGCGAGAGCTTTTTGTGCTACCCGTTTTTCTGGTTCCGTCTTAAGCGATGATTCCAGTGCGCTTATTTCATCAAGCGACAGGAAGGTAAAATACTTCAAATAAGTGATCACATCAGCGTCAGCGGTTTGCATGAAAAACTGGTAAAACTGATAAGGTGATGTCTTCTTTGCGTCTAGCCAGATGGTTCCTTGTTCGGTTTTACCAAACTTTGTTCCATCAGCTTTCATGACCAGCGGGTGGGTGAGTCCATAAACCGGCTTGTGTCCGTGCCTCGCACGTCTGATCAGCTCTATCCCGGCTGTTATGTTACCCCACTGATCGGAGCCCCCGATTTGCAGTCTGCAATTATGGCGGTCATAAAGTGTCAGGAAGTCATAGGCCTGGAGTATCATGTATGAAAACTCGGTGTATGAAATGCCATGTTCGCGGTCCTCAAGCCGCGCTCTTACTGATTCCTTCGCGATCATGTTGTTTACGGTGAAGTGCTTGCCCACATCACGTAGAAATTCGAGATAGGATATTTCTTTGAACCAATCCGCGTTGTTTAAAATCAAGGCTTCAGAGGTATTATTAGAAATATCCAGGAATTTAGTTATGACTGATTTGATCCCTGTTAAATTTTTTTGTATCTGCTCGTCAGAGAGAAGCGTGCGCTCCTGTGTTTTTCCGCTTGGATCTCCAATTAGGCCGGTTGCTCCGCCTATGACGGCAATCGGCTTGTGTCCGGCTTGCTGGAATCTACGCAATGTTAAAAGTGGCAAGAGGCTCCCGACATGCAAACTGTCGGAGGTGGGGTCGAATCCGGCATAAACTGTCATTCGTTCATTAGTAATGGCGTTTGGCAATTCTTGATCGGTGATTTGTTTTACGATCTCGCGCTTTTCAAGCTCTTTAAAAAATTGGACATCGACTGCCATGGTTTAAAGAATATCTTACGTTTCCATGTGCCGCCAGTATCTCTTTAAAAATCTAGTTAGTTATTTTTTGCCCTGTTTTTCATAACTACATGATAGGCGTGCCCATAGTCGCCATGTGGAGCCCCTTCGTTTACATGGATGTAAGCAACAAAAGCAGTGGATATAAAGACATGTAGTAGGAACAGCGTTCCCAATAGCAAGCGATGTGATTTTACAGCTCTGGCAAGCCAGATATACTCCAGCGGGAATGCGATCATCATGTAGTATCTGCGTATGTTTACCCCGGTGAGTGTCAGAAGAAGACCAAACCCAATCAGTGCAGCGTTTTGCACGAAGTTAGTCGAAGATGATGTGCCTGTTATTAGGTTATATACAGTTGTTTTGCTGGATCTTAAGTTCGTAAAAATATTTTTAGCAGCCATTACCAGAACAGTGCAGCCTACCAAAATTACAAGCAAGTGTGCGAGGCCTACCAGATAGGTTGCTGAACCATTTTGTAAGAGAGGATAGCGTATAAAATCTGATAACTGGGCCAGGTTAGATTCCCCAAGCAGAAGCCCGAGTGGGTTGCCGAGGTGGAGACCGAGTGGATTTGAAACCCAAAATACCCAGAACTTAAGTTGCAGGATTTCAGAGAAACCAGAGACCATGCGCCCTGATGGTGGGTGTCTAATGACTTCCATCGCCCAAGGTATAAGTGGCAGGGCACCAATAGCCGAACCTAAAAGCCACATGCCCCAGCGGGTAGAGGTTTTACCCATGGTGGTGTGTTTACCAAAGATGGCGGTCCACAAAAACAGCCCGGCCGCAAAAAAGAAACCGCTCATGTGAATCTGGCCAAGAAAGGCGCCGATCAATCCCCAGATAAATGCGCCTGCGTATTTTTCCCTCCGCCACCAGCCGATGAGTGTAAGCATCGTGAAAAACGGCAGAAACGGTTCTGGCCACAACTTTCTTTGGTAAAAAACTGCAAGCGGATTCACCATTGCAAGGGCAAAAGCCCATAGCCACGGCTTACGTTCCGCTTGATCCACGATTTTCAGCGCAAAAGGAATGATGAGGCAGATCCCTAACAAGCTGAATATTTGTACTGCCGTTGCCAGTTCGGTGGGTGAAGTTACTCTGAATATTTTAGCTAGAATGATAAACACCCAGATGCTCATGCCTGGATTCTGCAGGTATACGCCGGAAGGCATGCCGGTTGCGGGCCATGACAAAACACTGCCAGCGAGTTTGGCTTGTGTGAAGTTGTATTCTTCGTCTTCCTTGTATTCCATGTCATCAACGAAGATCAGTCGTAATATGGCTCCTGATAACAATGAAAAAACAAGAAATGCTTTCCATTTCCATGAAATAGAAGCCCAGGTTCTGGTCATGTTATTCGTGCCTCATTTACGTAAGCAGAAAAGCGAAGCATGCTTAGTGCCCTGAACTCAAGGACGCGTCCCCCGATATAAGTGTCACTGTAAAGCCAGATGTCGTGATCGTCCGACGAAGCCGGGTGGACCATGACTTCAAAATCTGTGTTTTTAGAAAGATGGGAGCGCATGAGGCCATGATCCATAAAATGTTTTTTGCGTGGGTAGAAAAATGGCAAATACTCGAAACCGTGCTGCTTGATGCGTTTTTTGGAAGCCGCAGCTAAAAGTGCTATGGGAAATTTTGTGCTAAGTAACAGATCTCTGTCGTACGGGCAGCGCACCGTTCTGATGCCGGCTTGTTTCATCAAATCGGCAATACTGTCCAGTATTCCAGGCACGACATGGATGTGGTGGTGCCCGTCAAGATATGTAGCATTTATGCCTGCCTTATATAGCAAAGATAATTGTGATTTAAATTCCGTGCGGACATGCTCACGGAGCGATGTTTTGCTTAAAAAAGGATTCATCCACTGTGTCAGTATTGTGGATGGTTTTTTAACGGTTTTACCGTATGTAAGATTAAAATGGAGCCCGAGTTTGATACCGCTGATTTTTATAAGTTCATCGAGCCGGTGCCCGAGATAAGCCGAATCTGCAAGAAGTGAGACGCGTTTTATGATCCCGCACTTGGCAAGCTCCAAGATGCCGTCGTTTATAGCGGGGGACATGCCCCAGTCATCAGCTGTTATCATGTGTGTCTTGGTTTTTGTATTTACCGGTGAATATCGGCCAAGCCTGTAGCGCAAAAACAGTACCGGTAGTCCCAGGAAAATGCTCAAGGTCTCGGCAGCCATCCTGCGCACGGATTTTTCTGCGGCCAGTAATAGGTTTAGCGGTAATTCTGTTTCGCGTGCGCCATATGTTGCCGCTACTATGCATAATTCCAAGTCAAAAAGAAAATCAGGTGATGTTTGTAGGGAGAAAATCTCAAGCGCAAGCTGGCGTTTGCAGCCGAATGTACCGGAATGAGTGTCTGTAGTAGTTATAGGCAGTGTGAAACGCACCAGTTTGTTGAAAAACAAACCAAGCCTGTGGCGGCTGTAGGCAAGCGGTAAAAGGCGAACTGGTATTTTAAATTTAGTATCAGGTAATCTTCTATTGCCCCTGATAAAATCATAATCTTTATTAAGCAGGTCAGTTGCCTGGGAGAAAAAAATAGGGTTAATAGGATTTGCTGCATCACAAACAAAGATCTTTTCACCACGAGAGATCAGAAATGCCTCGCGTAAGGCAGTGGCTCTGCCTTTATTGGTTGATGGTGCGGTGATGATTTCATAGGATTCGCCAAACAGCTTTTTAAGTGCGGCTTTAGCCTCTTCTGTGAAGCTAAGTATCACTTGTGAAGCAGCCTTATCCGCCGGGAATGTTATGATGACTGAAGCGGCAAGTTCTGCTTTTCGTGCCGGCATTATATGCCATGGACCTAATCCCCGCGTACCTAGAGATGACCCAAGCTTTCCCATATGGATAAGTGAAGAAACAAGATACGTGGTTTTAGAGCGCTTCCATAAATGCATGAAGGTAACTAATCCAAGACCGGTTATGGTCAATAGCGGTAGCGATACACGTTGGCTGGTGAAAAATATTAGATCACCGACGATGTCTTTACCTGAAGCTGACAATGTGATGAATCCCAGAAATAATATTATGTTTGTGGCTATTCCTCTGTTGGGTAAAGCGAGTAGAATCGTTATCGGTAAAGCCAGTGCTGTCAGGTTGTATTTAAAAGTTTCTGGCATGAACCACAGATAAGCAAAAATAGAGATTGAAAAGAAAAGCGCACGCGCGCTTCTTGATCGTGGCCGGCGACCAAGCCACAAAAGCAAAATAGCAAGACATCCTAGGACTGCGCTTATCTGGTATGTACCCATGAATATGCCACGCAGATCCGGCCATATGTTAGCTAGTCTTAGTAAAGCACTTTTAAGAGACTGGCTGCCGTAGTGTGAGGCGTCGTAATAAAGCGAGTCGTTTGTTACAATATTGGCCCACGAAGCCCAGAGCATCTTAAAAATCTGCCAGGAGCCTGACATGAACAACAAAACAGCATTCAGCACAGCAAAGAGAATAAGCGGCGCGAAGAAGGCCCTAGCTCGAAATCTTTTATTGGAGAGGATAAGGAGATAGGCTAGTCCGGGGCCGAGCTTGAAGGCTGCAGGGAAAAACAACCCGAGCCCCGCCGTCGCAGGCCGGTATGCGAGCCAACCGTAAAGCGCCATGCTTAAGCCTAAGAAAAGCAGACCAGAAACCTGGCCTATCATGAATGTGTCCAGGCAGAATCTGTAAACAAAAAGCATGGTAAGGCAAGTGATCACCAAAGGGTGAAGATTGTTTTTACGGCAAAGCAGTTTTGCTGACTTGAAAATAAAAAAGAATCCTCCGGCAAAAAAAATAAACTGCAGATAAAACCAGACTAGTCTTGCGGTGTGGAAATCAAATTTCTTAAGTGGGGCAAATAAAGGAAGCAGCGGTGGGGCGTAACGGAATGGTGATGCCCCATCGGTAAGGGTGTAAATCGTATTCCAATCGCTGACGGCGATTCTCTGAGCCGCGCGGTAATAAACTTCAAAATCCGTATTTGTTCCGGTGCCTGTGGTTTTAATTGTGTAAACAGGCAAGGCGGCCGCAGCCAATAGGAGAGCCATGGTGATTATTGCGCTTCTAGTGATCATGCCTGACGCTCACATATAAATAAAACATCTGAGAAAATAGCGCTGCTACAGCGCTTTGCTGAAACCTTAAAACCAGCTTTTTCAAGAAGCCGCACCCACTCCTCTCGTGAACGAAAATGCAGATCCTTAATATCTGAGCGTGTGAACCCGGTGGCGGTGGCAAGTTTCTCGTATATTTTATTCCATAGTGAGGTTACTCCCCTTCCCGGATCAACCTCGCGGAGCAGGAGTTTCCCGCCTGATTCAAGACTATTAAATGCATTTTTAACAATCAGGCCCTGCGTGTTTGCATTAAAGTAATGCATGACATCGATCATTGTGATCGCTTGGAATGAGCCTTTTGGCCAGTCTGTGAGTGTAGATGTTTGGAACTTCAGGTTAGGCAAGCCAGAGGCGGCTGACTTGGCAATGTTTATCCTGGTATTGTCGTGGTCAACGCCAAGCACATTACGTGTTCTTTGCTGGATTGCCGCGGCCAGTGAAAGCAATCCGTGCCCACAGCCTATGTCCATGATGTTACCTTCATCCGGCAGGTATGAGGCCATGTCCCCATAAGGCGTCAGATACCATCTAGCTAGCAGGAACAGGCGGGTGGAAAATGGAATTTGCGAAAAACGTTTTAAGATCACTGGCCCGAGATGGGTCGGCATGGTGCCGTATCGGTCGCTAAGACTGTTAATAAAAATCCTGGCTAGCCAATATAAAGAAAGAATTGAATCACGCATCAGTCTGACCGTGCTCTTTTCACTGCTCAAAAAAAGTGTGACAGGAAGTTCTGCATGCCTATAACCATTTTTCCGTGCGGTCAGGAAGAATTCTATATCGAAGAAAAATCCAGGGCATGATTGGAGTGAAAATGCTTTTGTTGCAAACTCCCTTGACATGGCCTTGATCCCGGCCTGAGTGTCCGTGACGCTTATAGGGAACAAAAGGCGTACAGCCTTGTTAAAAAGCAGACCGAGCTTGTGGCGACCATAGGCCAGCGGCAGAAGTTTTACAGACACGCAAAAAAGGCTGGAAAGCAGCCTTCGGTTGCCAGTTATGAATGCATATCCTGCTTTAAGTTTTAGCGCTGCATGATCAAAAAATTCAAGGTCATAAGGGAGGTCGGCATCAGTGAAGAAAATCAATCCGCCTTTGGATGAGTTAAACCCTGTTTTCAAGGCAGCGCCTTTGCCGACAGGAGCATTATGCGGGCATACGATTATATTATTAAACCGCTTGGCAAGGAGCTTGGCTGCGCCCAAGGATCCGTCATCGGCTGTTTTAGGATCTGAATTAGGTATGAGTATGATCTCAAAATCCTGTCTATATCTGGAAGTAAGATAGGTGTGTGCTACGGTGACTGTTTTTTCAAGCGTATGTGCTGAATTGCGCGCAGGGATCAATAAAGAAACAGCAAGCGGCCGCGGATCATTTTGCGATAATGTATTCATGGCAAAGATCATTAAATTCAGAAAGTAGTTCTAAAATTAATTCAGCATCGCTTACTGAGTGCAGCGCTATTCCACACGCTGGCGTGAATATAGCGTCTCTTATGATTTTATTAACCACTAAGCGACCCTCAGAATCATCCCAGCACTGCATAAGATTATCAAACAGCAGGTCGCGTGCTTCATGAATGTCAAACGAGTATAGTGCGGATGGCCTGCCAGTTGGGATTATGCCGAACGAGAATTTTATATTTCTTATGTTGGATTTGGTGATGTTCTGCAGAAGATTTCGCAGTGAGAGCGATACGTCAAATGAGAGATAGTCTATGTTGAGTTCAAGAACTTTGTGCCAGTCAGTATTGCTGCAGCAGTGGAGGCCTGTTGATACGTTTTCTTTCTGCAGGAAATTAATCATATTTTCAAGTTCATTCAGCGGTCGTCCGCCGTACAAACCAGGCTCGTCGATGAACAGGATGGGTTTTATACCTTGTGCCTGCAATTTCCTTGTCATGGCAATCGCGCGAGCCATGATCAGCCTGTCTATTTGACTTGGGAGCTTGCCATGTTCCTCAAGCTTTGAACCATCTTTTGTGCGTATTGCCCACTTGACTGTCATTGGGCCTGCTATTTGAACTTTTGCCAATTTGGTTCGACGCTCCGTCAGCTCCCAGAGAAATGATTGCCAGCTGCTGGAGGTGGATGCTGAAGGTTCGAATTCTTCGAACGCCATGGGTTCCTGTGCGGCACTTTCAAATGCATTTTGTAATCTCTTGTCGAGATGATCCGCGCGGGTGTGCCAGATGTCAGTGTTTATGATGACGGATCCGTCGTTTTCAACAGACAGTCCTGGCAGGCCTTCGATGGCTTGTGCTATCATATGTTCCCATGGATTACGCATTGGGATTTGCGGCAAGAAAGGGATCCCGTGCCTGAACGAAAAATCTAGCGCGGCATCTATGTTGTGGTGTGGAAGGCTACCAATCTCAGTAATGTTCTTATCTGTTATTGTCATCAACTTCTCCTGTCCTGCCTACCGAGAAATAGACGGCCGAAGGGTGATGAAATACAAGGGCTGATACGCTTGACTCCGGGTCCATCATGAATGCCTCGGTTAGTTGTACGCCTATCTCTGCAGGATTAAGGAGTTGCCACAAAATAGCTTGGTCGTCCAGCCTGGGACATGCTGGGTAGCCGAAAGAGTATCGTTTGCCATGATATTTGGCCTGGAATCTATCAAGCATAGTGGTTTCTGGCGGATCAGGGAATCCCCATGCCCTTCTGATCTGGCTATGAAGAAATTCGGCATAGCCTTCGGCTGATTCTATGGCTAGTGCCTGGAGTATATGTGATTTGAGATATTCCCCGCGGTTTTTTATATCTTCGGAAAGTTTCCTTATGCCTTTCCCGGCTGTTACGACGAAAGTGGCAATGGTGTCCGGTTTGCCTGAACCTGTGCTTGGTGAAACATAATCAGATAGGCAAAGGCCATTTTCTTTTTTTTGCCTTGGGAAATCAAAAACAGCTGCTGGAGTCGAGCTGTTGTTTTCATTAAAAATAAAAAGCTTGTTATTCACACTTTCGGCCCGGAAGAATTTATATACAGCAGTTGCTCTCATGACATCTGTGTGCGCATATTCGGCTTTAACTGCTTGTACATAGTCCCAGATATAAGCCGCCTTTGGGTCTGTAAGGTGAATATCTGCTATGGCATTGTGTTTGGTCATGCTCTTTTCCAGGAGTCTTACAACGTTACCTGGTATACCAAGGTGCCTGCCGTACAACATCAATGGATTAATATATTTCCAGATCTGTTCTATTGGGGTGTTTGAGAGGACATGTCTTTCGTAATCAGGTGGGGATGGTAAATCGTCCAGTATTTTAACAGTCGCTGCCCGCTTGTCTGTTGCTTCATGGTGAACTGCTGTAACATGGCTTGGTTCCGTTCTCTTTGATCTTTTAGCCGCAAGGTCGTCTTTTAGCAGTTTAAATTTTTCTCTATCCATTATTGTCTTCGCTAGGTCAAGCCCACCCATCGCATCTCTGGCATATATAACTGTCCCTGAGTATGCGCGTGCGATGTTGTTATCCACAAATGTAGAAGACAAGGCCGCGCCACCTACAAGCATGGGGATGTCAATGCCGGCTCTGGAAATGTCTTCGGCCGTTACGACCATCTGCTGTGCGGATTTCACTAGCAGGCCTGATAATCCTAATATGTCGGGCTTGTGCTCGCGAGCGGCTTTGATGAGCTGTTCAGGCGGTATCTTAATGCCTAGATTAATGATCTTAAATCCGTTGTTGGCGAAAATGATTTCAACAAGGTTCTTGCCGATGTCATGGACATCGCCTTTCACTGTGGCTAGAAGAACGGTGCCACGGTTGACCGTACTTTCTTTATCTAAACGTGGTTCCAGGTAAGTCACAGCGGCTTTCATCACCTCCGCTGATTGCAGTACTTCAGCCACTATCAGCTTGTTGCTGTTAAATAACCTGCCTACTTCATCCATGCCGGCCATCAGCGGACCGTTGATTATTTCAAGCGGTTTCATGGTGGAAAGAGCTTCGTCTAAATCAGAGATTAATCCATCTTTTGAACCTTCTATTATATGTTGTTGAAGGCGCTCATTGAGTGGGAGTTTTACGTTGCTTACAATTTTTTTTGTGACATGTTCGCGAAAATACGCGGCAAAAGCGGCGATAGGGTCACTGCCGCGGTTGAAGAGAAGGTTCTCGGTCAACTCACGTTCATTGTCTGGGATAGTGGTGTAGCGCTTTAGTTTTTCAGCGTTCACTATGGCGAGGTCCAGTCCTGCCTGAACACAGTGATATAAGAAAACCGAGTTCAGTATCTCGCGGCCAGCGGGCGGCAAGCCGAAGCTCACATTAGAAATGCCAAGGATGGTTTTTGTGCCTGGGCAGTGCTGTTTTAATAGTTTAATCGCCTCGATGGTTTCTACTGCAGACCCAGTGTATTGCTTATCACCAGTTGCGCATGGGAAGACAAGTGGATCCCAATAAATATCATGAGTAGCGATCGAGAATTTTTCAGTCAGAAGCTTGTAAGCCCGCTTGGCAATTTCAAGCTTACGTTGGCGTGTGATGCCCATGCCTTGTATGGTGTCATCATCTATTGTGCCCACCACATAGGCAGGTCCAAAAGGCTTAGCAAGTGTAATGACTTTTGATAGGCGCTCCTCGCCATCTTCAAGATTTATGGAGTTAATAATGGCTTTCCCTTGCGAATAGGTGAGGGCCAAACTAATTACATTGGGATCTGTGGAATCAATCATCAGCGGTGTGCGTATACCGCGTGCTGCTGCTTCAAGAAACCTACGCATATCCTCAAGCTCGTTGCGGTCCGGATTGGCAAGGCATATGTCAATGATCTGTGCGCCGCGCTTTATCTGTGAGCGGGCGACTTCTGAAGCTTCATCAAATTTTTCTTCGCAGATCAGTGTCTTGAATTTTTTGCTCCCAATTACGTTTGTGCGTTCGCCAACTATTATTGGCCTGGCCTCGTCTGACACTTCAAGGTAATCTATGCCGGAGAGCAGTGATCTTTTTTGATCCGCTGGTTTTCTTGGAGGTATTGAGGCTAGCTTTAGCTTTAGTGCTTCGATGTGTCCAGGATGAGTGCCGCAGCAACCGCCGGCGATATTGAGCCATCCGTTTTGTGCGAAGCGGACAAGGACGCTTGCAATCATGTCGGGTGTTTCAAGGTAATTACCTTTTTCATCAGGCAGGCCTGCGTTGGGGACGCAAGCAAGCCTGAATTTCGATTGTTTTGCCAGTGACCTTAGATGATCAGTCATGAATTCAGGACCGGTAGCGCAGTTTAAGCCTAAGTAGAGCAGATCAATGTAGGCTAGCGAAGCGTAAAGCGCTTCAACAGACTGGCCGGCAAGCATTGTCGCTGTTGGCTCGATTGTAATTGATACGGCTATAGGGATTGATTTTCCGGTAACCTTAAAGGCCTCATTTATTCCTAATATAGCTGCTCTGATATTACGCGTATCTTGGCAGGTTTCCAGGAGCAGGTAATCAACGCCACCTTCTATTAGACCTAAGGCCTGAGCATGAAAACTGTCCTTCAAGGATTCAAACGTGATCCCTCCGGTAACAGAAATGGCCTTAGTCGTTGGACCCATTGATCCAGCGACAAAGCGAGGTGTTTTTGATGAGTAACGGTCAGCAAGCTTTCTTGCAAGCTTAGCTGCTTCTACGTTGATTTCTTGTGTTTTTCCGCCAAGCCCGTATTCATCCAATACTAAAGGTGTGGCACCGAACGTGTTAGTTTCAATAATATCTGCACCAGCAATCAGATAACTCTCATGAATTTCAGAAATCACGTCAGGTCTGGTGAGGATCAGATTTTCGTTGCAGCCTTCAAGTTCGCTTCCGCCAAAATCCTTGGCTGTAAGATTTTTTTTCTGGATGGCCGTACCCATTGCTCCATCCAATATGAGTATTTTGGATTCAAGTGCTGCGAGAAGAACGTTTTTACGCGTATTCACAATGTAATTAATATAACAGCTTGTTCTCTGTTTCAGTGCTTAAAAAAGCATATTGATATATGCTTTTACTCAAACCAAATAAATGCGTTATGAGTTTCATTTTATATAAGAAGCTAATTTATCATTTATCCAAAGTCAACGTTGCATTCCATGCGGTTTCACTGATACCGGCCTCGTGATTCGCATAGCGCGCGCAAACAAACAAATAATCGCTTAAGCGGTTGGCATATTTTAGTAAGGCCGGACGTATTGAGCCTTCTTTTTTACTTAGCGATACGAGTCCTCGTTCCGCGCGTCTGCTGACGGTTCTTGCGAGGTGCAGGAGGGCACCGGCCCTTGAGCCTCCAGGTAGGATAAAAGTTTTTAAGTGTGCTAGTTTTGTTTCCATGTCGTCGATTTCGCGTTCCATGTTGGAGACTCTTTCATCGCTTATCAATGTTGTTCCTGAATTCTTGCTGTTTTTCGTGGCAAGTTCAGCACCTATTTGAAAGAGTTCATGCTGAATCCTAAGAAGTTTGGCGCGTAAATCTTCAGTGGTAGTGTTTTCAGAAAGTACAACTCCGATAACAGAATTCAACTCGTCAAAAGTGCCGAAGCAACGTATTCGTATGGAATCCTTGCTAACCCTCCCTCCGCCAAAAAGACCAGTTTCTCCGTGATCACCTGTGCGTGTATAGATAGCCATTTAAGTTCCTCCAAGAATTTATCCAGCGGTGAGAACCAATCCTAGCGTTGGATCGATGGCTCGCAACAACGCCTCCAATGTGTCCAACTTAGGCATCGCTCTACCTTGTTCATAACGGGCATATGTATTTGGAGATGAAGAGCGCAACCGCTCAGCCATTTGCCTTGTCGTCAAGTTACGCGCAACTCTAAGCCGATTCAAAACAAACGCTACAAAGATAGCCGTATCGTTCGAGCTAATTGTAAAACGATTTCCTTTGCCGGGAATGCAAATAGCCTTGAAGCCTTTTTTGTCGACTAATGATTCAATCGCGTCTTTTGCCATCATATACGCATCGGCTTTGCTTTTGCCTTGGGTGTAGATCTCCAAGACCGGGATCTCGACACCCCAATGCTTGTTCTTGGTTCCTCGCGGAGGCGTAAGTTTTCCCTCAATTTTCATTTTTCCTCTCCATCTTATTGTACACATATTGGTGTACATTGGCAAGTAAATCGATTCTTGATTTCGTACGCCAAGACGCAGAGCTGCAATTATTAAAAAAAAGTGACCTGTGGGTTCATACTTGACGCTATCGGCACTGATGTATAAAAGTAAATAAGGTTTACCCAATGCGGGCTTAGCTCAGTTGGCTAGAGCGCCACGTTGCCAACGTGGAGGTCGAGGGTTCGAGCCCCTTAGCCCGCTCCACAATTCTGAAAATTATTTAATCTTCCTCGCCAGTCTCGCGACCCGTTTGGCGGCTCTTCTGGCAAGTTTTAGCTGCTTTTTTACTGTTATTTTTTTAAGTCTTTTTTCCTTAATGGCCTTTAAGAAATCAACGATATAGTCCTTGGCTGACCACAGGCTTATGCCAAGTGAAACATATATTAATGCCACGCCGATCGGGTAGAGCGGTAGGACAAGGATGTCTGATTTCACCATCAAAAGAGGAATGGCCACCATCTGTGTTGCTGTTTTTGCCTTGGCTGTTGGTGAGGCCGCTATGATGACTCCTTCAGCGCTTGCAAGCGCGCGCAGCCCGGTAACGGCCATTTCCCGGCAGATCAAGAGAATGACAACGACAGGATGTATCCTTCCAAGTTCTTGAAGCATTACCAGCGCTGATACAATAAGAAATTTATCGGCAAGTGGGTCCAGTAGCTTGCCATATACGGTAACAACTTTGTGTTTGCGGGCTATGTAGCCATCCGCATAGTCAGTGATGCTAGCGGCGATGAATACTATTGCGGTAATCAGATCCCAAACAGGATTTTTAAGAAAAAGAAGCCCCACTATCACCGGTACAAGCGCCACGCGCACAAGTGTTAGCATATTAGGCGTCGTGCCGAAGGTTAACTCATCGTGAGGGATGTTTTCGTGTGGGATCGGATTTGTCATCTTTCAAATAAAGAGTAGTATTTGGCAGTGGATGGTTTGTCTAGGGAAAGCTGTTATCATAATGAATAAGATGCGTGCAGTGATTTTATTGGCGGCTTTCTTGTATGGATTTCTGGGGATAGCTGGTGAAAGTGTTCAGCCGGCAATAGCCACGTTGGTGAAACCTGAAATTTTCAAGCGCGCGCTTAAAGACCGTGAAATCATGTCAAACGCCAGTCTTGGCGATGATGGAAGGTATAAATTCTATGCAATGATGTTCGTGCGTGCAGGTTTGCCGCTGACCCGCAGGATTCTCACTGATTACGGTCTTTACGCGAAAATGATCAAATATGTTGATTACGCTCGGTATGACGCTGACAAGCAAATATTAACCATAGAGGGCGGCATCTGGAAATTTCGACTAAGCTCATCGATCCGGTTTGAGGAAAAGGGAAGTGGGTGGATCGGGTACCGGATAGTGGCGGGTCATTTTAAGGATCTTTCCGGTGATATTTACTTCGAGTCCCATGGCGAAGGTGGTACCGCGGTATATTTTTGTGGCGGGCTCAGCGGCACCGAATGGCCGCCCAGGCTGATTATAGAACGCGGTGCGGAGATTGTCTTTGGCTTCACCGGGGGTCGTATGCGATCATATATAGAGTCACAGAAGGAACATAGCCGGAAGGAAAAAAATGAATATGGGAGCGAAATCCCCCACCCTAGAAGTCGTATCCAACAAGACCAGAATCGATAGTGGATTTATCGGTGAGCGGAGAAGATTGCCCCGCCTTAGCATCAGCGGTGAGCAGTTCAGATTGTCAAATAACGGCAAGCTTTTTTCGGTTGCTGATCTTTCACTTGATGGGATGGCGCTTAGGATTATCGACTCCAATGACTTCGGTATTTTCCCGATAGCCATGTGTTTTGAAGGGATGTTAAATCTAAATAGCGAGAAATTTCATATCAAGGCGCAGGTCCGTCACTTGCGGTCGGATACGGTTGGGTGCTCATTCTGCGAAATTACTGATAGCTGCAAGGAGTTAATAACTAAATTTTTGGACCCGACAACTTTAGGCCGCGAACTTAAGCCGATGCCTTCGCCTGATGGCGGTATGGTGTGGTATCATGGCCCTTCCGCTACTAACTTGCAGCTTTGGAGAGGAAGTGACGGACAGTATAGCAGATTGAGTGTTTGTGTCGCTGGCAATTTCATCCAATGGGAGGCAAGTGGTGAGCTGTCCACCGGCAGGCTGAAAGATTCCACTGAGCGTGGGGGCAGTCGATGTGTTGAGGAGTATGGGATAATAAAGTTTGAAACCATGATGATTGAATGGGATCAGATTCCTGATGTCAATAAGTTGGGTATTGCAAGAAAACTTTTTATCGGTTCAAACTTGCCTCATGACCTGAGACAGTGGTGTATTAGACATTTGGAGGTGAATCATGGATCGTAACTTTGCTCTTGAGTTCGTACGTGTAACGGAAGCTGCCGCGCTTGCAAGCGCGAGGCTGATGGGACGCGGGGATGAGAAGGCCGCGGATCACGCGGCTGTCGAAGCGATGCGGGGGATGTTGAACTCCGTGCAGTTTGACGGCACTGTCGTGATCGGGGAGGGAGAGCGTGATGAAGCCCCGATGCTTTACATAGGGGAGAGGGTCGGCAAGGGGGGCGGACCTAAACTGGATCTCGCGCTTGATCCGCTGGAAGGGACGACGATTTGTGCTAAGGGTGGCAGCAATTCACTTGCAGTGATCGCGATTGCGGAAGAGGGCAAGTTCCTCCATGCGCCTGATGTCTACATGGATAAAATCGCGGTGGGTCCAGCCGCGAAAGGAGCGGTGAATCTGGATGCCAGTCCAACGGAAAATCTATTGAACATTGCTAAAGCCAAAAGATGCCACGTGGAGGATCTCACCGTGATAATTCTTGATCGACCACGCCACGTTGATTTGATTTCTGAAGTGCGTAAGACAGGAGCACGCATATGGCTGATCAACGATGGCGATGTTTCCGCAGCTATCGCCACATGCAAGCCAGAAAGCGGAGTTGATGTCCTCATGGGTACAGGTGGTGCGCCAGAAGGCGTGATTGCGGCAGCGGCACTCAGATGCGTGAATGGAGAGTTTCAGGGGCGGTTGGTTTTCCGTAACGACAATGAGCGGGAGCGCGCGAAGAAAATGGGAGTAACCGATCTGAACAGAGTCTACAAGATTGATGATCTTGCGCAAGGCAACGTCATGTTTTGTGCCACTGGGGTGACACACGGTACATTTCTGGATGGCGTGAGGTTTGTCAGCGGAGGGGCTACTACGCACTCGGTTGTGATGAGATCAGAAACCGGGACTGTCCGTTTTATTGAGGCCATACATCATTTTGAAAGGAAGCCGAGGTATTAAAGATGGCCCAGGCTGAATTTCATGAAGTCATGCCGGTTGATAAGGATAAGCTGTTCGCGACTATAACTGATTATGAAAATTATCCAGGTTTCGTGTCTGGGGTGAAGAGGGCCAAGGTTGAAAACAGGGAAAAAGGCCGAGCCAGGGTCACTTATCATATTTCCATGATCAGGGATGTTGAATACACAATCGAACTTGAAGAAAACGAAACTGAAGGTTCGGTGAAGTGGGAACTCGTAAGCAGTGACTCATTTCGTTCCAATAGGGGTTTTTGGAAGCTCAAGCCAGTCGGTCCAGGTAAGACAGAGGTGCAATATAACGTGGAACTGGAATTCACTTTTCCAGCGCCGGCATTTCTACTAAGCAAGATAGTTAAAGGCAGCTTGCCGGCCATGGTTAAAAGTTTTGTGGACCGGGCGAACAATAGGTAGGGGGCGGGAGCATGGCGGAGGATATTCAGTCAAAAGCAGCTGAAATGATGAAAAAAGTATTGACCGTAGGGGTGGGCGCGGCTTTTCTCACTGAAGAAAGCCTGCGAAATCTTGTTTCGGAGTTCAAACTCCCGAAGGAAATTCTTTCGACGATTCTTGAATCCGCCAATAAGACCAGGAAGGAGTTCTTGCAGGGCCTATCCAGGGATGTCATAAGCCGCCTGTTTGATAAGATAGATCCGGTGGCTTTGTTGGAGGATTTTCTTTCCAAGCATGACGTAAACTTACAAGTTAAACTAAATTTTTCTAAAAAAACTCCAGCTGGTAAATCTTCACGCGTGGATAGCGCGCCTGACCAACCAGAATCATGATTATTTAATAAGTTCTTCCAATTCCTTCAGCATAAAGCGCAATCTGGAGTGAAGATCATTCAAGTGCTGTAGATTTTTTTTGAGATCTGCTATGGCTTCGGCCTCAATGTGGTGGCTGATAGCGGGTTGATTTGTTTTTGGTGCTATTCTGTGTGTGATGAATTGCGGTGGCGTGTAAGGGGTGACTGCTATGGTGCTGGCTTGCTTCAGATTGCCGGTTTTTATTACGATACCGCTTTGATACCCTTTTGCCGCCGATGGTATTGCGTTGGCGTGGTTCTGATTTGCTTCATCGTCTCTATAAATTTTGTAAAGATTTGAATAAACAAACGCAAATTTCTGTGACTTGTCACGGGTGGCTGACATTTTTGCTCCTCTCTATACTGCTTCTGCTCTACTGGGGCGTTATACCTTTTGACGCCCTCTTTACATCAACTCTGTCTCTTGCGCGCCTTCTAGGACTTCCTGTCTCGGTGGCGGGCTCTACACACTACTAGAGCAATAGGGGTGCCATGGGGGCTAGAATTAAATACGTCTAATTTCGAGCTGTTATATCGCTAGATGTAACTCAATTATTGACAGCAGTGTCTAAAGTATTTGCACCTGTAATGTCATCGTATTTTTAAGTCTTTTTACGTTAGGGGTTTCGATGTGCGCGGTCCGTCTTCTGGTTTGTATGGATTGAGATTTTCTGGGAATTTAGGACGCTCCACGCGTGCCGGTGGTTCTGAAGCGCGTTTTGGCGTATTTACCGGCGGAACGGTATTTTTCTTTGGAACAATTACTGTCATTTTGTCTCCGTCGAATTGTTTGCTAATACGAGCCTTGTCAATGGATGATGCCAGCGGGAAGCTTTCGTTGAATGCCTGAAATGACGCCGAGCTTTTTTTGTGACCTTCACCTAGGTCGAGTTTCTCCTCGTTTCTGCGGTATCCAGCAAGCACGATGTTGTCACCCTTAACTGAAACCGATACGGATTGCTGCTCGTGCTCAGGGATGGTGGCCGTGAGTTCGTAATAGTCCCCACTATCCTTGAAGCGCGCGTTTATATCGAGCAGCTTGTAAAATGGGTCTTTTTGCCTGGAGCTGTATGCCGAAAGTTTGTGTGATGTCTCCTGGCGAATCTGTTTAATGTGGTTATTAGCTCTGGTGTTTAGTTTTTGGATAGTCTCGTCGTGCTGGCGCTCGGTGTTTGCATATTTTTCCTGAAGACGTTTTGATGACTCGCTTCCAGCGTCGCTGGCGTTCATCCGCATGCGGTCGAATTCCTTCCGGTTTGATTCGGATACCTCAGCGAACTTGGCGTTGCTTTGCTCGACGAAATTCGTGATGCGATCACTGGAGTTAAGCCGCACTTCGTCCAAATTCGCCTGTGCCTGGTTCTCTTCAAAGTTCATTTGGATGGCCTGTTTTTCTAGTGTGTTGCGAAGGTGCGAGTTGCCATCCTTTTCCGTTCTATAAATAGTTGTTGCATAATAATCATTCATGTCTTGTAGCTGGCGCTCGCCTTCCCTCCGCACGCGCTCGATCTCGGTTTGCATGGACCTGCGGAGTTCTCTCAGATTTTCGTAGCCTTTTTGTTTCTGGCTTTCCAAGGAGTTTTCTAGCCGCGTGGATTCAAAAGTGTATTGCTTCTCGAATTCGTCTCTTAAATGTTCTATGCGATCAGCCATTTCTTTTTCAGCCACAGCGGTAGTTTGCTGTGCTTGGACGACTCGTGTCCTTGCTTCTTTTTCTGCTTCGGCTGCGGCGGCTTCTGAGGCGGATTTTGCGCGCGAAACGGTTTTGGGCTGGGCTGTTACCTGGGTGATTGGGGTTATGGTGGACATATATTTTCCGACCTCCTGTCAGAAATGCAAACTCGTCTTATTTAATAATAATAAGGGATAGTTAAACTGCCAAGCTTCTTTAAGTCATTTTTGACACTAGGCGTATTTGACTCTATGCGGAAAAGGCCGTTAAAATTACATTATGAGCAAGACCTCTCCCAAGAGGAGAGTCGAAAAGAGGAAAAGATCGCGTACTTCAAGCCGTGGCAAGCGGGTAGGTAGTAAAACGGTTGTGTGCGCGCATTGCTCTGAAGACCTTTCTGGATCAGGCAGGGCGCTTTTTGTTGAGGAGGATGTTGGAAGGATTTTCTGCCATGAGGAGTGCATCACGGCATACTTCGGCCCTGAAATGGAACGGCTTGAAAAACAGTATTTTCGTAATCTTAGACCTAACGAACTTTCAGTCGAGGATAGGCATAAATTAGCAGATTTGCGCTGGATGACTGTTCAAGAGCCAGACGAGATATGGTGTGAAAAAACCATTTCAGGCGACAGGAGGTACACGCTTATCTCGGCTTTCCAGCCAGAGGGAAGAAAAATCTGGAGTGTTTGTCTGTGCCTTTTTCTGCGTGGCGAACCTAGCTTCATGTTTCTTTCATTCATCACGAAAAATGACAGCATGGTTAATGCTTATAGGAAGGGTGAAAAAGTCCCCCTTATTAGAAAAGACGGACAAAAAACTGCTGACGCTGATCATGAAAGTGAATCTGTTACTGACAGACTCGCCGATAACTGGACGGAAGAGGAAACATACAGGGCCCGCCTTAGCCAGCACCGCTCCGACGATGATATCCCGTTTGAGGAATTCAGTTTATATCAAAGTTGTTTAGAAGAAACCCTTGATAAGCCGGATGAGGTTTGGGTGACCAACAACTCACCTGACGGTAAGACTTATCATTTCATCAGAAGCTACACCGATGAAAAGCCAACCGTGTGGTATATCGTGACGGCTAGGGATACTGATGACGATGATCATATTGAGATTATCGATGCTTTCCCTACGAGGGATGCGGCATTGGTGGATCAGTACAGGGCGGGCGAGCAGGAGGTTGGCCAGCCTACGGTTGCATTGCTAAGTCGGTTGGTGCATTAGCGCTGGGGTGGTTTTACCTAAAACGTCCAAATGAATAATGCGGGCATTTGAAATAGTCGCCGCCGATCAGGCATTGCTGCATTTGATACTTGTCCGGGCCCTCAACAATGAATGCAGCGTTGTAATTGATGTTTTCGAAATTCACCATTATGCCGCCATCAGCAGTGTCTACGCATTGTGAGAGTGGTCCAACTGCTTGTCCATTTGGGAGAAGCTCTGGTTTCGTGTAGACATGGTCTTGATCAATATATTGGGCGGGGAAGATGCAGATTGAATTCGAATTTAAAGTCCTGCCGTGGATAAGGATGCTATTTTGTGAGTCTTTATTTATACAGGCGGTGTAGAAGCCGGAGCCGTCTAGTTCTGAATCATAATCAGGCACTATGTTGGATTTGTCCGGGCAATTGTATGAGTCATTAGAGGCAGTGCTTGGGCTTAACTGGTTGAGACCTTGATACGATTCTACTGACGCTTTTCTTACGTTTGGCGGTGAGCTGATTTGACCACAGCCTGAAGTGATTAATACTGCTGTGACTGCTAAACTGAGTGTCGCTAAATGCGTGACCATCTTACTTACTCCTTTTAATTGATCTTATAACCTAATGTTTGAGCAAGTGGCGTGCCGGCCATAGATGCCTATATTTCAGGCTGATTTTTGCGAAGCTGTATATTTAAATGTCGAAATATTAGATGGGTGTAGGGGGGGCTGATCGCATGTCATTTTAGACACATTATATTTTGCATTAAGATGATACATCTTGCCATGGTTGTGGCTTAACCTTATAATATTAAATAGCGTTAATTTAACACCGCTGGACGTAAGTGAATGAATAATTTTTCAGGAAGAGCACCATGCTTTAATATTGCTGTTTATGTGATAGCAGCTATCTGCTTTTCAGCTAGTTTTTTGGCGACCGGCTGCACGGTGGAGCCCATTAATCAGAGTAAACTACCAATAGGTACTGGATCCATTACAGTGCCTGAATTTAAATTACAGGCAGGGCTTTCGAGTACTTCTAACGATCAAACGCCTTCGTTTGAAATAGGTAATTTAAGCGATGGGTATATTGTTGAAATTTTGGAGGGAGCTGATTCGTCATGTAGCGGCGGGACAGTGGTAAAATCTGTAACAGCAAGTGGTGGTAGCGTTACGATTGATTCTTTGGAACTTACCGGTGGAGATAAGACATACGACTTAAGGGTGATGGTTACATCACCAAGTGGGGTTACGAGTTGCTCCGATGAACTCGAGTACGTGCTTGATGCAACGGCGCCAGTGGCGCCAAGCGGTTGGACGCTTTCCAGTCCCACGAATGGCGCGACGTCTAGTGATAGCACTCCACAAATCACGATCACCGGTGATGTGCTTGAGGTTGGCTCCACAGCCAAGGTTTATGCTGACAGCGGTTG